>JBBSLG010000028.1:0-65945 GCA_038255435.1 Lysobacterales bacterium
AACGGCTTCGAGTACCTGGCCAAAGTCATCACCGGCGTGCGCTTCCGCGATGGCATCGAAGTGCGCGACAATTCACCCGCTCAAACCAACCAGGTCGCCGCCTGACCTCTCACGTCCGTACACCAGATTTGGGCATTTCTCAGAATCAGACACAGCAATGGACAGTGAAACAATCGACTGTCCGGAGCTTGGGTGCGGAAGGGAGCTGGTCGATCCTCCCGACCCTGGAGCCGGCCCCGCTGGGCAGCGATAGACCAGCCACCGAAAGGTGGCTCTCAGCAGTGGCAGCGCGTTGGCGCCGCCACCAGCCGCTTTGAGCGGCTCACATTTTTGAAAGCCCCGGCTTTGCCGGGGGATGGTTACTCAAGAACGACGATTGCCTCTGGATTGTTCGAGACCCTGCTTTCCGGCGGCGAGCCCAGTTGATGAACGCGCTGGGTCCACTCGAAGCTTATGCGTTGGGGAACCGGAGGAGACCTTCAGCGCACGCCGCATCGGCGAGGACCGGTTTGTTGCTCGCCTTGTTGTCAGCAGAGACTGCATCGATGCCAGCCCCCTGCCGCCTGCAATGGCTTCACCTGCGAATGACCCTTTCCTGCTTTTGGCCATGCATTTGAATGACTCTTGTGGGTCTATTGTGTTGAAAAACTCATGTGCTGCGACAGACGCCTGAAAAGTGAACCACGAGAAGGCGGTTTCGCGGCTCAAAATGTAAAAAACCCCAGTTGAGCGCCCTGTTTCGGCATCACTTTTTGATGCGGCCGAGTTTTTCAACACAATAGGTCGAAAGCGGTCAATCGACTGCCGCAACCAACCGCTTCTCGATATTGCGTCGCCGATCTACGCGCGCTGGAGCGGGAGCTTTGGCTCGTGCTTCTGCGCGCTTGGAGCGCGCTTCTTTTCAGTGGGGCCCCTGAGCGGCGGTGATCGGTGGGCGCGAAAAGCCCGAAGGGAGGCCGCATGGATGCGGCCTGTCGGCGAACGCACATGGATGTGCGCCCGCCGACCAGCGGCCGCCGAGCACGAACCTGGAGGGCAGGATGCCCGGAAGGCGTCGCTGTGGGGTGGCGTTCTCTTTGGTGACTTTCTCTTGCGCCATTCAAGAGAAAGTTACTCGCGCGTGAGCGCGAAAGTTCTTTGTCGTGCCGCAGGCACGATGCGCCCGCCAGGGCGCGGGCTTGTGATCTACGTAACGCGAGGCCTTCATCCACATTGCAGAAGATCAACGGCAGCGGGGCAAGCCCGCGCTCTACAACAGCACAGCAGCACTGCGGTGCTGATGAATGTCCGTAGCGGGTCGAAAGCAGCCCCCGGCACTCCGCAGCGGAACCATCAACGGCACCGGCACGCACCAACCCCGCTCACGGGAACTTGTTTCCACGCCGTTCCGGCTGCAATACGCGCGCAAGCAACCACACGTTATGATGCCCGCCCTACCACCCGTGCATGCTCTTGATGCCTCCTCGACCGGCCCTTACTCGTTCCACTGCTGCCTTGCCCTGGCCTCTGCTTCCCGCTCCCTTGCTCAACGGCGCGCGGTTTGTGCTGCGGCCGGCGCTGACGCGGGCGGATCGACTGAGTTTTGCGGCGATGCTGCCTGCCGAGGGTCCGCGGGCCGGCCTGGGGACGGATCTGGCGCAGCCTCGATTGCTGCGTGCCGATCTGATCGAGGACAAGGTGCAGGGCGGTGTGGTGGGTGCCTGTTGTGTGGTGCAGTCGCGTGCGCTGCGCGAAATACTGCTGCAACTGCGGCCGATGCATGAATCGATGGCGACTCGCGATGCGATCCACGCATTGCTGCGCGCCGGGGCGAGCGCGAACGATCCGGCACCGTTGCGCGGCGCGTCAGAAGATTTCACCAGCGAACTTTGTGCCGAGTTGGGCGTGCCGGCTTCGTATGCGGAGCAACACAGCCTGCAGCGCATCGACGAGCCCCTGCGCCTGCACTATGCCGGCCGCGACTACGTGGGCCGCAGCTTGTGGCTGCAGCATGGCACGGCGTGCGCCTGGCATGCGATGCGGCGCGCGGCGGCGGATGCGGGCGTCGATCTGGAAGCGGTCTCGGGATTTCGCAGCGCTGCCTATCAGGCCGGCATTCTGCGCCGGAAGCTCGATCGTGGCATGAGCATCGAGCAGGCACTCGCCATCAATACCGCGCCCGGCTACAGCGAACATCACAGTGGCCGCGCGATCGATATCGGAACACCGGGCAGTCCGGCTGCCGAAGATATCTTCGAATCAACCGCAGCGTTTGCCTGGCTGCGTCAGTATGCGCGCCAGTTCGGTTTCCGGATGAGCTATCCGCGCGACAATCCGCATGGAGTCATCTACGAACCCTGGCATTGGTTCTTCCAGCCGGCCTGAGTCATTGCGCCGCGGTCGAGACTTCGCCGGTCTGCGTAGACGGCGGGCGGAAAAGCTCAGCGGCTACGCGCTATCGGCAATGCGCCAGAGATAAAGACTCGCCAGTGTTCGATGACCCGCCCAGTGCGCACACAACTCCTGCATCGCCTTGGCCTTGGGAAGTTCATCCAACGCCAGCACACGTTGCACGCCTTTCTGCACACCGTGGTCGGCAATCGGCAAGACATCGGGACGGCCGAGCCGGAAGATCAACATCATCTCGACCGTCCAGCGGCCGATGCCACGCACGGCGGTCAACCGCTCGATCAGTTCCTCATCATGCAACCAGCGTAATTGTGCCGGCTTGGGCACGACGCCTGCCTCGGCTTTTTCGGCGAGATCCTTGAGCGCGGCGATCTTGTTGAACGACACACCGCAGGCGCGCAGTCCATCGATCGATGCGGCGCGCAGACGATCGGCTGTCATGCGCCCGCCATCGCACCAGCGTTCGCGCACGCGACCGACAATGGTGGCGGCCGCCATGCCGGACAACTGTTGATAGAGAATCGAGTTGGCCAGCGCATCGACCGGATCGAAGGGCCGATGCCAGCTCGTCTCGACCACACCAATCCGCCGCATCCAGCGACCCAGCGCGGCATCGCGGCGGGCGAGCGCGCGCCGCGACTGGTCGACATCGAAACCGCGCGGAAAGGGTCCGCGCGATCTCTCAACTTGCTCAGGCTTCCCTGCCCGCTTGCTCACTGCAGTGGAACGAAATTGAGCGTACTGGTGGCCGCCGCGGCGTGTGCGGTCACATCGATCGGCAGGCGCTTGTAGCCATTGACCAGCCACAGCGGCAACTGCGAGACATAGCCCGGCGCACCGAGCACGCCACTCTGGCCGCCCGGATAGATCTGGTTGGCGGCGATCGGCGTGGTCATCTCGCCAACAAATCGGCGTGCCGGCCCGCTGCCGAACATGAAGCCATTGACCGAATTGGCACGCGTGCTGTGACTGGATGCATCGACGGCTTCATAGCCACCCTGGCGAGCGACACCCTGCAAAGCCGGCGAAAGATTGGTCAGGCCATAGAGGCCAGGACCTGGCACATTGAAGGGGCCGCCAAGTGGATGATCGAAGACGATCCGGTGCAGCTTGCCCCAGCGATAGTCATTCTGATTGGTCGAGTTCGCGAAGGCGGCCGCGAACTCGTTGCTCGCCAGCAGATTCAGGCCATCGCGCAGTGCCTTCAACAGAATCAGATCACGTGCGTCCTCGGCCGAAGGCGCGCCGGTTACCTGGAAAAAATTCAGCCCCGAGGCGCCCACGCCACGCTGTGCGGAAAACCGATCCAGATGATGCTTGAAGGCGACATAGGCCTCACTGGATCCCGGCTGTGCGGAAGCCAGACCGGCACGATTCAGGGTTGCATCGACCGTGGCGCGAATTGCCTGACCACGCCATACCGCAAACAGCGTTGCTGCAATCGATGCATCGATTTCCGACTGGACCGGCTCGGCCAGAGCGAGCGGATTGTCGCCAGGGTCAAACCCTTCGCGAATCCCGGTCGGGCTGGAATAGTCCCAACGCTGGAAGCGCAGCATCGCTTCGAGTACACCGGGATCGGCGTACAACGCGTGCAGCGGTGCATAGCTCGAAGACTCTGCACGGTTCATCGCGTTGATCAGATGCGGCAGCACCAGCTCGGCGTCGAGCAGCTGCGCGTTGGCCTGGGTAGCCTGGATATCGGCCGCAGTTACTTTCTCCGGTCGCGCCAGCAGTGACTGCATCATGCGATCAACCCGGCCCATGCGCAGACTGGAATAGCCAAAGTTGAGATAGTAAAGCCCGCCACCTGGCCGCACCTGGTCGAAGGCATTGTTGTTCAGCGTATTGCCGACCGGATCGTTGTTGGCGTTGGCGATGTAATTGCCCGGTGGATTGATCACATAGGGCATCTCGCTGGCCGGCAGGACCTCGTAACGCAGCGCCTGGTTGGGCTGTGGATGCGTCACCGGCAACCAGCCATTCTTGCGCACGCCCGAGCCATCGCGAATCAGGAAGGGCGGCGCACCATCAATGGAATTGGTGGTCTGCAGGTCTTCGCGCAAGGGCGATTCAGCGGTGCTGAAGTAGGCGATATTGCCGTCGGTATCGGCATAGGCGAAGTTCTGCGAGCCGACATCAAAGTACTGCAGCGCGGTGCGGAACTCGCCCATGTTGCCGGCGCGATTGATGCGCCGGATCGCATCCAGTTCATGGGTAGCGCCCCAGCCGGTGTAGGCCACCGAAAGTCCACTGCTGCCCTGAATCGACAGGATCGGACCGTTGTTGCGCCGGGGTACCAGCAGGCTGAGCCCGCCATTGGTATAGCCGATGCTGGTATCACGCGCGGCATTGTCCAGTACGCCATCAAGTCGATTGACGTAGTAGTTCTGAAACACCCAGTTGATCGGCTCGGCATTGCCCTTGTAGACGGTATGCGTGGGCACGCCAAAAGTATTGAAGAGCAGCGGCTCCTGATAGGTGTCGGTCACATCGAGCGGGTTTGTGGTCAAGCCCCAACAGAATTTCTCGGTGCAGCCGAGCAGGATCGAGGGCGCGCCGGGCGGCGTGAGACCAGAGACATTCATCGGCGTGGCATAGCGACTGTCGGTCGAGACGATATGCGCCTCGTGCATCACCGCCGGAAGATCGAGCGAGAGATGCGGATCGTTGGCCAGAATGGGCTTTCCCGATACCGTCTCGGCCCCCGACACCAGCCACCAGTTGCTGCCACCACGATTCTCGCGGGGGCGCAGCGTGGGCGCGATCCACGGATTGTTCTCGATCTTGCTGCGCAGGTCCTGGGCGAGTGCCATCTGCTCGGGCGTCACCATCGGCACAGAATTCTGGAAATTCTTGGCTGCCGCGCTGTCGCCATCGGCCGTCGGCACGAATCCCGGAATCGAAACGCGATTGTCGAAAGGTTGCACCCGGTGCGTGTCTTCAAAGAACAGGGCCTGCCCATTGAATCCTGCGGCCGCACCAGCCTGTTGATAGGCACCGAGACGCAGCGTGTAATCGATGTCCAGATCAAAACTCAACTGGAACGCAAGGATTTTTCCGATCACCAGGGAATCCACCGGCGACCACGGCTCGAACCTGCTCAGTTCAAGAGCTCCATACTCAGGCGGCAGAGCGTGACCACGCACGTAGAAATTCACACCGTCGGCGTAGGCCTTCAGTTGTCCACGCAACTCGCTGTCTACCGCGGACCAGCTCGCCTGTGCGGCGCGGCGCAGGCCCAAGGTGCGCAACTGGATATCGTTGGCCAGCGCCGGGGCACCAACCAGTTCGGCGAGCGTGCCACTGGCCGCGCGTCGGGTGTAATCCATCTGGAACAGGCGATCGCGCGCATGCACATAGCCGAGCAGATAGGCTGCGTCGTAGTCGTTGGCGGCGCGGATCAGCGGCACGCCGTCCGGGTCAATACCGATGCTTCCGGGCGCACGCATTCCATCCGCGTTGATGGTCTGAGCGCTCGCCGAACCGACCGCGAGCACGGCCAACAATCCCATCACCAATCCGCGCATCGCGCGCGCTACACGTTGAACTCTCATGCGCATCTCCCCTCTCCCTATCTGCGGAACCCCGATTATGCGCGCAGCCGCAGACGCGTGTGGTTGCGCTGCACCATTACGCAGCAGCCCGCGAATGCAGAGGCCACAATTCCAAGCGCTGCAGTATCGCTGCAACAGCGATAAACTGGCTGCAACGCAATCTATCGGCAGTACCGACATGGCAACCGGATGGGCAGGCGATGGCGCAGTGCAGGACCAGATCGACGCCACGATCAAGGACGCGGTCGATCGTGCCCGACGCCAATTGGCCAAGGGCCCGGGCCGCAGGCAGTGCGAAGAATGTGGCGGCGCCATTCCAGCCGCAAGGCGCAAGGCCGTGCCGGGTGTACGGCTTTGCATTGCCTGCCAGCAGTTGCGCGATCAGGAACTGGCGAGCGCCGGACCCTACAATCGGCGCGGCAGCAAGGACAGTCAGTTGCGCTGAGATCGGCCGAATCAGTCCGGCCGCGGGTGCCTCGGCGTGAGGTCAGATTGGCATCGCACCGAGACCCAGCTGCCGGCACCAGAACTCAGGATGCCAGAGCATCCAGAATCGCAGGCCCATACGAGTTGTCGATGATCATGCGCCAGCGACCATCGACGGCGCGTCGAAATACGCAGGTGGCGATGCGCTCCTGCGCAAACGGCGCACCATCGGCTGCCACACCTGAAAATCGCCATCGCGAGAGATACAGCGCGATATCGTCAGCGACAATCACTTTGCTAGTGATCGCTTCCGCGGCACCATCGAGGGTGAACAGGAAGGAAAACATTCTCTCCAATTGTTGCCGGCCCACAGCGAGTCGCCCCGGCTCGACCACCACCACGGCGTGCTCTTCGTAGAACGACAGCACGGCCTGCATATCACGCCGTGAGAACGCTGCGTCGAGTTTATGGACGATCTGATCGATTTCAGTGGAAGACACCGTGCCTCCGCTCAGAACAGGAAGCGATCGGCGAACACCACAGCGGTGATCGAAAGCGATGCCACCAGATAGCAGGCCAACTGATCGCGCCACCCTGTCTTCAGCAACCGGCTTGCCTGCCAGACCAGGACAATGAGGCCGGTAGCGACAACGATTGGCAGAGTCCAGACGCCGAGCCCGAGAAAGCTGCTCAGGCGCGCCTCATCGTTTGGATGGAACACGCTCACAGCGGCGGCCAGCAGACGCATGAATGCGGCGAAATACAGAAATGCGAACGCCCTATGCGATTTTCGGACATTGACCAACAAGTACGCGATGATCGCCTGCAGAATCGTCACCAGCGGGCCCGCCGCATCGGCGAGGGCCTGATCCATCGCGGATACCGGGGTGAGAAAATCCACGCCGTTGAGTCGCACATGCATCGGATATCCCATCAAATTACCGGCGGCCCAATGCGCTGCTTCGTGCATCATGAAGGTCAGAAATCCTGCGATGAACAACCAGGCATAAAACCTCGCATCGAACACCCTGCTTGTCGCTTTCATCGGTACTCCCGTCAATACGAGTGAAGTGGCGAGCCCCCGCACCGTGCCAGATTAGCTATCGGGGAAGCCCTGGGCTGAGTTGGCTGGCACCAGCGATTCCGCTTGCCATCCACACATGGGCACCTATTTGTACTGCAACAAGTCCCAACGGTTTCCGTACAGATCCTCGAATACGGCGACCGTACCGTAGACAGCTTCAGTCGGTGAACGTACAAATGTCACACCCGCGATCCGCATTTGCTCATAGTCGCGCCAGAAGTCGTCGGTCTGCAGGAACAAAAAACGCGACCACCGGCCTGGTTGCCGATGAACGACTCCTGCTCGGCGTTGGCGGCACGCGCGAGCAGCAAAGTGGTCGTGCTCGATCCGGGTGGCGCCAGGGTCACCCAGCGCTTGTCCTGTTCGGGTTGGTAAGTATCTTCGACGACACGGAAGCGCAGCTTCTGCGTGTAGAACGCAATCGCTTCATCGTAATCGCGAACGACCAGGGCTACGTGGACCAGACCTTGCTGCATCTGCTGACTCCCGAATCATGCATGTGTTCTGCGCGCACAGTGCGTGCTTCCTCCGCCCGGCGTGCACTGCGCCCGACGCCAACCGCTGCCAGTGCAGCGTATCAGCGGTCGCCTTCGACCAGCGCCTGCAACTTGAGTGTCGTCGCCCAATTGCGGGTAGTTGCCGACTTCCCCAACTTGCCGAGCAGGGCAGCGCCGGCGGCACTCTCGAGAATGCCGGCGGCGCAATGCAGGTAAGCAGCCTCGGCGCCGATCGTAAATGATTCAGGCGGCACGATCAGCGGCTCGATGCTCGCCAACGCGGCGAGTGCATCGGATTCTTGTGTGTAGACCACCAGCAGACGCGAGGGATCGACGATCGCATCGCGCAGCGGGTTGGTTTTGATGATCGTGGCCAGTTGTGCTGCCGACTTGACCACGACCGGCACCTCGAAACCCAAACGGTCGAGAATGGCACGCGCAATCGCCTGGGCATGCGCCCTGGTCGAACTACGGGTGGAATGGAACACGGCATTCCCGCTATTGAGCAGGGTCTGCACATCGCTGTAACCGAGTTCACTCAACAGGGCACGGAGTTCGGCCATCGGCACGCGTTTGGCCTTGCCGACATTGATTCCACGCAGCAGGGCAACAAAGATCGGCATGGTCATCCTGCGCAACGAAATGATTACGGATCATCCGGGTAGCGCAGGGTTGGCGCAAGCAGATCCAATATTCGCGCGTTCAATCAGCACCGATCCAACCGAGAGACATCCCGGTTCACGCAGGTCAGCGTGTGGCGGCAGCAGTCACCAGCATGCGGAGTACGCTGGATCCCCGGGCCTGCTCGGCAAGACCCGGGGCTTGGTACCGTCATTCAAGCCGGTGCGATGCTCAGGACTCGATCTTCTCAGGCTCCAGCATGTCTTCGAGCTTGCGGCTCATATTCGAGTACGTATACGGCGCGAGTTGGAACAACCAGCCGCCGAAGCGGGCGTTGAGCCCGGCGACTTCCTGCTCGATCTTGCCGATGCGCTCGGCCCGATACTTCTCGGGATCACTCAACGCCAGCGGCTTCACCGGCGGCTCGGGCGCCGCAGCGGATTCGGATTCGGCTTCGGCATCAGCGCCAGCCTCGCCTGCGGGATTGGCGGCAGCCAGCGATTCCTTGTGGGCCTTGGTGGCCGCCTCGAAATCTGTTTCAGCCTGCTGCTGTTCGAGCAGGATCTGGGCATCCGCCAGTGCGGCGTCGAATCGCGCGACAAACTGCACCCAGATCTTGTCGCCATCGGAACGGCTGCTGGCCTCGATGACCAGACCGTCGAAGCCGGTGAAGCGGGTCTGCACCAGAGCATTGTCTGCGTCAATGGGAAATCCTGCAGACGCGCGTACATCATCGAAACGCAGGCCGGAAAGTACGCCGGCGAGCGCATTGCCCTCGAACGCGGACTTCAGCTGACGCCCCCTGGGCACGCCATCGATCTGGAAATTGGCATCCGCCGGCGTCTGCTTGTGCGCACGCAGAGTGCTGCCCGCCTGCGTCACCTCTACCTGCTTGATCCGCGACGAGGGGACATCGGCCAGCGCCTTGTCCAACCAGTTGACCGCCTGCTTCTCGGGAATCAGGGTGCCCTTGGCGAGCCATGTCTGGGCCTCATCGTTGCGCCGCACGAAGGTGCCACCGCCAGCCTGGGCATTGTAATTGCCGACGACGAGCTTGACCGGCGCCTTGAGGCCATCGAGCTCGATGCGAGCACCGGTGGCTTCGGCCGACTTCACGTCCTCCACGCCCAGTTTGGCGTACAGCGATTCAGTGGAGGTCTTGCCTTCGAGCAGGCTGGAATCGGCCAGCCGCAGCAGATACTCACGCACCTTTTCGATGTCCGCCGGATAGCCGGCGCGCTCGCCAACGGTCCAGTTTTTCTCGGCGCGATCGAGCGTCACCAGGGTCTGGTCGCCGGGCCCGATGATGCGCAGAGTCTGCACATCATTGACCGCGGCCTTCATGCCCGGAATCAGCGGACCGCCGTTGGATTCACCGGATGGCTCGGGATTGCGACCCACATTCACCCAGAATGCGAGTCCGACCACGGCCGCAGTGGCGGCGAGGAGTTTGATCAGGCTGTGTTGATTCATGGCAGGGTCCTCACAGCGTTGCCGATTTGCGCTTGCGCCAGAAATAGAAGCCGGTCGCTACCAGGATCAGCAGCTTGGGCACGAACAGGATATTGAACCATTTCAGCCAGTTTCCGAGTCGTTCGATATCGGCATCCAGTTGCCGGCGCACCTGACGGAGATCTTTGCGGATCTGCAATTTCTGCGCCTGGAATTTCAGCACCTCAGCCTGCTGCTCGGGCGACATGATCATCGCCGACTCGGCGTCCTTGCCGCGCTGCAACTCGGTCAACTTGCGCTCGGTCTCGTCCAGCTCCTGCTGCAGTTGCTGTTCCTTGATCCGCGAGCTCTGATCGGCCTGACGCTTGATCGCCTCGACCGCAGTGAACGGACGCGCCGAACTCGCGCGCCCACGGATACCGATCAAGGCACTGGAACCGGCCAAGTTGTCGATTGAATTGACGACAAAGTCGCCGTTGTTGGCAAACGCATTGGCGACCCGCTGCCCGAAGAAATTCTGCACCTGCACCCAGAGCCGATCGGTCAGCACATCGGTATCAGCCACCAGAAGAATGTGCACATCTTCTTTGGATTCGGCCAGGTGCTCGGCACCGCTGCGCTGCGGGAACGCGGTTTTTAATTTGCCATCGAGCCGGCCGGCGAGCACCAGATGTTCGTTACCGGCGGCGAAACCATCGAACAGCCGCGTAGGATCAGTCTCGAACTTGATCCGCTCCACTGATTCGAGCATCGAGTTACCGCTCGACTGCACCAAAGGCACCAGTTTCAATGTCGCGTCGTCGGCAAGTTTGAACTGGCCGGTGGTGGCAAAGTTGAGACTGGTCAATTGTGCGGTCGCGCGCTCCTCGCCATTGAGGCTCTCCTTGCCGAGACCGAGGATGGCCAGATGGCGCACCGGCGGCGCCGAAGGTGAAACCTGCACCGGCAGGGCATTGCCCGCATCAAGCACCACTTTTCCAGCGTCGTATTCGATGCCCCAGCCCTTGAACAGCGCGGGCAGATCGGAAGCCTTGCTGGCAAACCGCGCCATGTTCGGATCTTCGACGTCATTGCCGGACTGATCGGTTTCGGCATTGGGATCGACAAAGATCGCCAGCCTTCCGCCGCGCAGAACAAACTGGTCGATGGCGTACTGCAGATCCTCGCTCAGGCCCTTGGGGTGGACCAGCAACAGCGTCTCGATTTCGCTGTCGATCGTCGTGGTCGCCTCGGCATTGATCAGACGCAGATCGAACATGTCGCCGAGCTCCTGGTACACCGCCCAGGCGTCGCGGGTCTGCCGCGTTGCGGCATCAAAGCCTCCGGTCATGCTCAGTCCGCTGATCACACCAACGACTGGCTTCTTGCCAACGACCAGACTGTGGATCAACTTGACCACGTCGTATTCGAGGAAGGCTTCCTTGTCGGGCTGGAAGAACGGGATCACCGACTGACCGTCGGTGGAGTTTGTACCGGCCAGGCCGAAATAGATCGTCTCGCCGGCAGCGCCAGTGGGCACCGCCTGCAAGCCGAATCCCGACGCCATATCCTCGTCCTCGGAGAACGGCAGCGGATCGATGACGGAAAGTCGCACTTTGCCGTCACTGCGATCGGCCATTTCTTCGAGCATCTCGCGCACTCGGGTGGCGTAATTGCGCACCACCGGGATTTCACCGGTACCGCGATCGGAGAAGTAGAAGTACAGGTTGATCGGCTCGGGAATCTCGTTAAGCACCTTGCGGGTGCCCTCGGACAAGGTGTGCAGCCGGTTCTCGGTCAGATCGAGGCGGGCACCGCGCAGCAGCAGATTGGCCAGAACCAGGGCCGCAATCAGCAACACGGCGAGGATCGCCAGCGAGCTGCCCGTCAAAGCAGGTCGATTCAATTTCATTGGCATCACCTTCAATCGGCTTTCTTGAGATCGATGACCACGGCGCTGGCATACAGCCAGAAACCGATCATCGCTGCGAAGTAGAGGAGATCACGCAGATCGATCACGCCCTTGCTGATGGCGGAGAAATGGGTGATGAAGGAAAGCCCGGCGATGGCATCGATCACAACCTGCGGAAAACCCAGTCCGCGGAACATGTCGAGCACCAGCGGCCAGCCGGCCAGCAGCAAGGCGAAACAGATCACCACGGTAAGGATGAAGGCAACGACCTGATTTCGGGTCAGTGCCGACAGGCAGCTGCCCACGGAGAGGAAGGCGCCAGCCATCAGAAAGCTGCCGAAATAACCGGCAACGATTGCGCCGTTGTCGGGATCGCCGAGATAGTTGACTGTGATCCAGATCGGAAAGGTCAGCGCCAGGGCAATACCAACGAAGGCCCAGGCAGCGAGAAACTTGCCGAGCACGGCCTGCCACATCGTCACCGGCAGGGTCAGCAGCAGCTCGATGCTGCCGGACTTGCGCTCCTCGGCCCACAGCCGCATCGCAATGGCGGGAATCAGGAACAGGTACAGCCAGGGATGGAAGTTGAAGAACGGCTGCAGATCAGCCTGACCACGCTGGTAGAAGCCGCCGAGATAGAACGTGAACGCGCCGGCCAGCACCAGAAAAATCACGATGAACACGTAGGCGACTGGCGTGGCGAAGTAGCTCTTGAGCTCGCGCTGCATCAATACCCGCGTAAGATTTTTGCCGGGCGTGCTCATGCTGCCTCCTTCTTCTTCGCCACCGGGGCACCGGCGGGGCGGGTTATCTGGCGGAACACTTCGTCCAGGCGACCCTGCTCGAGGGCGATCTCACTGAACTGGAAGTTGGCCTGTTTGAGTGCCTGGGTCACGGCATCGAAGATGGCGCGACCCTTGCGCGGAAATGCGGTGACGCGGCCATCCTGCGGATCGATTTCGACTGCGGACACATCGCTGATCCGCGCAAGCAATTCCTGAGCTTCCTTTGGATTGGCCGAGCTCAGCGACACCGCCTGGAAATAGCGCGAGCGTGCCTCAAGTGCCTGCGGCGTGTCATCGGCAAGCACTTTGCCGCCTGCGATGATGATCGCGCGGCTGCACACGGCATGCACCTCTTCGAGGATATGCGTTGACACGATGATTGTCTTGTCGCGGCTCATCGCCTGGATCAGGGCGCGAACTTCATGCTTCTGGTTGGGGTCGAGGCCATCGGTAGGCTCGTCGAGGACCAGTACCTTGGGATCATGGAGGATGGCCTGGGCCAGACCCACGCGGCGGCGAAATCCCTTGGACAGGGTGTCGATGGTCTGTGCCATCACGCCGGCCAGGTTCAGCCTGCCGACCGCATCGTCGATGCGGCGCCGACGCTCCTCACCCAGCCCACGCACATCGGCGATGAACTCGAGAAACCCCGCAACCGACATTTCACCGTAGCTCGGTGCGCCTTCCGGCAGATAACCCATCAACCGCTTGGCGGCAATGGGGTCTGCCTGGACGTCGAAACCGCAGACGGTCGCCGTCCCCGATGTGGGCGTCAAAAAACCGGCGATCATCTTCATCGTGGTGGATTTGCCGGCGCCATTGGGGCCGAGGAAACCAAGCACCTCGCCCGGCTCGACCTTGAAACTGATGCCGTCGACGGCCCTGAGGCCACCGTAATGCTTGCACAGCTCTCTTGTCTCGATCATGGAGTTGTTCACTGTTGGATGAGAGGGGAGTTGACCGCCGCTACGCTGACGGCGCGTTGCGCATCGTATGGACGCGGGTCAGAAATTCAAGGCGGTGCGCCTTGGACAGGGGAACCCGGGTCGAAGTTCCGCCGAGCCAGCGCTTGCCGATCAGGCTGCGCGTGTTGATCGGTGGAACTACCGACCCACCATAGCGCACCAGGCCCACCCGATCCGACTTGTCCGCCCTGGGCTGCCTCGGCGAGCGCGGGTGCGGCACCCGCCAACCTACGCCACACGGATAAAAATCGCCCCGCTGTGTGCGGGGCGATCGGATTGCCTGGCTGCGCGATCAGTTGTTGATCTTGATCGGCAGATAAACCCGGGTGATCGGGTACCCGGAGTCGTCATATTCGTCGACCCACTCGTCAAACTGACCGGCACCATCCCAGGCGAATTCATAGCCATGGGTCATCGCATAGGCCTTCAATGCCTCGCGCGGACCGCGTGGTGCACCGATGCCTGCCCGATTGCGCTTGTAGATGACCTTCAAGGCCTGGCCGGCATAGGCGGTACCAATCCGCACATTGCCGGTCGGCACCACTTCGATGTCGAGGACCGGGTAGGCCATGCTGGCGTCCACGGCCACGTCACCGATGATGTTGATGATGCGCAGCTTGTCGCCGGCGGGCTCGATATTCTTTTCCTTCATGAAGTCTTCGACCTGTTTCCAGGAGCGCTCCATCAGCGGCAAGGCGACCGCATCCCACTCGCGTGGCGCCGATGGCACACCGCCGCCGACGTACAGAATCGTGCCACCCATGCGCTCGACCACTTCAACATTGAGCTGGCTGTACTCGATGGCGGGCACCGTGGCCATGAAATTGGCGAACTTGCCGAGCGCCGTCTCCATGTCCTCGCCGAGTGCACCGTCGAGATACATGCCCTTGTAACGACCGAGGATGTTCCAGCCGTAGTCGACGCGAACGTCCCACTGGATCTTGACCGCGCGCGTCTTGCCGTCCTGAATCAGCTTGAACGAGCTGCGCTTGTTCTCGCCATCCCAGTTGTTGCGCAGCGTCATGCGGATCAGCGCATCCGAATCATTGAGCTCGCTTTCGCTGATATCGAGGCTGCCGGTACCTGCTCGGCCACCTTCAGAGGCGACAAAGTCGATCTTGGCGCCGACGCCGTAGGAATCGCCAGAGCGATCCACCTGCATGGCCGGATCGGCAGCGAACCAGGGACTCCAGTCATTGAATCGATGGAAGCCGTTCAGCGAGTCATAGACCTGTGAGATCGGGTTGGCCACTTCGATCGTGCGCTGGATGTGCGCCGTCTTGGGCAGGAACAAACCCACGATCAGGAAGAACGCGAGCACCAGCAGGATGGCAAATAGAATTTCTAGGAGTCGGAGCATGGGAGTCTGGCCGATGGCGAATTAGCTGCGAGATAGTACTGAACCTTTGTAGCAAAAGGCTATCGCCCTAAGCAGTTGCATTACGACGCAGACCATGCTGGGGTTGCCGCGCCGGCAGTCCATGCCGGCGAAAAGCCGCTCCAGCTGCGGTCTGCGCTCAGACGATCCCGATCTCGAAGGCCTTGAGCACGGCGCGGGTCCGGTCGCGCACACCCAGCTTGGACAGGATGTTGGAGACGTGGTTCTTCACCGTACCCTCGGCCACGCCGAGCGAATTGGCGATTTCCTTGTTGCTGTACCCGCCCGCCATCAGCCGCAGGATTTCGGTCTCGCGATCGGTCAAGGGATCGGGTTGATCCAGGCTGGCGAACTGGTTGTGCATGTGTTCCAGCCCGGCCAGCAGGCGCTGGGTGACCGCAGGTTTGACCAGGGAACCCCCGGCTGCGACTGCCTTCACCGCGTCAACCAGCTGATCGAGTGACACGTCCTTGAGCAGATAACCCTTGGCGCCGGCCTTGAGCCCGGCCAGCACCAGTTGTTCATCGTCGAATGTGGTCAGGATGATCGTGGGTGGCAGCTCGCCCCGCGCGGTCAGCTGTTTGAGCACATCGAGTCCGGAAAGATTGGGCATGCGCATGTCCAGCAGGACGACATTGGGCCGAACCCGCGGTATCAACTCGATCGCCTGGGCACCATCGGAGGCTTCAGCCACCACCCGGATCGAATCGGAAAGTTCGAGCAAGCTGCGAATCCCCTGGCGAACCAGGGTTTGGTCGTCTACCAGACATACTGAAATCATCACTTCACCTCCATCGGAATCCATACCCGTAGCGAAAAACCTCTGCCCGCTGCGGTACTGATCTGCATGTCGCCAGCGACTTCCTGGATGCGCTCCTGCATTCCATTCAGACCGTTGCCGGGGCTGAACCCGCCCACCCCGACGCCATCGTCGCGCGAACTGAAGACTATGCCGCCATCCTGCTCATCAAAGCCAAAGCGCCACCACAGATTCTCGGCGCGGGCGTGCCGGATCGTATTGGTCAGGGTTTCCTGCGCGCAACGCAACAATACATGGGCGCGACGGGCGTCATCGATGTGGAACAACTCGGGGACGTCGAGGTGCACGGTCGGCGTCGGCACACCTTCGACCAGGGTGCAGAGGGCCGAACCGAGATCGATATCGGACTCGTCGCGCATCTGGCTGACCACTTCGCGGACATCGGAGAGCAGCAGCTTGGCGACCGACTGGGCCTGGCGCACCTTGTCATGGGCGACGCCACCGACCAGATGGCTGGCCACCTCCAGATTGAGCGTCAGCGCGGTCAGATGGTGGCCGACCAGATCATGCAACTCGCGCGCGATCCGGACGCGCTCGGCAACACGACTGGATTCGGCGAGGAGGGCCCGGGTGGCGCGTAGCTCGGCATTCAGTCGGCGCTGCTCCTCGCGCGCCTGCGCCTGCCCCTTGGTCACATGGGAGGTGGCAAAGGTAAAACTCGAAAAGCCGAGATAGAGGAAGCTCTGCAGGATCGCGTCGAACCAAAGTAACATCGGTTCGCCGCTGGAATCTTCCATGGCGAGGAAAACCGGCACCAGACTGAAATTCTGCCCGATCAGCCAGATCACACCGACCCAGATCGGCAGCAGCCACGGCAGCACACCGGCGACCACCATCAGCAAGATGCCGGACAGCCCGCTTTTGCTGAACCAGGTGAGCGCGACCGCTGCACAGCACATCGCAACCAGCAGGGGCAGGCGATGCCACATCCGGGTGGCCACACCCAGGCCCGCGGTCACATACCAGTAGCAGACGCCAAAAACGACATAGGATATCCACCAGCCGACCAGATCGCTCACGTCTTCGCGCGGCATGCCATCGGGCATCGTACTGTTGCGCAGCCAGGCCAGCAGCACGTCCGGGCTCAGCGTCTTCCAACTATCGATCACCAGCGGCAAACCTACGCAGGCCAGGGTGAACAGGCCGGCGTAGCGCAGCCAATCCATGTGCTCGAAACGGGAGACTCTCATAGCTGCATCATAGGCTGCTGTCGAGTGCCTTGATACCAAACCAAAGGCAGGGTGGGGGACAACAGCCCTCGGCCGCCCTGTCAAGGCCTTTTACTGTCACCTGCTGCTGCCATAATGAGCGGACTGAAAGTCGATCCGGAAGTGTGCAATGGCCTTGATCATCCGTGATGTTCGCGAGCAGGAACTCGACCAGGTCCTGGCGCTCAACAACAATGCCGGAGCCAGCATTTTGCCCATGGATGCGAGCAGAATGAGGTACTTCTTCGAAGTCGCAGCCTATTTCCGGGTTGCCGAAATCGATGGCCACCTGGCCGGATTCCTGATTGCACTTGACGCCGGCGCCGACTACGACAGTCCCAATTACCAGTGGTTCCAGTCGCAGCACGAAGACTTCGTTTACATTGATCGCATCGTGATCGCCAGCAGTTATCGGCGCCACGGCCTCGGCCGGATCTTCTACTCCGATGTGCAGAGCCATGCCGAGGTGCGTTCGCCCCTGCTCGCCTGCGAAATTTTTCTCGATCCGCGTGACGACGCTTCGGTGCTGTTCCACGGCACCTACGGTTTTCGTGAAGTGGGCCAGCAGACCATTGCCGACGGCCGTCGGGTTGGACTGCTGATGAAGGAGCTGTGCAGTTTTCCCTTCGTCCGCGACACCTATCTGCGCTCAGCCAACGCGACACTCCCTGCCCTGCCCTGGCTGGCCCAGCGCGCGCATCGCGACGCCGATGCAAGGCTGCGCGCCAACGCCCGCTGATCGTCGGGCGGCTACCAATGAGTAGTTCGGACGATATCCTGCGTTGCGCGGACATCGACCTGCAGGACGCGCGCGCCCTGCTCACCGAGCACGCGTTGGAACTGCTGCAGATCGGCTCTGGCGAGCCAATGCCTGGCTGCTTCTGGGGCGCTCCCGAAGCCGGCATCGTTGGCAACCGTGTCTTCATCCGCGCCGACACGCCGGTCCATTCGCTGCTGCACGAGAGCTGTCACCTGATCGTGCTCGATCCAGGCGCGCGTGCCCGCGTGCACACCGACGCCAGCGACTGCCAGCAGGAAGAAGACGCGACTTGCTACCTGCAACTGGTACTCGCCGATCGCATCAGCGGATTCGGCTTTCAGCGCGCCTGTGCCGATATGGACCGTTGGGGCTATACCTTCAGACTGGGCTCAGCGCGCGCCTGGTTCGAGCATGACGCCGAAGACGCACGCGCATTTCTGCAGACCCGGGGATTGTTGGCTGCCCCTGCCGCAGCCGTGCTTGCCAGTGCGCCGCCTGCCGACTAGCCTTTGCGGTTCTTCATCTTTGCCAGACTCTGGGGGAAATAATGTCCATGCCACGCGTCATGCTCTGCTCCGCGATCGCGATCGCGCTCTCGGCCTGCCAAAGCCAGCCGACCCGAACGACCAGCACAGCGGCCAGCGCAGCCCCGGCCAGTCCGACTGCTGCCGACGCCGATCGCTTCATCGAAGGCATCAATACCCAGGCCAAGCTGGAGTATCCAGAGCAGACCGCGGCTGCCTGGCTGTCAGTCACCTACATCAACGCAGACTCGCAGCTGATCGCCGCCAAGACCAATGAGCGCGCGCTCGGTGAGCTCAAGCGCAATGTCGAGAAGGCGGTGCAATTCGATGGCATTACGCTCAACAAGGACACCGACCGTGCGTTGAAACTGTTGAAGCTGTCGACGTCGATGCCGGCACCGAGCGACCCGGCCAAGCTTTCACGCCTGACCAGCCTCGCTACCAAGCTGGAAGGCGCCTACGGCTCGGGCAAGTACTGCCGCGACGGCGAGACCGGCGACCAGTGCCGCGATCTCGTGCAATTGTCGGAGGTGTTGGCCGAGCACAAGGATTACGCTGCCCAACTCGACGCCTGGCAGGGCTGGCACAGCGTGGCCCGGCCAATGCGCGCCGACTATCAGGAGTTCGCCGGCCTGATCAATGAGGGCGGCAAGGAACTCGGCTTCGCCGATGTTGGCGAAATGTGGCGTTCCGGCTACGACATGAGCCCGGCCGAATTCGAGATCGAAGCCGATCGGCTCTGGGATCAGGTCAAGCCGCTGTACGAGCAGCTGCACTGCTACGTCCGCAATGAGTTGGTCGAGAAGTACGGTGAGCAAGGCGCAGTCGGCAAGATGATTCCCGCTCACTTGACCGGCAATATGTGGGCGCAGCAATGGGGCAATATCTACGACATGCTCGAACCCTATCCGGGCGTTTCCAGCCTCGACATCAGCAGCGCCCTGAAAGCACAGCGCGATGCCGAATTTGCCAAACTGAAGAAGGAAGCTGGCAATCCCAGCGACCCGGCCAAGCTGGTCGAGTTGGGCCGACAGGCCGACCTGGCCAGCGCCAAGTCGATGACGCGCCTGGCAGAAGATTTTTACGTCTCACTCGACATGCCCAAGTTGCCGGATTCGTTCTGGACAAATTCGCAGCTGGTCCAGCCACGCGATCGTGATGTGGTCTGTCACGCCAGCGCCTGGGACATGAACTTCAGCGGCGATGTCCGCATCAAGCAGTGCATCGCGCCCAGCGAGGACGAGCTGACCACGATCTATCACGAGCTCGGCCACGTCTACTACTACCTTGCCTACAACGACTTGCCGCCGCTGTTCCAGGGCGGTGCCCATGACGGATTCCATGAGGCCATCGGCGACACGGTGGTGCTGTCGCTGACCCCGAAGTATCTCAACAGCGTCGGTCTGGTCGGGGTACCCAAGGTCAGCAAGGAGGCGGTGATCAATGAGCAGATGAAGCTCGCGCTCGACAAGGTTGCCTTCCTGCCCTTCGGCAAATTGATCGACCAGTGGCGCTGGGGCGTGTTCTCCGGACGGATCACGCCGGAAAACTACAACCAGGCCTGGTGGGATCTGCGCGCCAAGTATCAGGGCGTCGCCCCGGCCATCGCGCGAACCGAACAGGACTTCGACCCAGGCGCCAAATACCACGTGCCCGGCAACACGCCCTACACGCGGTACTTCCTCGCGCACATCCTGCAGTTCCAGTTCCAAAAGGCGCTCTGCGATGCCGGCGGACACACCGGGCCGCTGCACGAATGCTCGATCTACGGAAACAAGGAAGCCGGCAAACGATTCTGGGCCATGTTGCAGAAGGGATCGTCCCAGCCCTGGCAACCCACGCTCAAGGAACTGACCGGCACCGAACAGATGGATGCCAGCGCAATCATCGACTACTTTGCCCCTCTGATGACCTGGCTACAAGAAAAAAACAAATCCCAGTCGTGTGGTTGGGTGAAGTGAGTCGCTCTGACGATGCCCTCAGGCATCGTCAGACTCACTGAACGCCCGGCATGGATGCCGGGCCGGATGCAGTGCACCAGGGACGGTTCGCAATGGCGCACCGGTTGTGCTTGCGATCTCAGGCATCGTCAGACTCACTGAACGCCCGGCATGGATGCCGGGCCGGATACTGTGCACCAGGGATGGTTCGCAATGGCGCACCGGTTGTGCTTGCGATCTCAGGCATCGTCAGACTCACTGAACGCCCGGCATGGATGCCGGGCCGGATGCAGTGCACCAGCGACGGTTCGCAATGGCGCACCGGTTGTGCTTGCGATCTCAGGCATCGTCAGACTCACTGAACGCCCGGCATGGATGCCGGGCCGGATGCAGCGCACCGGGGACGGTTCGCAATGGCGCACCGGTTGTGCTTGCGATCTCAGGCATCGTCAGACTCACTGAATGCCCGCGCCGCGAGGGCATGGATGCCCGAGGTAGAGCAACGCAGGAGCAATAGCCGAACGCGCAGGCCGGCGACGTACATGGATGTACAAGTGTCGCGAGAGGCAGGAGGCCGAGAGCGACCGACGTACATGGATGTATCCCAGGGGGATTTCCTTCGGTCACAAGTGTCGCGAGAGGCAGGAGGCCGAGAGCGACCGACGTACATGGATGTATCCCAGGGGGATTTCCTTCGGTCACAAGTGTCGCGAGAGGCAGGAGGCCGAGAGCGACCGCCCTGCAACATTGACCGTGTCTGCCCCAGCACATCGACGAATCCAACCACCCTCATCCGGCCTACGGCCACCTTCTCCCGCAAAGCGGGAGAAGGGAACTGCATCGGCAGTCCTCGACACCAACCACCCTCATCCGGCCCTGCGGGCCACCTTCTCCCGCAAGCGGGAGAAGGGCTCATCACGCTCTTTGGCTCAACCCTCAGCCCCGACGTGCCGAGATCAGTTTCTCAGCGGCACCGGCCAGACCAACCGCCAATCCCGCCGGCATAAGCATCGACCACGGCAGGCGTTCAAGCCCCAGGCTGCCCAGCGCAGCAGCGACTTCTTCCGCAGCACCGCCCAACATGGCGGCGGAGCTGAAAACCCCCGCGATCAGCAGAACGCCGGCAGCGATCATCGGCAGCCAGCGATCGAGAAATCCGATCTGCTCGTCAGCATGCACCAACCGCGCGACCCGTTCGGCAAAATCCGCAGGCAACTGATCCGCCAGTGGCTGACGCGCGGCGCGGATAACCTGGCGATAGACCTCGATATCGGGGTCTGCCGAACGTGGCGCGCCGGCACGCTCAGCGGCCTCGGCGGACGCCTGCCTGCGCAGCTCAAGTTCCTGTTGACTCGGGTTCATCATGCGACCTCCAGTTTGGGCTCGAGCATCTGCCGTAGTCGATGTCGGGCCCGAAACAGACTGTTCTTGATCGTACCTTCGGGCTGACCCGTGATATTTGCAATCTCGGCGATGCCGAGTTCTTCCAGATGATAGAGCGTCAGCAACATCCGTTGCATCGGCGGCAGCCGTTCCATCCCGCGCTCCAGCAGCTTGATGACCTGCCCATCGGCGTGAGCACCCTCGACATCCACGTCACCGGCAATCCCGGCGAACACATCGTGCTCGGCATCGTCCGACAATTCGGACTCCAGCGGAATACGCTTGCGCTGCAGATGGCGCAGGCCAATATGGTAGGCGATCCGCGCGATCCAGCCGGCCAACGGACTGTCGCCGCGGAACTGCGCCAGGCGTTGATGGACCCGCAGAAAGGTCTCCTGGCTGAGATCCCGGGCATCTTCGGCCTGCTGCACGAGGCGGATCAGCACGTGCCAGACCAGCCCCTGATGCGTGCGCACCAGACGTTCGAAGGCGCCGCGCTCCGCATTCTGCACGGCCGCGACCAGGACCAGGTCATCGTTCATGCCTACACTGATACCTCGACTGCCAGAACGGTTGCAGAGCTGGAGTATGCGCTTGCAGCGACCGGGCCGACAGCGCCCAGCCGGTCAGCTCAAACCGATGCAACCGAACGCTCGTTGACCGTGTCTATGCCGACAAGCAGCGGGATTCCCCGCCGCCAGGACCAACCAGGAGCCCACCATGGAATTCGAAATGTTCATTCCGATCACGCTGTTCATCTGCATCGTATGGATCGTCAAGCTGGTCACCGAGTCGCGGCTGCGCCGTCGCCTGTCAGAGACACATGCCTCGGAAGATCTCGTCAAGGCGATGTTTCAGACCGACGAACTCAACCGCCGCCACTCGGCCCTCAAGTGGGGCATGGTGATGGTGCTGGTCGGTATTGCGTTTGGGCTGATCGACGTTTTGAACTTGAATCCGGATGATCCGGCCACGTTCGGCATCCTGTTTGGCGCCACCGGCCTGGGCCTGCTCGGCTACCACCTGTGGATCAGCAAACGCGCCTGATCAGCGGTTACGCACGCTGAACTGACAACGCGCCAGACCTGTGTCTGGCGCGTCATCGGATCGAACCGGCTCAGGACCGCGCCAGACTCCGCCGCGGAAATCCGACCATGCGACCCTGTTCCTCGTCCCACAACTTCATTTTGGCGCAACGCAGGCTGGACCAGATCGTCAGTCGCGGCGCGGTCTGCAATTGCGGACTGGATTCAAAACACTCGCGCAGCCGGTAGTTCGGAATCCGGCTGGCCAGGTGATGGATATGGTGATAACCGATGTTGCCGGTGAACCAGTGCAGTGCGCGCGGCAGGTCAAAGTAGGAACTTCCGTTCACCGCCGCCTCACCGGAATCCCATTCGACATCGCGTCGCCAGTAGGCGTGCTCGAACTGGTGCTGCACGTAAAACAGCCAGACGCCGAGGGCACCGGCGACCAACATGATCGGAAGCTGGACCATCACCACCTTTTCCCAACCGATGAAGTAGCCGAGGAATCCACCGATGACGACAATCATCAGATTGTTCCAGAGCACGCTCAGCCATTCCTTTTTCCAGGTCAACGGCATGTCGAATGGCAGCCGATGCTTGATCACGAACTGCCAAAGCGGACCAATACCGAGCAAAACTGGCGTACTGCGATACAGGCGATACATCAGGCGTCCCCACCACGACAGCGCCTGATACTCACGCAGCGTCAGCGTCGAGATGTCGCCGAGTTCGCGGTGATCAAGATTGCCCGAGGTACCGTGGTGGATATTGTGGGTCTTGCGCCAGTAACCGTAAGGAAACAGGGTGACCAGTCCGAGCACCGCGCCGGTCAGGTGATTGAGCTTCGGGTTGCCAAAGAACGAACCATGCCCGCAGTCGTGCTGGATGATGAACAGTCGTACATACAAACCGGAAGTTGGAAGCGCCAGCAGCAGAGTCCAGCCATAGCCCCAGTCGATACTCATCGCCATCAACACCCACATGGCGACAAAAGCGGGAAAGGTATTGAGCAGCTGCCATACGGCACGCGGCCAATGCGGCTTGGCAAAGGGCGCGCACAACTGGCGAAGTTTCGAGGCATTGATGGGTTCGGCGGTCACTGGGACGAAATCCTGTTCAGAGCAGGTCTCCATTGTGCGGGCGGCGCGACCTTACAGCAATCCCCCTTGTTTCATGCGCTCGTTTCATTTCCGTTAAAAGACAAGTCCTTAGGGCGCCATCCGATACCCGCACCGTGGCTTCACCGAGAACAATATCGCCAGCTGGCGAACCGCCTGACAAGTCACCTGATCGTCTTCGCTACTCGTTTTTAATCTGCCACGCCCCTCATTCAACGGCGGATATGGTCAAAACCCGGCGGTTCTCGCCCCAAGCCCCCGGAGGCCATCACGGTCCCGGAATTGTCCAGACGATACTCGGCAGATTGGATCGGTAACCGCGACCTGAACACGAACTGCCCTCACATCGCCCTGAACCGATGCTGGAACGCGCTGCTCAACGGTAAACATTCGTCTCGGTCGCGCAACCAGAGCTGCCACTTGCCGAGTTCATCGCGACGCACGCGGTCGACCGCATCGGCGCGCACGATGACACTGCGGTGCACCTGCCAGAAACGATCGGGGTCGAGTCCTTCGAGCAGTTCGCGCAGCGGTGTGCGAATCAGCGCCTCGACCTGGGCGGTGACCACCCGGACATATTTCTCCTGCGCGTGGAAGTACAGCACCTCGTCGACCGGGATCAGTCGTGTGGTGTCGGCCAGCGTCGCAGTGATCCAGCGCAGGCGTTCGTGCGGATGTTGTTCGGAGAGATGCGTGCGCAGCGTCGCCAGCACCGACGCCATATCGACGGGTATGGCGTCGGCAAGCCGTGCCCGCAGTCGATCGATGGCTTCGGCCAGGCGCTGGCGGCGAATCGGCTTGAGCAGGTAGTCGATCGCGCCGGCCTCGAACGCCTGTACCGCAAACTCGTCATAGGCCGTGGTGAACACAATATGGCAGTGCGCTTTCAACGCTTCGGCAACCGCCAGGCCGTTGGCACCGGGCATGCGGACGTCGAGAAAGGCGACGTCCGGGCTATGTTCTGCAGCGGCTTCCAATGCGGAGATTCCGTCCTCGCAGACCAGCACCTGCAACTCGGGCCAGAGCTCGCCGAGCATCGCGCGCAGCTCCTCGCGCTGTGGTGCCTCGTCTTCGGCGAGCAGGGCCAGCGGTCGCCGACTCATTCCTGTTCCTCGGGAATCGTGATGGCGGCGCGCGTCCCACCCTCAGCCAGACCGACTATCTCCAATTCGGCCGAGCTCTGGAAGCGGGTGCGCAGCTGGTCGCGAATATTGGACAATCCGATCCCGCTGACGCCGCCCTCACGCAGGCCGCAGCCGTTATCGCTGACTTCGACTTGAACCGCACCAACGCCGGCGCGTTCCAGGCGCAGGGCGCGCAACTGAATATGGCCGGGTCCAGGCTGCGGTTCTATGCCATGTTTCACCGCATTCTCGACCAGGGAAATCAGCATCAACGGGGGAAACGGCAGCGATTCCAGATGCTTGGGCAAGTCGAGCGCGAAGCTCAGGCGTTGCCCCATCCGCACCTGCATCAGCACAAGGTAACTGCGACAGATCTCGAACTGTTGACCAAGGGTGGACTGGAAATTTCCATCGCTCTCGCGGAATTTGGGAATCGTCGCGCGCAGATGATCGACCAGGGCATCAATGGTCGCCTCGGCGCGTGCGGGGTCCTGGCGCACCAGCGCACGCAGGGATGCCAGGGTGTTGAAAAGAAAATGCGGCTCGATCTGCGCCTGCAATACGCCAAGTCGAAGCTCGGCCGACTGCTGGCGCTGGCGCAGGTCGACGAGCTCGCGCGCCTGAAGATATTCCTGCCAGCGCCGAGGCTCGCCAAAATAGCCGCGAAGCGCAAGCCCGCCGCCCAGCAGCGTATAGATTCCACAGAGAAACAGCAGATTGACCGCGCGCATGGCAGGGGTCGCCTTGTCCTTCGCCTTGCGGATGTCCTCGGTCGGGATGCCCGCGGCCTGCATGCTCGGCTGGATGTATTCCCGCTCGATCCGCTCGGAGACCGTGGAATCCATGCCGTAGCTCAAGGCGATGCCGATCAGCAGGCCGAACACCACACCGATGCGCTCACGCCCCTGCCTCCAGCCACGATGGCGTACCCAGGTGGCGATGGCCGGACCGGCCGAGCTCATCAGCATGAAGGCCAGAAACGTCAGCCCGCCCATCGTGATCGCCAGCTGAAAGTTTTTGCTGACCAACAGCATGCTCAAGGTGATCAGCACGAAAAACAGCCCGAAGATCACCGCAAACAGCAGGGAACGTCGACGCAGCCAGGGCAGGCTGAATGCCGGAAAATTGCGGTACGACATCAGGCCGCCGGCGTTGCGTGAGACCACATCCGATGGCAGGGATTGATCCAGCCGAAGCGAAGGTACAGTCATGCCAGATCCGAAAAGAAGGGTCGCTGCAGAATCGCAGGTGTCACCGGTTTGTTCCATCGCCAGATAGACAAGCGGGAGCTTCCCAGACGGTGGCTTGAGCGCTTCGACTTGGTTGCGAACAGGTCGTGCTCAGCACCCCGCCCGCGCTCGCTCACTGGCGCGCGCCACGCAGGGTTTGACCGCCCTGCCGCAGGACCAGGGCAATCACCGCACCGGCCGCGTCGCGCTCGAAACTGATCTCCGCACCGACCGATTCGGCCAGCACCACATCGCGCGCAACCGCCACCACTGCAATGCGTTGTTGACCGGTTCCCTGCACGTACAAATTATCGCCTTCTGCAATCACATCGAGCGCAAAGCCCGGCATCAGCGGATAGCTGCCGACATAGGCGCGGGCCTGCTCCGCATTCAATTTTGGATACGTCGCCAAGGCCTGAGCGCCCTTGTCGACAACGCGTTTTGCGCTGACCGATGCACCGGCCTGATTCCAGACAAAGTTGTAGCCGCCGTCGCCGCTGCGGGTCGGACTGAGCAGTGCGTCGAATTGCAGCGGATAGAAATCGCCGGCACTGTCGTAACCCATTTCGAATGCCGGCTGGCCGCTGGCCTGGATCACCAGGGCACCATCCTTCTCACTCAGTTTCATGCGCATGCCGCCTTCCAACACATAGTCACCGATCAGCGCAGCGCGCAGCTGCGCAGGCGCATCCTCACGTTTGCGTGGCGACCCGGGTGGCATCGAACCATTGAGCAGATGGGTACCCAGTTGGCCGAGGCCACCGACGGCAGTCAAGGCCGTATCGGAGAGGATGACCACGCCGCGACCGGCCTCACGATCAAAGGCGACGAAAGCTGAAAATCCACCCGTTCCGCCTTCATGGGCGAGCACCTGGGCATCGCGGCCCGGCAGCAGCATCCAGTTCATCGCCATGCGCGCACCGGGCAGCTCGGACAGCGGCCGCTGGGTCAGCTTGATGGCCGGGTCGAGGGCACTGTCGCGCCTGCCCAGCTGTGCCTGGACGTAGTGGACCATGTCGTCGAGCGATGAGCGCACGCCACCGACCCCGGCCAGATTGGTGGAGAAATTCCAGGCCGGAGTTTCGGCACCGGTTTGCAGGTGGCCCTTGGCCACGCGTGTGCCCTTGGCTGCCGCGCCGAGAAAACTGTTGCGCATATCCAGTGGCCCGAACAACCGATCCTGCAGCAACTGGTCAAGATTCCTGCCCGCACGCCGGGCCACGATGTCCGACACCAGCATCATCGCGAAATTCGAGTAGGCGAAGCTCGTCCCTGGCGCAGCGTTCAACTTCACCTCGGCCAATGAGGCATACAGATCCTTGGCCGACAACTTCGCATAGGGGTCATCCAGGCTGGTCACCGTCAGCCTCGAGGGCAATGAAGGCAGTCCGGACGTGTGTGTCATCAAATGCCGAATGAGAATGGGTTTGCCGTCGAACTCGGGAACGTCAACGCCTTTGGGTACGTGGGTGGAAAGCGGATCGTCCAGCGACAGTTTGTTCTCGGCGATCAATTCGGCGGCCAGTGTCGCGGTCATCGTCTTGCTGACCGATCCGATCTCGAATGCGGTCTGGTAGTCGATCGCACGCTTGTTGTTGTCCGCAGCGCAAACAACGGCCCGGCTCACCGACTCGTCGATCACCGCCACCGCCATGCAGGCACCGGTGCGATCACCGGCCAGCCGCTGCTGCAAAATCGAAGCGAGGCCAGCATCGTCCAGGGCGGGCAGGCCCGCGCCGACCAACGCGCCGCCCATCAGCAGAACTCCCATAGCGTGATGCATGAATTTCTCCTCAGTCCATTGCCTTGTGGATTTCATTGTGCGGCTGCGGGCCGGATGCTGCTGGACCATGCGACGAAACCCTCCCCGCGCGCGATGAAACCGGGCGGGGGCGGACCCAAACTTGTCATGGCGATCGGCAGGCTTGCAAGTCAGGCGGGTGCGGGCGGACACTGACGCCAGCAACGATCCGACTGGAGCCACACCGATGACTAGCGCAACCGGCACATCCGCCAATAGCCCCGAAGACAGCCTTCGCCGCGAGCAATCGGTGGCGAAGAACCTGTTCTTCGGCGAAATCGTCGAAGAAAACCTGTTCCCCTACCCACGCATGCGCGAGCGGGATCGCGAGATGCTCGGCGCCATGGTCGATGCGATCGAGGATTTTCTGAAGGACAAGCATGCCGACCTCAAGCAATGGGACCGCGACGCCCACCAGCCTGAGGAATTCATCCAGTCCCTGCGTGAGATGGGTCTTTTTGGCCTGATCATCCCGGAGGCGCACGGTGGCCTTGAACTCAGCAATGCCGCCTATGCCCGTGTGCTGGCGCAGACCAGTGGACATGATAGTTCGGTGTCGTTGACGATCGGCGCGCACAGCTCGATCGGCATGAAAGGCATCCTGCTGTTCGGCAGCGACGAGCAGAAGGCACGTTATCTGCCGCGGCTGGCGACCGGGGAACTGATCGCCGCATTCTGTCTTACCGAATCGGGCGCGGGTTCCGATGCTGCCGCGGTGCGCACACGCGCCACCCGCAACGAAGACGGCAGCTGGACGCTGAGCGGTGAAAAGATCTGGATCACCAATGGCGGCATTGCCGGCCTGTACACCGTGTTTGCCCGCACCGACACCCCGGCCGGAAAGATGACTGCCTTCGTCGTTGAAGCGGCAGCCGAAGGTGTCAGCCAAGGTCCGCATGAGGACAAGATGGGTATCCGCGCATCGAGCACGACCACGGTGGCATTCGCCGATGTGCGGGTGCCCGCGGAAAATGTGCTCGGTGAAGTCGGCAAGGGCTTCAAGGTCGCAATGGCGATTCTCAACAATGGTCGCACCGGGCTCGGTGGCGGCGCGGTAGGTGGCATGAAGGCCTTGATCCGGCTGTCAACCCAGCAGGCCAAGGATCGCAAGCAGTTTGATCGGCCAATCGCCGAGTTTGGGCTGGTCCGGGAAAAAATCGCCCAGATGAGCATCGATTGTTTTGCTGCCGAGAGTGCGGTCTGGATGGTCGCCCACTACATCGACAGCGGCTGCACCGACTACTCGGTGGAGGCGGCAATCAGCAAGGTGTTTGCCAGCGATGCGATCCAGCGTGCCGCCCACGAAGCCCTGCAGATCGCGGCCGGCAATGGCTTCATGCGCGAGTTTCCGTATGAGCAGATCAGCCGTGATTCGCGCATCCTGTCGATCTTCGAAGGTACCAACGAAATCCTCCGACTCTATATCGCCCTGTCCGGACTCAAGGACGTCGGCGCCGGCCTCTCCGGCCTGCGCAGCGCGCTCGGGGATATCTTCAACAATCCGATCAAGGGCTTCGGCGTGCTCAGTGAATATGCCGGTCGACGCGCCCGTGAGGCGACCGGAATCGGTACCGACAAGATCGGGCGGGAACTGCATCCTCGTCTGCGCAAGGCCGCCCAGGTTTACGAGAAGTACGTGGTCGAACTATCGACCGCGTCGGATCAGTTGTTGCGCAGGTACGGCAAGGGCATCGCCGAGCAGCAGTATCAGCAGAAGCGCGTCGCCGACATCGCCATCGATCTGTTCGTCGGGCTATGCGTATTGTCACGAGCCGATGCCCTGGTAGCCGCGCAAGACCCGTATGCCGACAGTGCCGTGGCAATCGCCGAGATATTCAGCAAGCAGGCGCGCCGCCGGATGTCTCGCAATGCGCGTGCGGTTGATCGCAATGAAGACCCCGCCTTCGACAAGCTGGCCGGCATGATCCTTGAGCAGGGTCGATATCCCTGGGATGTGATCTGAGTCCTTTCCTATCTGCCCTGGTCGGCGGCGGAAGCACCACTGGGCATCACGCCGGCGATCGCTAGACTTGAGCCCGATCGCGGTGTCCGAACCGAGTGCCGGGCATGAGGCGGAACAGATCGGTCGAGCAGACGTGCACGGCTCAATTCAACCAGGGAGAAAATTCATGATCGGATACGTAATGGTGGGCACCAATGATCTGCCGCGCGCTGTGGCCTTCTACGATGCGCTGTTCAAGGAAATCGGTGCCGGTCGCTTCATGGAGTCCGAACGTTTCGTGGCCTGGGCCAGTTCGCCCAATCAGGCTGGCTTCTGCGCCACCCTGCCCGCAGATGGCAATGCCGCCACCGTTGGCAATGGCGTGATGGTCGCGTTGGCTGTCAAGGAGACCGCCCAGGTCGACGCCATGCATCGGCGGGCACTCGAGCTGGGCGCCAGCAACGAAGGCGATCCGGGCCCACGCGGGCAGGGCTTTTATGCCGGTTATTTTCGTGATCTGGACGGCAACAAACTCAATTTCTTCTGCATGACCTGAGAATCCGCCCAGGACCCGCGCTGAACGTCTGCACGCCCCGGCATGTTGTCTCCCAAACCCCATCGGCCAAGTGGGGGCGCCATCGCGGCTCCGGACGGGTTCAAAGGACCGCTGAGCGTTCGATAGCTGCAACCGGCTGGCGTTGGCAACGAGGCGGGTTGCCCTAATCCGGCGGCGCGGCCAACATCATGACGGCCGTGCAGTCAGCGTCAGCCGCGCTTGCTAACATCCGGGCATCTCTGGCGCGACGGGCCATACATGGCAACGGATGGTTCCCAGATCGTGTGGCGCAAACGCCTGACGGTAAGGCTGCTGTTCCTGACCGCGGTAGCCAGCCTGTTGATTGGGATCGTGATTGCTGCGATCCAGGTCGTCAGCGACATGCGCGCACTGCGCCAACACCGCGATGCCCTCGCTGAGCAGGCGCTGACCCTGCTCAGCGAACCGGCCAGCGAGGCTGTCTACAACATAGACGACGCCATGGCCAGACGCGTGGTGAATGGCCTGATGGGCATTCCGGGCGTGCGCACCGCCGAACTCAGGCTTTCGACCGGAGAGACGCTCGCCAGCCAGCAGCGCGAAGAAAAACCGGTGCGCTTGCGCGGCGTCAGTGACCGCCTGCTGGGTCCGGAAAGCCGCCATAGTCGAGCGCTGTACGGAGGAAGAAACCGCGAAGTGCTCGGCGAAATAGAACTGCGCATCGACAACGCCGTAATCGGCGAGGAGTTTGTTCAGCGCGCGGTGACGCTCGCGCTGATCGAGCCCTTGCGCGCAATCGTGCTGGGGCTGGTGGTGTTCGCCCTGCTCTATCGTTTCCTGACGCGCCCGCTACTGACGACGATGCGGGCGTTGGAACGTGTCGATCCGCGCGAGCCGGAAATGACCCGACTACCGATTCCGCGTGGTCACGAGTCGGACGAATTCGGTGGCAGTGTCACCGCGGTCAACCGTCTGCTCGATTCGATCCGCGACAGCCTGAGCAAACGCCGCGAAGCCGAGGCACGGGCGACCTTTCTCAGCCAGTACGACGAGATCACCCAGTTACCGAACCGACGCATGCTGCTGATGCGGCTGGGCCATCTGCTGCCCACGCTGGCCGAGGGCCGCCAGCTTGTGCTGATGCACATCGACCTGATCGACTTCAGGGGCATCAACCAGCATCTCGGCGAGAGCGGCGGCGATGCGGCGATGCGCGAGGCCGGACGTCGGCTGCTGGAGCGTGCCGGTAGCGAGGGCTTGGTAGCGCGACTGGCCGACGACAGCTTCGCGCTGGCGCTGCCAGTGTGCGATGGCGGCCGCCCTGCCCTGCGCATTCTGGCTCAGGCCGCACTCGACGCACTGGCACGAACCTACAGCCATCAGGGGCGTGAAGTACCCTTGCATGCGGCAATTGGCATCGCGGTCTATCCGGACGATGCGGATAGTGCCGAGACCCTGATGCAGTGCGCCGAACAGGCCTATGCCCGTGCCGAGCGCGGCAGCGATCCCATCCGTTTTCACGAGGCCGGACTGGATTCCGAGCAGCGACTGCGTCGGCGGCTCGGGCGCGAGATCGCGATAGTCGATTTCGACGAGCAATTCATTGTCGACTACCAGCCCCTGGTCGATGCTGAACATGGGCAGACGGCAAGCCTCGAGGCGCTGGTGCGCTGGCGTCATCCCGAACTGGGACTGCTGCCGCCCGCGGTATTCATCTCGATCGCCGAGCAACGTGGCAGCATCAATGCACTCGGCGACTTCGTGCTGCTGCGGGTCTGCTCGCAAATGGCGGCATGGAAGGCCGGCCTGGGCCGCGGCCTGCGGGTCGCAGTCAATGTCTCGGCGGCGCAACTGCGCGATCCGGATTTCGATACGCGCCTGGCAACCATTCTCGAGACCACTGCACTACCTGCGCAACTGCTGGAACTCGAAATCACCGAAACCGCCGTCGTCGAGAACTTCGATCTTGCCCACGGCCTGCTGCAGCGCGTGCGTGCGCTCGGCGTGTCCATCGCCATAGACGACTTCGGCACCGGCCATGCCTCGCTGAGCTACCTCAAGCGCCTGCCGATCGACAAACTCAAGATCGACGGCAGTTTCGTCCGGGAATTGCTGGTCGATGCCGATGACGCCAAGATCGTGCGCGCGATCATCAATCTCGGCCACAGTCTGGGTATGCGCGTCGTTGCGGAAGGCGTGGAGACCGTCGCCCAAGCCGATCGCCTGCGCGAAATGCGCTGCGATCTGCTGCAAGGCTATTTGTTCTCGCGGCCGCTGTCGGCAGCCGACGCCTTCCGCTACCTGTTGCGGCAGTACAAGCAGACCGCCTAGCCAGTGCCCGATCTGCTCGCCCGGAACTGCAGCGCCTTGCTTGCCGGAGCTGGAAGCCAAGGCGAACCCGCGACCTTGGTGCTTATGGTTTCGCGTCGAATCCGTGCGCGAGACGGATTTTGTGTAGCAGACCGCTGCGCGCAATCTCCTCCAAACCGGCATTGAACGCCCTGTGCAGTGCCTCGTGGCGCCCTGCATTGCGCGAGAAAGCGATGTACAAGGACTTGTTTTCCAGCGCCGGCAGCAAGGGTTCGAGTTGGCCGGCACGACTGGCCATCTGCTTGCCGAGCAGATGCCGGGCCACGTGGAAGTCGATGAAGATCAAATCGACACGACCATAGATCAGCTTGCGCAGATTGGCCGCATCATCAACAGCGGCCTGCCGGCGCAGGTAGTCGGCGGCATCGAACACCGGGGTGTTGAGATAGTCGCGCACCACCCCGATTCGCCATTGCGCGATTGAACGCAGCGCGCCGTCCATGTCGAGGGCGGGATCCACGGCGAAGACGATCGGGTCTGCCTTTCGCTTGTACAGCCCGACCGGACCACCTGGAAACGGATCGGAAAAAACAAACTCGGATTCCCTGGCGGGGTCGAAGTATTCTGGGAAAATGCCTTCGAAGGCGCCGCGTCGCGCATCATGCAGTGCACGCGCCCAGGGCAGATATTCGATTTCGACAGACAGACCCTGGGTGGCCAGCGCGGCTCTTACCAGGGCCGCGGCGTAGCCTTGTTCGGTCAACTTCGGGCCAATGTAGGGCTCCCACTCCAGACTGGCCAGCCGAACCGTTGCCGGCACCGGTGCAGCGTCGCTCGTCTGTGCTTGTGCCGTGGCGCAAAGCCCGGCCAACAAACACAACGCGAAGATGGGAAACCGGGACGCGAGTATGCGGAACGCCTTCACAGCAGTGCTTCCTCAGCCATCGTCCAAGGGAATCCAGAGGTCGTCCGGTTGGCGCGCCTGCGCCGACTTTAGACCCTTGCGCGATGTCCAGGAAGGGCTGTCGGTGCACGACAGCCCGAACCTGAACCCAGTACCGGGTCGCTTCTGCTCAGGCCGTCTTCTGCAGTTGTGGCCAGCGCATGGCCACACTGTGTGCGATGCCAGCGACATCCAGCCCGACGGATGCCAGCATGTCTTCGCGGCTCATGTGCTCAAGCCAGGCATCGGGCAGGCCCAGATGCAGCACCGGTAGCGTGATCTGCTGGCTGGCAAGATATTCGCTGACCGCCGAACCGGCGCCACCCATGATGGCATTGTCCTCGATCGTCACCAAACCTTCGTGGCTGCGCGCCAAGTCGAGCAACATCGCTTCGTCGAGCGGTTTGACGAATCGCATATTGACCAGAGTCGCGCCCAGTTGCGCCGCGACAGCAGCCGCTGGCTCCATCAGCGCGCCGAACACCAGAAAGGCGATCCGGCGACCGCGCCGAACCAGATCGGCCTTGCCAATCGAAATGGTGTCCAGATCGGTGGTCAGCGCCACCCCGGGCCCGCTACCGCGCGGATAACGTACCGCCGCCGGTCCGGCATGACGAAAGCCAGTGCTCAGCATGCGCCGGCACTCGTTCTCATCGGCGGGCGCCATCACCACCATATTGGGAATAGCGCGCAGATAGGACAGATCGAAGCTTCCGGCATGGGTGGCGCCATCGGGGCCGACGACGCCGCCGCGATCAATCGCGAACAGCACATCGAGATCCTGCAGGGCTACGTCGTGGATCAGCTGGTCGTAGCCGCGCTGCAGGAAGGTCGAGTAGATCGCGACAACCGGCTTGGCGCCTTCGCAGGCCATACCAGCAGCGAGCGTGACCGCGTGCTGCTCGGCAATGGCGACGTCGAAGTAGCGCTGCGGATACTCGCGGGAGAATCGCACCAAGCCCGAGCCTTCACGCATCGCCGGCGTGATGCCCATCAGGCGCGGCTCCACGGCCGCCATATCACAGAGCCAGTCGCCGAAAATCTGGGTATAGCTGGGCTTGCCGGCCGCTGCTTTCTGCTTGAGCCCGATCCGCGGATCGAAAGGACTGACCGCGTGATAGCCGATCTGGTCGCCTTCGGCCCGTTCGTAGCCCTTGCCCTTGGTGGTGATGACATGAAGCAATTGCGGCCCCTTCAGGGTCTTGAGCGTCTTCAACACCTGGACCAGAGCCGGCAGATCATGGCCATCGATCGGACCGCTGTAGTGGAATCCCATTTCCTCGAACAGGGTCGAAGGTACGAACATGCCCTTGGCATGCTCCTCCCAGCGACGCAGAAAGCGGGCGACCGGATTGCGCTTGCCGACCAGCTTCTTGCCGCCTTCGCGGATCGCATTCATGGTGCCGCTGGCCATCAACCGACCCAGCATCCGGGTCAGGCCACCGACATTCTCGGAAATCGACATGCGGTTGTCGTTGAGTACCACCAGAATGTCGGGCGGCGGCTCCATGCCGCCAGCGTGATTCAGGGCCTCGTAGGCCATGCCTGCCGTCATCGCGCCATCACCGATCACCGCTACCACGCGACGTGGATCGGCCTGCTGACTGCGCGCGATGGCCATGCCGAGCGCGGCCGAGATCGATGTCGAGGAATGACCGACGCCAAAGGTGTCGTACGGGCTTTCATCACGGCGCGGAAATGGCGCGAGACCTTCGCGCTGCTTGATCGTGCGAATGCGATCACGACGGCCGGTGAGTATCTTGTGCGGGTAGCATTGGTGCCCGACGTCCCAGACGATCCGGTCCTCCGGTGTCTCGTAAAGGTAATGCAGGGCCAGGGTGAGCTCGATGACGCCGAGCCCGGCACCAAAATGGCCTCCGACCTGAGCCACTTCCTCGATCAGGTAATCGCGAAGTTCGGCCGCGACCGTGCCGAGTTCGGATTCCGGGAATTGGCGGAGGTCGCTCGGGCTGTCGATCCGGGACAGACTGGGATAACGCATTGCATCGATGCTCATGCGGCTATTGTCCGGGGCTGTCGACGGCTCCGCAAGCAGCAGACTTCTCTTGCCCGGACTCCGCCCGCTCCTGCCGTGTATTTCCCGCGTTCAACCAGACTGAACCGTGAACAACGTATTCGTGCCTTGAGCGAGCCAACTAAGCCGCGATTCATCGGCAACGCGCACAATCCGCTCACGCTCTCAGGAGGGGCGATCCATGATCCCAGCCAATCGCTTGTTTTCCGTGCTCGCCTTCAGCCTCGCCCTGGCCATCCCTGGGCTTGCGCTTGCCGATCAGCGTGGGGATCGCGATGACGGCCACGCCACGCGGCACCAGCATGCCGCCGGTCGCGACTACCCGTACCGGACAGACGATAGCCGAGGCAATGCGCCGTGGTGCCCGACACATTCCACCCACCACAATCATTCCTATGGTTACTACGGCTTCAATGGCGGCTATTACGGCGTCCATGACGGGAGTTCGTATGAAGAGGTCTTCAGTCGTGCCTACGACAATGGCTATAGCGACGGTTACAACGCGATTGCCGAAGAATCGGGCGGCACCAAGCCCTATCGTCGCGGCTACGCTCAGGGCTATCGCGATGGTCGCCGCGACAGCCGGAACCACAATCGCCACAGCGCTGCGCGTTAGCGGACTATGATGTGGCGGCATCCGGCGACTGGGACTGCGTCGCCAGACCGAGCCGAAAACTTTCTTGCCTTGTCCCCATTCCCACCTATGATGGCGCCTGACCAATCGAGGGGGCCGCATGGGGCCGCGTGCAAACAAGTTGACCGAGGTTCTACAACGCAAGCGCGCGGATGCGACGGTCGCCTGGAGGTTCTTTCGGCAATGGCTGAAAGCCCCCCTGACCACCGCTGCGGTGTCCCCGAGCAGCCAGGAACTGGCGATCGAGATGCTGCGCGAAATGCCGATCGAGCCGCGGCGCGTGGTCGAACTGGGCGGCGGCACCGGCGTTTTTACCGAAGCGCTGCTCCGCCGTGGCCTGCAGCCTGAACACCTGCTCGTATTCGAGCTCAACGATACCCTGCACCAGCATCTGCAGCAGCGCTTTCCGAAAACGCCAATCGTCTGCGCCGATGCGCGCAATATCGTGCAGGTGATCCGCGAACAGGAGTTTGCCGAACCCGGCGGCGTCGATGCCATCATCAGTGGCCTGGGCCTGCTTTCCATGAACGCCGAACTGCAGACCGAGATCCTGCTGCCTGCCTTCGAAGCGCTGGCCGTGGATGGACGATTTATCCAGTTCACCTATGGACCGACCAATCCGGTGAAGAATTCGGTCATGCGCCAACTCGGCCTGCACGCGCGCAGAGCGGGCTTTACCCTGCGCAATCTGCCGCCTGCGTCGGTGTATGTACTGACCCGATCAGTCAGCAAGGGCATCAAACCGGTGCAGGTACGCCGCTGAGTCGACTTCGCACTTGCACCCACGACCGGCGCGCGCCGCCACTCTGACGGCGGATCGACCCAACAGGCTGGCTGGTCAGTCCTCGGCCAATACGATGATCTGATCTTCAACGGCAAAACTCAGCAACTCCGACTTGCCGGGATTCACCTTGACCCCATACCCCTGCGCAGCATCATTGGCCTGCGCCACCAATCGGTACCCCAGCGCAGTTTCGCCGCGCAGCGCGGCCGCCTCGAGCAGGGTGTGGAAGCTCACCGGAACGCCGGGACGCACGTACTGTCCGATCGGGCGGATGTAGATCTCGGAACCCTCGGCGGCGAACAGCTGCCGGAACACCTTGTCGAGCGCCTTGTTCTCCGAGAGCTGGGACAGCATCAGGCTGGCCAGCTTGTCGCTGACAATGAAGTCATCGGCCTGCGCCACCTGGGCGAGCGCACGATTCTTGATGTCCATCATTTCGCTGACGATACTCATGTCCTTGCCACAGGCCTGGGCAATATTGCGCAGGTGCAGCAGCGCGATCAGGGTCTGGGCGTCGGCTTCCTGTACAGGCAGCTGGGTATAACTGAGCAGGATGATGTGGTCGAAACCCTGCACTTTCAGTGCATCCAGGGTACGCCGATCGGTGATCGAACCATCAGCGAAACGGACTTTCTGCTTGTTCAATTTTTTCGAGACCGCGATCAGTGCCTCGCGTGCACCTTCGCGCTGGCAGAGCACCACAACTTCAGAGCCGGGCGCCACATAATTGTCGAGTTCCTGGATGATGGCCTCGGCCTTCTCGTTCCAACCGAGCAGCAGGGTCCGTTCCGGCGCGGCCTCGATCTTGCTGCCGTTGACGATGGCGCGCCGGTCGATCACCGGCGCTGCGGATTTGGCCAGGACGATGGTGTCGTCGTCTTCACTGATCGCGATGATCTGGTCACCGGCTGCGATACGGGTCTGCATCGGTGGATTGATCAGGACCTGGCCGTCGGCCAGCATCAGACCCATTACCGCCGATTCCTCGTACGCCCCGAGCACTTCTCGATAGCTGCGCCCGACCAGATCGGGCTCCTCCTTGAAATAGATCTCGGCGCCATCGAAGTCGAGCAACTCGGTGTAGACCACGCTCAATCCGGATTGACGGCAGGTTTGCGCGGTAACCCGGGCGATCAGATCCTCGCCCTGGACAAAAATCGCTTCATCGCCCCCGACCAGGTGCGCGGCTTCCAGATTCCGTGCATCGCGGATCTCGGCCACGATGTGGTACGGCTCGGGCTTGCGGGCCGGATTGTTGGTCACCGCCATCACCGACTTGATCACGTGGATATCGGGATTCTCTGCTTCCGGGGCGAGAATGATGATCGAACGCGCCGAATGCGGATCGACGATGGCCAGATCATCCAGATCGAGCGGATCGCCACTCCGGCAGATCACGACGGTATTGCGTGTACTGGGGAACTTGGCCCGGATATCGTCTTCCATCCCGACCTTGTCACGGTCGGCGAGGATCACGATCCTGGGCTTCTTCTGGTTCTCGTTGGCGATCAGCAACTCGCCAATGATCGAGTACACCTTGCTCGACCAACCCAGGATCAAAGTGTGCTCGCGCTCGATGACACGGGAGCGCCCCTTGCGCAGTTCGGCAAGACGCGACTCCAGTCCAGATGTGATCGTTCCGATCAGCATGCTGACGATGAAGATGCCGCCAACGGTGACCAGCAGCATCAGGATACGCAGAGCCCAGCCCTGGTCGCCGGCCAGGGTGCCCGGGTCCATCGCGTGCATCAGGCTCTGCCAGCCGCCCTCGATCCAGCCAAACTGGCCCGCGGGCTCGGCCGGGTCAGGCGCGATGCGAAGCGCGGCCAGACTCAGGGCAGCGATCAGCACAATGGCCGATGAAAGAATGGCCAGCCAGGCGATGATGGCGATGGCGCCCTTGGAGAGGGTATTCTCGAATCGATAGCGCAGCTGGTCGCGCCAGCCGGGTACGTATTGGGACATGGACGGGACCCACCGGGGCAAACGCGGAATCTAGCCCACGCACAGCAAGTGTGAAAGGTTTTTTAACGGATTACGAAAGCGACGCAACGCTCTAGGCCGGTTCCGCTATACTCCGCGCCCTTCTCCCACATGTGCCCCACCGCGGCGGTCAACGTACGCGGCTTTCGTCATGTCCATCCAGAATCTCCGCAATATCGCCATCGTCGCTCACGTCGACCACGGCAAGACCACCCTCGTCGACTGCCTGCTGCGCCAATCCGGCACACTCAGTGAGCGTCAGATCGTTCCCGATCGCGTCATGGACTCCAACGACATCGAGAAGGAGCGCGGGATCACCATTCTCGCCAAGAACACCGCCATCACCTGGCGGGACTACCGGATCAATATCGTCGACACGCCCGGACATGCCGACTTCGGCGGCGAAGTCGAACGCGTATTGTCGATGGTCGACTCGGTGCTGATCCTGGTTGACGCCTTCGACGGCCCGATGCCGCAGACTCGCTTTGTAACCCAGAAAGCCTTCCAGATGGGCTTCAAGCCGATCGTGGTGGTCAACAAGGTCGACCGCCCCGGCGCGCGTCCGGACTGGGTGCTGAACGCTACCTTCGACCTGTTCGACCGCCTCGGCGCCACCGAAGAGCAGCTCGACTTTCCGGTCGTTTACGCCTCGGCCCTGCATGGCTATGCCGGTCTGACCCCGGACGTCCGCGAAGGCAATATGGATCCGCTGTTCGAGAGCATCATCGCCAACGTCCAGGCGCCCGATGTTGATCCGGATGGCCCGTTCCAGATGCGTATCAGCCAGCTCGACTACAACAATTATGTCGGTCTGATCGGCATCGGCCGGATCCAGCGTGGCCGGATCAAGACCAATTCGCAGGTCTCGATCGTCAATCGTGAAGGCGTCAAGCGCAATGGTCGCATCCTCCAGGTACTGGGCTTCATGGGCCTTGAACGCCGCGAAGTAGCCGAAGCCCAGGCCGGCGACATCGTCGCGATCAATGGCGTGGAGTCGCTCGGCATTTCCGACACCATCTGCGCGCTCGATGTGCCCGAAGCCCTGCCCCCGCTTACTGTGGACGAGCCCACGATCAGCATGACCTTCCAGGTCAACAACTCGCCGTTTGCCGGTCGCAAGGAAGAAAGCGGCGGCAAGTTCCTGACCAGCCGCCAGTTGCGCGATCGCCTGATGCGCGAACTGATGCACAATGTCGCGCTGAAGGTCGAAGAGACCGACGAGGCCGAGAAATTCAAGGTCTCCGGCCGTGGCGAACTGCATCTGTCGATCCTGATCGAGAACATGCGCCGCGAAGGCTATGAGCTCGCCGTCTCCCGCCCCGAAGTCATCATCAAAGAGATCGACGGCCAGCAGATGGAGCCGTTCGAACAACTGGTCTGCGACCTGGAAGAACAATTCCAGGGTGGCGTGATGCAGCGGCTGGGCGAGCGCAAAGGCCAGCTGCGCAATATGGAACCCGATGGCCGCGGTCGAGTGCGCCTCGATTACATCATTCCGGCGCGTGGGCTGATCGGCTTCCAGACCGAATTCCGTACGATCACGGCGGGTACCGGCCTGCTCTTCCACGTCTTCGACCATTACGGCCCGAAGACCGAAGGCACGATCGGCCACCGCCAGAATGGCGTGATGATCTCCAATGGCACCGGCCCGTCACCTGCCTATGCGCAGTTTGCGATGCAGGAGCGCGGACGGTTGTTCGTCGAGCCCAATCAGGAAATCTACGAGGGTCAAATCGTCGGCATCCATGCCAAGGACAACGACCTCACCGTCAATGCCCTGCGCGCCAAGCAGCTGACCAACTTCCGTGCCTCCGGCAAGGACGACATGCTGATGCTGACGCCAGCGGTGAAGTTCTCGCTGGAGCAGGCGCTGGAGTTCATCCAGGACGACGAACTGGTCGAGGTGACCCCGCACGCGATTCGTTTGCGCAAGCGTCATCTGACCGAAAACGATCGCAAGCGGGCTTCGCGCGCCGCTTGATCGACGCAGGCCGCGCCCGGGCAGCGGGCGCGGCAGTCCACTGCCTGACCCGTGCTGGCTGAATGAAGCCTCGGCCGGTGGCCCCTTGCATGCTCTCGCAATCTGCGCCAGCCTCTGCCGTGCCTTTCTGGCGCGGAGTCAGCATGAATATCGCCGACCAAAGCCATGGTTTTCGCGAGGAACTGTGGAGCGCCCTGACCCATGGTCTGGGCGCCATTGTCAGCCTGGGTGCGGGTGCCGTGCTGATTACCCTGGCAGCGCTCTGGGGTAGCCCCTGGCAGCTGGCCGGCGCGATCGTCTTTGGCATCACTCTGCTGCTGCTCTACATCGCGTCCACGCTGTATCACGCCATTCCGCACGAGGTCGCCAAGGCGCGCCTCAAGGTCTTCGACCATTGCGCGATCTTCCTGCTGATTGCCGGCACCTACACGCCATTCACCCTGGTCGGCCTGAGGCAACATGGCGGCTGGTGGCTGTTTGCGGCGATCTGGACACTGGCCATCATCGGCGTAGTGTTCAAACTGTTCTTCACCGGGCGATTCAAGGGACTGTCTACCCTGATCTATATCGCCATGGGCTGGATCATCGTGTTCGCGATCCGGCCATTGGTACAGCAGGTCGATACCGCGACGATCGCCTGGTTGTTTGGCGGTGGACTGGCCTACACCGCCGGCACCGTCTTCTACATGAGCCGGCGCATCCCCTACGCCCACGCGATCTGGCATCTGTTTGTGCTGCTCGGTAGCGTCTGTCACTTCGTTGCGGTGTCGATGCAGGTGCTCGACGCCCCAGGCGTGTAGTCGCCAGCAACAGTCGGATCGCAAGCAACTCGCCCGATCAGGACGCGCGCAGCAGTTGCAGCAAGTCGCTGCCGTAGCGATCAAGTTTGGCCTGACCGACGCCGGATATGGTGGAGAGCTCATCGAGACTCTGCGGTTTGCGGGCGGCGACCTGATCGAGCGTGCTGTCGTGAAAAACCACATACGGCGGCACGCCATGTGCACGGGCGACCCCCAGTCGCCACTGCTTGAGGCGCTGACGCAGGTCGGCATCCAGACCCTGGATTTCCGGACGGTCACCGCCGGCAGCCAGTTTGCGCCCGGCGCGTTTGCGCGTGACAGGTTCCGATTTGCGCATCGCGACACGGCGACCGGCGCTGAACACCTCGCGCGCCGATGCATCCAGGCTGATGCCGCCAAAGGCGGCCTGATCGGTGCGCAGCAGACCAAGTCCGAGCAGGGTTCGGATCAGTGCACGCCATTCCTTGGCGTCGGTCTCACGTCCCTGCCCGAACACGGCGAGCTGGTCGTGGCCAAACGAGCTCATCCGCTCGCTGGATTTGCCGAGCAGTACATCGACCACGTGCTGGGCGCCAAAGCGTTGCCCGGTGCGGTAAACCGCACTCAGCGCAAGTTTTGCGCGCTCGGTGACGTCCTCGGTTTGCGGCGGCGACAGGCAGTTGTCGCAGTTGCCACAGGGTTCGGCAGATTCCGAAAAATAACCGAGCAACTGCACGCGCCGGCAACTGGTCGACTCGCAAAGAGTGACCAGTGCATCCAGCTTCTGAAGCGAGGTCCGGCGGTGGGTCTCACTGCCTTCCGATGACTCGATAAAGCGTCGCTGCTGGACGATATCGCCCAATCCATAGATCATCCAGGCTTCCGCCGGCGCCCCATCACGGCCGGCGCGGCCGGTCTCCTGGTAGTAGGCTTCAACGCTGCGCGGCATATCGATATGTGCAACGAATCTGACATCCGGCTTGTCGATTCCCATGCCAAAGGCGATAGTGGCGACCATGACGATGCCATCCTCGAGCAGAAATCGACTCTGGTGCTGTGCGCGCCGATCGGCCGCGAGTCCGGCGTGATAGGCGAGCGCGCTGATGCCGTGCTCCCGCAACAGCGCCGCGACCTCGTCGACGCGACGGCGCGACAGACAGTAGACGATGCCGGCCTGCCCAGCATGCTGCGCCAGGAAAGCCAGCAGCTGTCGGGTCGAATCGCTGCCCTTGGTTTCGATGGTGTAGCGGATGTTCGGCCGATCAAAGCTGGAGATGAATACCGGCGCGTCCTCAAGTTCGAGTCGCGCGCGGATCTCGGTCCGGGTGATCGCATCGGCGGTCGCGGTCAGGGCGATCCTCGGTATGCCCGGAAACCGCTCATGGAGCAGCGAAAGCTGGATGTATTCGGGACGGAAATCGTGTCCCCACTGGCTGACGCAATGCGCCTCATCGATGGCAAACAGGGCAATCTCGGCGCGCGCGAGCAGATCCAGGCAGCGAGCCGTGGTCAATCGCTCGGGCGCGACATAGAGCAGATCAAGCTCACCGCGCAGCAGGCGGGACTCGATCGCGCTGGCCTCGCCGGCATCGAGCGTGGAATTCAGGAATGCGGCACGCACACCGAGTTCGGCCATGGCAGCGACCTGGTCCTGCATCAGGGCGATCAAGGGCGATACCACCACGCCGCAACCCGGGCGAACCAGGGCGGGCAACTGGTAACAGACCGACTTGCCGCCGCCGGTGGGCATCAGCACCAGAGCATCGCCGCCGGCGATGACATGCGCAACGATCTCAGCCTGCGGCCCGCGAAATTGCGGATAGCCGAACACGCGCTGCAAGGTGGCGAGGGCTTCGTCCATGAGGCCTCCTCAGGAAAGCCGGGATTCTACTGCACTGCGACCTCGCCAGCACCGTGGCCTGCCCTGATATGCGACGCAGGCCGTTGCTCGTCGATACCGTGCTCGCTTGCCGAAGTCGCATTCGCCGACCACCCTACGTTTGACGGTCAGGCGCAGGCATCAAACTGCAACGACCACAGCACCTACCACTGAAGGAGACCGATCATGATCTACAACAGCATTCTGGAAACCATCGGACGCACACCCATCGTACGGATCAATCGCCTTGCGCCGGCCGGTGTCGAGATGTATGTGAAGATCGAAGCGTTCAATCCGATGTCTTCGGTAAAGGATCGTCTCGCGCTCGCCATCATCCTCGATGCCGAACGCAGCGGTGCGCTCAAGCCCGGTCAAACCGTGGTCGAGGCCACCTCGGGCAATACCGGTATCGCGCTCGCCATGGTCTGCGCCGCCCGCGGCTATCCCTTTGTCGCGTTCATGGTCGAGACGTTCTCGATCGAACGCCGCAAATTGATGCGCGCGATGGGAGGCAAGGTCATTCTCACCCCCGGACCTGAACGCGGATCGGGCATGGTCAAGCGCGCCGAGGAATACGCCAAGCGCACCGGCGCGTTTCTGGCCCGACAATTCGAGAACGAAGCCAATCCGGCCTATCACCGCAGCACCACCGGCCCGGAAATCCTGCTCGACTTTGCCGGCCGCCGGCTCGACTGGTTCGTCACCGGCTGGGGCACCGGCGGCACACTCACCGGCGCGGGTGAAATGATCAAGCTGGCCCGGCCCGAGACCCGCATTGCACTGACCGAGCCCGATGTCGCGTCCCTGGTGGCCGGCGGCGAATGGAAGCCGCACAAAATCCAGGGCTGGACTCCGGATTTCATACCGGCCGTGCTCAATCGTTCTGTGGTCGATCAGATCGTACCCATCAACGAAGTGCTGGCGCGCGACACCGCCCGCGATCTCGCGCAGAAGGAAGGCATATTCTGTGGCATATCGGCCGGCGGCACCTTCGCTGCCGCACTCGAAGTCGCGCGTGCCGCCGAACCTGGCAGCGTACTTCTGGCGATGCTGCCGGACACCGGCGAACGCTATCTCAGCACCTTCCTGTTCGAGGGCATCAACGAGGGCTCGGACGAGGAGTAGTCCGCGCCGGAACGGGTTCAGGCGGCAAATCCTCGGCAGTCTTTCCGCAGGATCAATTCCTGCGGGTGCCCGCCTGTGTGCCGTCGCATCTGGCAGCGAGACCGCCGCCCCCGGCCATCCATCGGCACTGTCGGCGCCGGACAATCCCGCTATGCTCATGGGCTTGGCAACCGGAGGCCCACATGCGCAAGCAAGTTCTGCTATCCCTGATCACCACGCTCGCGATCGCAGGCTGCGGCCGTGGCCCTGACACTGATGCCGCAATCGGAGACAGCGTCGCCACGGGCCTGAAGTATCCGGTCGCGGCAACGGTCGAACAGCGCGACACCTACCACGGCATCGAAGTCAGCGACCCCTATCGCTGGATGGAAGACCTCGACGCAGCCGAACTGAAGACCTGGATCGATGCCGAGAATGCCCTGGTCGATGGCTATCTCAGTGACGTGCCCGGGCGCGCGGCGCTCAAGCAGCGACTGCGGGAAATCTGGAACTACGAGCGCTTCGGCGTCCCAGAAAAACATGGCAATCTGTACTTTTTCAGGCGCAATGACGGACTGCAGAACCAGTCGCCGATCCATGTCCAGGAAGGGCTCGAAGGCCAGCCACGTCTGCTCCTGGATCCGAACACGCTGAGCGCGGACGGCACGATCGCGCTGGCCGAATTCGCAGTCAGCAATGACGGCGCTTATTTTGCCTATGCACTCTCCGACGGCGGATCGGACTGGCGCACCATCCGTGTGCGTGAAGTGGCCAGCGGCAACGATACGAGCGACGAGATTCTCTGGGCCAAGTTCACCGGGATCAGCTGGGCGAAAGACGGCAGCGGCTTCTACTACAGCCGATACGACGAGCCCAAGGGCGAGAATGCGTTGAAGGCCGTCAACAAGTTCCAGAAGGTCTATTTTCATCGCCTGGGCGAGGCACAGGAAAACGACAGTCTGGTGTTCGAACGTCCCGATCAGCCGGACTGGGGCTTCGGCGCGACCGTCAGCGACGATGGCGCCTACCTGATCATCGCCGGATCGCAAGGTACCGACGTCCGCAATCGTCTGTTCTACAAGGACCTGCGCGACCCCGATGCCAATGTGCAGGCGCTGATCGAGGAACTGGTCGCCGAATACACTTACGTCGGCAATGCCGCCGATACCCTGTACCTGCTCAGCAACGATGACGCCCAACTCAATCGCATCATTGCGATCGACCTCAAGCAGCCAACGCGATCGAATTGGAAAACCATCGTGCCGTCTTCGGACGCCATGCTTTCGAGCGCCAGCCTGGTCAATCATCAGTTGATCGCGCACTATCTGCGCGACGCCCGATCCGAGGTGAAGGTATTCGCGCTCGACGGTGCTCTGGTGCGCGAGATCGAGATGCCGGGCCTCGGTGCGGCGAATGGCTTTGCCGGCAGTGCCGACGACAGCGAGACCTTCTTCAGCTTTGCCAGCTATACCCTGCCCGAAACCATTTACCGCTACGACGCCAGCAACGGCAGCACGACGGTGTTCCGCGCGCCCGAGGTCAGTTTCAACAGCAGTGCATTCGAGACCCGCCAGGTTTTCTACCCGAGCAAGGATGGAACCCGGATCCCGATGATGATCAGCGCGCGCAAGGGCATCGCGCTGGACGGCAACAACCCGACCATTCTTTATGGATACGGTGGTTTCAATATCGCAGTCACTCCTCGCTTCAGTCCGGCAACGGTGGTCTGGATGGAGCTCGGTGGCGTCTACGCCGTGGCCAATCTGCGCGGCGGTAACGAGTACGGCAGCAGTTGGCACGAAGCCGGGATGAAGCGCAACAAGCAGAACGTGTTCGACGATTTTGCTGCCGCCGCCGAATACCTGATCGCCGAGAAGTACACGCGACCGGAGAAGCTGGCCATTTCGGGTCGATCCAATGGCGGCCTGCTGGTCGGCGCCACGATGCTGCAGCGGCCCGAGTTGTTTGGTGCCGCGCTACCGGCGGTTGGCGTGCTCGACATGCTGCGCTTCCGCGATTTCACCATCGGCTGGGCCTGGGAATCCGACTACGGCTCGGTGCTGGACGGCGAGGAGTTCAAGGCTCTGTACGCTTATTCGCCGCTGCACAACATCAAGCCGGGCGTCCGCTATCCGCCGACCCTGATCACCACCGCGGACCGCGATGACCGTGTCTATCCCGCGCACAGCTTCAAGTTCGCGGCAGCCCTGCAGGCGGCGTATCCGGACGGCAATCCGATCCTGATCCGAGTCGAGACGCGGGCCGGCCATGGCGCTGGCAAGCCGACCGACAAGCAGATCGAGGAAGTCGCCGATATCTACGCGTTCCTGAAAAAAGCTCTGAAGATGCCGTGAGCCCGAGCGACGCTGCCCATCAGCAGCGTGCAAGGCATTGCCGGAATCGCCCGACGGTCTGATCATCACGATCAGGCCACGCATCTGTTCAGACCATCGAGTCCATGTCCAATTCCTTCTGCCACCTGCACCTGCACACCGAGTATTCGCTGAGCGACTCGACGATCCGTATTGCGGATCTGATGGCAGCGTGCAGAAACGCGGGCCTGCCTGCGGTCGCGATGACCGATGACAACAATCTGTTCGCCCTGGTCAAGTTCTATCGCGAAGCCGAGAAATCCGGGATCAAGCCGATCATCGGCTGCGATCTCTGGCTGAGCAATGGCGCGGATGAAGAGTTTCGCGCCACCGTGCTCTGCCGCAATCGCGATGGCTATCTTCGGTTGTCGCGCCTGGTTTCCGATGCCTACCGCCAGCGCAGCCGGACCGCGCGGGTCAGCGTGCCGCGCGCGGAATTGCTTCGTCAGCACGTGGACCTGTTCGTGCTGCTTGGCCCCCAATCGGATTTTTCGCGCTGCTCGGACGATGGCAAGGCCGAGCGCTGCCTGCGTGAATGGCAACTCGCCTTCGGTGATCGCCTCTATCTGGAGGCGCTGCGCCTCGGACACGCCGAGGAAGAATTCACCCTGCAACGCAGCCTGCACCTTGCTGATCGCTTGCAATTGCCGGTGGTCGCCAGCAACAACACGCGTTTCCTCGCCCGCGCGGATTTCGAGGCCCATGAAGCCCGTGTCTGCATTTCCACCGGGCGGGTGCTCAACGATCCCAAGCGCCCCCGCGAGTACACACCCGAGCAGTACCTGAAATCGCCGGCCGAAATGGCCGAACTGTTCGCCGATCTGCCGGGCGCACTCGAGAACGCGGTTGAACTGGCCAAGCGCTGCAATGTCGAGATGAGCTTCGGCAAGTACTACCTGCCGGCGTTTCCGGTTCCTGCCGAGCACACGCTGGAAAGTTTCATCCGCAGCGACGCCGAGGCCGGTCTTGATCTTCGCCTGCAACAGCACCCGCCTGGGCCCGGCTACACCGAGGCCGACTATCGCGCCCGTCTCGGCAGCGAGCTGGACGTGATCAACAAGATGGGATTTCCCGGCTACTTCCTGATCGTCGCAGACTTCATCAACTGGGCCAAGCGCAATGGCATTCCGGTCGGCCCCGGACGCGGCTCGGGTGCCGGATCACTGGTCGCCTATGCGCTGGGCATCACCGATCTCGATCCCCTGCCCTACGACTTGCTGTTCGAGCGCTTCCTCAATCCCGAGCGCGTGTCGATGCCCGACTTCGATATCGACTTCTGCATGGAAGGTCGCGATCGCGTCATCGATTACGTAGCGGACAAATACGGTCGCGACCGGGTCAGTCAGATCATCACCTATGGCACCATGGCCGCCAAGGCCGTGGTCCGCGATACCGGCCGCGTGCTTGGCATGAGCTATGGCCATGTCGACAGCATCGCCAAACTGATTCCATTGACGCTCGGCATCACGCTCGAGAAGGCGATCGCCGAGACACCGGAACTGCAGCAGAGAATCGAAGCCGAGGATGAAGTCGCCACCTTGATGGAACTGGCGAAGAAGCTCGAGGACCTCACCCGCAACGCTGGCAAGCACGCCGGCGGTGTGGTCATCTCGCCCTCCGACCTGACCGATTTCTCGCCGCTCTACTGCATCGATGAAGGCGAAGGCGTGGTCACCCAGTTCGACAAGGATGACGTCGAGGCTGCAGGCCTGGTCAAGTTCGATTTTCTCGGATTGCGCACGCTCACCATCATCGATTGGGCGGTCAAGGCGATCAATGTCCGGCGTGCGGGCAAGGGCGAATCGCCCATCGACATCACGGCGCTGTCGATGTTCGACGAGGCCACTTTCGCCCTGCTCAAGACACATATGACGACGGCGGTGTTCCAGCTCGAGTCGCGCGGCATGAAAGACTTGGTCCGCAAGCTGCAACCGGATACTTTCGAGGACATCATCGCCCTGGTTGCGCTGTTCCGCCCGGGCCCGCTGCAGTCGGGCATGGTCGATGATTTCATCGCGCGCAAACACGGCCGCAGTGCGGTCAGCTATCCGCACCCGCTGCTTGAACCCATCCTCAAGCCGACTTATGGCGTGATCGTCTACCAGGAACAGGTGATGCAGATCGCCCAGGTACTGGCGGGCTTCACCCTCGGCGGCGCCGACCTGTTGCGTCGTGCGATGGGCAAGAAAAAGGCCGAGGAGATGGCTGAGCAGCGTGCGATCTTCGAAAATGGCGCCGCCGCTCAAGGCGTTGATGCAGGGCAGGCGCGCGGCATTTTCGATCTGATGGAAAAATTTGCCGAGTACGGTTTCAACAAGTCGCACTCGGCGGCCTATGCTCTGCTGACCTACCAGACCGCGTGGTTGAAGGCGCATTACCCGGCCGAATTCATGGCCGCCGTGCTGTCTTCGGACATGGACAATACCGACAAGCTGGTTGGCTTCCTCGATGATGCGCGCGCCTATCGGATCGAGGTGCTGCGGCCCGACATTAATTCCAGTGGCTACAAATTCGAGGCGCGCGACGATGGTCGCGTCCTCTATGGCCTCGGTGCCATCAAGGGCGCCGGCCAGGCCGCCTGCGAGGCGATCGTCGAAGAGCGCGACCGTGGCGGCGCATTCCGCGACCTTGCCGATGTCTGTGCCCGCGTCGATTCGGGCAAGCTCAACAAGCGCGTACTCGAAGCCCTGATCCAGGCCGGTGCTTGCGACGGTTTCGGCGAAACCCGCGCGACCTTGATGAACCACGCTCCCGAGGCGATGAAGGCCGCCGAGCAGCAGTTGCGCAACAGCGCTGCCGGGCAGATCGATATCTTTGGCGGTGCGCGCTCGGAGGCGGCGCCGGTGCACATCACGCAATTGCCCGAATGGCCGCTGATCCAGATGCTCAATGGTGAACGCGATACCTTGGGCCACTACCTCAGTGGACATCCTGCCGATGCCTACCAGAACTGGTTGCGGCAGCTGGTCAGCTGTCCGATCGGCGAAATCGAGAACGCCTGGCGCAATGGACAATCACATCTCGAACGCAATCGCGGCCGCCAGGAGCTGCCGATCATTCTTGGAGGGGTGATCCCCAGCGCACTGCGTCGCCGCGGCGAAAGCATGGCATTCGCCCAGATCGAAGATGCCAGTGGTCGCGTCGAAATCGCACTTTATCGCGAGGCGCTCACCGAATTTGCGGCGCAACTGGTCAAGGATCAGATCGTGGTGATCGACGGCGCGCTCAGCCCGGATGAATTCAGCGGCGGCTTCCAGATCCGCGTGCGCAATGTCTGGTCGATCGCGCAGGCACTGGAACGATTCAGCCGCGGCATCCGGCTGCGCGTGAGCCAACCGCTGCCTGGCCTGGTCGATGAGATCGCCGGCAAGCTCAAGCCACTGCGTTTTGGCATGGCGCCGGTGCGCATTTTGGTCCGGACCGCCGATGTCGAGGCCGAGCTGCAACTCGGCGACGACTGGCGCGTTCGCGTAGTGCCCGAGTTGATTGATGCGCTGACCCAACTAGCGGGCGTGGAAGCCGTCGAAGTCTCACTGGGGCGAGCCTCGAGCAGTTGAGTCAGCGCTGCGACGCGCTGGGCCAACTCAGCCAAAGCAGGCCTCGATGCGTGCCTTGAGCGTTTCGTCGATGCGATCGACCACGCCGAGCGCGCCCAGATTTTCGGCGAGTTGACTGGCGCGGCTGGCACCCAGGATCACCGTCGATACGCGCGGATTGCACAGGCACCAGGCGATCGCCAACTGGGCCGAGCTGCAGGACAGCTCTTCGGCAATCGCCTGCAGTTTGATCACGCCGTCAATACGCTTCTGATCATCGCTGAGCACCAGCTTCTGCAACCACTGATAGCCCTCGGTCGCCAGTCGCGAATCGGCGGGCACGCCCTTGTTGTACTTGCCAGTCAGCAGGCCCGAGGCCAGCGGCGACCAGATCGTTGTGCCTAATCCCACATCGGCATAGAGCGGCGCGTATTCGACCTCGACGCGTGCGCGATGCAGCAGGCTGTACTGCGGCTGCTCCATCGTCGGCAATTCGAATCCCATGGCACGCGCGACCTCGATCGCCTCGGCGATTTCTTGCGCGCTCCATTCACTGGTACCCCAGTACAGAATCTTGCCCTGGCGGATCAATCGATCCATCGTGCTGACGATCTCCTGCATCGGCACTTCCGGATCGGGCCGGTGGCAGAAGAACAGATCGAGGTAGTCTACGCGCAGCCGCTGCAGAGCCTGTTCACAAGCGTCGTGGATGTGTTTGCGTGAAAGCCCGTGCTGGGTCGGACGCGGCGCATCCACCGATCCGAAGAACACCTTGCTCGACACGCAGAAACTATCGCGACTGAGCCGCAGATCGCCCAGCACATCGCCCATGATGCGCTCGGACTCGCCATTGGAGTAGGTCTCGGCATTGTCGAAAAAATTGATGCCACGATCGTAGGCGAGCGCGCACAGTTCACGCGCTTCCTTGCGGCCCGCGGCCGCGCCGAAGGTCGCCCAGCTGCCAAAGGAAAGCGCCGATACCTTGAGGCCCGAGGCGCCCAGTCGGCGGTATCGCATTTCATGTTCCATCACACTGCTCCTGGCTGTGGCCGCACTCGGCCTGGACGATCGCGCAGACGACAAGCTTCGCCACGCCTCGACTACAATATCCCGCCTGCCCGTCCAGCGGTACCTGACGAATCTTGCAGCGGTAATGTCCACGATATCTGCCTGCTGACCAGGCCATACGCGCCGCCACCCGGAATCCAGCATGAGCCGAACCCGTATCGTACTTCTTGGCCTGCTCGCAATCAGCGCCATCGCCTTGTCCCTGAGCGCGCTCTGGCCCTCCGCGCCAACTACGCCCGAAGCGAAGGCGGCGGGCAGCGTTCAGCAGCACATCGAAGCAGCGGACTCCGTCACCGCGCGCACTGCGGAAGAAGGCGTCGCCGCCGACGACCATTCGCCGACCACCGTGTCCGCACCAGCCCGGACTGCCCGTGCACAGCCTGGCACTATCGCGGCCCCGGCCAGCGTGCCGCTGCCCGCGCTGGATGCGCCACTGGCCGAAACCCTGGATGAGCTCCGCCGCCGGGCCGATGCTGGCGATGCGCGTGCCGCGTGCCGGATCGCGGCGGAGTTGCGCAGATGCGAATTGGTCGGGGTCCAGCTTTCGGTAGCGCAGCGCATGGAGGCACAGAGACCTCGGATGCAGAAGGCCATGGGCGACCAGAATGATCGCAATACTCAGGACTATTTCAAGCGGATGGATCGGTTCAATCAGGATGCACTGGGCACTAGCGCGCACTGCGCTGGTGTGACCGCGTCAGACCCCAAAGAGCAGATCCGCTACTGGCGTCAAGCCGCACTCGCCGGTCATCTGGCTTCGCTCTCCATGTATGCGTCGGGAAACGTATTTCGCATGCGCAACTCGCTCGCCATGTTGTCGGAGCTTGAAATTTATCGACACGAGGCAGAGGCGATGGCCCAGCGTGCTGCCCTGGCGGGAGATGCGGAGGCGCTATTGGCCCTGACTCGGGCCTATGCGCCGGCAGAGGAGGAGATGTTTGTGGACCTCATTTCGCAAGCGACCGGTCCGGATGTGGTGGAGGAACTTGCCAACTTGCTGCTTGCACACAGTCGCGGGCTGACTCCGGGCGGGGGGCCACGGGATGGCTGGCGCGGCAAACCGGCCACGATGGAGGAGCTGATCGCAGAGGCACGGAATCGAGCCGACGCGACGCAGATACTGAAGGCAGAGCAGCTGGCCGCCGAACGGGGCGCGCAACTGCCGGCGAGCATTGTGCCAGCGGTCGAAGACGGTCAGCGCAGGCACTTTCTGGACGATGATCAGCGCTCGCGCTGCGACTCCGAAGTCTTTGCCCCCGTTGCCGCAACGGCTGCTTCCGGCTAGCCTGCCCTGATACCACGTTGGCAGTGATGGTTCATCGATATCGGGGAGAGTTCGCTTGATCATGTCTGTTTTGTTTGGCCTGTTTGGTCTCAGCTGTCTGTTGGCGATCGCGCTGGCATTTTCCAACAATCGTCGCCTGGTCGACTGGCAGCTGGTGGGGACCGGCGTTCTGTTGCAGATCGGCTTTGCCGCCCTGGTCCTGCTGACGCCCTTCGGCGCCATGGTGTTCGAGACCTTGGCCGAAGGATTCGTCAAGCTGGCCAGTTTCACTAATGAAGGCTCGCGGATGATCTTTGGTGCCCTGATCGATCAACGCGCGTTTGGCGGTGCGATGGCGCTCGGCGCCGGTGAGACCGACCCCAATGCCTGGCAGCGCTACAGCTTCATCTTCGCGTTCCAGGTGCTGCCCACGGTAATTTTCTTCGCGGCATTCATGGGTGTGCTGTATCACCTGGGCGTGATGCAGTGGATCGTCAAGTGGATGGCCTGGGCGATTACCAAGGTCATGCGCGTTTCCGGGGCCGAGACCACCAGCGTCTGCGCCAGCGTATTCATCGGTCAGACCGAAGCGCCGCTGACCGTGCGTCCCTACATCGCCCGCATGACCGAGTCCGAGCTGCTGACCATGATGATCGGCGGCATGGCGCATATCGCCGGCGGTGTGATGGCGACCTATATCCTGATGTTGGGCGGCCCGGATCAGGAGTCCCAGAAGGAATTTGCCAAGCACTTCCTCGCCGCCTCGATCATGGCGGCACCCGCGACCCTGCTGATCGCCAAGATCTTGCGTCCCGAAATCGGCGAGCCGCTGACCCGCGGCACGGTAAAAGTCGAGGTCGAACGCACCACGGCCAATGTCATCGATGCCGCTGCCGGCGGCGCTGCCGATGGCCTAAAACTGGCACTGAACATCGGCGCGATGCTGCTCGCCTTTATCGCACTGATCGCCCTGCTCAACGCCATCATCGGCTGGGGCGCGGATTTCAGCGGACTGACTGGTTGGATCAATGCCGGCCGCGCTGCCGACCAGCAGATATCGATCAATCTGGGCAGCATACTCGGCACGCTGCTGTCGCCGATTGCCTGGCTGATCGGAATTCCCTGGGATGATTGCATCATCGCTGGCGGCCTGATCGGCCAGAAGATCGTGGTCAATGAATTTGTTGCCTATCTGCAGCTCTCAGGCGTCGCCGTCGGCGAAGGCGTTGGCCAGATCAGCGCGCATACCAAATTGATCCTGACCTATGCCCTGTGCGGATTTGCCAACTTCAGCTCGATCGCCATCCAGATCGGCGGTATCGGCGGACTGGCCCCGGAACGCCGCGCCGATCTGGCCCGCCTCGGATTGCTGGCCGTACTCGGGGGCACCTTGGCGACCTTCATGACTGCGACCATCGCTGGCGTATTGACGCAGTACCAGTAAGACCGAAACGGGACCGGCGCGGGCCGGCCCGGGAGCATCGGGAGGCAGTGGGATGACATCGATCATCGTCGTCGGTTCGTACAATCAGGATTTCGTCTGGCGCGTAGGCAAACTGCCCGCGCCCGGTGAGACCCAACTCGGGATCTTCTCCACCGGGCCCGGCGGCAAGGGCTTCAATCAGGCAGTGGCCGCGCACCGGATGAGCGATGGCGTGGTCTTCATCGGTGCACGCGGGTCGGATGCTGCCGGCGATGAAGCCGTGCGCACCGCCGAGCGCTTCGGTCTGGATGCACGCTGGCAGATCACCGACCATGCCGCGACCGGCACCGCGGCGGTGCTGGTCGACAAACGCTCGCAGAACCAGATCGCAGTGGCGCCCGGCGCCAATGCTCAGCTGGCCCCGGATTTCATTGTCGAGCACTCCGCCCTGATCGAATCGGCACAGGCGGTTCTGGTCCAATGCGAAGTGAATGCCGCGGCCTCGGTGCGCGCCCTGGCACTGGCGCGTTCGGCCGGCGTGCTGACGGTATTCAATCCGGCGCCGGTGCATCCGGAATTGATCAGCGAACTGTTTGATCTCTGCGACGTGCTCACTCCCAATGAATCGGAATTCTCCGCCCTGCTGCTGGCGACGCGCGGCATCACCGTGATGGTTGATTCACTGGGCAAGCTCGACGATGCCAGCCTGCATGCACTGTGCCGAAAGTTGCACATCGGTACCGTCGTGCTGACACTCGGCGCGGCGGGTTGCTTTGTCTCGCACCCGCCGACCAAGCTGCAGCGCGACCGCAGCGACTGCTACCGGATGCCGGCCGAAACTGCCAAGGCCGTCGATACCACCGGCGCCGGCGACGCCTTCAATGGCGGCCTGGTCGCAGCGCTGGCCAATGCCTCGGATGAAGGCACGTTCGCGGACTGCGTTCGCCAGGCCGGTCGCGTCGCTGCCCTCTCCGTCGAGCTGCCCGGTGCGGCCGAGTCGATGCCAGGTCGACGCGCGTTGCTGGAGCGGTTCGGCGGCTGAAGCGCGGTCTGTTGACCAGCCCCACAGCGCAGTACGAGTCAGCGAACGCCAATCCAGAAGTGCGCGCGCTCAAACGCGCACGACCGGCGACCCGGCGCCGGCGATCCAAAAGAAAAGCGCCGCAGAAGCGGCGCTTTCCGTATTGCCTTGATGTTTTCCACGCGAAAGGCGCGGAGCACCAACTCAGTCGTAGTAGTAGAAATCGCTGACGATGTCGGCGATCAGGCCGCTCGCGATTGCAATCAGCAGGACATCATTGTCGACGCGGACCCAGCGGTAGCCGTAGGGCGGCCGCGCCAGTCCGTACGGGCGGTAGTCCACGTAATAGGACGGGCCGTAGTATGAACGAGGCAGGCTGTAGCCGACCTGCCAGGAATACGAGTAGTAGCCATGCGGACGCACATAGTAGCTCGGCGCGCGGTAGTGCTTGCCCCAGTTATAGCCGTAGTAGTACGGACCATGGCTCCAGTTGTGGTTCTGGTGGCCGTCCCAGCGGCGACCGCTGCGACCATCAGCCCAATTGTCCCGACCGTGGCGACCGGTGTAGTGGTTATTGTAATTGCTGTGATTCTGGTAATTGTTCTGGCCATAGTGGTTGGAGCCGTAGTGGCTGCTGCCACGATTGCCGTAGTCGTAGTCGCGGCCCTGGTAGCTGTTGTGGTTGCCACCGCGGTTACCGTCGCCACGATGCGAGGCCTGGTTGGCGCCGTAGGCGGGAGCCAGGCCGCGGCCGTCGTGTCCGGGCTGACCATTGTTGAAGCCATTGAAGCCGAAGCCGCTGTTCTGCTGGCCGCCGCGCGCCTGCACGGCATCTTCGCGACCACCGCGTCCACGGCCGCCGTGATCGCCAGCGCCGGGCTGACCGTTGAAACCATTGAAACCGAAGCCGCTGTTCTGCTGGTCTCCACGCGCCTGCGTCGCATCTTCGCGCGCACCGCGGGCACGGCCGCCGTGATCGCCAGCGCTGGGCTGGGCACCACCGGAGTAGGCCTCGCCGCCGCGGCCTTCACCGCGACCGGAATACTCACTGCGGCCAGCGTCGCCACGCGGACCCTTGGCCTCGCTGCCGCGACCGGAATCGGACTGGCCACGCGACTGGTCACCGCGCTCGGCACGGCCTTGGCGTTCCAGTTCGGCGCGGGCACCTTGCGCAGCCACCGACAGGGAAGCCGTGCTGGCCAGCATCGCCGTCATCGTCATCGCCATCAATTTGTTCATTGCTCAACTCCTCGGTGCCATCCTTGCGGAATGGCGATGTCGGACAGAACCGGCCGACGCTTCGGTATGCACAGAGTGCGGCTGCCGCACTGAATGATCTCTAACTTTTTTCGGGCACAACGAAGCCCGTTCAGCTTGGCCCCAGCGTCGCAACAAAGCCTGTGGCGCACTGTGGGCGCGGACCATGTCCAAGGTCCAATCCAGCGGTTAGGCTTGCCGCCTGCCCCAAACGGCGCGAGCCATGTTCCAATTGCAGACCGAACGCCTTGTTTTGCGCCATCTCGATGCAGAAGATGCGCCGATGATCCTCGAGCTCTTGAACGAGGAATCCTTTCTTCGCAACATCGGCGACCGCGGCGTGCGCAGTCTTGTGGATGCCCGCGCCTACATCGAGAACGGTCCCGTTGCCAGTTATCAGCAGTTTGGTTTCGGACTGAATCACGTCGCCTTGCGCGACGCCGGACCGGCAATCGGCATCTGTGGGCTATTGCAGCGACCCTATCTCGAACATCCGGATATCGGATTTGCCCTGCTGCCGAAGTACTGGTCACGCGGCTACGCACGGGAGGCCGCGCTTGCCGTGCTTGCCGATGGCAGAACGCGCCTGGGGCTGCAGCGGATTCTCGCCACTACGGCGCAGGAGAACCCGGAGTCGATCCGACTGCTCGAGCAGATCGGTTTCCGCTTTGATCGCCTGCTGCAGACACCTGGCTACGATCAGCCTTCACGCGTATTCGTCCAAGATGTCTGAGGCCAGCGGCCGCCCACTGCGCGTCGGCCTGATCGGCTACGGCCTCGCCGGCTCGGTATTTCACGCACCTCTGATCAAGGCCACAGCGGGTTTTCGTCTCGACGCCATCGTCACCAGCAATCCCACTCGGGCAGAGCAGGCGCGCCAGCAGCATCCACTGGCCAGTGTGCTCGCCGACAGCGAAGCGCTGTGGGCGCGCGCGCTGGATCTGGTCGTGATCGCCAGCAGCAACCGCAGTCACGCGCCGCTCGCGATGCGCGCCCTCGAGGCTGGCCTGGCCGTCGTCGTCGACAAGCCACTCGCCGTGACTTCGGCTGAGGCACAGGCACTTGCCGAATTCGCCGCCGCCCGCGGACGGTTGCTCAGCGTCTTCCACAACCGGCGTTGGGACAGTGAATTTCTCACCCTGCGGGATCTGATCGACAAGGGTGCGCTAGGCAAGGTGCATCGCTTCGAGTCGAGATTCGAACGTTGGCGACCGCAGATTCGCGCCGGTTGGCGCCAGCAGTCCGATCCGGCCGAAGGCGGTGGCGTGTTGCTCGACCTCGGCACCCATCTGATCGATCAGGCGCTGCAATTGTTCGGCCCGGTGCAGTCCGTCCATGCCGAGCTCGATTGCCGTCATGCCCAATCCGCGGTAGAGGACGACGCCTTCATCGCACTCCGCCATCTCAGTGGCGTGCGCTCGCATCTGTGGATGAGCAGTCGCGCGATCCACGCCGGGCCGCGCCTGCGCGTGCTCGGTGACCGTGCGGCATTCGTCAAACCGCGCCTCGATGGCCAGGAAGATGCGCTGCGCGCCGGCATGAGCGCCGCCGATCCGCAATTCGGCCACGAAGCCGAGCAGAATTGGGGCGAACTGATCGACGAGGCCGGTGCCCGCTCCGTACCCAGCCTGCGCGGGCGCTGGTCCGATTACTACGGCAGCATCGAGCGCTGCCTGCGCCACGGCGATCCGCCGCCGGTATCGCCCTTCGATGCGGTCGAAGTGTTACGCGTCTGCGAACAGGCGCGCGCATTCCTGTAGGGCAAGTCTGTGACTTGCCGCCTTTGGTCCCTCGCGGTGTTGGGGTGGCATCTCACAGAGATGCCCTACAAAAGAGCCCAACCCCGCTTTCCTCTAGGGCAAGTCTGTGACTTGCCGCCTTGAGTCCATCGCGGTGTTGGCACGGCATCTCACAGAGATGCCCTACAAAAGCGCACCGCCCCACTCTCCTGTAGGGCAAGTCTGTGACTTGCCATCCTGAATCTGCGGCGGGGTTGGGATGGCATCTCACAGGGATGCCCTACAAGGGCACTTAGCGGTCGGGTGCATTTGCCGTCACAATGGCCGCTATGCGAATCGGCCCTTACCAGATCCAGCCCAATGTCGTGCTCGCGCCCATGGCCGGCGTGACGGACAAGCCTTTCCGCCAACTGTGCAAACAGCTGGGCGCGGGCCTGGCGGTGAGCGAGATGACGACGGCCGATCCGCGGCTTTGGCACACGCGAAAATCGCAGCAGCGCATGGACCACAGCGGCGAGCCCGATCCGATCAGCGTGCAGATCGCCGGTTACGACCCCTCGATGCTGGCCGATGCGGCACGATTCAATGTCGACCATGGTGCGCAGATCATCGACATCAATATGGGCTGCCCGGCCAAGAAGGTCTGCAATGTCTATGCCGGATCGGCCTTGTTGCAGAACGAGGAACTGGTCGCGCGGATCGTGTCGGCGGTGGTGCGCGCGGTCGACGTACCAGTGACCTTGAAAATCCGCACCGGCTGGGATCGTGACAATCGCAACGGACTCACGATTGCGCGCATCGCCCAAGACGCCGGCATTGCGGCACTCTCAGTGCATGGCCGCACCCGCGCCGATCTTTATCTCGGCGAGGCCGAGTACGAGACCATCCGCTCGATCAAACAGGCCGTGTCGATTCCGGTCCTGGCCAATGGCGACATCGACAGCCCGGAAAAAGCTGCGCGCGTGTTGCAGTTCACCGGCGCCGATGCGGTGATGATCGGACGCGCGGCCCAGGGCCGGCCGTGGATATTTGGTGAGATCGCGCATTACCTGGCAACCGGTGAGCGGCTGCCACCACCATCACGTATCTTTGTGCACGAGGTACTGACGGCGCATCTGCATACACTGCATGCGTTCTACGGCGAGGTACAGGGCGTGCGGATCGCGCGCAAACATCTGGGCTGGTACGCCAAGGCCGATCCGGATGCGGCGGCATTTCGCGGCTTGGTCAACCGCGCCGAGACCGCCGCGGATCAGTTGCGCATTACCGCTGATCACTTCTGCGACGACGACAGAGTCGCCCGCGCTGCTTGAACGCGCCGATCCGGGCGCGCTCACTCCAACCCGCTGGCAAACAAGGGATCGAGCACATCGAACTCGAACATCACGCCATGCGTATGGGTAGTGACGCCAGGGCCCTCTCGGCGGCCACCGACAAACAGTCGACCATCGGAAAGACGCGGAACACCGAAATCGAAGATCCGGCCCTGACCTGCCGGCGCGGTCTGCGGCAGAAAACTGCCAGCAGCGAACCAGTTCGCCCCGTCGGCGCGATACAGCCGCAGCGGCGTGACGAAGTTTTCATTGATCGGGCCGACCGGGAACGACTCGACAACGAGGCTGCCCTGCTCGATATCGATCTGGCGTCCAAACTCCGATACGCCTGCGGGTGGCTCGATTCGCCCGCTGGGCAACCAGGCAACTCCATCGAAGCGAAACGTGTGCACACGAGTACGCAGCGCATTCTGCAGCACATCGCCAGTCGCTAGCGCGAGCTCGTCGGCCTGCAGGGCCAGGCTGAGCAGTAGTGTCGCCGGCGGATCATCGGCCGCTGGCCTTACCTCTTGTTCAAGGGTCCAACTGGTTCCGTTGCGGCGATAGACGAAGACCACCCAGGCCCGCGGCTCGGCGGGAGGCGACCGGATTTCACCGAGCAGGACCGCCAAACGATCACCGTGCATTGCCAACCGGCTGCTGTTGATTACCTGCTGCTCTTCCTGCGCCGCAGGCTGCAATAGCGCTTCCAGCAACCACGAACTGCCGACCCTTCGCAACACCGCCAGACGCGGCAAACGACCGCGCGAGGTGCGCAGGGAGCCGTTCATGGCAAGCCGATCGTTGGAAATCCGAAAGCTGGTGCCGAAACTGAGGCCGGCCAGTTCGGGGATGCTGAACAAGTCGAATTCATCAACGAAATCGAGCGCCGTTCCATTGCGCTGGTAGCTGCGCAGAACCACGGTCATGCCGCCGGGCACGCGCCGGAAGGCCGATAGAACGATGTGATCGCCAGCGATACCCACGTCGCTGGCGAAGCGCTCGTAGCTATAGGGTTCCGGCGCCTCGATTCGCTGCAGCAGCTGCGCAGCCGGCTGCGAGATATCAAACAGCCAGGCAACTCCCTCATTGAAATCGTCGGGCACTCCGAGCCGCGCATCCGAAGCCAGCATCAGATCGCCATCGACCACGGTATTGAATGCGAACCGCCAGAGTGACGCAGGCAACTCAAGCCGATCAGGCGGAAGCTCGGGCGCGACGAGCGCAAACTGGCTGACTGCACCGCCGGACGGCCCGGCCGCCACGTCGCGAAACGGATTGCCGACATGGATAGTCGCCGCGTCCGCGGCGATGGCCCAACCAAACCCATTGAAGCCGACCTCGGGCTGTTGCAGATACGGAGCTGCCTCGGTCCACTGCATCGCGGATTTCTGATAGCGCCTGACGCAGGAGATGTTCCGGCCCGGCGTGGTCAGCGAGGCGCAAACTGGCCCGGCGACCAGGGCGCGATCTCCCTGAAGCTGCAGACTCAGCGCGACCGAGGCGAGCGGCTGCTGTTCGAGCAGGCTGTGACCGATTTCGCCGCGCTGATAGAAGTACAGTCGATCTGTCGAACCCGAGTTGGCATTGCCCACGCTTGCCGCAATCACCACATCGCTGGCGCTGGCCGCGATCACCGCACCAAAGCGGTCTCCGCCGCCAAGATCGGGCGCGGACAGCTGCCCCCCAAGCGTGGCGGAATTCTCGCCGAGCGCATACCAGAACACAGCACCGGTATTTGCCTCGACGCCATCGCCGAGACAGTCGCCAACGTAAAGCCGATCCGCGGCGAGTGCCAGCGCGCAGCCGAAGCCGCCAGGACGTGAGCTGTCGCTGCCTTCAATGCGCTGGACCAGAGTCCACGCGGCTCCAGTTCGCAGATATAGAAACACCGCGCCGCGAACGCCGCTGACATCGTCATAGCCCGGAGCAGCCACGGCGAGCCAGTCGCCCTTCATCGCCAGCGATGATCCGAAGCCGTCGCCGGCGTCGAGTTCGGCCGCGGCCAGTCTGACCGAGGCCACCCAGAGGCCCGCCTGACGGCGGTACATATGCACCGAGCCGGTGGTCTCACCATTGCCGAAGCCGGCATCCCAGGAGCCTACCGCCAGATCGTCGGCTGATACCGCCAGGGAGATACCGAATTTCTCGTCGACCGGATTCTGCAGCGGCAGGACTCGCTGCCCCAGCTGCCAACCCGACGTCGAGGGGGTATAAACCTCGACCATGCCCACGCCAGGCGCGCTGGTCGTCGGCGCGCCGGGGATGCCCACGATCAGCGCTTGGCCGTCCAGCGCAAGCGCATAGCCGAACAGATCGTCCTCACCACCGCGGTCCCAGGCGGGCGCCACGATCTCCCGTACCGGCGCAACCTGGGCGGTGCTGGTGCTGGCAAGTACGAGCAGGAGCTGAAGCACAATTACGCGCGCAGGAATCATCGGGCTAGCCTCGGACATGCGCGCCTGATTGGCAAGACAGCAATGCGCGCCTGCGGTCCATTCGACCCGATCCGCCTGAACGCCACATCACTGCGGGATCGGGCTGCTAAAGTGCCTGCTGCGCTTTGGAGGATTTTCCCCTATCATGCGCGCCCTTTCCATCCTTCCATCCGGATACGAGGATATAAAACCGCAATGAGCAGTTACCTGTTTACTTCTGAATCCGTGTCCGAAGGTCATCCGGACAAGCTCGCCGACCAGATTTCCGATGCCGTGCTGGACGCGATCCTGTCGCAGGACAAGCGCGCACGCGTCGCCTGCGAGACCATGGTCAAGACCGGTGTCGCCATCGTCGCCGGCGAAGTGACCACGGCCGCCTGGGTCGATATCGAGTCGATCGCGCGCAAGGTGATCAATGATATTGGCTATACCAATTCGGAGGTGGGCTTCGACGGCCATACCTGCGGCATCCTCAACCTGATCGGCAAGCAATCGCCGGATATCGCACAGGGTGTGGATCGCAAGAAGCCGGAAGAACAGGGCGCTGGCGATCAGGGCCTGATGTTTGGCTATGCCTGCGATGAGGCACCGGAATTCATGCCGGCGCCGATCTATTACTCGCATCGCCTGGTCGAACAGCAGGCGAAAGTACGCAAGGGCAAGAAGAGCAAGCTGCCCTGGCTGCGCCCCGATGCCAAGTCGCAGGTCACCCTGCGCTACGAGGGCAACAAGGTTGCCGGCATCGACGCCGTGGTGCTGTCGACCCAGCACGATCCGGGCATCAAGCAGAAGGATCTGGTCGAAGCGGTGATGGAAACCATCATCAAGCCCGTCCTACCCTCCAAGCTGATCGATCGCAAGACCAAGTTCCACATCAATCCGACCGGCAAGTTCGTCATCGGCGGACCGGTCGGCGACTGTGGTCTGACCGGACGCAAGATCATCGTCGACACCTACGGCGGCATGGCACGTCATGGCGGCGGCGCGTTCTCCGGCAAGGATCCTTCCAAGGTCGATCGTTCGGCTGCCTACGCGGCGCGATATGTCGCCAAGAACGTGGTGGCTGCGGGTCTGGCGCAGAAGTGCGAGGTCCAGGTCAGCTATGCGATCGGCGTGGCCGAACCGACCTCGATTTCGGTCACCACCTTTGGTACCGGCCGCATCAGCGATGACAAGATCGAGCGGCTGATTCGCGCCAACTTCGATCTGCGTCCGTACGGCATCGTCAAGATGCTCGACCTGATCCATCCGATGTACCAGGCCACGGCCGCGTACGGTCACTTTGGCCGCACCCCGTACGAGGTCAAGGGACACGATGGCAGTCGCTACACCGCGTTTTCCTGGGAAAAGACCGACAAGGCCGAGGAACTTGCCAAGGCCGCCGGCATCAAGCGCAAATAGATCGGGTTGACGGTGCGGTCTCGGCCGCATCGAGTCGCCTGAGCCAAACCAGAACGCCAGCGCTCAGTCGCTGGCGTTTTGCTTGCTGCAGACGCGCCACAGCGCATGCCCTGAGTCGCGGTACTTTCGCTCGAACGGCGTCAGCGGAAGCTCGGCCGCGTAGGGCTCCGCGCGCGCATCGTCCAGCCCGGCGAAACGCAGCGCCAGCGCAAACTCTTCAACATAGACCTGCCAGTTGCTGCGCAGCTCGATGCAGTCGGCCGTGCGCAACAGATCAAAGAAAACCGGATGACCCTGCCAGCGCCGTCCAACCTGGGCCGCCTTGGGCCATGGGTTGGGATAGAGCAGGTAGTGCCTGCGCGCATGCAGACCGGCGGCGTTGAACAGACGCCAGAAACTGGCGAGCTCGGCGCGCACAATCACGGCGTTGCCACGAACAGCAAATCCTTCCGGCGCATACCGGCGCAGGCGCGCCGCACTCTGATCGATGCCGATCACCCAGCACTGCGGATAGCAGGCGGCCAGCGCCAGGGTACTGTCGCCAGTGCCGCAACCCGAATCCACAATAAGGTCGCGTGTCTCGGTGCCGAGTGTCGCCTGGACACGCACCATTGCCGCAACCGTAGGCGCGTGCAACGGCGCCTGCCAGGGCTCGTCCCGGTGCCGCCGCAATATTTCGAGCAGGCGTGGATGGGGCTCGGACTGGGCAGATTCAACGCGACGGGATTCCGAAATCATCAGCCAGACTAGTGTTCGCGCGCGCTTCTGGGCAAGCGGGTATGGACCCAGACGCACGCCTGATAGCAGATCTTGCGATGTCGATAGCGCACGGCAGTATCGCGATCGCGCCGATCATGCGTCATCATTCCCCGCTCAGCTTCAGGGTTCGCGTTCTGCTACCCGCAATCGGATCATCTCAATGACTGCAAGCAACTTCCTGGACCTGCCCTCGCCCTACACCCTGCGTCGCGGTGGCAGCCTTTACGGCGCCCGCCTCGCCTATGAGACCTGGGGCACGCTGAACGCGGATGCCAGCAATGCGGTTCTGATTCTGACCGGACTCTCACCGAGCGCGCATGCCGCCTCCAGCGCGGCCGATCCGCAGCAGGGCTGGTGGGAGGCGATGCTCGGCAAGGGCAAGGCGATCGACAGCGAACGCTGGTTCGTGATCTGCGTCAACTCGCTTGGCAGCTGCAAGGGATCAACCGGGCCGGCGTCGGTCAATCCGGAGACGGGCAAACTCTATCGCCTGGATTTTCCCGAACTCACGCTGGAAGACATTGCCGAATCGGCACGTCACGTACTGGAACATCATGGCATCCGGCGGCTCGCCGCCCTGATCGGACCCTCGATGGGCGGCATGAGCGCGCTCGCCTTTGCGGTGATGTTCCCCGGCGTGGCGCAGAATCTGCTGCTGATTTCGACGGCACCCTATTCGCTGCCGTTCGCCACCGCAATCCGTTCACTGCAACGCGAATCGATCCGCCGCGATCCCAACTGGAACGGCGGCAATTACGCCGACACGCAATGGCCTGAGCAGGGCTTCCGCACCGCCCGCAAACTCGGCATGATCTCCTATCGCTCGGCCGCCGAATGGCGCGACCGTTTCGGTCGCAAGCGGCTGAACACCCGTCCCGAGCGGCCCTTCGAGCGCGAGTTCGAAATCGAGGCCTACCTTGAGGCGCAGGCGGATCGCTTTGTCGGCAGCTTCGATCCGAACAGTTATCTTTACCTGTCGCGCGCGATGGACTGGTTCGATCTCTCCGATCATGGCGGCGCGGTCGAGATCGCACTGGCACGCATGCAGGCACGACGCGCCCTGGTGATCGGCGTCAGCACCGACATCCTGTTTCCAATCGAGCAGCAACGCGAGATCGCCGAAGGCCTGCGCAATGGCGGCACGGTAGTCGATTATTTTCCGCTGCCCAGCATCCAGGGCCACGATGCTTTCCTCGTCGACTTCGAACGCTTCTCGCCGCTCGTTGGCAATTTTCTCGGCAGCCTGTAGCGCGGCTCTCGCCTCTCCGTCTCCTGTAGAGCGTGGCTTGCCGCGCTGCCTTCGCCCTTTTCCGAAAAATCAAAATCAGCGCGGCAAGCCACGCTCTTGTACGCTGGCTTTGCTGTTGGTTTTTGGCTTTTGGAGCTATTTATCAACAGATCTTGATCTGCGTTCTTTGTTTCACCGGAGAGGCCGAACGCTCACTGGGACGTGGGTAACCACGATC
>JBBSLG010000029.1:0-64291 GCA_038255435.1 Lysobacterales bacterium
AACGCCGCGTTAAGCCGCCGCCGCACGGCAGCGGTTGGTTGAAACGAAAGACTCCCCCGGCGGTCGGCTTGAACGCATAGTTAGAACCGGTGCGGGGCTGTGTAAAGTCTTGCATGACGGAGCCATGGAAGCCGAGTGGTTGGTGCGAAGCGTAGCGCTGATTTCGGATGCGCGCGACAGCGTTGAACGTTGCGCGGAAAAACGAGGCCAAGATCTCGACGCGCACGTGATGCCGAAAGAAGCGCGCCAAACGCTGCGTTGTTGCCGGCCCAAAACAAAGTGCGTTGCTCTTGGTTGGCACGATCTAACGCCGCGTTAAGCCGCCGCCGCACGGTAGCGGTTGGTTGACACGAGCCACGTCATCGGCGGTCGGCTTGAACGCATAGTTAGCCTTCGCCTTTCGGTCGCTCACGCTCTGGTTCTTCAAGAGTGCGAACAATCTTTTGCTCCTGTTCATCGAAGTACGGCCCAAGCGAGAAGGAGCCTGTGGGGTGGAGAACGAAATTGTCATCTGCCCCCAGGTAGAAAACGTAGTACCAGCCAGCGACAAGACCAAGGCTGCAATTGCCAATAGCCATGACGGCGTCTGAAACTAGGCCATGCACAGGTGGAGCCCCCTTTAACGCCTTTTGCAGCTCGTACGTACCGCTCACGTAACTGCAGAAATCTGGATCTTCCGGGTCTGGTTCGCAGTCCGGCTCCCTCAGAATACTCAGTTTAGTTTCCACGACACGAGCGACGAAGACTTCTCTGGCGCTTTCAAAGAGTTCGAGATCACTCGGCTGGGGCTTTGCTGACGAACAACCGAAGACCGGCGAAGAGCACGCGGCAGCGACGAGGAGCGCGACAAGTGGTTGCAGGTGGCGCGGATCGCGGATTTTCAGCATGCGAGTTTCTCCACTGCGAAGGCTAACTACTAGTCGAATTGAAAGTGGGATGTAGTCCCGCAGTGTAGTCTGGCGACTTCGGGTTTGAAGCTGGGTGAAATCCGACTCTATTCATGGTGTTGTGCTGTTGGTGCGGTGTATTCCAGCGGCCTAGTCTGGCTTCTTTTCCAGAGGCTGCTGATGACACGGGAATACTTGCATGGGGACCAGGCGCGGGCAAGCGCGCGGGACGTCGGGATCGGTGCATATGAAGCAGCGACATTCTCGACCCGGATGGAGGTGCGCGACACGGTTGCAGCGCGTTTGCAGTGGGGGTTTGCCCAACCGAATTCCATTTCGATCACGGAGACAGAGCCAATGCGGCGGGGGCAAGCCCGCGCTCTACAAAAACAAATCAACGGCAGCGGGGCAAGCCCGCGCTCTACAAAATCAAGTCAACGGCAGCGCGGCAAGCCCGCGGTCTACGAAAGCAAATCAACGGCAGCGCGGCAAGCCCCTCTGCTTTACAGGATCACCAGCGAGAGCATGTGGGGCAGGACGCGCTATGCCACTCAGACTTTGAACTGCACGACTCTGGGTTCGACATGTTTTCTCGAGGTGCCACCTTGCAGGGTAAAACCGGAGGCGACCCAGGTAGTGGATTGGGAACGATGGCGGCGGATGCTCAGGTAGTCGCCCCATTTGGTGTCGGCCGGTCCGTGGCTGCCTTGCTTGGCGACGACGGTGTCCCAGGTGCCTGCAGTATCGTTGCGAACACCGACGAGATGTGAGGGATGCAGGGATCCGCCGCCGATGAAGGCAGTCATGCCGATGCGCCCTTTGGAATTGGGTGCGGCAGCGGGATAGGCGAAGGCGTGATCGGGGCTCCAGAGATCCGGCTCATCAATCAGGACGCGACTGACCACATTGATTCGCGCCGCCCGGATAAACGGATTGGGCCGTCCGGGCACCGGGCTCGAGGTCCAGAGCAGACCGAATTGATTGCCGGCAAGCCAGGCGCCGGTGATCCGATCGTCGCAGCGCGACAGCCATTCCACATTGCCGGGTCCTTTTGATGTGTACGGTCCATTGCGCCAGGGCGTGACGCCAACATCAAAAAACGAGACCGTGCTGGCGCTGTCTTTCCACGAGAACACGCGCACGCCATTGGTGCCGTTCTGCGCGCCGAAGTACATTGTATTGCCCGCGCCTTGCGCCAGCCGCAGCGAACCGTGTTGCGTGGTTGTCCAGTGACCGTAATTCAATGGCCCGCTGCCGATCATCGAGGCGGTGGTCAGCTTGAGCACGACCGCCCTCTTCCACTTGTCGTTGGCATCAAACACGTTTGAGGTCAGCCAGATGCAGCCGTCGGACTCTGAAATATCAGGATAGTCGAGCCAGAGCTTTTTCCACGCCGGATTGAGCAGGGCCGGGGTGAAATCCCACCAGCGCCACGAGCCTGACTCGGCCGTAGTGCTGACCGCTACGCGCAGCACATTGGTGTCGTTGGCTGAACTGTACTGGAGGATCCAGATCCAAAGCTTGCGTATTCTCGAGTGCAACGCGAGTTGATCGCAGCAGAATCCTCCGGCGACCGGCGGTGTTTCAGTGAAGGGGTCGACGAGACTCCAACTGGCGCCGGAATCGGCCGACATCGAGGCGAACCAGTTGCCGGTGACGAACAATTTCTTTCCGGCGGCGGCCACCGTCGGCTCGCCTACGGTTCCGGTCTGTTCACCGGTGGCGACATCATCGAGGTCCAGATTTTTCAGCAGGGTAAGCGGCATGGCGACACTCCTATTTCATTCGCGGTGTTGTCGGTGGCACCACCGGCGGCTTGACCTTGCTGATCGCCGCTCCCTTGCGGGCCGGACCCGAGGGCTTGCGCTTGAGCTTTGCGGCGGCCTGTCTTGCATCGAGTTGCGCCGGTGTCGGCGGTGGTCGCAGGGCCAGCGCCTTGGCCAGGCCACTGCCCTGCTTGCCGCTGAGGCTCAGGCTTGCGATCACGGCCTTTTCAACCATCACCTCGGGTTTGGCATTCTTCGATTTCGATTTCGATTTCGATTTCGCTTTCGGCTTGGTGGCCATGGCTAGCTCCAGAGAAGGAATCAAGGCGGGAAATCGGTGCGGCATTGCTCGTCGGCTGTTGACGCGCTTGTGCGCCACGGCACAGCAATTCACGTTGCGCTTGCTGAGGTGCTGCCTGGGCGATGTTGTTGAATCTGCATGCGCGTTCGGTCATCGCCACGCGTAGAGTTCGCACGGAGCCTGTCGCTCGACGTTGTGGTGATGCTGACGATCTACCTGCACTGGCGTTCACGGGGCACGCTCCACGTTGGCGATGAAGCCACGTTATGCATCAGGAGAGGCCAGCCTGATCGTTGTCTCAGCCGGCCGCTGCAGACGATGCGATACCGCTGCATCACTGCTCAATCCCCCGGGATTGATGGCCAGAAAACTACGCCCGCTGTCGAATCTTGTCAATCTCGCGATGAACGCGGCTGGCATCGAAGTCTGGCGAGTTGATGAGCAATGGAAAGCAGCGGATTTTCCCGGCGTTTGCTGGCAGGCTCAGCCGCCGCCGCTCACCCGATAGAGGGCGCCAATCAATGCACAGGATGCCAGCGTCCAGACCATGCCGATTTTGAATCGCAGTACCGCGATCAGGGCGGCAAGGCTCAGCACGGCAGCCATGGGATCGATGGAGTTGAGTGACGGCATATCGAAGCTCAGCGGACCGATGCCTGAGCGTTCGACGGTGGCAAATATTGTGTGCAGTCCAAACCACAGGGCGAGATTCAGGATCACGCCGACGACCGCGGCGGTGACTGCCGACAAGGCTGCATTCAGAGCACGATTTCGACGCAGGGCTTCGACATAGGGCGCGCCGACGAAGATGAAGAGAAAGCTGGGCGCGAAGGTGACCCAGGTGGTCATGGCAGCGCCGAGCAGCGCGGCAGTGAGCGGATCAAGTGTGCCCGGACTGCGGAACGCGGCGACAAATCCTACGAACTGCAGCACGATGACCAGCGGGCCCGGCGTGGTCTCGGCCAAGGCAAGGCCATCAATCATTTCTCCAGGTTGCAGCCAGGACAGGTCTTCGACTGCACGTTGCGCAACGTAGGCGAGCACGGCATAAGCTCCGCCGAAGGTAACCAATGCGGTCTGGCTGAAGAAGACGCCCTCCTGCACCAGGATGTGTTCCCGGCCGAGCCACCAGGCAGCGAGCAGAACAGGCGTGATCCAGAGCAGGCCGCAGCTGATCAACATCAGCAACGCGCGCCGCCAGGATGCTCTTGTGTGCGCAGCGCCGCCATCGGCCAATTGGCGATCGATCACATAGTCGAGATCGCCCTCCTCCGTTTTCAACTGCGCTGTCGGAAGCCATGTGGGCAGTGCGTGATAAACGATCAAACCGGTCAGAGCCGCGCCGACGACAATCCATGGAAAAGGAATCTGCAGGGCATGAATGGCAATGAAAGCAGCGCCAGCCAGCCCGAGCAGGAAGCTCGATTTCAGCGCGCGGCGACCGATCCGTAGCACCGCCTCCACGACGATCGCGAGCACGGCAGCCTTCAGTCCAAAAAATATTCCGGAGATGAACGGCAGTGATCCGAACCGGACATAGATCCAGCTGAGCAAGACCAGAACACACGCACCAGGCAGGACGAACAGGACCCCGGCAACCACGCCGCCCCAGGTCCGATGCAGCAGCCACCCGATATAGACCGCGAGTTGCTGAGCCTCTGGTCCCGGCAACAGCATGCAGTAATTCAATGCATGGAGAAATCGCGACTCACTGATCCAGCGCCGCTGCTCGACCAGTTCGCGATGCATCAGAGCGATCTGCCCGGCCGGTCCACCGAAGCCAAGCAAGCCGATCTTCATCCACACCCGCAATGCGAGCACGAAGCTCACTGCGGAGTTCGGCAGAAGCGCAGACCGCGCAGCATCTATGGAATCGGATTGGTTCACTGCCCCATTACCATCGATCGCGCGACCGGAAATTCGGTACCGATTGATTGTAGCGCGCGGCCTACCATGTCCATGCATTGCATTTGCAGATCGGCGCTTGCCCCGTTGAGTTTGCTCATTGCTTCTGTAGAGCGTGGCTTGCCGCGCTGCGTTTGATCTTGCCGTTGTCGTCGGAAAAAATCCAAGTCAGCGCGGCAAGCCACGCTCTACAACGTCAACGGCAACGTCAAAGTCAATGTCAACGGCAAGGTCAACGGCAACGGCAACGGCAACGGCAAGGTCAACGGCAACGGCGGATCAACAGCGGGGCACGCTGTGCGCTATGTGGTGTAGCTGATCGCGGCGGAGTAGGTTTTGACGTAGGTCGCAATCATGTCGGCCTTGTCGAGGCCGTTTGCGATCGCGCGGATGCGGCCACACGCGCGTTCCTAACTATTGAACGAGCCTGGGCGGACTGTGTTTCGGGCAGGTTCCGGACCTGGATCACACTGCAAACGTGCGCCAATCGCCACTGTAAGTATTTACAGGTATGCGGCGGAAATCAGGGCGCTAGTCTGGTTGTCGGAGCCATCCCGGATGATGGCATCAGGAGCTGGTCATGAAGGAAGTAAACGCCTGCCAAGCGCCAATGCAAGCTGCTGTCTTGATGCAAAGTATGCGTCGAACGATTACGCTCGTTGCGCTCACGGCGCTGCTGGCTTCCTGCGGCTCAAGCGAAGGTAGCCGGATCTCCGCCATCGCCTCAGCCGAGGCGGCACCGCAAGTCGTGTCGCCGGCAAGCACCGCTTCCGACTCCGACGGCACGACGCGATCGGCGATGAAGTCGGCCGAGCGTGCCGCGCTCAAGCGCGCAAATCTGGCATTCCAGTCCGATCGCATCATCACCCCGGCCGGAGACAACGCGCTGGAGCATGCCCTGCAGGCACGTCGGATCAATGCGCGCAGCGCTGGTGCAGCGGAGATTCTTGCCGATATCGGGCCGGTTGCCAGCACCCGGGCGCAGGCACTGATTCGAGCCGGTGAACTCGACGATGCACGACGCGTCATCGCCCTGCTTGAAGAGGCCAATCCGGGTTCGTTGACGGCGATCAGTCTGCAACGCCAACTGACACAGGCCGGCAGCAGCAGCGCGAGCAAGCTAGCGAGCAATCAGCAACGCTGAAACCGTAGCGGCCTCGGCAAACCGGTTGCGGCGGATAGCGCGTTGTCGCTGCGGCCGTCAGCCGAGCGAGGGTCAGGCTCGTTGTCCGACCCTCCGACCGCGATCAACCCTCGATGCGAACCGCGGGCTGTGCCTGCACCAGGGCATGGCAGAGGCCAATACCCTCGAGAACATTATTGAGGCTGCGCTCACCGCCAGGGTTGGCACTGAGCAGCGGCGTGAAGTAGGCCTTGACCTCGTCTGCACGCTCGGGTGAGCAGTAACTGCTCGCCAGCATTGGCATCCGGTTGCGCATCCGATCGGGCATCATCGGCATCATCAGGTCGGCATGCGTCTTGAACCACTGGAACATCGCGTCGGCATTGATCGGATCGCGCATCTGACCAAAGGCAATGGTGAAACGCTCGTTGGTACGCAGGCTCGGACTCAACATCATCTGGCGAGCGCGCTCGGCAAGCACAGGATCGTCACTGCGCGCCATCGCGTAGATCAGGTTGTCGCGCACATTGCCATCGCTGCTTTGCTCAAGCTGCCGATCGAGTGCATCGAAGAACGGCGCATCGAGCTCCTGACTGGCGACAATCAGTGCCTGTCCGAGCAGGTCGGCCGGGACCGCTTCCGGGTGCAGCTGATTGTCACCGTCAAAACCGATGTAGGCATTGCCCCAGTCGCGCAGTCTGGCGCGCACCGGTGTGCTGCGCGCGGTCTGCGCCAGAAAATCGATCAGGTCACTGCGCATCAGCCGAAGTTCAGCAGAATCTCCGCGCTTGGAAGTCAGCCCGATTGCGTCGAGCCTCGGCTGATACAGGCGCGCGTAGAACTGCTCCAGTTCGGCCTTGCGCTCCTTGTCGATGACATACTCGCGAATGAACTGGAGATCGCTGATCGGCATCATCGCGACCTCGCGTGAGCGATGCGCCGCGATCCTGGGCAGAGCCGCCAGATAGACATTCACATCGACCGTTCCGGCGCGAAATCCGGCAGCCAGGTTGTCGACCAGCACATAGGCCTCGGCAAGTGGCAGTGTGTCGAGGCGCTGCAGCAATACGGAGAAACCGGCTGCATCCATGCTGAAGCGGTAGTAGCCAGCGCCGTCGGCATTGGGCAATACATGGCTCGGGCAGCTCGCCAATTCGAATTGCCAATCCTGAGTGGATTCGGTCAGCAGAGTGCAGTGCTCGCTGTGGCCACCGTCCGCGTAGGCGGTAATGCAGAATGGAATCTCCCAGCGCTGATCGCGATTCGCAGCCGAACCGACCGGCAGATAGCGCGACTGGCGCAGTTTGGCGTTGTACTTGCCAGCGCTGCACTGGCCAGACATGACCACCTCGGGCACGCCGATCTGGGTGAGAAAACTGAAAAACGCCGGCGTCACCCGCGGATCATTCGCAGCCTCGGCAATCGAGGCGATGAATTGCTCCGAGGTTGCGCTACCCCATTCGTACTTTTTCAGGTAGGCGGTGACGCCACGCTGGAAGGCCTCCTCACCCACAAAGTTTTCGAACATGGCGATAACCGCGGCGCCCTTCGAGTAGGTGATGCCATCGAAGGCATTGCTGATGTCGTCGTTGCGATCGATCGGTTGACGGATCTGGCGCATGCTGGCCAGGGCGTCGAGTCGCATTGCCCGTGCCGACTCGGTCTGGGTCGCAAGTTCAAACCCCATTTCGGGCGCGAAGCGATTGACGACCTTGTTCTCCATCCAAGAGGCGAAGGCTTCGTTCAGCCAGATATCGTTCCACCAGGGCATGGTGACCAGATCGCCAAACCATTGATGCGCCAACTCATGGGCGTGGACCGAGGTATAGGCGCGCTTGTCCTGCAGTGATGAGTCCTCATCGATCAGCAGCAATTGCTCGCGATAGGTGATCGCGCCGGCGTTCTCCATTGCGCCCGACTCGAAATCCGGAACGGCAAGAATGTCGAGCTTCTCGTAGGGATAGGGAATCCCGAAATAGTCCTCCAGGGTCTGCAGGATGCCGGCGGTATTGCGCAGGGCATAGTCGAGATTGCCGCCCTTGCCATGGCTGGCAACGCCGCGCAGCGGGATCGGCCGATCGCGCAATGGACTGGGCGGGATGGGTTCCCATTCGACCACATCCAGATTGCCGACCGCCCAGGCAAGCAGATAGGTAGGCAGCGGTTTGCTCGTGGCGAAACTGAGCTTCTTCATGCCATTGCCGAGATCCTCACTGCTGAGCAGGGGCGTATTGGCTATGCCGATGTGCTCGTTGCGGATGGTCAGGCTGACGGTGAAGGGCACCTTGAAGCGCGGCTCGTCGAACAGCGGCGCGGCTTTGCGCGCGAAATGCGATTCCATCTGGGTATAGGCGTAGCGCGCTCCGCCATCCGTGACCAGATACAGTCCATTCAACGCGCGATCAAATGGCGCGTCGTAGTCAAACCGGATGGCAAGTGTCTGCGGCTGCAAGACGCGACCAAAGCCCAGCGAAGCCACGCCGGTGGTGGTCGATTCCTGGTACTCCGCCGCAAAGGGTGCGCCCTCAGCAGGTGTCACCTGCACCGACTTCATTTTGAGACGCTGGCCATGCAGCCAGATCTGATCAGTCGCCGTGTTGAGACGTACCTGCATGCCGACGATGCCCGAGAAGTCATCCTTGTCGGGGTCAATGGTCAGGTCGATCGTATAGGCGAGCGGCGTTGCGGTATCCGGCAGTTGCCCAACCGGAGCTGCATCGGCCTGCGGCTCAGCCGCTGCGCGATCAGAACCCGCCGGAGTCTGTACGGGCCAGTACATCCACGCCGCAACAGCGGCGGCCACGAGCACGGCAACGAGCAATAATTTCTTGAGCATGATCGACTCTGGTCAGCGACAGGGGTGGCCGGAATGCAGCGGGCAGCGGACTCTAGCGATCCGTGCGTTCTGGCGCCAGTCAACTCATGGCGTGGTCTGGCTGCGCATTCCGACACCACGGTGCGCGATCCAAGCCCGCCCGCGGTTCGATCGGTTCTATCCATGAACAGCAAATCGCCGGGTATTGGAACCCGGCGATCTGCGTTTCACCTGCCAGTTGGGGCTGGCAGTCTTGCTGACACATCAACTGCGGCCCGATCAGCGACCGCGTGCGCTGACCCGGCGCAGGCTAGTGTGGCGTTGCACATTAGGGATCGCCCTGCTGCTGGATGCACTCCAGCCCATCGCCGCTGCCTGGCGCGGTATTGCCATTGAGGAAGTTGTGCAGCAGCAGCGGTTGGTGCGGGCCGGTGCTCAGCCAGAACCGGTTGTGGGTGACCAGGGCATGCGGCATCACGTGACGGTTGCAGATGAGATCCGCAATCGTGCCGCCGAAATTGCTGAAGTCCTGCGCCTCGGCCCAGGTGATGCTGCTCGGTGTTTGCGAGAGATGGCAGGCACGGCACGATGGCGTCACCAGCTTGGCATAGACCTCCTGCTTGTTGGGCAGATTGGGCGTACTCGCCGCCGCATCCTGCCAACCGGGCACCGCATTGCCAATGATCTGGTTGCCCGCACAGCCGGCACCGTACATCGACGCAATCACGGCATCGAGTTCTGCGCTCGGTGCAGCATTCTTGACGATGTCGCAGTTGAGCTTGCGCAGCGCCGTCTGGGTGGCCGCCCCATTGGGATTGAGCAGAAACAGGCTGGTGAGATCGAATGGTATGAAGCGCGATCCCATATCGACCGAGGCATTGTCCACCCACGGGATAAGCCCATCATTGTTCGGATCATTGGGCGGCCGGCCGCCGTGACAGACCGTGCAAAGCTGGGGCACCGGCCGCTCGCCCGCACCATCCAGATCGGCACTGGTTGCGCGGGCATTGCCGAGTGCTTCCTTGAACACATAGAACTTGACGATAGGATTACCGAACGGGACGCCGGCGGCATCTTCCAGTCGCGAGTACTCCATGCCCACGGTGGCAATCGGGGCGGTGTTGGTCAGCGCATCCAGATAATCCTGACCGTCATCGGTGAAACGACTGCCGTAATTGGTGACATAGCAGGCGTACTCGCTGTTGTTGCCGGTGCCGGTGAGCTTGCGGCAGTGCATGTCACGACCGAAGCCAAGGTCACCGCTATTGGCGTAGGCGAGCTTGATCTCGTCGGCATTGGGGAAGCCGTTCTTCACCTTGAACTCGGCAAGTGTCTCGCGATCGCTGTGCTGGTCGATACGCGCATAGTAGGCCTCACCGGCGGCGCGAATCTGGTTGGCCAGATTGATATTGCCCTGATCCAATTCGGTCAGATTCAGCGAGTTCACCCCTCCCGAAGTCTGGCCATCGGTGAAAATATTGAAGCCACTGAGGAACTGATCGATGCCCTGCCCGACCGGCCGCTTCGGTGTCAGTTCGACCGAGACCTGGCAGGCGTCATACGGAAACGCTGGCTCATTCGGGCTGAGCGGATTCTGCGGTCCCGCCGAATTCACCTGCAATTCGGTCAGGCCATTGGCAGCGCCCGGATCATTCACGTCGAGCAAGGCGATCGGCTGATTATTGCTGTCGAACGTGCGCATCTTGATGATGGCATTGGTCGGCAAGTTGATCAGCACGTGGAAGCGCTGCACTTCATTGGCGATCACCTCGCCGACGATGCGTGGCGCGCCGCTTTGTGGCACTTCGGCTTCGAAGCGGAAGTTGGGCGGCATCAGGGTCGCCTCCAATCGGATACAGGCCTGATTGTTCTTCAGGGTATCGGCATTGATCGCAGAAAAATGCCGAACCTTGCCAACGTAGGCATTGCCATCGCGCTGCAGGCTGCCCTCCTCCTGCCACAGCCCCATTTTTTCGTCATAGGACAGCAAGGGAATGCTGGCCGGAATAGTGGCGGGAAACGCCAATTGTTCTTGCGGAATCGGAATGGTGATCTCGGCCTGCATGCCTGACTTGATGCGCAGCGGACCATTCTGGTCACGCATCTCGACGGTACCTGCGCCGTAACTTTCCATCGTGCGTATATCTCCGCCGTTGTTGCGGGCGCTGCCGTTGCCGGGCATGCCATCGGCCGAGCGCAGATCAACTGTCGTTACTTCAACATGGACATCGCCAACGGGCTTGCCGCCGCTGGCATTTTCCAGCGCATCGGCTGGGAACTTCACCTTGATGCCGGGTCCGCAGTCACGCTTGCCACTGGCCGTCGCATGGGTGAGCGAATCACGCTTGCGATAGCGATCGCCGACCGCGCCGGGACAATCGGTCGGCTGACGCTCATTGACCACCTCGAAATCCCCCGAAGGATCGACTTTCTTCACGGTGGCGCGAGTCATCATATAGCGGCCATTGCCGTTGCCATTGTCGAGAATCTTGGAGACCAGGCCGTAACCCGATTTGCGCAGATTCAGCACATAGCGCGGCTGCTCATCCACAAAGATCGAGAATCGACCATCGGCGGTCGTCGTGGTCTTCTTGCCATTGACCTCGACCTCGACACCGGCCAGGGCCGGGGCATTGCTGCCGCTGACCAGACCGGCAAACCTGATGCCGGCGGTCGATACCTTGAGTGACTCGCGCGCATAACCACCGAAACCATCGCCGGCAACGACCGTGTACTCGTGTACAGCGTTCGCCGCGCCGAGACTGGTACCGACCAGGCTGGCGTCGGTGGTCTGCAGTCTGGTGCTGCCATCGGGCAACAGCCACCAGTAAGTCAGGCTGTGGCCATCGGCATCATCGGCTTTGATCGTAACGTCGACCAGGTCGCCCGAATTCGCTGACCAGTGGCGATCCAAAGGCGCCTTGCCAAGCAGCCCCTTGATCTTGGGCGCATGCTGCTTGAAGGTCAGGTTGATCCGCTGTGAAAGCAGGCTCGATGCGGCGACCGCCTTTTCAATTTTGGCGGCCTCGATGTTCGCCGACACTTTCAATCCACGCGTTGGCGGAACACCGGGCAGCACATACTCGCCGTAGTTGTTGACGTAGCCGCTGCGGATCAGCTTGCCCTGGCTGTCGCGGGCTGCGACCGTGGCGAAGGCGTTGATGCCAAGAATCGGCTCGAGCGTGCGCGGGATGCTGCCATCGGCAAGGCGAACCTTTCCGTACAGAGTGCGCGCCTTGCCGGTGATCTTCGGGCTGATCGCCAGACGTTGCAGATAGATATGCCGCGACTGGACAGCGAAGGCCTTGCCGCATTGCGCGACGATGCCGGGCTTTGACCAGCAGACCTGGTAGCGCCCGGGCTTGACTGCGCCGAAATTGAAGCGGCCGCTGAGGTCAGTCTTGACGGAATTGACCTCGCTATTGTCGAGCAAGGCAAGCAGGCGAACCTTGACGCCGGGTACCGCGATGACCGACGCATCGCTGGCCCGCGGTGGGCTGAGCACAAGATAGCCAGTGACATGGCGCGTGCCGGTCGGAGCCGGCTGCGCCTGACCAATACCGAGTACCCAGATGCCGAGTCCGAACAGGCTGAGTATGCCGAACCGTATGTACAGTCGACGACCAAACATGGTGATCTCCTCCACAGATGATGCGCCGGCCAGTGGCCTGGCGCTGTCGCATGGCCCGGACACGAGACGGGCGGGAATCAGCGGACTGGCCGGTTCCTACCCCCTGGCTGTCCTTTGGCGACAACGAGCACGCTACGCTCCCTGTCGCAGGCGAACATCGGAGGAAATCCGATTCCGATCTAGGATATTTCCCAGTCAACACGACGACGAATGGCTGAGCGCGTGTTGCCGACCCGTGCTGTGCAGCCCGGACTGGACGCACGTCCCGGATCTCTCCAACAATGCGATCGAGCCCGCCACGGATGGAACCATGACACGGACACTGCGTCGCCTATCGATCCCGGCACGGCTTGCGCTGCGGCGCAGCCTGCCGTTGCAGGTTGCGCGGATCATTGTGCTGTGGTGGTTTTGCGACGGACTGGTCGTGCGGCTCGGAGTCGGCATGCCCGGCGGTGTGCTCGGCCTGCTGGTCCTTCTCGTCGCGCTGTTCACCGGCCTGGTCCGGCCAATCAGCCTCGCCCGCGGTGCGGACTGGCTGCTGTCCTCGATGCTGCTGTTTTTTGTTCCGGCCCTGGTTGTGGTGATCGACATGCCGCAACTGTTTGGCCTGCTCGGGCTCAAACTGCTGATGGTGGTGATCGCAGGCACGGCATCGGTGATGCTGGTGACCGCTGCCACCGTATTCTGCTTGCAGCGCTGGATGCGTCCGTATGAGCCTTGACGCCAGCGCCTACGCTCAAGCCGCATTCTGGTGTCTAGCGACGCTGGCCGGCTATGCGCTGTGCAATGCGATCTACCGGCGCCATCGCCACGCATGGTTGTCGCCCGTGCTGCTGACACCGGCCCTGCTGATCGTCCTCGCCCTGCTGCTGCGAGCACCGTACAGTACCTACATTTCCGGAACCGCGTGGCTGCTGCTGATGCTGGGTCCGGCGACTACCGCGATGGCGCTGCCGATCCATCGCGAACGCGCCCTGATCCGGCGTCACTGGCCGGTGCTGCTGGTGGCCACAGTACTCGGCAGCCTCACTGCGGTACTCAGTGCCTGGGCTCTGGCCGCCCTGCTGCAGATCGACGGCGCAATGGCCCAGAGTCTGATCCCGCGCTCGATCACGACTCCGTTTGCGATGGAACTGTCGGCGCGGATCGGCGGCATTCCCGCATTGACCGCAGTGCTGGTGATCCTCACTGGCCTGTTCGGTGCCCTGGTCGGGGAACGCCTGCTGGCCTGGCTACCCGTAGACGCCAGACTCGCCCGCGGCTGTGCCTACGGCATGGCCGCACACGGTGTTGGCGTTGCCCGCGCCTACGAACTCGACCCGCGCATCGGTGCCATCGCCGGATTGACGATGATCATCGCCGGTGTCGGCAATGTGCTGGTGGGTGCGCTGGTTTGGCAGCTACTGTAGTCGGCGGCAGCGACTTGACCCGATCGCTTGGTGACATGCACGCTTCGCGCATTACACTAGGATTCTCAGCTCAATCCGCAATCCAACATGCACGATAACCAATACCCACGCGACCTGATCGGCTATGGCCACCAACCACCGCATGCCGATTGGCCGGGGGGCGCGCGTATCGCGCTGCAGTTCGTGTTGAATTATGAAGAGGGTGCAGAGAGCTCGGTGCTGCATGGCGATGCCGGCAGTGAGCAGTTCCTCTCCGAGATCATCGGCGCGGCGAGCTATCCCGCACGGCACCTGAGCATGGAGTCGATCTACGAGTACGGCAGCCGTGTCGGTGGCTGGCGCATCCTTGACGAGTTTGCCCGGCGGGGCCTGCCGCTGACGGTATTCGGCGTCGCGATGGCGATGCAGCGTAATCCCGACTTCGTTCGCGCCTGTATCGACGCAGGTCACGAGATCGCCTCGCACGGCTGGCGCTGGATTCACTGCCAGCAGATGTCGATCGACGAGGAGCGCACGCATATGCACAAGGCGGTGGAAATCCATCGCGCCCTTACCGGCGCGGCGCCGCTGGGCTGGTACACCGGACGCGACAGTCCCAATACCCGGCAGTTGGTGGTCGAGCACGGTGGATTTGAATACGACTCTGACTACTACGGGGACGAGCTGCCATTCTGGTCCAGGGTTACGCTCGGCAGCGGCGCAGGGCAGCCGCATCTGATCGTGCCCTACACGCTCGACGCCAATGACATGCGCTTCGCTACGCCACAGGGCTTCAATACCGCTACGCAGTTCTTCGAGTATCTGCGCGACAGCTTCGATGTGCTGTATGCCGAGGGCGAGCAGCGCCCGCGGATGATGTCGGTCGGTATGCACTGCCGGATTCTGGGCCGCCCGGGCCGATTCGTGGCCTTGCAGCGCTTCCTCGATCATGTCGCCCGACATGATCGGGTCTGGATTTGCCGGCGCATCGATATCGCCCGGCACTGGAAGCAGAAACATCCGTACCAAGCCCGCTAGCTGCGCGCTAGAGTCGGCAACGCGAGCGCGGTGCGATCAGGCAGTGCGCACCGACAACCATCCGGATACCACCCCAGGGGACCTCCAAACCGCTGGAGAATCTCCAGTAGAACTTGCGATGACACTCGATCAACTCAATCAACTTGACCAGGCCGCATTTACCGAAGTTCTTGGTGCCATCTTCGAACACTCGCCCTGGGTGGCCGAACGAACCTGGCCACAGCGGCCGTTCGCCAGCCTTGACGCCCTGCACACGGCGCTGTGCGACAGCCTTGCTGCGGCCGATGACCGTGCCAGGCTTGCGCTGATCCGCGCGCATCCCAGGCTCGCCGGCAAGGCCGCCATCGCCGGCGAACTGACCCTGTCTTCGCGCCAGGAACAGCGCGGCGCCGGACTCGATCAGTGCACGGCAGAAGAGTTCGCCCTGCTCAATGAATTGAACACGCAATACGACGCGCGCTTCGGCTTTCCCTTCATACTGGCGGTACGCGGGCATGATCGGCACAGCATCATCGCCAATATGCAGGTGCGCATCACCCGCGCACCCGAAGTTGAACGTGCCGAGGCGCTGCGCCAGATCGAGCGGATCGCGGCATTTCGCCTGGCCGATACAATCGACGGCGACGCCCGCAGTTGACCCCTACTGTTTCCAGGAACCATGCCATGGCCTTGCCCCAGATCGATGCTGATGCACCCGAGTTTGTCCACCGTCATGTGAATCTGGCCGATGCCCGATTAGGTGCCGTCGCCCTGAGCACCAGCGATGATTTTTTTGCGGCACGTGAACGCATGCTCAATCCAGAGCCCGCCGTGTTCATTCCCGGCAAGTACGATGTGAACGGCAAGTGGATGGATGGTTGGGAGAGCCGACGCAAACGCGGGCCCGGTCATGACTGGTGCATCGTGCGCCTGGCGCGTCCCGGCGTGATCCATGGCGTTGATCTGGATACCAGTCACTTCACCGGAAATTTTCCGCCGGCCGCTTCGATCGAGGCCTGCGCCCTAGGCGATGACGATCCCGACGAGAACACGGTTTGGGCAGCCCTGCTGCCGGCGGTCAACCTCGCTGGCAATCACCATCACTACTTCGCGATCGAGTCGGCTCGCGCGTTCACACACCTGCGGGTAAACCTGTTTCCCGATGGCGGCCTGGCCCGGCTGCGCGTCTACGGCACACCCGATTTTGCCAGCGCGACAACAGATTCTGCTGGACTCATCGATCTGATCGCGGCGATGAATGGCGGCACCGTGGTCGCTGCCAACAATCAGCACTTCGGTTTCGCCTCCAATCTTCTGATGCCCGAGCGTGGCGTCAACATGGGCGACGGTTGGGAGACCCGACGTCGCCGTGAGCCGGGCAATGACTGGTGCATCATCGCCCTGGCACGGCCGGGCAAGATCGAGGCGATCGAAGTCGATACCTGTCACTTCAAGGGCAACTATCCGGATCGCTGTTCGATCCAGGCGACCTCGGCTGCGGGCGGTACCCGCGAGTCGCTGATCACCCAGTCGATGTTCTGGCCGATCCTGTTGCCCGAACAGAAATTGCAGATGCATCACCAGCACCACTACCGCGGCGAGATTGCGGCGCATACGGCGATCAGCCATATCCGCTTCAATATCATTCCCGATGGTGGCGTCTCCCGGCTGCGTCTGCATGGGCGGCCCGCTTGATCGCAGCAGCTGGCCCGCGCGCGCTCCGCGTCGAGCCCCTGCGCGCCGCGAGCTTCGGCGCGTTCGGCGACGTGATCGAGACAGCGTCCGCACGCCAGACCTATGCCATCAACGAAGGTACGGCGCAGCGCTTCCATGATCTGGCCCGGGTTGAAACCGATGCCAGCGGTGGCCGGACCCTGATCAGCATTTTCCGCGCACAGGCACGCCAACTGCCGTTCGAGATTCGCATGTTCGAGCGCCATCCTCTGGGCAGCCAGGCGTTCATTCCGCTGTTGGCTCAGCGCTATCTGATCGCGGTAGCAGCATCCGCCGAGGTGCCGCCGCGGGTCTTTCTTGCCGATGCCGGCCAGGGCATCAATTACCACCGCGGCACCTGGCATCACCCGCTGCTGGCGCTCGATGCGACGGGCGATTTTCTGGTCGTCGATCGCGGCGGACCGGGCGAGAACTGCGAGGAGTTCAGTCTTGCCGAGCCTTACTGGATCGAATCGATCGAAGCCACCGACGGCTGAGCGCGCGCTCCGATCCGCGCTCAACCACTATCCCGATGTGCGTCCCGATGCTGCGTCCGATCAGCGCCCGGCTTCGAGTGCGGCAATGCGCTCGGCGATCGGCGGATGGCTCATGAACAGCCGTTTCATGCCAACCGGCTTGCCACTGGCGATACCGAAGGCCTCGACCGCTTCGGGCAAGGTGGCATCGGAACGGTCACCACCCAGTCGACGCAGCGCATTGATCATCGACTGGCGCGAGGCCAGGGTCGCTCCACCATGGTCGGCACGGAACTCGCGACGGCGCGAGAACCACATCACGATCATCGAGGCGAGCAGTCCGAACAGCAATTGCAGGACGATGTAAACGACGGTGTGCACGATTCCGTCGAGAAAGCCGGGGCCATCATCATCGCCACGACGCAGGAAGCCCGACACGATATTCGCGACGATGCTGCTGAAGAACACCACGAAGGTATTGAGCACGCCCTGCAACAGCGACATCGTGACCATATCGCCATTGGCGACATGACTGACTTCATGGCCGAGCACCGCTTCGACTTCGTCACGATTCATCTGGCGCAGCAGGCCGGTGCTGACCGCAACGAGGGCGCTGTTGCGGTTCCAGCCGGTGGCGAACGCATTCATCTCGGGCGAATCGAAGACCGCCACTTCGGGCATGCCGATACCGGCCTTGTCGGCCTGACGGCGCACCGTGGCCAGCAGCCAGGCCTCGGCTTCGTTGCGCGGCTGCTCGATCACCTGGGCACCGACGCTGCGCTTGGCCGCCCATTTGGAAATGAACAGCGAGATCATCGCGCCGCTCATGCCGATCACCGCGGACAGCACGAGCAGCCCACCCAGCCCACCTTGTCCACGACCGAGGCCGAACACGCTGGCAACAACACCGACCACCACCATCACGGCCAGGTTGGTGGCGATAAACAAGGCAATCCGCATCATTGAAATCACTCCACAGTCAGCCGCCTTGGGCGGCACACATCAACAAGGTAAGGTCGCTCCCTGCCAATTCAAGAACCCGAAGCCTGTCTACATGTCGAGCCGTGAACTGCCAGTGAGCCAGCCAGCCAGCGCCTATCGCGGCCGGTTTGCGCCATCACCGACTGGCCCCCTGCATTTCGGCTCGCTGGTTGCCGCCGTCGGCAGCTGGTTGCGCACACGTAGCGAGCAAGGAACCTGGCTGGTGCGCATCGAGGACATCGATCCGCCGCGCGAGCGCGCCGGTGCAAGTCAACAGATACTTCATACGCTCTCGCGGTTTGGCATGGACTCCGACGAGGCTACGATCTACCAAAGTGATCGCCACAGTCTGTACCGCAACGCACTGAACCGGCTGATCGATGCCGACCAGGCATTCTTTTGCGCCTGCACGCGCAGCGATCTGGCTCCGAGCGGACTGCACCTGGGCAGCTGCAAACGCAGTGGGCGACGCGGCGCCTGGCGATTGCGCGTTCCCGCGGGCCAGTGGCGATTCATTGACGCGGTGGTCGGCAGCTATGTCCAGGACTGCGCCAGCATCGGGGATTTTGTGATCTGGCGCGCCGACGACCTGCCCGCCTATCAACTTGCCGTCGTCGTCGACGATCATCTGCAGGGCATCAGCGAAGTCGTGCGTGGCAGCGACCTGCTCGAATCGACCCCGCGGCAGATTTTTCTGCAGCAACAACTCGGTCTGGCGACACCAGGCTATCTGCACCTGCCGCTGGCGCTCGATCGCGACGGCCGCAAGCTGAGCAAATCGCTGGCCAGCCTGCCGGTGGATGACGAAGATCCGATGCCCGCACTGCGCCATGCGCTGGAATTTCTTGGTCAATCGGTGCCGAGTGGATTCAGTCGACCGGCACAGTTGCTGCGCGCAGCCGCTGACGCATTCGACGTATCGGCAATTGCGCAACTTCCAAAATCCGCGCCTATGCCAGGCACCGGATAAACCGGCGCAAATCCGCCGCCGGGTGTACGGAAGTTGGTGGTCTGTCCCTGATACAGCCGTGCTGCCGTCCACTGCGTTGCGCCCGCGTAGACGTAGTGGCGCAGGTCGACCTTGAGTCCCGCGGCATCACGCTCGAGCCTGCGCTCACTGGGTGGCACCAATTCCTGTGCCACGTAATCGGCGGCAAGAATCTGTTCGAATACCTTGCGGGTCAGCTTGTCACCGCGGTAGCAGCCACGACTGCCATAGCCGGAGGCCGGCTTGAAAAACCAGCGACTGCGCTCGGACCAGATTGCAGTCGAGTCGGCCGCGTTCACGCTGCGCATCGGCGGAATGCCTGTTTGCAAAAGCGCGATCGTCGCCTCGGGTACCTGCCATGCACGCAGCAGATCGCCGTCGGTCAGCAGGGCAAGATTGTGCTTGTTGGCGTAGAGCGCGTGCGCGCGCGGATGCGGTGTGATGACTGCCGCGTCGTCCCGATAAGCCTCGGCCAGCACGGCATGCACCGGGTCCTCGAAATAGAAATCGGTCAGCCGGTTGTAGACCATGTCGACCGGCTGGTCCTCGAACTTCAGCACGCCCTGGTCCAAGCTCAGTTGCTTAGGGTCGGCGATCACGGTGTCGATGCCGTGTTGACGCAACAACTGCTGGAACAGCAGGAATTCCAGATACAGATATTGCGACTGCGGGGCGCTGTCGACGATGGCCAGACGCCGCAGCGGCCGAGTGCCGCGGGCGAGTGCCCATTCCTGACGGAACATCGCGACCAGGTCCTGTTCGGCCTGCGCAGGTGAGCCCGATTCAGCGGACGGTTCAATCGTCTGCGTATTGCAGCAGCGCCACTGCGCCCGCGCCAGGGCAAGATTGAGCAGGACACCGCCCGCATTGGTATTGATTTCGATCAGACGCGCGCCGGCTGGCCCGAGGTGAAAGTCAAAGCCCATCAGAACGCCGCGCGTCGCCTGGGCGCTCTGGGCGATCGCGGGCGCCTGCGCCAGCACTCTGGCCTGCCACTGCGGCAACGTGATCACCGATTCGATCGCTTTGATCAGACTCTGCATGAATGCGATTTGCGTGGCCGACACAAAGACCGGCGCGTTGGCAAAAAGATGCGGATGCGATTGGGTCAGATCATTGGCAAGCCCATGCTCGCCGAGCACGCGTTCGAGTTCGGCGCGCAGTCCGATGACGTCGCCACCGATGCAGAAGCAGTCGCGATTCAAGCGCGCAGCGAGGCTGGGTTCATGCTCAACGGAGGCGGGTTCGATTTTTTGGCTCATGGCAGTTGCGTGCGATCCAGGCTTGCACGCTACATCATTTCCATTATTATGGAAACATGGAAACCGACATCGCCGTAAGCCGTCTTGCCGCCCTCGCCCAGGATCGACGCCTGGCGATTTTTCGTCTGCTGGTGCAACAAGGTCCGCAGGGTATGGCGGCGGGGCTCATCGCTAGCCAGGTCGGACTGCCGCCGGCCACGCTCTCCTTTCATCTGAAGGAGCTGAGTCAGGCCGGACTCGCGCTCGCGCGTCAGGACGGGCGCTTTGTGCACTATTCCGCCAACTATGCCGCGATGAACGAACTGCTCGCCTATCTCAGCGAAAACTGCTGCGCCGGCCAGTCCTGCATCGACCCCAGCCCAGTCCGCTGCGAGACATCGAAAAAATGAAACACGCACTGTTTCTCTGCACCCACAATTCCGCGCGCAGCATTCTCGCCGAAGGCCTGCTGCGCCACCTCGCCAGCGATTGCTGGATCGCCCATAGCGCCGGCAGCGCGCCTTCCGGCCGGGTCAATCCAAACGCGATCGCCGCGCTGGAAACGATCGGGGCAGATACCGGGAACCTCCGCAGCAAGAACTGGGATGAGTTCAGTCGCAACGATGCAGTGGTGATGGACCTGGTCGTCACCGTCTGCGACAACGCGGCCGGAGAAACCTGTCCACTCTGGCTCGGCCACCCGCTGACCGTGCACTGGGGCTTCGCCGATCCGTCTGCGATCAGCGGAGATGCAGATGCCGTCCGCGCCGCATTCGAACAAACCCGTGACCGCATCGCCGAGCGGCTGAAACAGTTCCTCGCCCTGCCCTTCGATGCGCTTCCCCGCGACGAGCTGGCCGGGCGCCTGCAGCAATTGGCTGGGCATTGACGTGCTGCTTCGACAACGACTGCTCGCCGAAGGCTTCGGCACCGCCTTTCTGCTGATGGCCGTGGTCGGCTCGGGCATCATGGCCGAGCGACTCGCGGAAGGAAATGTTGCCCTCGCCCTGCTTGCCAATGCCGTTGCCACTGGCGCTGCGTTACTTGCCTTGATCCTCTGCTTCGGATCGATATCGGGTGCGCACTTCAATCCCCTGGTCTCCCTGCTGGCGTGGCGACGAGGTGCCCTGCCGCGTTCCGAAGCCTTCGCCTACGCCGGCTTGCAAATAATCGCGGCGATACTTGGCGTCATCGCCACCCATCTGATGTTCGATCTGTCCCTGATCAGCTTCGCTGCCCATGAACGCGCCGGCCTGGCACAGGGCTGGAGCGAAGTCGTCGCCAGTTTCGGCCTGCTGATGGTGATCCAGGGCAGCAGTCGCGCGCATCCGTTGGCGCCGGCCTTCGCGGTGGCGGGCTACATCACGGCCGCGTACTGGTTCACCGCATCGACCTCATTCGCCAATCCCGCAGTCACCATCGCGCGTGCGTTCACTGACAGCTTTTCCGGTATCCGCGCCATCGATGTACCGGTATTTCTTCTCGCGCAACTGCTCGGACTCGCACTCGCCATGCTGGTGCTGCCGCGGCTGTTTACGCCAAGTCCCGCATCGGCGCGCGCGGTCTTGGCCAAGCCCGAGCAGAATGAAACGAGTCAACCCGGCCCAGTCCAGGATCAGGTACTGATGGATTCTGACTCTCAGGAAATTTGAGGCGCGTACCAGTGGTTGCGGTTGACGTTGCGGTTGACGTTGCGGTTGACGTTGCGGTTGACGTTGCGGTTGACGTTGCGGTTGCGGTTGCGGTTGCGGTTGTCCCAAGGGGATGACCAGCTGCGCTGTTGAAAGCCCCTGTGGTCATAGAGCGGGGCTTGCCCCGCTGCTGTTGATGTCCGATCAAACCATCGAAGCGAAAAAGCAAAGGCAGCGTGGCAAGCCCCGCTCTACATGCCCGGCTTCGCCTCGATCCGGCCAACGTCGTTCGTAACCGCCGTCGCCGTGGAGCCCTTCCATCGCCACAGCAGCACAATCACCAGCACATCGACGACTACCGCGAAAATGCTCGCTTCGGGTCCGAAGCGGCCACCGCTCACCCACTCAGGTTGATCCAGTAGTAACGGGTGGAACCAGCCGGCTTGTTCGAAGCCGCTGACGTCGAAACCAAGCAGACTACCCAGGGTCCAGTTCCAGCCGAGATGGATGCCGATCGGCAGTGCGAGACTGCGGGTTCGCAGATAGGCCAGGCCGAGCAATACAGCGCCCAGAAACAACTCGATCGTGGCCCAGATCATGGTGGCACCCTGCATATCCGGATTTCCCCAATGACTGCTCGCGAACAATAGCCCCAGGACGATCTGGGCGATCCAGACTCCGGCGCCGGCCACGAGTCGTTGAAACACGAAGCCGCGAAACAAGGTCTCTTCGAACAGGGCCACGAACAGGAATGCATAGAGACCGTAGGCCAGGATGGCGATGCTACGCGTGGGCGCCAGTTCGAGGCGAACACCGCCTGCCGTCCAGATCATCGCGGCAACGAGGAAGGCTGTCGCCAGGCCCAATCCCGCGCCGAGGCCGATTTCCCGCGCCCAGCGCCGGTCCAGCACGAAGCCGCTACTCGACAGGGGTTCCCTGCGCAGGCGTAGGCAGATCCAGGTGACCAGCAGCAGGAAACCCAGTCGCAAAGGTTCGAGCCAATCCTTGTGCGTTCCAAGCTCCTGCAGTGCGCGGCTCACCGGTGTATAGACCAGCCGGGTGGCCAGCATCAGGGCGATAAAGATAAGAATCCACCAGCCGTTGCGCAGGCAGCCGCGGGGATCGAAGAGCAGGTTTTTCATGTTGCCTCAGCGTGGAATGGAAGTGTCGACCCCAGCTATCGACTGTCTGGGCAGGCGGGAAACCCGCGCATGCCTGTCGATGTATCTTGACGTCAAGATACTTGATGTTAATATTCATTCGGTGATCACGCAACAGGAACCGTCATGGCGCAAGGGACCGGGAGCAAGTCCGACAGGATCGACCGCCTGCTCGCCGAGTGGCAGGCCGAGCGCCCCGAACTGGACGCCAGCGCGATGGCGGTGGTGGGCAGACTGTTGAGCATCGGCCGCCATCTTGAAGCGCGCGCCAATACTGCCCTCAAGCCACTCGGCCTGCACTACACCGATCTCGATGTGCTGGCGACCTTGCGCCGCGGCGGTCGGCCCTATCGGCGCACACCGACCGAGTTGCGCGACTCGGTGTTGATCACATCCGGCGCGATGACGGCCTGTCTTGATCGCCTGGAAGGCAATGGCCTGATCACCCGCCTCGCCGATCCGCTGGATCGCCGATCCAGCGCCGCCGAACTGACGAGCGAGGGTCGCAAGCTGATTGACAAGGCCATCGCGGTTCGCTTCCAGGAAGCCGAGGAGGCGCTGACGGGCTTGGCCAGGGCCGAGCGTTCGCGACTGGCCGTTCTGCTGAAGAAACTCGGCAGGAATCTGGAAAGCTGAGTCCAACGACGAAAACGCAGCTCGGATCCGCGCCGGCGGAATCCGACGTCACTGGGTGCGCGACTCTATTCGTTCAAGCCAGGTTGATCCGCTACTTTTTCTGCCCAGCCGCCAGATCAATCCAGGTGTTGATGTCCTGTTCGATCACCGGTAGTGCCGATGATGAAATGACGAGCAGGCGATCGTGGAACGCGCGGATGTCGAAGTCCTCACCGTAAGCCGCTTGCGCATCCCGACGAAGCTGCTGGATTTTCAGCATGCCGATCTTGTAGCCCAGGGCCTGACCAGGCCAGACCACGTAGCGTTCGATCTCGGACTCTGCTGCGCCATATTCAATGCCTTCGGTGGCGACCATGTAGTCGATGGCCTGCTCACGGCTCCACTTCATCGCATGCATTCCGGTATCGACCACCAGGCGAATGGCGCGATGCAGTTCATCCTGCAGACGCCCGAGGTCACCGGCGGGATCGTCCGCATACAGGCCCATCTCGGCAGCCAGGGCTTCGGCATACAGCGCCCAGCCTTCACCACTGGCATTGGAATAGAAGCCCTTGGCCAGAAACGGTGCGGGCTGGTCGATCGCGATCGCCATCTGCATGTGATGGCCAGGGATCGCCTCGTGAAAGGTGAGCGTAGGCGCCGCGAATTTCGGCAGCATCGCGGTGTCGCGGAGATTGACCCAGTAGATGCCAGGACGCGAGCCATCTGGCGCGGGCGGGTCGTAGTAACCGCCGGGTGCCGAGTCCTGGCTGAACTCAGGCACCACGCGCACCTCGAGTGGATGTTTTGGCAATACGCCGAAATACTTCGGCAGCACGGCGCGCGCCGACGCAATCTGGGTTTGGATGCCGGCAAGCAGGGCGGCCTTGCCCTCCGCAGTGTTGGGATAGACCAGATCAGGATTCTTGGCCATTGCCGCCATTCGCGCACCGACAGCCCCATCAACGTAGCCCTGGGCGCGCAGCAAGCCGTCCATCTCATCGGTAATGCGCTTCACCTCGTCGAGGCCGATCTGGTGCACGCTGGCTGGATCGAGATCGCTGTCGGTCATATGACGGATCATCGCTTTGTAAAACGCCTCGCCATTGGGCAGACGCCAGACGCCAGCGTCATGGGGCGCCAACGGCTCGATTTCCTTGAGATAGACACTGATGCGCCGATAGGCGGGAAGAACACCATCGCCGACCATTGCGAGCGCACGCGAAGAGAACTCGTCGGCATCGGCCACGTTGCCAGTTTTAAGTTTGGTGACAAAACTGGCATGGAGCACATTGTCGACCGCTGGGGCGAACGCAAAAGCGTCGATCACGGCTCGGGCCTTGCTGATGATGAAGTCGGGGGGCGTTGCACCGAGCTCGACATCGTGGCGCAGCTTGGCCAGGGCACCGTCCAGCACACCAGGAAGGGCTTCAAGGCGATTGAGATATTCTTTCGCCTCCACAGCATTTCGCACCAGGTGCTGTGCTTCCATCAACTTCGGAATGTCGACGGCAGGACCGGAATTCTGGTTGATCACATAGGGCAGATACCAGACGCCGTAGGTGTCGAAGCTGACGCCGTAATCAACCACGCGGGCAGGACCGAGTGCGCCGTCAAACAGGGTAACCAGGGTCGCTCGAATGCGGCGGCGTTCCTCGTCAAGTGCATCCGGCCTGGTCGCTCTCAGCGTCGCAAGCAATTTCTCCAAGGCCGCAACACGCGCTTTCTCCCCGGCTTGCGAGCGTTCTTGAAGACGCGCATCCGCTCCGGGCGCGAGATCGTCCGGCGCGCCATTGTAGGTCGCGGATTCGGGCACGTACTGGTAGTAGCCGCGGGACAATTCGGCGACCGCCGCGTCGAATGCAGCTGCCGCGTCGACGGCCGGCGTTGGCGCGCGCTGAGTCGAATCATTCGGGACACGTTCGCCACAGCCGACCAGTGCCCAGACCAATACTGTTGCAAGCACGATGCGAAGCATCATCGAAGAATTCCCCTTGAGCGATACGCCGTTGTCGGCCGCCCAAAGGGTACGCCATCTCCGGCCATCGCACGACCCGATACTGGCTACCGTGGGCGTCGCTGGCTCGAGCGATGCCTGCGGATCACTCGAAGCTATCGGCAAACATCGGCTCGATGAAAGCATAGCTGCCGGCGGTACCAGCGGTGATGGTGTCGTTCAAGCCGCCCGCCGGTGTGCTGCCCGGCACGCGCAGTACCGGCGCATCGATCCAGATGATGGCGCCCGCATTGAGCGTCTGGCTGGCGGCGTTGTAGGTCGCCGCACTGGCGTCAACCATGTGGTTGATCTGCACGCCCGCGAAAAACTCGGTCGAGCTGAGCGGTGCACCGTATTCGTCGGTAAACGTGGCGCCGGACGTATTCACCGTCAGCCCCTGGATGGTGACCGTGGGCTCGGTGATCGCCTGCACCGGTCCGCGCAACACCACGTCATTGATATCCGGGTTTCCGCGATCACGCACGCGCGTCGCATAGGCCTGGCCACTGCCGTCGATGTAGCCGCGCACTTCGACCTGGCGGGTCTGATTCATGCCATTGGCGAGATAGCCATCTTGATCACGCACCTGCGCCGACCACAGCACAGGGATGCCGAAGACACTGATCGACGTACCTGCCAACACGGCGGCTGGCGCAACGGGTGCTTCGAAGCGCACCACCGGCCGCACGAAGGCAATTTCGGTCGCCGCCAGCGTATCCGCGTCGACATAGCTGCCATGCACGATCACGCCAACGCCCGGATCGAGATCCGTAGCGTCGCCAAATACGAAGACCGTGTTGGCATCGAAGTCGATTGCCAATGCCCCGATCAGAAACCGGGTGTCGGTCGGCACTTCGGTGACCAGGCCTTCGAGAAAGCCGATCGCGGTCGGCGTCCCGGCAGGAACCAGGGCCACGCAGCGGGCGTCGGTGACCGTGTCGATCGTAGTACCCGGCGGAAACGGATCGATCGCGGTTGCGCGCAACTCGACGTATTCGCCGACCGCGGGCACGGCGGCGAGGCAGTCATCGAATACCACGCCAGCGACTGACACCGGCTGTGCACCAATTGAAATCGTCTGCGCGCCCGGATTCACCGCAAGGACGGGACCGGTCAATAGAAAGCGTGGACCGGCGACACCGCGGCGCTCGACCAGACTGGCCAATACGCTGCCATTGACGTCGATCAGCCCGGCTACCACTGCTGGCGTGCCGAGTGGCAAAGTATGCGAGGCACCCACGCCACTGAGCGTGGTATCTGAGGTGATGGTAATCGGTTGACCGAGCACGGCCATTGGCGAAACCTGGGTGACTGGGCCGATCAGTGTGTAGCTGAAAACCGGCGTCGGCGTGACCCCACGCCGCATCACGCCCGGCGTGCTCCAGCGTGCCTGCATGCCGTTCTGGCGATAACGCAGGTCGGAGAGCGTGGCCGGCGTGCCATCGATCACGACTGGCGTATCAAGCGGCATGGTCACGCTTTCGCCATTGATCGAGAACGTCAGCGACTGCGCCTGAGTGGTGCCGGTTGCGGCGGCTGCAAGCAGCAGGCAAAGCATGTGTCGTGTGTTCATGATCAGGGCCCCGCGATGACAGGGTGCCATCCTGTCAGTTAGATGCGGCCGATCCCATCCGTATAAACCCTCAGTCCTCGGCTGATTGTGAACTTCTGCGGCTACCCAGCAGGGCCAGGCTGAACGAGAATGAACAGCTGCGCGCGCTCAGGGCGACGGTCGTCCCGCAGAATTCATTGCCACCTGCTGACGCATTTCGGCGATCACGGCAGCGTAGTCGGGCTTGCCGAATACGGCCGATCCGGCAACAAACGTGTCGGCGCCTGCGCCGGCAATGGCGCGAATATTGTCCGGCTTCACGCCGCCATCGACTTCGAGCCGGATCGGCTTGCCGCCTTCAGCGACGTGGCGGTCGATGCGTGCGCGGACCTGGCGCAGTTTGTCGAGTGTCGATGGAATGAATGACTGGCCGCCGAATCCAGGATTCACCGACATCAACAGAATCAGATCGACTTTGTCGAGCACATGGTCGAGCCAGTGCAGCGGGGTCGCCGGATTGAATACCAGTCCAGCCAGACAGCCCTGGTCGCGGATCAGCGCCAGCGTCCGATCAACATGTCGTGAGGCCTCGGGATGGAACGAGATCACCCCAGCACCGGCGCGGGCAAACATCGGCACGATGGCATCGACGGGTTCGACCATCAGGTGCACGTCGATGAGGTTCGCTCCAACGTGCGGCTTGATCGCTTCGCAGACCAGCGGGCCGACGGTCAGATTGGGCACATAGTGATTGTCCATCACATCGAAATGGATCCAATCGGCGCCAGCGGCCAGGACATTGCGGACTTCTTCGCCGAGGCGGGCGAAGTCGGCGGACAACAGGCTGGGCGCAATGATGATCGGTGGATTGCTGGGCGTGCTCATGCGGCCTTGCTGTCAGTACGGGAAGTACGCCACTTTAGCCGCTGAGCGCGTGCTCGGCCATTGCGGTCGTGTTCAACGCACGACCAGCACCGGAATGGTCGAATGCGTGAGCACCTTCTGGGTTTCGCTGCCGAGTACCAGGGCACCGATGCCGCGGCGGCCATGCGAGGCCATCACCAGCAGGTCGGCACCTATACGTTCCGATCCTTCGAGCAGCCCCTTGTAGGGCGCCACCGCAGTCGCGCGTTCGCAGTTGACCTCGTCGATGCCGTGGGCGCGTGCCACGGCACTGGCCTCGTCGAACAGACGGGCCGCAATCTCATCGAGCTGGGTGCCGAACTCCTCGTCACTGATCACCGGAACAAAAGGATATGGCACGATGGCCAGCACCTGCGGGGCATAGGGCTCGGCAACCCAGATCAGCGACAGACGTGCGCCCAGCGACTTGGCCAGTCGCGCACCCGCGGTGACCGCGAGCGCGGAGAGTTCGCCGCCGTCGATGGCTACTGCAATGTGCTGATACATCGAAACGTACCTCCGCTCATTTATGCGGGCCGGATCGCCGACAGCGCCACTGCCCGCATCTGTCGATGAATAAGATCGGTCTACTCGAAGTCCGACATGAACAAGGTGCCAACATTCGGCACCATCAGGCGACCGACAAAATCCACCGCTTCATCAGTGGCATTGACGTCCAGATAGACCTGGCGCGTGAAGGCTGGATTGGGCACTGCTGTGCTGACAAAGGAAAACCGGAACAGTTTGCCCCAGTTCAATTCATTGCCGCTGACCGGTGCAGTCCAGACGATGGATTCAGCAGTCGGCAGCACGCTCCAGTCATTCGTCGCATTGCTGTCGATATCGGCGAAGTGCGCGACCGGATCAATCCAGACTGGCACCGCCGACCCGAGATCCAGACGAAACGTGCTGAATCCGCGGCTGCTGGTGATGCCAAGATTGGGTCCGACGTTGTTCGGCGCCGGCATGTATTCGACGCGGGCAAAATCGAGATTGTTGACGACATAGTCGTAGCGGTAGCATGTCCCGACCAGGCCTGAAGCGATCGGGCATGAAGCCAGCAGGCTGGCCTTCACGGCGACGCGGCTATGACCCTCGGTCGACGCCAACTCGATATTGCGCGTTGGATTGAGCAGGGGATCGACCCAGGTGTTGACCACCGGACCGAGCACAAAACTGCCCTGGCTACCGGGCGACCAGGTACTGCCACTGCTGCTCGGCGCCATCGTCCGATGCGCCATGGTGTTGTAGATGTTGATGTCGTCCTGCACGATGTACCAGGACTCCGAGAAATACTGGGTGGACACCGCACCCGGCACCGGGGTCATTTTGGATTCCTTGACGATCATCCGTTGCGAATAGCTGGTGTTGCCGGAACTGTTCTGCACGCCATTGCAATCGGGATCGAAGATCGAGCCGCAGCGCGCCCATTGTCCGCGCGCCGGAATCAGCTCGCTTCGCGGCCCCAGGCTGCTCGATCCATCGTTGTTGCCGGTGCCGTAGGTATCGCCACAGTTCTTGCCGAGTATGTGTCCACCGCCGGTGCAGGCCCCGGCTGCGCAGCCGCCATTGGTGGTCAGGAAGGCGTGTTTGACGCCGGACGCGCCGATCTGCTCCAACTGGTCGTCGACAATGCGGTACATGTTCCAGATCAGGTACGGGTGCTGGTCATTGCCGGTGTAGGGGAAATTGAACGGGCTGGTCGTGAATTTTTCATACCAGGGCACATCAGCCGTGTTGGATTTGTTGGAATTGCGCAGGGTGGAACTCGGAGTGAACACCACGTCGCCATCGTCAGGGCCACTGCCATCGCAGGTACCGGTACCGTTGCCGAGACGGCAACGGCTGGTCGACATGCTGTACGACTCCATCAGCACATCCGCTTCATAGATGCCGTCGGTGCCAAAGGGCGTTCCGTGGAAATCCGGACAAGCCAACACCGCCTTTGCCTCGGGCGCGACAAAGCCAGATGGACGCGCAACCACATCGGCGCGCAGTTTGATCTCGCCAATGTACTGGTCGGCAAGATCCGGCGCTGCAAGCCGTTTGGCAAGTGCAGCACTGACTCGAAGATCGGCGCTGCGAACGAAAAACCCGCTGTAATCGTCGACCATCTTGTACATCAGGTGATTGACGTAGAACCAGGCACGACCATCGTCACTGACAAGTTCCAGGCGGGTCGGCGTGGCGGCGTTGTAGCGCAGCAGTCCCTGCTTGTAGCCGAGTCGCTCGCCGCCGGGAAGACTCAGCGCGAAGCCTCCGGCAAGCCCGAGCGCGCCCCCGGTGAAACGATCGAAACCGCCTTCCGGCGCATTGAACTGCAGTCCCTCGGCGGGGATCAGGGCAAAGCGCGCGAACTCTTCATCGACCGGACCCTGTTTCGGAGTCGGCTCGGCACCAAGCGCACGGATACCGTACGCGGCGAGCATTTCCTCGTTGAAGCGGATTTTGAACTCGCCGCCGTTGACCAGCCAGGGCTCATGCACCGGCAGCTGGTCCTGGTCCAACTTCAGTGGCTGGTCGGGCGTGGCGGCAACGGCCGGCATCGCAACGACGGCGGAAAACACCATCCCAAAAAACAGCCTGTACGACATCGTCGTTCTCCCGCAATGGCAACAACAGCAACCCAGAAATTAGCATATCAAGGCTATAAAATCCGTGTGCCTATGGCCGGGCCCAACTGGAGGTTCAGCAGAATCCGTCACTGCAGCGGGGCCTCGCCCGAGCCAGTGAATCGCCGTGAGGCCGGCGCTCGGGCATAATGCGCGCCTTTTCAGGAGAGCGAAATGGAATTGCAGCAGGTTCGTGCGGTGATCACCGGAGGCGCTTCTGGACTCGGCTTTGCCGTAGCGCAGCAACTGGTGCGCGCTGGTGCCAAGGTCTGCCTGCTCGACGTCAATGCCGAGCGCGGCCAAACGGCGGCCGCTGAACTCGGCGCCGACGCGCACTTTCTCAGTGTCGATGTCAGCAACGAATCGGTAGTGGCAGCGGCGATGGACCAGGCCGCTGCTGCGATGGGCGGCCTGAATGCAGCGATCAGTTGCGCTGGCATCCTTGGTGCCGGCCGTGTACTTGGCAAGGAAGGTCCGATGAAGCTCTCCCAGTTCGAGAGCACGGTGCGCGTCAATCTGGTCGGATCGTTCAACATCGCCAAGGCGGCGGCGAACCTGATGCAGCACAACGCACCCGGAGAAGATGCCGAGCGTGGCGTGATCATCAATACCGCTTCGATCGCCGCTTTCGAAGGCCAGATCGGCCAGTGCGCCTACTCGGCATCAAAGGGTGGTGTGGTCTCGATGACCTTGCCGATGGCACGTGAGTTCGCGCGCATTGGCGTGCGCGTGGTCACGGTCGCACCGGGCGTGTTCCATACGCCGATGGTCGATGGCATGCCGCCGGCGGTCTACGAATCTCTATGCGCTCAGGTGCCCTACCCTTCGCGCCTCGGCAAACCCGAAGAATTTGCCCAGACCATTGCCTTCGTCATCGGCAATCGCTACATCAATGGCAGCACCTTGCGCGTCGATGGCGCGATCCGGCTGCAACCCAAATAAGCTCCAAACTACGGGATCGACATCATGTTGAAGGCCTACGACATCAAGAAGGGCAATGTGGTTGCCCACAACAACCAGAGCTGGCGCGTGCATTCGGTAGAGAAAAGTTCGCCGACCGCGCGCGGCGGCAATACGACCTATCGCTTCGCCCTGTACAGCGTGCCCGGCAATATCAAGCTCGATCTCAGCCTGCGTGCCGAAGACGTGCTCGACGAGGTCGATCTGACCCGGCGTCCGGTGAACTTCTCGTACATGGATGGCGAGGCATTTGTATTTCTCGATGCCGAGGACTACACGCCCTATACGCTCGACCCGCCGGCGCTGGGTGATGCAGTTGGATTCATCACCGAAGCGCTGGAAGAGGCCCAGATCGTGCTCATCGATGGCGATCTGGTCGCCCTGCAGATGCCGCAGTCGGTGGTGATGGAAGTGGTCGACACGCCGCCCGAACTCAAGGGCGCCTCGGCAACCAAGCGCAGCAAGCCGGCCAAGCTGAGCACCGGACTCGAGATCCAGGTGCCCGAGTACATCGTCAACGGCGAGAAAGTCTGGGTGAATACCGAGACCGGCGAGTTCTCAGGCCGCGCCTGAGCTCCACCGCCGTGGCAGCGGTCAACGGCCTGCAATGAACCGGCGCGCAGGCCGGTCTTCGAATCATTCAACGGAGATCGACATGCGCGCAACGGCCCAATTCCGATTCAAGCTGGTTGGTTCAATGCTCGCGCTGACAGCGCTCATGCTGATTGGCTGTACCCAGGCGAGCGAAGTTTCGCCGTCAAAACCGCTACCCGAGTTCAGCAATCGCGCCAGCGCGGAGTGGATCAATAGTGCGCCACTCAGCGTCGAGGGACTCCGGGGCAAAGTGTTGCTCGTCGATGTCTGGACTTTCGAATGCTGGAATTGCTATCGGTCGTTTCCCTGGCTGAATTCGCTGGAAGCCAGTTTCGCGCAGGCCGACTTCCAGGTGATCGGCATTCATAGCCCCGAGTTCGATCGCGAGCGCAAGATCAAGGCGGTGCGTGCCAAGGCGGCCGAGTTCAAATTGAAGCATCCGATCATGGTCGACAACGATATGCGCTACTGGCGAGCGCTTGATAACCATTATTGGCCCGCCTACTTCCTGGTCGATCGCCAGGGGCGCATCCGCTACCGCTTCGTCGGCGAGACCCACGCCGGCAGCAAGCAGGCGACGGCCATCGAGTCGGCGATCCGCAAGTTGCTCGCTGAACCAGCCTGAGCGACAGGCCAGCAGTCGACACGGTGAACGCAGGCCGCAATCGCCCGGAAAACCGGTCAGGGCTGCAGGCGCAGGCAGGCAATGCAGCCGGGACCATCCTGACGATTTTCCAGACTCAAACTGCCGCCATGGGCCTCGGCGACCTGGCGTGCGAGCACCAGTCCCACGCCGGAACCACCTGGCTTGGTGGTAAAGAACGGCACGAACAGATTATCCATCGAGGCGAGGCCTGGACCGCGATCCAGCACGCGGATGCGCACCACGCCGCGTTCATCCTGCGTCCAGTCGAGCACGACCTGCTGGGCGAACGATGAGTCGGGATTGGCCAGCATCGACTCGGCGGCATTCTTGATCAGGTTGATCAGGGCCTGTTCGATCTGGTCGGAATCGGCGCGAATACTGATTTCCGGGCCGGGCTCGACCCGCACCTCGACTCGGCGTTCCCAGCGGGCGGCACGCTGCACCAGATCCGTCAATTCGACCGCTCTACGCTCGGGCGCCGGCAATCGTGCCAGCGCCGAGTAACCCAGCATAAAGCGCGAAAGCGCGTCGGCGCGATCACGGATCAGATTCAGACCGCCGCGGGTGTCTTCGCGCCATTCTTCGGGCAGTGGCTCACGTTGGACCATCGTGCCGAGGGTCTCGGCCATCGATCGGATCGGCGCCAGCGAGTTGTTCAACTCGTGCCCAAGCACACGGATCAGGCGCTGCCAGGCCTGGCGCTCCTCCTGGCGCAAAGCGCGGCTGAGGTCGCTGATCACCAGCAGCTCGTGCGGCACACCATCCTGGCGGAACACAACCCGGCGCAGACCAAAGCGGCCACTGGCGCCGGGGAAACTGCGCGCGAGTGTGGTCTCGTGTTCGATATCCAGACAGTCGAGCATGCCCAGCTCAGCGGCGCTCTGGCCAATCAGCTCGCCGGCAGAACGAGCCAGCAGACGGGCACCAGCGGCATTGACCAGGCGTAGCCGCCGCGCCTCATCGAAGGTCAGCACGGCGATATCGATCTCGCTCATCACCTTGCTCAGCAGGTTCAATGTCTCTTCGACACGCAGCCGCTGCTGGCGCAGGGTCTCGGAGAGCGCATTGATTTCCCAGACGACATCGCCGATGGCATCGCTCTGGCGCGCCCGCGAACCACGCAGACTGTAGTCACCCTCGCGCAGCGCCTCGAGCAGATTGCTCAGCGTATGCAAGGGATACACGACCAGGTGACGCAGCTTGAATGCAATCAGCAGAGTCGGCAGAACCACCAGAAACAGCAGCGTCCGCCAATAGACTGCAAGCGTCGGCACGACGAGCAACAGGACGAGGCCGGCCAATGCGGGAATCGCCACCGCAAGTGCCGCCAAAAGCACACGTGTTTCGAACGGCATGCCGCGGCGGCGACGCGGATCCAGTCGGGGGTCAGGACCGGGTGGAAAGTTCATGGCTCAGAGTAGCCGCAAACAGACATCTGCCGCGATCACCACCCTGGCAGGAACCGTCGCTCGGTATCTGCGCGGCGGGCCGGTTTCAGTTTGCATCACGGATGCCGTATTTCTCCAGCCGACGATACAGCGCGCCGCGACTCAGCCCGAGTGCCTCGGCAGTTTTCTGGACGTTTCCGGAACTTCGCTCAAGTGCGCTGCGAATCAGCGATTCCTCGGCCTGTTCGATAGTCGGCGCCTCTGCCGACGACTCGCTCGGAATCTGCCCGGGGTCGAGCGGATCGACTGCAGCCGACCTTGCTGCTGGTGAAGACTTGCTCAGGCTGAATTCCTCGATCAGGCTGGTCGCTGCCATCAACACAGCGCGTTCGATGACGTGACCGAACTCACGCACATTGCCGGGCCAGGCATAGGCCTGCAGCTGGCGTTGCGCCGAGGGCGCAATGCGCATGCCTTCGCGTTGATAGCGTGCGCTGAAGACTTGCAGAAAATGCGCTGCGAGCAGGGGCATATCCTCGCTGCGCTCACGCAATGGAGGTAGCTGGATTTCGACGGTATTGAGCCGGAACATCAAATCCTTGCGGAAACGCCCAGCCGCCACTTCACGCCCCAGATCGGCATTGGTCGCAGAAATCAGCCGCACATTCACCCGGGTGGTGCGCGAGGACCCAACCCGTTCCAGTTCTCCGTCCTCCAGCACGCGCAACAGCTTGGGTTGCTGCGAGATCGGAATATTGCCGATCTCATCCAGGAACAGACTGCCGCCGTCGGCCAGTTCGAATCGACCGATCCGATCGTTCTTGGCATCGGTGAAGGCACCCTTGATATGGCCGAACATCTCGCTTTCGAACAGCTGCTCGGGAATGCCTCCCATATTGACCTTGATCAGGGCGCCATTGCTGCGGCGCGAAGCCTCGTGGATGCGTTGCGCGACCACGCCCTTGCCGGTGCCGTTGTCGCCGAGGATCAGCACATTGGCATCCGAGGGCGCAATGCGCCGGATCAGATCCTGCACGCGCCGCATCGATGGAGATTCGGCGATGAAGGCGCTGCCGTCCTCGCCCACACGCAGCAAGGCATTCTCGGCATCGAGTCGCTCGACCACGCGTGCAGCATCGCCGAGCGCCATCTGGTTACGCACTACGCTGAGCAGCCGCTGATTTTCCCAGGGCTTTTCGACGAAGTCGCCGGCGCCGGCGTGCAGGGCCTTCACCGCCAGCTCGATCGTGCCCCAGGCCGTCATCGCCACGATCGGCACATGCGCGTCCACTCGTCGCATCTCGGCGATCAGGGCCAGTCCCTCGGCACCCGACGTGGTGTCGCGGCTGTAGTTCAGATCGAGCAAGGCGCAGGCAAAGTGTTGGCGCCGCACGGCCTCGAGTGCGGCAGGGGGATCGTGCACCACCTTGCAGGTCAGGGATTCTGACTTGAACAGCAGGCGCAGTGCCTCGGCAACATCGGGTTGGTCGTCGGCGATCAGGATCGGAAGCTTGCTCATAGGGGGGATTCTGGCGCAGTCAGCTGCGTAGGCTCAATCATTCCGCTTTCAACCAGCCATCGAACAACTTCAGGCGACGGCTGCCCAGCGCCGCATATTCGTCGTTGTGGGTGACCTGGATGATCGTCGTGCCTTCCGCATTCAGCTGCTGCAGAGCCTGCATGACCAGTTGACCCTGGTCGGAATGCAGGGCGCCAGTTGGTTCATCGGCGAGGATCACCCTGGGCTGGGTGATCAGGGCACGCGCCACCGCAACCAGTTGCTGTTGGCCGCCGGACAACTGCGATGGGAACAGATCGCGCTTCGCCACGATCTGGAATCGATCCAGCATTTCGGCAACCCGAGCGCGACGCTGCACGCTCGGCATATCGCGGTAGCTGAGCGGCAGCTCCAGGTTTTCGGCGACCGTGAGATCGGTAATCAACTGGTAGTGCTGAAAAATGAAACCAATGGCCTCGCGCTGCAGGCGCTGGCGTTGCGCCGGACTCGCGCTGTGCACCGGCTGGTCATCCAGGAAGTACTCGCCCGCCCAGCCTGCATCGAGCAGACCCAGCACATTCAACAGACTGGATTTTCCCGAGCCAGACGGACCGGTCACACTGATGAATTCGCCAGCGGCAACGTCCAGATCGATATTGCGCAGCACCCAGGCCCGGCCAGCCCCGACCGGGTAGCTGCGCTCGAGCTTGCGCAGGCTGATCAGCATGCGCAGCCCCGCCACGATCGCGCCGGAATGTGGGCCGCGATTCCCTGCGTACAGGCGTTCGTGCTCTTCATCGACATAACGGCGCTCATTCCTGACGCAGCGCGCGCAGTGGATCAATCGTGCTGGCACGCCGCGCCGGCACCAGGCTGGCAACGATGGCGACCAGGGCGAGCAGGACCACGACCACGATATAGGTCAGCGGGTCGTAGGCACTGATGCCGTACAGCTGAGCACCAAGCAGGCGACCAACCAGCAGTGCCGCTGCCACTCCGATGCCGAGGCCCAACCCAACCAGACCAGCGCTCTGGCCCATGATCAGTTTCAGGATATCGCTACGGCCGGCGCCAATCGCCATTCGCACACCGATTTCACTGGCGCGCTGACCGACCAGAAATGCCAGTACTGCGTAGATGCCGATTGCCGCAAGGATCAGGGCCACGCAGGCGAACACCAGCAGCAACTGCATGGGGGCCCGCTGGGGACCGAGCGAGGCATCGATGCGCTCGCGCATGGTCTTGATATCGAAGATCGGCTGGCCCGGGTCGACCCGCTTCATCACCGCACGGATCCTGGTCGTCAGCACGTCGCGTGGCATCTTCGCGCGTACCACCAGGGCACCGACCGGTACCGAGGTCTGTCGCATAGGCACATACATGGTCTCCTTGCGTACCTCCGCACCGAGTTCACTGGCCTTGACGGTGCCGACGACTCCAACCACGGTCATCCACTGGGTGTTTTCGTCATTGCCACCACGACTGAGCTGCTGGCCGATTGGATTTTTCCCGGCAAAATGCTTGTCTGCGAGCAGCTTGTCGATGATTACCACCCGGTTGGCATCAGCCGAGTCGGCCGCGCTGAAATTGCGGCCAAGCAAAAGCGGCACCGCGCTCGCGGGAAAAAATCCCTCGTCGACAATGCGTTGGAAGGCGTGCGGCGGCACGTGCGTCGCATCATAGACCTCGCCACGAATGCCGAACGTCCCCGAGCTGTTGGCCATTGGCGAGAACGGAAGCCCAGAAATCATTCCTGCCGCACTGACCCCGGGAATTTCACGGATTCCACCGAGCGCGTTTTCGATGAACTGTGCTCGCGCCGAGGCTTCTGCATACTGTTCACCGTTGAGCGCATAGGCGGCGGAATACAGATCACCCGGATCGAATCCCGGGGCGACCGAGCTGAGCCGGTCAAAGCTGCGCAGCAGCAAACCGGCGCCGATCAGCAAGGCAACCGAAAGCGCCAATTGCAAGACCACCAGCGCACTGCGACTGAGCCGGGTGAGCCGGCTGCTGGTCGTACCATGCCCGCCGTCCTTGAGCCCTTCGACCAGGGAAGGTCCGGCCACGACGATCACCGGCAGGATCGAAATCAGCAAGGCGACCAGGACCGAGACCACCAAGGTGAAGACGAGGACGCTGCCATCAATCGAACTGGCAAACAGCGATCCGCCCATGCGCTGCAGCAACTGCCCGCCCATCAAGCCCAGACAAGCCTGTGCAACCAGCAGACCTAGTCCTGCGCCGGCAACGGTGGCCAGCAGGGACTCGGCAACTACCTGGCGAAACAACTGCGCCCGACCGGCACCCATTGCCGCCCGCACGGAAAATTCGCGGCGCCGCGCCAAGCCCTGTGCGAGCAGCAGATTAGCGACGTTTGCAGACGCAATCAGCAGTACGAAAAGGGTTGCCGCCTGTAACAGACCGAGCAGGCCACGCAGGTCGCCGACGAAGAACTCCTGCAGGTACTGCGCGCGCCCGGTGAAGCCGGAAGCCGCAATAAAGGCCTGATAATCGGGAAGTCTGGCGCCGAGTCGCTGCACCAGCAGATCCATTTCGGCATTTGCGCCAGCAAGGCTTGCGCCGGGCTTGAGGCGACCGATCGACATCGAATATTCGTTGCCGCGTTCCTCATCGCCGCGCTGCTCAGCGCTGAAGGCAAATGGGATGAACAGATCGCGCTGCCGATCGGGGAATGCGAAATCCTCAGGCATCACCCCGATGATCTGATAGTTGCGCCCGCTCAGTGCCAGTTCGCGCCCGATAATGGTGCGGTCGGCTCCATACAATCGCTGCCATAGGCCATGGCTGAGCACAGCCACCGGAGCGGCACCTTCCTCGGCATCCGTTTCATCGAGCACGCGGCCGAACGCTGCGCCTGACTGGAGGACGCTGAAGAACGATGGAGTGACCCGCGCCGCGCTGAGCTGCTCGGGAACTTGACCGAGGGTCAGATTGAGGCTGATCTGGTTGAACATCGCCAGATCTTCGAACGAGGGTGCGCCCGTCTTGCGATCCAGATAGTCCGGAATTGAAGTGCCGGCGAAGGCAAGATCATTCTTGGGATACGTGTTGTAGACCATCACCAGCCGATCCGCGTCGGCAAACGGCAGCGGTCGCAACAGTACGCCATTGATCACACTGAACACCGCGGTATTGGCGCCAATACCCAGGGCCAAGGTCACCACGATGGCGAGCCATAGTCCGGGACGGGCGCGCCACTGGCGCGCTGCGTGCATCAGATCGGAGAAGAAATGGCGCATGGAGCTAGCCTCCTGGACAAGCGAAGTGGGAAGAAAGACCCGCGTCCCTGCGGGTCCCGACACTCATTCGTAGCGCAGTGCCTGCATCGGATCGATGCGGATCGCACGTCGTGCCGGCACCAGCACCGCGATCGAGGCCGAGATCAGGATGCTGACCGCGACCAGGGCAAACACCAGAGGATCAAAGGCCGGCATACGCAGGGCGTTGGAGCTCAGCATCTTGGCCCATGGAACACCGAGGCCAAGACCGACCACCATGCCGACGATTACCAGGCGGGCTGCACCTGCGGCGACATGGCGCGCAACCTGTCCGGCCTCGGCGCCAATCGCACGCCGCACACCGATCTCGCGGGTGCGGCGCGTCACCGACTGCGCCAGCACGCCATACAGGCCAGCGGACGAAAGCAGCACGCCGACCATGCCGAAGACGCCGAATACCAGAGCAAGAAACCGGTCACCGGCACCGTCGAGACGCAGTACCTGCTCGAGCGTCCGTACCCAGTAGATCGGGGTATCGGGATTGACCTCGCGGACGATCTCGGCGATGCGAGGTGCAAACGCCGTCGGCGGCCCAACCGTACGCACCGCTAGGCTGGCGAACCGCACCGGGGCCTGTCGCATCGGCAGCAGGACGGTGGGCTGCGGATCATCGTCCACGTCTTCCAGTTGCAGCGGCCGGACCACGCCGACAATGGTCACCCAGTTCGAAGTCGGATCTTCGGGATCGAGCTTGATACGACGATTGAGCGGATCCTGGCCCGGCCAGTAGTGATCGACGAATCGCTGGTCGACAATGGCGACCGGCAGACTGTTTTGCTGATCACGACTGTCGAAGAAGCGACCGGCAAGCAGCGGGATTCCGTAGGTCGCGGCGAAGTGGTCGTCGACCGAACTCTTGAAGACCTCAAGTCTTGCCTCCGGATCCGTCTGCCCTTCCACCACGACATCATCGCCACCTGAGGTCGAGCCCGGCAGCGCCTCGGCGGCGGTGGCGGCCAGGACATTGCTGTCGGCGCGCAGCTTCGTGGTCACTGCGGCAAAGAATCGTTCCTGGTCTGCGGGAAGCGGATACTGCTCATTGAAGATCGCAACGCGGGCAGTCATCAAACTGGACGGCGCGGCATCGATGCCAAGATCAAAACTGGATCGCAGCTGCAGTCCGCGCCAGGTCATGCCGGCACCGATCAACAACAGGCAGGACAAGGCGATCTGCCCGATGATCAGCCCACGCCCGACGCGGGAGAATTTGCCCTCGCCGGCCTGACCGGAATCATTGAGCGCCCGCGTCAGCGCCAGACCGCTGGCACGCAACGCAGGAATCAAACCGGCCAGCAAGGTGGTCAGCAAGGCGATCGCGGCACCCATCATCGCCACCCGCGCGTCCACGCGAAAGGTGAACCAGTAGCCGGGTGAATCCTCCGCCCGCGCAAAGTAGGCACCGGTCCACGCTCCGGCCGCGTCGGCGATCGCAAGAGCCACAAGGGTGGCCATCACCGCCAGAATCAGCGACTCGCAAAGCACGCCGACAATGATCCGGCCGCGACCGGCGCCGATTGCCGCGCGCACCGCAAACTCACGACTGCGTGCGGCCAGACTGCCCAGCTGCAGATTGGCGACGTTGGCGCAGGCCAGCAGCAGCACCGAGAACGCAGTGATCAACATGACAAACAGCACGGCGCGCGTGTTGGAGTTGATGAAGGCCTTGCCCATGGGCATCAGACCACCGTCGAGATTGCGCCGCAGGTCCATCCGCTGCGATTTCAGTCGATCGTAGACGCTGACCAGCTCGGCCGCTGCCGCATCCACGCTCACGCCCGGCTTCAGCAGACCGACAATCTGCCCCCAGAATTGTTTGTCCTCATGGGTTCCGTCGACGAAGCGCGCGGTAGTCCAGACCTGGGACTGGCGCGGGAAGGCGAACGGGCTCGGCATCACGCCGACGACGGTCGCCGACTGGCCATTCATGCGCAGCGAACGTCCGATGATGTCGGGATCGGCGGCGAAGCGGTCACGCCACACGGTTTCACCAATCACAACGAGCGGTACCGCACCCGGCTTGTCATCAGCAGCGCTGAGCGGACGACCGAGCAATGCCTTCTCGCCCAGCATTTCGAACAAGGCACCAGCGACGAAGATGCCGTCGTAGCGCTGTGCCTCGCTGTCGTCAGCCAGGTTGATGGTTGCCTCGTAATAGGCCCCGATATGCTCGTAACTCTGCAATTCCTTGCGCAGATCGAGAAAATCCTGCGATGGCAGCCCATTGAGGCGACCGGGATTCTCCGGACTGCGATCACCAATGCTGACAATGCGCTCGGCATCCGGAAACGGCAGCGGGCGCAGGATCAAGGAGTTGATCGCAACCAGCACGAACATGGTGGCACCCAGCCCGCAGGCGAGCACCGCAATGGTCAGCAGCGCATAGCCAAACCGACGACGCAGTTGGCGAACCGAGTGTTTGATCTCGTGGTGGAACCCCACCAGAAAGGATTTCATCAGGGCGTTCTCCAGGTACTCAGGCGATGGCCAGACTCTGCCGCAGACGTTGATCTTCTTCGGTGCGCAGTCGATGCATGGTCTCCTCATCGACGACGCGGCCGTCGAACATGAATATCTTGCGCGCAGCAAACTCGGCATAGCGCATGTCGTGGGTGACCATGCAGATGGTCGAGCCGCTCTTGTGCAGCTCGTCGAGCAGGGTCATCACGGCTTCACCATTTTTCGAATCGAGGTTTCCGGTCGGCTCATCGGCGAGCAGGATCGAGGGCTTGCCGACCAGGGCACGCGCGACCGCGACACGCTGCTGCTGACCCCCAGAGAGCTGTCCGGGAAAGTGTTTGACCCGATGCGCCATGCCGACCCGCTCCAACGCCTCCATGGCGCGATCACGACGCTCGGACTTGCTCATGCCATCGCGGTAGGTCAGCGGCAACTCGACATTCTCGAACACGCTGAGGTCGCCGATGAGATTGAACGCCTGGAAGATGAATCCGATCTCGCGATTGCGGATGCGCGCGCGCTGATTGGCGTCCAGACTCTGCACCGGTGTGCCGTTCAACACGTACTCGCCGCCGGTGGGCGAATCGAGCAGACCGAGAATCGACAGCAGGGTCGACTTGCCACAACCGGAGGGACCGGAGATGGCCACGTACTCGCCCTTGCCGATGTCGACATGGATTCCGGACAGCGCATGGGTCTCGACCTCGTCGGTATAGAAGACCTTCTTGATGTCGCGCATCGTGATCAGGGCGTTGCTGGTCATGGCTGGATTTCCTTGTGGTTCCGTGTTGTTCATGGCAAATACCGTATGGGTGGCTTGATCGGAATCAGTCGATCTTGAGCCGGTCGTGGCGGTCCCACTGCGATGTGTCCGAAAGAATGATCTGGTCTCCTACTTTCAGACCCTGCACGATTTCAATCTGGTTGACCGACGCGCGGCCCAGACGCACCGGCACCCGCAACGCCAGGTCGCCACCCGCTTCGATCCGGAACAGGGTCGTATCGGCGCCGGCCTGACCGTAGGCGGGACGGCCGACATAGAGGACGTCGGCCAAACGCTCGATCTCGATGGTTCCATCGACAGAGAGATCGGGACGCGCGCCCTCGGGCAGCGCGCCGATCAGATCGACATCGACCTGCACATTGCCGGCGACCACGGCAGGGTCAATCCGACTGACCTTGCCTTCGACAATGCCGTTTCGTGTGTCGACGGCGACCTTGAGACCAAGCGCGATGTCCTTCGCCTGGGTTTCCGCAATCCGCAGTTCGGCCATCAGCACACCGGGCACCGCAACCCGGGCGAGATTGGCCCCGGCCAGCACCTGTGCGCCTTCCTGCACCGGCACCTGCTGAAGGATTCCGGCAATGCCCGCGCGCACCAGCAAGGCATCGGCCTGACGCTGGCGCAGGGCAGCGGTGTTCTGCAACTGCTCGATGCGGGCCCGATCCGCAGCCAGTTGCGCCTGCATCGTGCGGGAGAATTTCGTCGCGCGTTCCTTCTCGATGTCGATGCGAATCTTCAGGCTGTCGGCGGTGAGTTGCGTGCGCCGATAGTTGATGTCGGAGATGATGCCCTTCTTGTTGAGGTCGGCCTCGGCCTCGGCCTGCAGGCGGGCCGCCTCGTAGTCACCCTTGATACTGGCGGTCGTTGCCTTCTGGTCGAGCTGCTGGCTCTCCAGCGTCATCCGGCGCGCGGCGTAATCCGCCTCGGCCGCAGTCAGCGCTGCGCGGGCACCGAGCACGCTGTCCATCACTTCGGGATTGCTGAGTTCAAGGATTACGCTGTCGGGGGTGACCGCGGCACCAGGCTTGATGACGATCCGCTCCACCCGCGCCGTAGTTTCGGCGGCGATCCAGCGCACTTCCTTGGGCACCAGGATGCCGGGACCGCGCACCTCGCGTTTCATTTCTCCACTTTTTACGATGTCGGTCCAAAGCGTGGCCTTTTCGACTGTCGGCGCAGCCGGTGGAAGTCTCCAGACCAGACCCAGCAACAGGGAAAGGGCGGTCACGGCGGCGGCGATGATCCAGCGTTGACGCTGGCGTTTCCTTACAATCAAGTCGGGGCGGGCAATGTCCATGACCAATCAACGCAATCACCGTGCCAACGCCGGGGGCTGCGCATCTATATGATATATAGATATATTTCAAATATGACACGAGTACGATAGGGCGCGCTGTCCGGATTCGAACAGCAAATTCCAGGTTTGAACACCAGTGTCCGCAACACCCCTGAGCCGGACGACTCGGACCCACCCTGCGCTTCAGCCGAACCTCGGACGCCGCATGAAACCGCCCGAAGCCGGACGCAGCGGACCGGCCTTCGTGCACAGACAACCGGGTCGGTCAGCGACACGACAGCGCGAATGCCAGTTGGCACCGCCGCAACCCAGCGCTAGTCTCATCTCCCTAGCGAAGGGGAATCGCGATGACCAGTGTTTTGCTCGCCGAATCATCCACCACACGCCGCCGCGCCATCTCGGCAGTGTTGTCGGGTGCGGGATTCAGCGTGCATGCGCTGAGCAGCTTCGAAGAAGTACACGCCTTTCTCGAACGCATGCCGCGCTCGTCCAGCGAAATCGGCGCGGTGGCGGTCGGCTGGCCTGACTACGGCGAGCCCAAGGCCGATGAAATTTTCGACATGCTCACGCGCGATGCCTTTGAGCATCTCCCGGTTCTCGTGCTAGCCGATTCCAATAGTCCCGGCGCAGTCAACTGGATGATGAAGCGGCCGCGTGTCGCACTGCTCAACTGGGGCGACTACAACGAGGCCGGGGAGGCGCTGAACAAGCTGCTCCGACCCAGCCGGCACATTTCGCACGATAGCGATGGCACCGACCCGACCGGGCTGCGTGTCCTGCTCGTGGACGACTCGGCCACGGTGCGCCTCGCCTTCCAGAAATTGCTCAGTAAACAGGGCTATCTCGTCGAAATCGCCAGCAGCGTCGAGGAAGCCCGCAAAAAGATCGTCGAGCTCAGTTTCGACATCGTCGTCACCGACTACTTCATGCCCAACGAGAACGGGCCCGAACTGATCCGCACCATCAAGTCCACGCCTGCCCTGCGCAGCACGATCTGCGCCGTCATTACCGGAACCTACTCGGACCAGGTCATCAATGACTCGCTGGCCTCGGGCGCGATCGAGTGCATGTTCAAGAGCGAGTCGAAGGAATTGTTCCTGGCCCGCCTGCACTCGCTGGCGCGCATGGTGATTGACCGCAAGGCGGTCGATGCCGAACGGCGCCGGCTCGAGGGCATCCTCGCCTCGGTGGGCGACGGCGTCTACGGAGTCGATCGCGCCGGCATCATCCAGTTCGTCAATCCCGCTGCGGTCGATCTGCTCGGCTATGCCTCGCCCCCCGATCTGGTCGGCTCCTCGGCCTACGAAAAATTCCATCACGCCTTCGAGAATGGCGCGCCGATGCCGCGTGCTGCCTGCTTCCTCTCGCAGTGCTATCAGAATGGCTCCCAGGTTCCGAACTGGCAGACCCTGTTCATCACCGCCGCTCGTCGCCCGATACCGGTCGAGTGCACGGTGTTCCCGATGAATGTGGATGGTGTGCGACAAGGCTCGGTGATCGCATTCCGCGATGTCTCGGCGCGGCGCGTGCTTGAGGAAGAACTGCGCTGGCAGGCCAGCCACGATTCGCTGACCAAGCTCAACAACCGCTCGTTCTTCGAAAGCCAGCTTGAGCAGGAAGTGACCCGACTCAAGCGTACCGATCAGACCTCGCTGCTGCTGTTCATCGATGTCGATCGCTTCAAGTACATCAACGATACTGCCGGCCATAGCGCCGGCGATCAGTTGCTGATCGAAGTCAGCGCGCGGCTGAAATCGCGGCTGCGCCAATCCGATCACCTCGCCCGCATGGGCGGCGACGAGTACGCCATCATTCTGCGCAACGTCACCAGTTCGGATATCGATTCGATTGCCGATGAGTTTCGTCGTGCACTGACCGCGACCAGTTTCGTCTATGCCGGCAAAAGCTACCGGATCACGGTCTCGATTGGCGTTGCGCGCATGGACCGGCTGACCGAATCACCGGCCGAAGCCATGGCGAACGCCGACATCGCCTGCTATATCGCCAAGAATGGCGGCCGCAACCAGACCCATGTGTTCTCGCCGGAGTCCGACGAGCGCGCGGCGATGGACAAGGAACTCGGCTGGTCATCCCGCCTCGAAGAAGCCATCCGCAGCGATGGCTTTGTCCTGAGCTATCAGCCGATTGTTCCGCTCAGCGATTTTGCCCATCAGCCCGTTGCTGGCCAACGCCTTGAGCCCTACTTCGAAGTACTGCTGCGCCTACGCGACAGTCATGGACAATTGCTGGCGCCTGATGCCTTCCTGCCGACCGCCGAACGCTTTGGCATGATGCAGGAAATCGATCGCTGGGTGATCCACAACGCCTTCAAGGCCCTCCGCGAAATCGGACGTCAGGGCCGCCGCGTGCGGCTGTCGATCAACCTGTCGGCACAATCCCTGATCAATCCGGCGACTGCTGGCTTTGTCACCGACAAGCTGGTCGAGTTCGATGTCGATGCGCGCCAGGTGGTATTCGAAATCACCGAGTCACGCGCAGTCAGCAATCTGGAGGCGGCGCGCGCATTGATCGGTCATCTGCGCGCCTTGGGCTGCCAGTTTGCATTGGATGATTTTGGCGTCGGCTTCTCGACCTTCAGCCACCTCAAGCACCTGGACGTCGATTATCTCAAGATCGATGGCTCGTTCATCCAGGGACTGCTCGAAGACAAGATCGATCAGGCTGTCGTCAAGGCGATCACCGGCATCGCGCATTCGGTCGGCAAGCGCACCATCGCCGAGTTTGTCGATCGCCCGCAGATACTGCCCCTGCTGCGCGAGTGCCAGGTCGACTATCTGCAGGGCTATTTCGTTGGCGAGCCCCAGGTTGGCCTCGAACGCGCCCTGCCCTTCGCCCAGCAGGAAGCGGGCAATACCGAGCCGCCGATCAAACTGGCGGCGGTGTAATATCCGGCCCGGCCGGCGCTAGCGGCACCAGACCTGGCTGTGCAATGACCACGCCGACTTCGAGCGGCGCGTGCCGGCAAGTGCCGGCGACTGGGCTCAGGCGCAGAGCAGAACAAGCAGACTGGCCACGGCCGCAGGTCGCAGTAGCGCGATCATTGTCGGCCCAGGGGAGGCGGCGAATATCCAGCCGGCACGGCGTAGGCGCGCAGGAAGGTATCGACCGCGATCTCCACCCAACGGTCGCGAGCACTGGTGTCGCGTAGCGGCAAGCCGAGTCGGCGCCGGTCCCCCTCCAGACCAGACAACATGCCGAGCAACAGTTCCGCCGCGGCGCGGCTGTCCGGGACAGCAATCTCCCCGCGCCGATCGGCGGCGGCGATGCGCTCGGCAAGGCGCTCGCTGACCGCCTGCATGCTGTTGTTGTAGAGCGAATGCGCTGCCTGCGGAAAGCGCGCGGCTTCTGCAATCAGCCGCCGCGAGAGTCCAGCCGTACGGGTGTCGAGCCAACGCGCAAGATGATGGCGACCGTATTCGATCAAGCTTTCACGAATGCCGCGGTCATCGACCTCAAGCAATTTGCGTAGGGGCTGGATCAGATGGACGATGGCGGCTTCGAACAGCCGGTCCTTGGTACCGAAATGGGTGTAGACCGTCTGCTTGGCTACGCCGGCGCGCCGCGCCACCTCGGCCATATTGACCTGGTAGCCATGCTCGATGAACAGGTGCGAGGCGGCTTCGATGATGCTGAGGGTGCGTGGATTGCGCGCGTTGTAGGGCATGCTTGGGCCTTTAATGGACTGGACAGTACAGTCCAATCTTCGCGGCCGTGCCCTGACTTGTACAGCTGCCGGAAGTACCGGGCAAGCGCTGGGACCGACGAGCGCGCCGACCGCAACAACAAAGCATTACCTATTTAACATCAAGGCTTTATCCAGCTTTCTTGATGTGAATTGCGATTATGAAAACGTGGGTACATTGCTGTTTTGACGGCGGCCATACTGCAAACGATGATGACGGCGCGGGCGAGCCCAGGCTGACGCAGTCTCAATCGCGGTCATCGAGCAGACTGGCGGCGCGACTACTCGCCGAGGCAAGCCTTCGTGCCGGCGCCATGGTCATGATCATCCCGCCCTGCCCACTCATCATGGTCGTGGACTCCATGCTCTCGAGGTCAGCGACGACATAACCCAGAACTTTTCCCTCCGCCGAATAGCCGAGCCCAAGCGCGCCAGTGGCGATATGCGCCGGCCGCGGTACCTTGACCTCACCGACGATTACGCCCCAACTGACCGTGGCTTCACCACCATAACGGTCAGCCAGCCGTTCGATAACATAGTAGGCCTGGCCGGGCGCGGCCACGGCGCCGTCGTCCAGATTGGCGAATGGATATTTGGGCACCGCCGTATTCTCGGGCGTGCCGGATTCCTGGGGTACTGCGGGATCCACGACCGGCGACTTCAGTCGCAGCCAGGCCACGCCGAGATCGGCATCACTGGTCAGCCCCTCGGCTTCCAGCGGCGTATCCTGACCGGCCAGGCGCACTCGGAAGTCCCGGGTCTCAAGCTTGAAGCTGGCGCGCTGTTCACTGGTGAGCTTGTCGATACCCGGGAAGCTCGGCTCGACCACCATGCGCGGCACCAGGATCAATCCGCGCGGATCGATCAGGACGCCCGTGGTTGACGACTCCTGACTTTGCTCCTGCCCCTGAAAACTCGACTTCACCACAAAGTTGATTCGTACCACGGTGGCCGCGTGCTGTTTGAGCAAACGGGCAAAAATCTCCTTGCTCTCTTCGTCCATCGGACTGGCGAAGACCGAGCTCGATGCGCAGGCGAGCACGACAACGAAGAGCGGCCGGAGCAATCGCATCATGGTGACTTTTCCCATCCGGAATCCAGGAACAACAATCGCGTTCGCGCGGCACGCAACACCAGAAAACTGATATTTCGACCTTCCTTGTGCGCAGACCTCGCGGTCAGCAACTTGAAGGTATCCAATCCATCGACCGGTTTGCCGTCGACCTTGAGTATCACGTCGCCGGGCTTGAGGTTGGCCAGACCGGCCAGGCCGCCGGTCTCCACACGTTCGACCACAACGCCCTGAACGCCCTTGTCGAGTCGCCGCTCGATGCGATCGTAGAAGCCGAGCGCACGCACGCCGAGATCGAGCCAGTCGATCTGCAGAGACTTGAGCGAACCGCGCGGATCGGGCGCGACCCCGGGCATCAGGCTGGATTCCAGCAATTGACCATCGCGCCAGATCCTGAGCGCAAGTGGTTCATCGACGAGGGCATCACGGAATCGTTGCTGCAGCGCCTCATCATCGGTGTCACCGGAAACAGGCACCGCCTCACCCGCGACGGCGACGATCAGATCACCGACCCGGATGTCCGCACGCTGCGCTGGGCCAGGATACACACGCGTCACCCGATAGCCACCACCCGCCGGACCCGAGATCAGGCGCGCGGTTGTGGCCGTGATCGGCTGCGCATCGATTCCCACCCAGGGCTTGGGGAGCTCGCGAAGTTTGTTCGGCTCGGTCTCGGCAGGACGCGCATCGAGCACCGAAAGCAGGGACTTGCCCGAGCGTTCAAAGGCAAGCAAGCGGGCCGAATCACCGGCGCCATTGGAGACGCCCAGAGCTTCGACATCGGCCACCGAGGCCACCGCCTTGCCATCGATGGCAAACACCACATCACCCACCGCAAGCGGCGGGTGCGCAGTGGCTGCGCGTTTACCGGGAAGGACACCGGTCACGATCAGGCCCTGCTGATGTTCAAGCAGCCGCGATCGAGCAATGGCCGGGGTAACCTCGGTCAGGGTCAGACCCCAGGCCTTGATCTCGATGTTGTCGCCCAGGTCACGCGGATAGGGCTGCGACACCATGCCGAGGCTGCGCACACTGCCACCACTGAGCACATCCATGCGCACCTTCTGACCGAGCGGCCGCTCAGTGAGTTCGCGCAGAAATACTGGAACCTGCTCGGGCAAGGCCACGGTGACCGCCTTGCCATCGATGCGGACGATCCGATCGCCCGGCACCAGACCGGCCGCGGCTGCGGGTGAGTCCTGCTGCACCGAGCTGACCAGGACACCTTCATCGAGACCCGAGCTCTTCAGCGAGCGTACGGCAAATCCGAAATAGCTGCGCTTGACTTCACCATCGCGGACCAGCTGGTCGACGATACGGCGGGCGACATCGGCCGGGATCGCGAAGGCCATATCGCCACCGCTGAAGCTGCCGCGGGTATTGATGCCGACAATCTGACCAGCGAGATTGACCAGCGGTCCACCGGAGTTTCCCGGCGCGATCGCCGCGTCATGCTGAATCCACGCATAGAAACGTGCCGTGGGTTGATTACGGCCAAGCTGCTGTTCGTAGTCGGCTTCGTCCTGGAACAGCGAGACCATCAGGCGCGCCGGATGATTGACCACCCCTTGCGAAAGCGAGTGCTCCAGTCCCCAGGGCGCGCCCATGGCGAGTACCGGATCACCGGCCTCGAGCAGATTGCGCTCGGCAAAACTGGCATAGGCGTAGCCACCTTCGGGCTGCTCATCGATCTTCAGCACCGCGATGTCACTCAACTCATCGGCACCAACCAGTTGTGCAGTCAGCTCGCGCTTGTCAGCCAGCACAACGCGGAAGCGCTGGCCGTTCTCGGTGACGTGGGCATTGGTGGCGACATGACCGGCGGCACTGATGATCGTGCCACTGCCGCTACCCAAACTGAGTTGGGCCTTACCCTGCACATGATCTTCGCGCACGACCATGATGCTGACCACGTAGGGCATGACCGCGTCGCGCGCCACCGCGACCTGTGCCGAACGCAGCGCCGGCACTCCGGATGATTCCGTCGGCGCATCGGCTTGCACCTGAAGGGCGCCGAGACCGAGCAGCAGAGTGAGGCAAACCGGCGAGCACCGCAGGATTCTGCTCAGACGCGCGACCGATCTCACGATGTTCCTGCCTCGGCTCCCGCAGGTGCGCTGTCGCCGTCGCCATCACCACCCTCTTCCGGCAGTGTTTCGACGGCGGCAATCCCGACCAGAGCCTCGTCGGCCGGCAGTCGGATCAAGGTGACGCCCTGGGTATTGCGACCCACCTGGGCGATCTCGCCGACGCGGGTACGCACCAGGGTGCCCTGGTTCGAAATCAGCATGACCTCATGCGCCTCGGTTACCTGCAGGGCGCCGACCAACTGGCCATTACGTTCCGAGGTCTGGATCGCGATCACGCCCTGGGTGCCACGACCCTTGCGCGGATAGTCCACCAAGGGCGTGCGCTTGCCGTAGCCGCGCTCGGTCGCAGTCAGGATGTCGCCTTCAGCGGCGACGATCATGCTCACTACCTGTTCGCCCTTGACCAGGGTCATACCGCGAACACCGCGCGCCGTACGGCCGACCGCACGGACGGCAGTCTCGGCAAAGCGCACCGCCTTGCCATTGGACGCAAACAGCAGCACGTCGCGCGAACCATCGGTGATTGCCACATCAACCAGCGCATCTCCTTCGTCCAGCTCGACGGCACGAATACCGTTGCTGCGCGGACGCGAAAAATCGCTCAGTGGCGTCTTCTTCACGACACCCGCCTGGGTAGCGAAAAACACAAAGCGGTCGTCGCTGTAATCCTGGATCGGCAGCATCGCATTGACCTTCTCTCCCGGCTCGAGTGCCGGCAGCAGATTGACAATGGGACGGCCACGAGAGTTCGGCCCGGCCATCGGAAACTGAAAGGTCCGCAACCAGAACACTCGCCCATGACTGGTGAAGCACAGCACCGTATCGTGACTGTGTGCGACGAGCAGATTCTCGATGAAATCCTCTTCCTTGATCGCGGTCGCCGAGCGTCCGCGACCGCCGCGACGCTGCGCGCGGTAATCGCTCACCGGTTGCGCCTTGGCGTAGCCCGAGTGCGAAAGGGTCAGCACCAGGTCCTGCTTGTCGATCAGGTCCTCATTGCTGAGATCCTCCTGACTGTGCTGGATCACCGTACGCCGCTTGTCGTTGAAGGCTTCCTTCATTTCAAGCAATTCGGTGCGAATGATATTGAGCAGCAGGACAGGATCCTGCAGGATCGCGATCAGGCCACGAATCGTCTCCAGCAACTGCTTGTATTCATCGGTGATCTTTTCCTGTTCGAGCCCAGTCAGCTTGTTCAGGCGCATCTCCAGGATTTCCTTGGCCTGCACTTCCGACAGCTGGTAGCCGTCCTCGTGCAAGCCCTCGTCCTCGTGCAAATCTTCTGGACGCGAGTCGTCGGCGCCCTCAGCGCCGAGCAGGCCGCGGACCAGACCGGGTTCCCAGCGTCGTGCCAGCAGCCGTTCCTTCGCCGTCTGCGCGTTGTCTGACGTCTTGATCAACTCGATCATCTCATCGATGTTGGCCAGCGCAATCGTCAAGCCTTCCAGCGTGTGAGCGCGGGCACGGGCCTTGCGCAGTTCGAAGATCGTACGACGGGTGACTACTTCGCGACGATGGCGGACAAAGGCTTCGAGGATTTCCTTGATATTGAGCAGGCGTGGCTGGCCATCGACCAAGGCGACCATGTTGATGCCGTACACGGTCTCAAGCTGGGTCTGCTGGAACAGGTTGTTGAGCAGCACGTCTGCCTGTTCACCGCGTTTGACCTGTATGAAGATGCGCATGCCGTCCTTGTCGGACTCATCGCGCAGGCCATCGGGTGCAATGCCCTCGATCTTTTTCTCTTTGTGCAGCTCGGCAATTTTCTCGATCAGCCGCGCCTTGTTCACCTGGAACGGCAACTCGGTGATGATGATCGAATCGCGACCATCGCTGTCGGTTTCGATCTCGGCGTGTGCCCGGATGCGGATACGCCCACGTCCCGTTCGATAGGCTTCGATGATGCCGCTGGAGCCGTTGATAATGCCCGCCGTCGGGAAATCAGGTCCGGGGATCAACTGCATCAGTTCATCGATGCTGATGTCCGGGTAGTCCATGACCGCAATCGTGCCGTCAATCACTTCGCCCAGGTTGTGCGGCGGAATATTGGTCGCCATGCCGACCGCGATGCCGGCCGAGCCATTGAGCAGGAGATTGGGCAGCCGCGTCGGCAATACGCTCGGCTCCAGCTCCTTCTCATCGTAGTTCGGGGTGAAATCGACGGTTTCCTTGTCGATGTCGGCAAGCAGTTCATGCGCCAGCTTGGACATGCGTGCTTCGGTGTATCGCATTGCCGCCGCGGAATCGCCGTCTACCGAGCCGAAGTTGCCCTGTCCGTCCACCAGCAGGTAACGCAGCGAAAACGGCTGGGCCATGCGCACCAGGGTGTCATAGACCGACTGATCGCCATGCGGGTGGTACTTGCCGATCACGTCACCGACAATACGCGCAGACTTGTAATAGGCCTTGTTGTAATGACAGCCCAGCTCGTTCATCGCGAACAGCACGCGCCGGTGCACGGGTTTGAGTCCATCGCGGACATCGGGAAGTGCGCGTCCGACGATCACGCTCATCGCGTAATCGAGGTAGCTCTGCCGCATCTCGTCTTCGATGTTGACGCGGATAACTTCCCTGGCGAATTCTGACATCGGACTCTCTCAACCTTTTCAATGACATGCGCGGCCGCATCGGTGCAGACATCAGCCCGATTGAAGCCGCGCGGAAGAGCGGGATTCTAGCACGCGGGCGGTAGCCGACGCCCTGCCGCGCAAGGGCGCGGCAGGTCTGCACAGGTGTGGAACGATCTTCCCCGCCCGTCCCGGCTCGAAACCGCCCGGCGGAGTGCGATCAGCCGAAAATTGCGGCCATGCGGCCGTGGTCGGGGTGTTCGATCGCGCCGAGTTCGGTGACGATCGCGTCGATCAACGGCGCCGGTGCAACATCGAACACCGGATTCAGCGCCTGCACACCCTCGGCCGCCACCCGAACACCGGCGAAACTCAGCATTTCGCCCGGATCGCGAAGCTCGATCGGAATGTCCGCGCCCGAAGCCGTGCCCATGTCGACCGTCGAACGCGGTGCCACCACCATGAAGCGCACCCCGAAATGCCGCGCCAGCACGGCCAGTTGCAAGGTACCGATCTTGTTGGCGGTATCGCCATTCGCGGCAATCCGGTCGGCGCCGACAACCACCCATTGCACCTGTCCCGAGGCGAGCAACTGGGCCGCCGCCGAATCAGCGATCAGATGCGCCGGGATGCCATCCTTCAGCAACTCCCACGCGGTCAGCCGGGTTCCCTGCAACCAGGGCCGGGTCTCGGTATGAAAGACACGCGCGATGCGCCCTTCGGCGACCCCTGCACGAATGACGCCGAGCGCGGTGCCAAATCCAGCCGTTGCCAGCGACCCGGTATTGCAGTGGGTAAGCACCCCGCTTCCGGCCGGAATCAGGCTGGCGCCGAGGCTGCCCATGCGCCGGTTGGCGGCGAGGTCTTCGCGCTCGATCGCGATCGCGGCCGATTCCAGCGCGGCCACACTGCCGACCGAACGGATTACCTCCTGCATGCGTTCCAATGCCCAGAACAGATTGACCGCGGTCGGTCGCGAATGGCGCAAGACCTCCAGTTCGCTCGAGATGGAGGCGGCGTCGACACGACCGAACGCATCGGCCTTGGCCCTCGCCGCAAGCACGACCGCGTAGGCCGCCGCGATCCCGATCGCCGGCGCACCGCGCACAGTCAGATTCGCAATCGCCGCCGCAATGCTCGGCGCGTCGTCGCAGCGAAGCACCACTTCCTCAAGCGGCAGCCGGCGTTGATCGAGCAGATGCAGGGCATCGCCATCCCAGCGCAGGGCGCGTACGCGGTCGTATCGGTCGTAGTCGATCATGGATTCTTCCTCGATGACTGCCAAGACTAGTGCAGGTGCGCATGGGTCGCCTACCCTGCCACTGGGGCGCCATTGGTCGCATAATCCCGCCATGATCAAGAAATCGCTATCTCTATGGGACTCGGTGCGCCGAACCGATCGCCGGCTCGCCCGCCGTCGCGTCGAGCGTTTGCGCCAGGCTTTTCCGAACGCATCGCAGGATCGGCTGTTCCAGCTGCTGGTGCGCAACAAGTGCATCCAGGCAGGCACGGTCGGCGCACTCACGGCCATCACCGGCGCCATTCCGGGCGTGGGCCGCCTCGCCTCGTTCGCCCTCGGTCCACTGGCCGATACCGCCCTGGTGAGCGCACTCCAGGCCGAACTGGTGATCGAGATTCTTGCGCTTTATGACGTCGAGATACCGGAAAACGGCGAGAACATCGCGATCCTCGCCATTGCCGCCACCAACCTTGGCACCGACGAGATCGCGCGCGAGGCATCGCGTTGGCTCGCCCAGCGGGCCAGCGGTCTGCTCGGTGCGCGCTGGTTGCGGCGGGCCTGGCCACTGGCCAACATCGCCACCGCGGCGGCGACCAATATCGCCGTCACCTATGCGATCGGAAACCGTACCCAGGCCTTGTGCAAGATCCGCGACGCCACTGTCAGTGACTGGCCAGACCTGTTCCGACGGGTGGCGATGATTGATCAGAGCACGATGATGAACTGGGCCGGCAAGGCCGCACAAACCGCGATCGAACAGGCCACCGACAACGCCCGCGCCTGGTCGCAACGAATCGGCGCCTATATGCCCAATCTGGATTTTCTCGCCCAGATCACCGTCGAACCCAAGCCGCCAGCCCGAATCCGCAGCACGCGCCCCACATCAACCAAACCCAAGGCCAAGGCCAAGCCAGCAACGCCGGCCCCAGTGAGAACGCGCAAGCCCGCCGCAGTCAAACAAAGCAAGAAGACACCAAGCCGCCCCGCCCGCAAGTCCGCGCCGTTGTAGCGTGGCTTGCCGCGCTGCAATTGATCTGCGGGTACTGCATCAGTTTGAATGTTGGCAACGGTCCCCTTCTCCCGCCTGCGGGAGAAGGTGGCCCGCAGGGCCGGATGAGGGGAAACCTTCGATGGTGTTGGCTATTTGTTGCGATGCGCGCGGCACACCCCGAGCGCTATCGCAGGTTTCCCTCATCCGCCTGCGGCTGTCTCCCGTAAACGGGAGAAGGGGTTCATCGCCAGAATTTCAAACTGATGCAGTGCCAATCTGCGCGGTTGCTCGTGATCTCGACAAGGCGCGCAACTCCGCCGCACCACCCCATCAATAAACGGCAAACTCACCGCGACAGCCGCGATCGACCCAGATGCCGCGGGCGTCGTAGCCCCAAGTCGCGTTGTAGCGACATTCGGCGGAGCTGTACTGTTCAACCAGTTCGACCTGGTTGCGCACGCGGATCGGGCAGTGCGTCACCCGACGGTCATGCGACTCGCAGACCACGCTGACGCCCTGCTGGCCGCGACCATTATCGAAATCATCCTGCCACGGGCGTCCGTATCCCGACGAACCGGAGTTACCCCGGCCACTTCGCGGCGGAGCCACTTCGAAATCGGCGCGACAACCCTGGCTGACCCAGATGCCACCACGATCGACGCCCCAGGTCTCACCCTCGACACATCGCGAATCACTGAGCCGATCGACCAGATACACGCCGCCTCGGGTATCGACCGCGCAGTAATTGTCACGCCCGCGCACCGACTCGCAGCGAACCAGGACCGAATCATCGTGTGCCGCCTGCGCCGGACCGGGACCGGCCGCGCCCGACAACATCACCAGACCAGCAAGCAACAAAGCCGAACGGCGCATGGACCCTCTCCTGAAAATAAGCAACGAAGCTACGATGACGCAGTCTAATCGCGAAGATTCCAGCCAAGGTGAATCGCCGACCAATTACCGCCAGCTGAAGCCGTCCAACCCGGAAGTTGACCGCAACCCGCCCGCTCCGTACACTGCGCGCCCTCGCAAGACGGGCGGTTAGCTCAGCGGTAGAGCACTGCTTTCACACGGCAGGGGTCACAGGTTCAAGCCCTGTACCGCCCACCATACTTCCCGAGTATTCGATCAAGCCGGCCCTGCGCCGGCTTTTTCGTGTCTGCTAGTCGTGTCAATGCGGATCGCTGGGGATGGGTCGGACGGCGCGCTTTCAGCCCGATTTGCCCAGCATCGTGTGTGGACATCGCGACGACGAATGGATTGACCGGCGGCAACGATGGCTGAGCGCCACCTTCGACAGTGGCGGCCGGCGCGCGGAACAGACGTGCGGAGCAACCAGCGATGTGCTTGGCCAGGTTCCCGGATAGCGGCGTACGCCGCAGTGCGTTCGGTGGTGCAACGCACAGAGGTTCAGCAACCGGGACGGCAGACTGCGCCCATGGAGGTGCCGCCCTGCCCGGTAGTTTTGCGGGCACACCCCCTGCCCCTGCCGCAGACGCGGTGGCTGCCACCGCACTGGAGTATCACCATGTCATTCGCTATCTACATCGCTGGCGTCGCCATCTTCATCGCGGGACTGATCTACGCGGCAGTGTTGATGAATGTGCCGACACCGTGGATCGCCGTTGGCACCCTGGTTGTCCTCGGACTCTCCGTGTTGATGGGCGTCAACGCCACCCGGCAGAAAGACCCGCCGGCCTGAGTTGGCATCACCAGGTGTCGCCAGTAAATCGCTGGCGTCACTGTTGAGGCTCGACAAACCCCAACGAGCGCAGAAACTCGATGGTGCGCGCGTTCGCGTCGGCGACTACGTCAGTATCGATGGCAGCGTAGTCAGGAATTTCTTGCTGACTCAAGTTGCGCGTGAACAAGTGCCCGACATCCGGATACAACTTCAATTCGCAGCGCACCTTGCGTGCGCTCAGACCGGCGCAGAACGCCTGCGCCTGCGCCGCCGGGGTGAGGTTGTCCTCGGCACCCTGCAGCATCAGCGTCGGCGGCAAGCCAGGGCGCAGATACAAGTCCGGCGACAATGCGGCGGCCTGTTCGCGGCCTCCGACCAGTTTCTGGAACCAGCCCGACTGGTGGACCGAGACTGCGGCCGAGCGCAGGATCAACGCATTGGGTACGGATGACACCGGGTAGCGGCCTGGCTCGTCAAACACCGCGGCAGCTGCCGCCAGATGTCCGCCGGCCGACGTGCCGAGCGCCGCGATGCGATCGGGTTGGATGTGCAACGACTTTGCCTCGGAGCGTACCCAACGGATCGCATTTCTGGCATCCGCAACTGCATCGAACGGCGTGGTGGTTGTGCCATTGGACAATCGATAGTCGACTGAAATCGCTGTGAGGCCCAAACCCGCGTAGCGCACCGCCATCGCGTCCATCCAACTGGCTTCGCCCTCATTCCAGCCGCCGCCGTGGAAGAGCAGAATGGCGGCTCCCGTCTGGCCGGCAGTCGCGGAAAAAATTCTCAGATCGATCTGGCCGCCGCCGCTGTCGATGCGCGCGATCCGCGTCGGCGTCGGTTCCTCGCCACGGGCGGCAACATTCACCGTCAGCAGGAGCAGCAATACAAGCGATTTGGGTAGCAGCACAAAACACCTCGACTATTGGTGATATTCGAGCGACTGGATGCGCCATCCTGGCGCGGCGCGACAAGGGCGCGATTCGGGCAGCAACGGGATTGCTCCGCCACTTGCCCAGAACCGGCGCCATGGCACGAAACCGGACACCGACTCGGAGTACGCTAGCGCCAATGCGACTGAGGAGTGGATGGTGATTCGACTTCCCGGGTTTAAACCGCGCGTTGATTTGCGCACGCTTCGCCTGACGATGGCGCGGAGATCGTGTCCCGAATCCATCCGCCCTGGCTCAACGCAGCCCGGCCGCGTGCTGCCCGGATTGCTGCTTGCACTCGTTATGGCCCCGCTGGCTCAGGCCGACGTACTCCCGCAGTTTCCGGCTGGCTCGGTCTGGCGGCAGAATATTTCGGCCGCCGCCGCGCACCCCAACTCCGGGCCGATGATCACCCAATTGCAAACCCTGGGCGGATTCGGCAATGGCCGCCTGCAGATCGATTTTTCGATCCGCGTGGTGCGATCCGGCGCCGGCGTTCCGCTGGTGCCGATCGCCGCCATTGCCAGTGCCGATCCGAACGATGCCTATTACCTCCCCGACTGCGACGCCCTCGGCACTCAGGTTCCAGTTCCACCCGGCGCCACGATCGAGGGTGAAGCCGGCATGACTTGCGATGTCTTCAACGGTGATTGCCATTATCTGGTGACCCAGGGCAATCTGCTTTACGAGGTCTATCGCACCACCGTCGCCAGCGGCAGCATGCAGTCGCAGTGTCTGGCAACGTGGCAACTGGATGTTGTCTATCCGGCGACGGGCCGCGGTGAACATTGCACGAGCGCCGACGCCGCGGGATTTCCAATTGCGCCGCTGCTGTTCAACGCCGACGAGATCCAGGCCTCGCTGAGCGTCGATGGCACCGGCAATGGCGATCTCGGTCATGCGATCCGTTTTATTCTGCCGAACAACCGCATGGCCAGCGATGTCAGTCTCGGCGGTGTGCTCGGCCGTCTCTATGTGCGGCCGGCCTCGCACGCGGGTGGTCCGAGTGGACCGGCTGCATCGGTGCCCTACGGCGCGCGACTGCGACTGCGCAGCGACTTCCCGTTGACCAACTACAACCCAGCTGCACGGGTGATTCTCAATACGCTGAAACGCTACGGCATGGTGCTGGCCGATGGCGGCACCGTGGCACTGACCGCCGAGAGCGACCTCTACACGACCACGAGCTGGGCCAGCCTCGGCATCGCTTCGCGCGTCTTCGATCAGACGGCTGGTGCTACTACGGTCCTCGCCAGCGATTTTTCCGTGCTCGATACCGGCGCACGCATCGGCGAGACCTACGACTGTGTACCGACCGTGCTGCCAACAGGCGTGCTATTCAGCAATGGATTCGAATAGTCGAGCCAGCAGCAGACAGAGGGACGGCGCACATGCACGGAGCTCTACTCCGGCGTATCATCGCCGGGCTGGGCTGAACGGACTTCCACTCCTTACGCCCACTAATTCCGTCGCAGAAATCATTCCATCACTCAGCAAGTTTGGCGGCCTGACGGCCTGGGGAACTGAAGCATGACTCTTAGCAAAAAACCGTTGGCGTTGGCTGTGGCTGTGGTACTTGGCATTCCTCTGGCAGCGGGTGCCCGACCGGCATCCCTGCTGATTCGGGACGCCAGCTCGCCGAGCGTCGAGGCGATTGCGGCTGCACAACAACAAGGGCTGCTCGTGCTGCAGTCGGGCATTTTCGATCCAACCGCGGAGCGCCTTGAGACGCGCTCGCTCTCCCTCCCGCACATCTCCGGCAGCCCATTCGCCGTCGTCCAGTTCGACGAAGGCAAGCGCATGAGTGCTGCCCGGATGAATGCCTTGGGGGCTGAGGTGCTGGAGTACATTCCGCACAATGCCTACCTCGTTCGATTGGCCGACCCGTCTGATGCCCGGCTGAGCCAGCATCCAGATGTGCGCTATGTCGGCTCGTGGCAGCCTGCCTGGAAGATCGCTCCCGACCTGCACAGCGTTCCGGCCGACCTCACCAATGTGACAGTCGATGTGTTCGGGTTTCGCGGAGAATCGCAGCTCGGATTCGGAGATCGACTGGCCGAAGCAGTCACCCAGGGCGAGCTTGCCGGTGGTGATTCCATGGGCGGCTTGCCGCACGTATGGTTCCGCGTACCGCGCACCGCCCTCGCCGATTTCCTCCGTGAAGCCGCACAGATAAATGACGTCAGCTGGATGGCGAGATTCCAGATGCCGGTGCTGCACAATCGCGATTCGATTGGACCGATCCAGTCCAATCAGGCCTCCAGCGTTACTGGTCCGACGGCCGATCAGGCATCGATCTGGACCAAGGGTTTGACCGGCGCCAATCAGATCGTGGCAGTTGCCGATTCCGGACTTGATCGCAACCAGGAGTTCTTCATCCGGTTGGATAAAGGCGCCGGCGTCGTCCAGGCCGTGACCAATGCGGAGAACACGATGCCGCCAACACCGGGCACCCTGTCCCCGAACAACAAGGTAATCGGCTATTTCGTGATGCCGGGCGCCAGCCCCTACGATGACAATCAGATCTGCGGCAGTTCTTCGACCAGTTACCACGGCACACACACCAGCGGCACCGTCGCCGGCGACTCGGGAACAACGGCCACACCAACAGCCGGCAACTGGAACACCGGTGATGGCATGGCGCCCAATGCGCAACTGTTGTTCCAGGATATCGGTGACGACGCCACTGGCTGTCTTTCTGGCGTTGGCGGCCGAATCATGTGGGAACAGGCCAAGGCTTCGGGCGCATTCATCTCCAGCAACAGCTACGGATCCGGCTTCAGCGGCGCCTACAGCGCTGGTGATTACGAGGTCGACGAAACCACATGGCTCAATGAGGACATGCTGATTGCGTTCTCTGCGGGCAATAATGGTCCCAGCGCATCAACGATTGGACATCCCGCCCATTCCAAGAATGCGCTCACGGTCGGCGCACTGAATCACGGCAACAGCACGACCGTAGTGAGCTTCTCCAGTCGCGGCCCGGCCAGTGATGGTCGCCGCAAACCGGACATCCAGGCGCCTGGCACCAGCATCATTTCCGCACTCGGCAATGACGAGGATGCCTCGGCGAATGGCGGAACCGGCACACAGTCACTCAGCGGCACTTCCATGTCGGCGCCCACGGTCGCCGGCGCGGCGGCCTTGATGCGCCAGTATTTTGACGACGGCTATTACCCGAGCGGAGTCAAGACGACAGCAGACGCACGCAAACCGCTGGGCTCGGAGCTGAAAGCCACGTTGATGAACGGAACATTGTTCTTCACCGGCACGCCTGGCTTTTCATCTGGCTGGGGCCGGGTATGGCTCGACAACAATCTCTATTTCAGCGGCGGCGCCACCGACACGCGTGATATGCGCAACTTTGCGTTGAGCAAGGAAAACGGCATCGCTACTGGACAGACCCACACGTATCAGGTCCAGGTCAATGCCGGCCAGGAATTTCGCGCTGCGCTCGCCTGGTACGACCCGCCTGCGGCATTGGGCGCTGGCGTCGCCCTGGTGAACAATCTGAACCTTGAGGTGCAGGAAGGCGCCAATGTCTATCGCGGCAACGTTTTCAGCGCAGCGGGTGCAACCTCGATCTCGGTCACTGGCGGAACTGCGGACGTACTCAATAATGTCGAGCAAGTGCGTTTCATCGCACCGGTGGCAGGCACTTACACCCTCCGTGTAATTGGCACCAACGTGCCCGGCAACGGACTGCGCTACTCCGACCAGCAGGGCTACGCCCTTTCGGTATCCAGCGCCCAGTGCGCATCCTTGGTCACTGCCGCGCCGGCAGCGCCGGCCGTCAGCAATTCAGGGGGCGCCGTCGATGTGGTTTCACCGGCAGTGGCAGGAGCGACCAGCTATCAGGTCTATCGTGCCGATGGCACCTGCGCTGGTGCAGCTGCGGGCGACTTCCAGCTTGCCGGAACATCGGCGAGTCCGACGTTTGTCGACAACAATACTCAAGGCGGTCTCAGCTTTGCCTACAAGGTACGAGCCGCCGATATCTGTGGTGAAGGCCCCATCAGCGCCTGCTCAGAAGTCGTTTCAACGGCAGCCTGCACATTGCTGCCGGTGTTTGACCCGCAATCGCTGAGCCTGGTCAACGATCCGGGCGCGAGTTGCGGAGTTGCACTGAGCTGGACCGCCGCCAGTTCAGAATGCCCGGGCGCGGCCAGCGTGGTCTACAACGTCTACCGCTCAACCAATCCGTTTTTCACGCCGAGCGCCGCAAACCGCATTGCCACGGGTCTGACCACGACAAGCTTTGCAGACACCATGGTGGATTCGTTCGCAACCTACTATTACGCCATCAAGGCGGAGGATACGACGGTTGGAAATTCGGGCCCGAACGGCGGCAACGAAACGCCGGAAATCTTCCGCAAGCGGATTACCCCGACGGCTTCGACCAGTTCGCCAGGCACCTTCGTTGATGGTGCGGACGCGCCTTCCTATCTCATGCTCGACAACGCGTGGAGTGTCAGCGACGATCGCGCAGCCGTGGGCACGCTCAGTTACCGCAATGCCCGTGACGGCGCAGGCACCTATACCGCCGATACCTGTGCCGCTGTGACAACACCCGCACTGCCGATCACGGCATCGTCGGTGCTCTCGTTCAAGACCCGCTACAACATCGAAGTGAACTGGGACGGCGTGGTGATGGAAATTTCCACCAATGGCGGCGCGACTTGGGCCGATCTTCCGCCCGATGGTGGCTATCCGACCACATTGAGTGCGACCCAGGGCAATGCCTGTGGCTATGCAGCCAGCCAGGGCGCATTCAGTGGCGCCAGTCCCGGCGGCGGCATTTTTGTCGATCGCAATCGTACGCTGGCCGCCTTTGCCGGGCAGAACGCGATGATCCGCTGGCGCTTCACCTCCGATGGTGGTGCCGAGGAAGAGGGCTTCTATCTCGATGACGTCCGCATTACCAATTCGGCGACACCGGATGCCTGCGCTGGCATAACGATCTTCGGGGATGGCTTCGAGTAAGACAGCGTCAGTTGACTGAACGGGGCGCCTGCGGGCGCCCCTTTTTTTTGTCGCTCCACTAGAATCGGTCCATCATTCGTCAATGCGGGTACAGCAATGAAGTGCAAAACCGGAGTGTTGTGGCTGCTTATGCTGGTTGGCCTGATTGCGGGCAGCGTCGGCGCGCAAGCCGAGAATATCGAACAGGCAATGAGCCCTGAGGAATTCCGTGCTGCCGGCCTGGACAAACTCAGTAACGATGAACTGGTCCAGTTGAATCTCTGGCTGGCACGCCGCGGTGACAGCGGGACCGCCGCCATGGTCGCGCCGACGCCAGCGACCCCGGCCCAGCCGAGTACGCCAGCCGCGACGCCCGTTGCTGACAACGGTCCGCGGATACGCGCCAAGAACCGTCAACCCGGTACTGCCGAAACAGTTCCGACCGAGGTCGACGAGGTCAACAGCCGTCTGGTTGGGTACTTCGAGGGCTGGCGCAAAGGCACCATCTTCAAGCTTGAGAATGGCCAGCACTGGCGGGTGATCGATGATCGCCGCTTCGAGGTCTCCAGCGAAGACTCACCCACGGTCCGGATCAAGAGCGGATTCATGGATTCCTGGATCATGAAGTTCGGCGACTACAACCGCGGTGCGCGGGTTCAGCGTATCAAGTGAAGTTCATGGCGCTCCTGCTGAGTCTGTTGATACCCGCAGCCAGCGAGGTCCCCAGCATGGCGAGCAGCAGCGCAATCACGCTGAGTCTGTCGAGCGACAACGGCAGTCTGCCGCCGCCCCATCGCCGATCCAGCGAAATCAGGATCGAGGCAGACGGCAGCGCCGAATTCGAATCGCTGCTTGGCTACGACCGCAGCGATCCGCAGCGCCAATTGCGCAGCAGCTTCGTGCTCGACGCCGGGCAGCGCGGTCGGCTGATCGATCTGTGTGCTCGCCTGGCGGTGTTCAGCACCAATTGGCAGGAAGTCGAACGCCCGAACGTCGGCGGTCCGGGTGTGGCCCTGATACTCAGCAACGGCAGTCACACCGCGCGCATTCCACGCCAGCCGATTGAAGCGCAACGTGCAGCGCGCGATGAACTGGTCGCAGGCATCCACGCCCTCGTACCGGAATTGCTGCGCGCCCAGCACACGGATTGGCGCAGCAGGCACGGCGACCCCGAGCAGGACTGAGTAAACCCCTGCGATCAAGGCCGGGTATGCGGCGCGGATTGACCAACGACTTGACGCCGCGCCTGCGCTGAACTGCGCGCCCGCACCCAGATTTCCACCCGACGATTCTTGCTGCGCCCGGCCTCGCTGTCGTTGTCAGCTACCGGCAGACTTTGACCCAAGCCGCGCGAGCGATGCACCGGGATGCCGCGTCGCGCCAACTCGGTGGCGACGAAATCGGCACGATCATTGGACAT
>JBBSLG010000030.1:0-60535 GCA_038255435.1 Lysobacterales bacterium
AGTATTTTCGATAAAACGCGATACGATCGATTCTGCGTGCATGGCCGCCTCCGAAACGGTTGGTCCCGTGTCGGAGAAAATATCGGTCATGCACGCGCTGTTTTCGCGACAGCCTACGCGCAATTCATTGAATTTCAAGACATCAATGCTGCGAAAATAGGGGAAACGTCAGCCCCAAGGGGATTGCATAGAGCGTGGCTTGCCGCGCTGCTCTGGATCTTTCACAAAGAACAAGATCACATCAAACGCAGCGCGGCAAGCCCCGCTACAAACATCACGGGCAAGAGCAGCGCGGCAAGCCACGCTCTACAGGATCAAACGCAATGGCAGCGCGGCAAGCCACGCTCTATGCAATCCCCTTGGGGACAACCGCAACGGCAACCACGAAGCGAAGGCGGGGCAAGCTCCGTGCGCGCATGCGAAATCTCGCAGCCGAATTTCCGCGCCACGCCGATGTAGGGGCTTGGACCATCGAGCAGGATGCAGTTCCTGTTCCGATGAGCGCCGGCCCCGATGAATTTTCTATCCTGCCGCACCGTGCTGTGCGGCGTCCTGCAGCCGCTGACGAGGCTGAGTCTGCTGCTCGCCGTGATGACCCCACACGCCGCGCTCGCCGAAGGCATGGCCCCTGCCCTGCCCCAATTCGATTCCACTGGCATCCAGCAGCCACCGGCAGCTTCCAGTCTGACCCAAGCCTCGTCCCTCTCCACCGCCGGTCAGAGTGATGCATCGCTACTGCACTGGCAGCGTCGCAGTCCCTACGGCGCCGATATCGCGGACATCGCCTATTCACCGCGGCAGGCCGGCCTGATGCTGGCCGCTGGCTACGTCAGCAGCGGTGGCGGCGGCGCGCTCTATCGCTCGCTGGACGGCGGCACGAGTTGGCAGACGGTGCCGGGATTCGATGGACGCGCAGTCTATGCCGTCGAATTTGCCGATAGCGGCGCCGCCTTCGTCGGCAGCCAGGATGGCGTGCTTTTCAGCGCGTCTGGCGCCAGTCGTTGGACGTCACGTGATCTCGGCATCGGCACCCATGATGCGGTACTTGATATCGCCATCGATCCTTCGCGCGCTTCGGTGATCTGGGCTGGCATCAGTGATGCGTTGGGACGTCAAGCCAAAACCCTGCTGCGCTCGGACGATGGCGGACTCAGCTGGAGTGATCGCACGCCGCCAATGGCGGTCGCGATGAGCTGTCGCGAGATCGCGTTCGATCCCCAGCAACCGCTGCGCATGGCTGCGGTATTCGCCGGCGATTTCGGCGGCGGCATGCTGTGGCTCAGCGCGGATGGTGGCCAGAGCTGGATCGATCGTTCGGCGGGACTCGGCAATCGACCGCTGCGCAGCGTGGCATTTGCACGCGACCGGATCCTGGTCGGTGGCGGGCAGCTGCTCGGCCAGCAGTATCTCGGTCTGCTGGCATCGGATGACGAGGGCCGCAGTTGGCAGAGCATCCACGATCCGAACTGGCAGGCCGCCGTGGTCAATGCGATCGCGGTGTCGCCGGGTAATCCGGATCAGCTGCTGATCGGAACCGATGGCGATGGCGTGCATATGACTGCCGATGGCGGGAGCAGCTGGCGTCGCGATGCGGCGCCGGAGTCGGCCCTGAGTATCGGCGCACTCCGTTTCAATCCAGATAAAGAGCAGCAGATCGCGGCGGCGACTGTCGGCAGCGGCGTATTGTTGTCCGAGGATGGCGGACTGAAGTTCGCACAACAGGCCCAGGGCATGCAGGCGGTCGATGTGCGTGGACTCGCCTGCGACCCGGCGAATCCCAAGCGGATCGCCATTGCGGCCAATGGGCTCAATGACGGCCGGGTGTTCAGCAGTATCGATTTCGGCCTAACGTGGCAGCTCGAGTCGCTGCCGGCAACGCGCTACAACGCGCTGCAGTTCGCAGGCGACGGCAGCCTGTACGCCGCTTCGGGTGGGCCCTCCACGGTCGCTGTAGAAGGTATCTACCGGCGCAATGAGGATGGCAGCTGGAGCGCACTCGGACCCGATCAGGGGCCCTTGTTCGAGACCCAGATTCGCGCGATTCGATTCAGGGCCGAGGCGCCGGACCTGATCATGCTGGCGGGCTCCGACTACGGCGCGGCCCAGGGTTACGAGGGCGTGATCTGGCGTTCGATCGATCGCGGCGCGAGTTGGAGCAAGGCATATGAAAGCGCAGGGCGCGGTGAATTCATTGATCTGGAGGTCTTGCCGGCGCGCATGGGCGCGTCTGCGCCGGACGTGATGCTCGCCGCATGGGAAGACGGCAGCGGTGCGCGCCGTGGCGGCGTGCTGCGCTCCGACGATGGCGGTCGCTCCTGGCAGAGCAGCGCTGCGGGATTGCCCAGCGTGCTCAGCAATGGCCGGCTCTGCATCAGCGTCAGCGATCCAGGCATGGTTTATCTCAGCGCGGGTCTGGCCAATTGGTCGGGCCGGGTATTTCGCTCGGTCGATGCCGGGCGGAGCTGGCAGGCGCGCGGCAGCGAGGGCGCCTGGATACTCGACATCGGCTGCGATCCCGATCGCTCCGATGCACTCTTTGTCGTGCGTGCTGGCAGCACCAGTCAGCCGGCACGCGTCGAGTACAGCGAGGATGGCGGCACCCGGTTCACAGCAGCGGATGCCGGCCTACCCTCGGTGCTGGCGGCGACGCAACTGCTGATCACCGCCAGCGCGAACGGCGGCAGCGAGCTGATGCTGGCAACCGGACAGGGTGCCTACTTGGCGCGCACAGGTGCCGCTATCGACGTCGAACTGTAAGCAGCGAACACGTCGCTATTCGAAACTGTTGGCGAACACGAGCTCGGGCAAGGGCGCGTTGTCGACACTGAATTCCACCGGCGACGAGATGCCGATGTTCATGGCGGCGTCACTGGCCTCGACAACGAGGCTGTGCAAACCATCGCTCAGCGTCGTTGAATCGAAATCGATCTGGTACGGCGCGGCAGCATCCTGGCCGCGTTCGATACCATCAACGATGAAACGGGTATTGGTGACGCCGACATTGTCACTGGCGCTGGCCGCCAGCATGATATCGCCGCGCGAACCGATCACGCTGGCGGCGACGGTCGGCTGGGTCGTGTCGACGCCCGGCAACTGGTTGACCCAGACCGGCGCCGACCACAGCAGCTTGCCGTCGTCCTGCACCATGCGTACGTAGTAGAAATGCGCGCCAACGGTCGGAGTAAAGGTATGTGTCGGGGTTGTCGCCAGCACGGTGACCGTACCATTGCGTCCAGGCACGCCTTCCAGGATCTGGATCTGGCTGACCGTGCGACCAGCACCATTGGCAAACAGGGTATTGAGCTCGAGCGTGCCGACGTTGTCAAAGCGCTCGCCCATCAGATGGCCGTTGGCGGTGAACACCAGCTGCGATGCCTTATCGCTGGTCGCGAACACCCGACGTGCGCGCAGCGCATCGAGAAAATTGTCGCGGCTGAGCGGCAGCGACTGATCGATCAACACTGCCGTGCGATTGGTCCAGCTGGCACCCCAGTTGGCGCAGTGATTGTCCTGATTGGTCGCCGGCGCGACGTGGAAACCGGCTTCGAGCATTTTTTTGTAGGCGCCTTCGTAGAGACTGCGACTGGTCTCGGTCTCGGTGGTATTGCTGGAGAATGCAGAAGTATTCTGAATTTCCGACAACACCATCACTTCATCGCCATCGGCACTGTAGCCGAGCGCCACACCGCCGACCAGGAACTGTCCCGAAGTATCCGGATGATTGAACTGACCGAGCAGATTGCGCGCCCGCATCGTTGCGTAGATGCCGGGATAGTCGCTCTTGGGAGTGAACACATCGCCGATCAACTGATTGCTGCTGTTGAATTCCCAGGCGAACAACTCGTTCGAATTGAAGATGTTCATATGCCCGCCATTGCTGATCACGCCCCATTCCATGCCGTAGACGGCGAGGAAGTCGGGCTGGGTGGCATTGCGCGTCAGCGCGGCAGTCAAGCCCGCCTGATAGCGGTCACGCGCGACCTGCGGATTGGCGCCGGAATTGGTCCCCGACGAACCATCGAAGTAATGGTTGTGCTCCGTCGCCGCGGAAAAATCCAGCCCATGGTTGCGTGCGTAGTCGAAGCCCGCGCCGGGCCCGAATGCACCGGTCTGCGCGCCCTGCGAGCCGGTACAGGTGCCGATCGCACCACCGCCATCGGAATCGTTACTCTGCGTATGCAGATTGCCGAGATACACCGTGTACGGCAGTCCGCCGGCGATAGGTGCGGCGCGATCTAGCTGGGCACCGGTCGGCAGCGCTGAGAACTCGGGCATCGCCACCACCGGCGGCGCGCCAATATGGACTTCCCACTCCTGCTCGATCACGCCTTCAACCGCACTCAGGGCCGCATCGACGCGCTGCTCAAGGGTTCCAGCGGCCGCACGCATCGCAAGAGGTTCACCGGACAGCGCGCGCATCCGCACACGATAGAAGCCATTGGCCAGGGACCGGCCCATGCCATCACGGCCATCCCAGCCCAGTGCAATTTCAATCGGCGCCTGGTACAGACGTTCTTCACCGCGCCAGGACCGCAATACGTCCGGATTGACCTGGCCAACCAGGTCAATGCGCCAGGCCACCGTCGACGGCTCGGTCGCGTCAGGGTAGCGAAAGAACATCCGCAATTCCCGCGCCTCACCGGCCTCGCCACGAAACGGCGCCGCCAGCGCCGCCTCGAATTCCTGATGATCCGGACTGCCCGCGATCACCGCGCCCGCTGCCAGCATCAGCCCGGCCAACCACACTCTCGCAAAAATCCAACTCACCACGCGCTACCCCCGAGGCTGCGCACAGAACGCCATTCTGTTGGAGGCAGCCTCGCATTCTAGGCACGAAAAGATCGGGCGTGGAAGTGCCGGATCGCGACGGCAACACGCCCGTGAGCGCCGTCCTGTAGGGCATCTCTGTGAGATGCCATCGCCACACCGCGGCAGACCCAACACGGCATCTCACAGAGATGCCCTACAACGGCGCTCTCCTGTAGGGCATCTCTGCGAGATGCCATCGCCACACCGCGACAGACCCAACATGGCATCTCACTGAGATGCCCTACAGGAGAGCATCGCCCTGACTTGCCATCGTCGATTGAACCGATTCGCCCCGTGAGGGCACCTATCATGTGACAGCAAGCCATGGCAGCCCGATCGTGCAACGGAACAGCGAAACAATTCTTGATGAGTATCTGCTCGCTGCGGCGCGGACCGGCGACCGTCCTGCATGGCAAAGGCTGGTGGCGCGTTGGCAGCCCAGGTTGCTGCGGCATGCCTGGCGCCTGCTGGGAGATGTCGAGCGGGCGCGCGACGCGGTGCAGGATGCCTGGCTGGAGATCCTGCGCAATCTCGGCCGACTGGATGACCTGGCCGCGTTTCCGGCATGGGCTTACCAGATCGTGACGCGGCGCTGCCAGCGGCTGTTTCGCGGCACCGATCAACAACGGCGCAGCGCCGATGCACTGACCGTGGAAGCCGATGAGATCTGCTCGGACGCCCATGATGGCGAGCTCGACGTCGACATCGTGCAGGTATTGACTGCACTGCAGTCATTGCCCGGCGCACAGCGCTCGGTGCTGGCCCTGTTTTATCTGGAGAGCCTGAGCGTGGCCGAAATTGCTGTCGCTCTGGACGTTCCGCCGGGTACGGTCAAGACCCGGCTCATGCATGCACGGAACAAAATCCGCGCGCAATTGGAAGGAGTTGGAAATGAGCAAGTTGGATGATCTGATGACTCAGGCATTGTCGAAGGAAGACCAGGAACTGCTGGCGCGACACAGCGAGCCCGGTTATTTCGAACAGGCCTTCGGCATGTTCCACGGATCGTGGAACTGGGTGATGTGGTTGGTCTATCTGGTGGTGCTCGTCGCATTCGCGCTCTGCGTCTACGCGTTCTGGCAGGTCCATATCAGCAGCGAGACGCTGACTGCAGTGAAATGGGCCACCGCCGGCCTGACCCTGATGCAGATCGTCATCATGGGCAAGAGCTTCATGGGATCGCACTTGGAAGCCAACCGCATGCTGCGCGAAATCAAGCGCGTCGAACTGCAGGTGTCGCTGCTGCGCGCTGCGCGAGCGTAGTAATACCAAGTCAGCAGGCCAATTGCCGTTGGTCGCATGCGGGCAACGGCAATTGTCGCTGATTTGATGTTGGCGGCGTCGATGCCGCGTCGACCTGCTGCGTTTTGCCCAACGGGGGCCGGTCAGCCCTGAATAGTCTTCGCAGCCACCGCGACCGATCGGCACGACGCGACCGGATCGATGTAATCCAGCAGCGCAGTAGCGCCCCGAACAGCGCCGTTACGTGCCGGCTGCCTGCTTGCTGCGACGGTTCCAATGCTTTGGTAGAGGCCGCCAGTTGGTGTACTGATGAGACGCCAATGCGCCGAGTCAGTTGAGCCAAGGTAGCCGCGCCCGGCTAGTCGGAGCGCGCCGCATGTCCGATTTATTCACCTTCATTCGTTCGATCTGCTCGTCGGGCATTCGCTTGGCTTCCGTGGTATCGAGCAGTAGCCGGACGACATCGATGCGCCGCACGTGTGCGGCGACAAACAAGGCGCTGTGCCCATCCTTGTCAACCAGCAGCGCGAGTCCCGGCTCGCCCATATGGCGCTGAAAAGCGGCATCTTCTTTTGCAAACGCGGCTGCCGCAAACGTCTACAGTTTCATATCGGTGGTTGAGCCTTGCAGTTGCCCACTGGCAGTCACTGAGAGCGAGCACAGCAAACCAAGACAGATCAGCAAAGAGCGCACGGGAATCATCCATCGTTTGCGGACAGGAGTTGGAAATCGCAGCTGATCGCAGTGACGCTGTGGCAATAAAAGTGCCGGGCTCATTGATGGAGCGCACCACTGCTATTCTCCGACTGGCAAGCCGACAACCATTCGGTGAATTCATGCAGCCATCCAGTTCTACGTCCCGCAGCGCGATCTGGTTGGCGGGGCCGTTTCTGGCGGCCCTGCTTGGCGCGGCGGCCGTCATCGTCATGGTGAAATTGGACAGCTCAGCGCTTCTCGACGCTGCAGCGAGAGTGGAGCGCGAACACGCCCGACTGAAGGAGGTGTCCGGCGCCATTGAGCGATTCGACAGACTCCGCGATGGCCATCTGGTGCGCCAGGCGTTGGTGGACACGCTGGCTGTCGAGTCCGCATTGCCCATCTTGCTGCTGAACGTGATCGATTCGTTCCCGGAGGGCATTCAGCTGAACTCGCTGTCATTGCGGGGGAAGGTTTTGAACCTCAGCGGCATCGCCAGCGATGACGCACAGATCGACAGGGCATTGAACCAGTTGCGAGAAGCAGGCTTCGAACCGGAATCGGCCGATACCGCGGCGGCAGGGAATGACGGCGGGCAGGGCTTCGAAATTCGTGCGACGTTCCCCCACGATCCGCTTGCCGGGCTAGCTGTCGCGGCGGACGCGCCGTGAGCATCTCATCCCGCGAAACCGGTTCGATGTCGCGAACATCCTGGCTGGGCTTGCCGATCGGGATCCTGCTGGGCGCGATCTGGCTGAACCCGGCGTTGGTCGAGCGCCGCGCGATCTCAGCAAAGATCGAACAGCGCCTGGTGTGGCTGGACCACCTGCAACAGGGCGCGCTGCAACTGGATGTACTCAGACAGCAGACGCTTGAGTTTCTGCCAGTGGTCGAAGATGCCGCGGTCATCCTGCCCGACCGTTTTGACGACGAGGGACTTCGCGCCGGTTTGCGCCAATCAGCGATCGCGCACGGGCTGCGCCTGAATCGATTGGAGTTGGGCGCTGAGCGCAATCTCATTTTCTATGCCGAAATGAGTGTCGAGCTGGAGCTGTTCGGACCCGCGTCTGCTGTGCTTGCCTGGGTAGATCAGGAGCTCCGCTCGAACCCGCTCCGCGTTGTCGATACGCTGCAATTGACAGCGGATGCCGGCCGCAATTTGTCAGCGAAACTACGCTGGCGCTACTTTCGCTACGCTTCGTTCGATGACGACCATCACCTGGAGGATGCGCATGGCCATTGACCGGATCGGCCTGCGTCGGACAATGCAATTGGCTTTGGGCTGCGCGATCTCGGCGGTCCTGCTTGCCGCCCTGAGCACTGAAGAACCGGTGCTCGATGCCCAGTCTGTTGAGAAACGTATCGAAGAAATTCGCGCCCGTCCCGCGGGGCCGATCCGACCCTTGCCCGAGCCGATCAGGATGCCCCACCCGCCGGCCAGGATCCAGCGCAATCCCTTTGCCGTTGCCACGGGGAATACCGCGCAGGCCAAGCCCGCAGTCGAGTAGCCAAAGGAAACCCTCGTCTGCGATCCGGATCGCGTCAAGACCCGCAGTACATTGCATGTCACCAGGAATGGACAGGACGAATCGATGACTGGCGATATCCCATCAGCGGTGCGCGCGCTCTGCCTCGGGTTTCCACAGACCGAGGGATTTGTCTCGCATGGTGCGCCCAACTTCCGGGTGCGCAAGGGCAAGGTGTTTGCAGTCTATGCGGTCAATACGCATGGCGATGGTCGGGTCGCGCTGTGGTTGAACGCGCCGCCGGGTGCGCAGGCGCAGCACACCGCAAGCGCACCGGAACACTATTTTGTGCCGCCCTACGTCGGCCCGCGCGGCTGGCTCGGCGTCTGTCTGGATCGCGGGTTGAGCTGGCAGCGGATTTCCGAGCTGGTACGCGAGGCCTATGAGTACACCGCACCAGCGAAGTTGCGCGCGCTGATCACTACGACACCTGCGATTGCCGCGCCTACGCGATCACTCGCCGCGGAAGAACTTGATCCGATGCAGTCGCCGGCGGCGCAGAAAATATTGGCGCGTGTGCGCAAGCTTTGCCTGGCCCTGCCCGAATCGAGCGAGCAATCACAGTTCGGTTTTCCGGTCTGGCGCGCCGGCAAGCGCTGCTTTGCCCAGCTGTATTTTCTCGAGCAGCGACTGCGCCTGGCAACCTGGTCTGGCGCGGAGCTGCAGAGCATGCTGATCGAAGATCCGCGCTATCGGGTCCCTCCTTATCTCGGCCACAACGGCTGGATTGCGCTTGATGTCAGCAAGCGCGGCGATGCCGATGAGATGCGCGGATTGATCGAGCAGAGTTATCGTCACTTTGCGCTGAAGCGTATGCTCGCGGCGATCGACGGATCGTGAGAACAGCGCGCAGTTGGCGCGACCAATGCCCTGTCGATTTCTTGGCGGTCTCCTGCAGGGTATTTCGGTGACATGCCCCGCAAGCGAGCTTTTCTGTAGGGCATCTCCGTGAGATGCCACCCTGAATCCGCGGCGGTGCTGGGACGGCAACTCGCGGAGATATCCAACAAGAGCGCGCTCTTCTGTAGGGCATCTCTGTGAGATGCCACCCTGAATCCGCGGCGGTGCTGAGACGGCATCTCACAGAGATGCCCTACAAGGGGGCCTCTACCCTACAAGGGCACCTCTAAAAAGGGCGTTCGGCGAGAGGTCGCCACGGGTCAGCATGCACGGAATGCGGCTTTCAGCGGGCTGGAGTGATCGGAAGCGGTGGCAACTCCGTGCACGATTGCAGATGCGCCTTGGCGGTCCGCAGCAAGGCCGCGACCGCCTCCGCTGTGGCCAGGTTGAACGCTTCGGCGACGCTCTGCGCGTCATCCGTATCGGGTGGCTGCGAATGTTCGGTGGGTGGGAATTCGATGCGAGAGTCCGACTGCGCGCATTTCAGTTCGGCCGCAAGCGTGACCCGAGCCGAGCGCCCTCCGCTCGACTCAATCAGCAGGTCGAATCGGCTCAGCCAGACGTCCACACTGGCAATTCGATGCGTACCGAGCGTGCTGCCTTCGATCGCGCGAACGCGGCGCAGTTGCATCTGCTCGGCCAACATGATCGCCGGTGACTCGGACCAGCGCAGACCCTGATGCTGCATCAATTTGGCGCCATCGACGACCAGCAACCGATTGCTCTGCAGGGCGGATACCGGACGCACGCTGCCCAGCGCCAATCCGCTCGGCCAGGCAGAATCGGCAGCAGGCGCGGGCAGACTTAGCTGCAAGGTGGTGAGCGCCTCCGGGCGCGAAATGAGCGTGCAGCCGGAGCTCGCCAGCGCTGGACCAAGTATGAGAATGCAGGTGAGTGCTCGGATGTTCATTTCTTCCCCGCTTTTGGCGTGTAAACAGGCAGGGCTTCGGCGCCCAGAAGGTAGTCGGCCGGTGCCTGCTCAAAACGGCGCGTGATCCGCGCCAGACCTTCACTGGTTTGCCGCAAGGCTTGCAGTGTGGCCGACAATTCGGTGCGCGCCTGGACATCGAGTCCAGCGACTGCACTGCTGCCTCGCTCGGCAAAGGCCTCAATTGCCAACGCGGCCTGTTTGATATCAATCACGGCAATGCGTGCCTCTTCAAACAGGTTGCCGGTCCCATCAGCGGGCTTGGTCTGCAGCTCTTCCTGGATCTGGGCAAGAACATTGTCGGCGCGCACGGCGGCGGAGCTGAGTCGGCGTTCCAGTTCGCGCGCATCGGAAAGCGCCTCGCGCAGTGCCGGGTAATCGTTCTTGACGCCTTCGCTCACCACCTGCAAATTGTCCAACAACGTAGACACTCGCTGAATATTCTGGTCGCTCAGAATTTCCGCGACGCGCGCCATCACCTCCTGGGCACTGTGCATCGCGCCGCTGCCGCCGCTCATCAACTCACTCAAGGTCGATGGCACCGTGTCGATGCGTGGCGCAGGGCTCAGATCGACCTCACGCAGCAGTTTGGCTTCGGGCGTGCCACCGAAGAGCTCCACCACGGCCACGCCGGTCAGCCCCGTATAGCTCAGCTGTGCCTTGGTATCGGTCTTGATCGGAGCGGAAGCGGTCACACGAACGCGCACGCTGACCTCGCGCGGATCCTTGGGATCGAGGCTGAGCTTACGCACCTCGCCAATCTGGATGCCGTGGTACTGGACAATCGCTCCTACCGCGAGACCGGCGACTGATTCGTGGAATCGAACATCGTAGTTCTGATATTCGCGATCCAGCTGAATCCTGCCCAGCCAGAGGACGAACAGGATCAGACCTAGCGTGACCAAGAGTGAGAACACTCCGATCAGAAAAAAACGAGCATGCGTTTCCATCTCAAGCTCCTTGCATGCGCGACGCGAGTGCGCCTTGCGCGCTGCGTCCGCGAGGACCGCGGAAGCATTGTTGAATCCAGGGGTGTTCGTGCTCGGCAATACGCTCTGGTGTATCCACGGCGACCACATGCCGATCAACCAGAACCGCAACCCGGTCACAACAGGTGAAAATGGAATCGAGATCGTGGGTCACCAGAAATACCGTCAGGTCCAGGCTCTTCTTGAGCGTCACGATCAGCTCGTCAAAGCCCGCCGCGCCAATCGGATCGAGACCAGAAGTCGGTTCATCCAGAAACAGGATTTCCGGATCCAGTGAGAGTGCGCGCGCGATGCCGGCGCGTTTGCGCATGCCGCCGGAAAGCTGGTTCGGGTATTTGTGCGCAGAGTCCGCTGGCAGACCGACCAGGGCGATCTTCAGGCGGGCGATTTCATCCATGAGATCCAAGGGTAGCGGTTGATGTTCGATCATCGGCACCTTGATGTTCTCGAGCACATCGAGCGATGAAAACAAGGCGCCATCCTGGAACATCACGCCCCAGCGCCGCTCGATATCCGCGCGCCTGGCCGCCGAGGCGGCGCGCAAGTCTTCGCCCAGGACCCGAATCTGGCCCTGCGCAGGCTCCTGCAGGCCGATGATCGATCGCAGCAGCACCGACTTGCCGGCACCCGAACCTCCGATCACGGCCAGCACCTCGCCACGACGCACATCCAGATCAAGATTTTCATGCACGACCTGGGCACCGAAACGATTGACCAAGCCGCGCACCTCAATGATGTTTTCCGCGCTGGTGCTGGCCATGATCAGAGGTCCAGTTTCATATAGAGCACTGCGAACAGCGCGTCGACGACGATCACCAGAAAAATTGACTGTACGACCGATGAAGTCGTGTGACTGCCTACCGATTCGGCACTGCCGGAAACCTTGAGTCCCTCCAGGCAACCAATCGAGGCGATAAGAAACGCAAAGACGGGAGCCTTGAGCAAACCCAGCCACAGGTAGTAGAGCTCGGTTTCCTCCTGCATCCGGCTCAGAAACATGATTGGCGAAATATCCAGTGTCGTGGCACCGACCAGCGCGCCGCCAAGAATGCCCGACAACATCGCCAGAAAACTCAGCACGGGAAGCATTACCAGCAGGGCAAGCAGGCGCGGTATGACCAGGAGTTCGACCGGATCGAGCGCCAGCGCCTTGATCGCGTCAATCTCCTCGCGACTGCGCATGGAGCCGATTTCGGCAGTAAACGCGCTACCCGAACGACCGGCCACCAGGATGGCAGAGAGCAGTACACCAAATTCGCGGAGGAAGCTGACGCTGACGATTTCCACGGTCAGAATCGACGCGCCGAAATCCCGCAATGCGGTTGCCGACAGAAATGCGACCACCGCGCCGACCAGGAAGCAGAGCAGGCAGATGATCGGCACGGCGTCCAGACCTGTGCGTTCCATATGGTGCACCACCGCGGTCATCCGCAACTTGCGCCGACCCATCAGGATCGACAAGGCGCAGGCATTGATCTCACCAAAGAATGCTGCCAGCTGCAGCATCTGGCGCCATAGTCCGACAATCGATTCGCCCAGGCCGGCAATCCACACCCGCCAACTGCTGATGGTGTTCCGGGTGGACGGCGCAACACCAGCGGCTTCGGCAATCAAGGTGAGTAGAGCGAGATGCTCGGGGCGCGATCCGCGAATGCGCTCGATCGTCTCGCGATAGTGACGGTCACGAGCCAGAAGTCGAAGCAGAACCAGCGCCCCTGCAGAATCCAGACTCTCGAGTTCGGTCAAATCCAACCGTTCGGGCGAACGCTTGAGCGAATCGACCTGGACAAGAATTCCAGGCAGACACCTCATCGTGCATGGCCCGCTCACCGACAGGACTGCAGCATCCGGTCCGTCGCCGCGCCATTCGAGTCGCGCTGATTTCATGGGACCGAGTTTAGAAGACATTGGCAACGATCTCATATCTGCGCGCCGATAACTGCAGAATGCCCTGGGCACGTCATCTCAGGCTTACGGCAGCGAGGTCCGGTCGCGTTCGACATCTACTACCACGTTAAGCGCGGAGAGCACACGCCCCGAGTTGATCCGCGTCAAGGTATATGCCCGCCTCGCGAGGAGGTCAGGCTATTTCGGCGTCAATATGCCGACGCCAAAATTCGCGGGCCAATATGAGCAATGCTGTCATCTTCGGCAGGAGAATGCGTGGGTGACCGAGCCTGTGGTTCTGTAGGGCATCTCTGCGACGGCACGCTTCTGTAGGGCATCTCTGCGAGATGCCATCCTGAATCCGCGGCGGTGTTGGGACGGCATCTCACAGAGATGCCCTACAACAGCGCTCCTCTGTAGGGCATCTCTACGAGATGCCATCCTGAATCCGCGGCAGCGTTGGGACGGCATCTCACAGAGATGCCCTACAGGATCAAGCCGCGGTGTTGGGACGGCATCCCACGGAGATGCCTTACAAGTAATCGCGCTCGTTGCTACTTACTGGCACTGCCCCGTTTCGAGGCGTCCGAGCACGCGGGTCAGGGTCTGGGTGCCGGATTCGCCGCCGGATTTCTGGTAGCTCAGCTCCAGGGTATTGCAGTCAGGGAAGCGCTGGGTGACGGTGCCCCAGGGCGCGCGGATGACATCGGCGGGATTGAAGGCATCACCGAAGCTGGCACCACGGGTGTTCACCAGATCAAGCGCGAGCATGCTATCGCCCGCGCTGAAGGCATGACTGCCGACCAGCCATTGCTGACCACCGCTGCCATAGGTGTACCAGGTGAAGAACTCGATCGGCGTGCCATTGACCTGGCCAAAGTCGACCAGCACGCCTTCGCCGGAGCGGCTGGGCGAGTAATACGTGCCACTCAAGCCGCCATGGAGCAGGCCGCATTGCCCGGCCGGCATTGCGCCGAACAGTCTGCTCAGCGTCTGCGTACCGCGTTCACCTGTGGCCTTCTGATAATTCAGGGTCATCGTATTGCAGTCGGTGAACGACAGCGCCGCACTGCCCCACGAGGAACGCACGACATCACTGGGCTGGAATCCGCTGCCGAAACTGGCGCCGCGGGTGCTGATCAGGTCGATGGCTACGCTCTTGTCCGTGGTTGCAAAGTCCTTGCTGCCAACCAGCCACTGCTGCTCGCCATCGTCATAGGTGTACCAGGTGAAGAACACCACCGGCGTGGTGCCGACCTGTCCAAAATCAACCAGAACGCCCTCGCCCGAACGCTGGGCGGAATAGTAGGTGCCACCGAGCGCGCCCTGCAGGGACTTGCCATTGCTCAGGCTGCAGTTCGCGGCCTGTGCGCTCACCGCATCAAATGGTGTATTGGTCAGGCCGCTGAACGTCACCGTGTTGATGTCCCAGCCTAGCCCGTTCGAAGCGGCGTCGGTGGCGACACCGAAGCGCAACCTGAAGTTGGCCTGGTTGGCATAGCTGGTGCCGAGGTTGATGACCTGGTCCTTGAAGTTGGGGTAGAGCGCGCTGTTGTGCAGATAGCCGCGCTTGCCGGCGAGCGGGTTGCCGCAGCAGGCGGACAGCGCCCCGGTCGAATAGCCGGCGGCGGCCGCGTCAATATCGGTCCAGGTAGCGCCACCATCGATGCTGACCTGGATCACGCCGCCGTCGTAGAACTCGTTGGCATCGGTCTCGAAGGCATGGCGATGGTTCAGCGTGATGGTCAGCGGCCCGCTGCCGACCGCGAGCTGCGGCGACTCGATCCAGTTGACCGAGTTGGAGTTCAGATCGGAGCCGTGCAGGAAGAAGCTGCCATTCTCCTCGCGCTGGGTCCATGACTCGGAGCCGAAGCCGGCGGGATCGCGGCGGGCGCGCCAGGGCGTGCGGTTGCCATCAAAGGTCTCGGTCGAACTTGTCTGGGGGATCTGGTCGTAGTTGACAAAGATCCGGGTCGACCCGATGGCACCTGGCGGCGAATTGATACCGGCAGCGTTCGGCGTCGCAGTGATCGTGATGGCGGAATTTGTGGGCACACTGGCGGCGAGTCGTACCGGAATGCTGGCGGTCTTGCTACCGAACAGCGGCACGCTGCCAATGTCGATGGTCGGTCCATTGGGAAATACCAGAGCCGGATTGCTCGAGCTCAATGTCGCCGTTGCCGAATTCAGCGTGGTGAAGCCGGTGTTCCTGACGGTCACCGAAACCATTGCGGTGTCGCCAACATCCAGCACCGTGTCGGCATCACAGCCGGTGGGGATCCCGACCGCTGCCGCTGCGACCGCAATATCGGCGCCCTGCAGCGTGCTTTCGATCAGCCCAGCATTGGTGGAGCTGTAGCGATCAGGAATCAGCGCACCAGCGCCCAGGCCTCGCTTGGCAAATGCCGCTGTGAACAGGGCGAAGTCCGCTGTCTCGCCGCTGGCAAGGATGCTGGCAAGGATGGCGTCGCGTGCCTCGACCATGGTCGGCGAGCCCGGCGTCATCTTCATGCCGGCGACCAGATAATCCTTCATCCGGCTCTGTGCCTCGTTGAAGCTCAGTCGCGGTGAGTCGTTCAACATCGCGACATAGGCTTCCCACAGGGCGAGCGCCCAGACCTCGCCCTGGCCGTGAATCGCCGTGTTCGACCCGAAGAACCGCGGCGGCGGACTGCTCGGCAGGAAGCTGCTGTCGGTGAGGTGACCCAGGGTCAGCGGACTCTTGGACATGTCGGTCGAGTAGGGATAGCGACGGACGCCATAGTAGGAATCGTTCGCGGCATATCCGGCACTGGCGTAGGCCCCCGCGAAATTGGCATTCCCGGGCTTGAGGCGGTCCTCTTCCTTGGTCATGATCAGCAACGCAAGGACATCGCTCCAGCCTTCGCCCATTCCGGAGGCATGCTGGGTGTCCAGACCGTTGGCGTCCAGTACAAGGCGATTGCTGAGGTAGTGCCCCCACTCGTGGGCGATGATCGTTGCGTCGAGACTGCTGTCACGCACCGTGGTTGTGCCCCACAGACCCATCTGCATCCGCGGCGAGAACCCGTCACTCGGCGTCGCCATGTTGGCATTGTCCATCACGTCGTAATCCTGCGCCTCGGCACGAATCAAATCGCCACCCAGCCCACCGCGACCATAATTGTCGAGCTGGGCGTTGCCATCAGTCTCGGTGAAGCCGTGGTCGTAGAACCAGTCATGCAGCCAGTTCACTACGTAGAACAGGTTTACCGTTGCAGCCTGGCTCTGCGTTGCGCTGGCGCCCGGGGCCTGGTTGAAATCATGCAGGTAGTCGAAGCTTCCCGGACTGGTCGCAGCCGGCAACAGATCGCCCTCACCCAGGCCATTGGGGGCCACCAGATCCGCGTACGCACGCACATTGTTGCCACTGGTGGACTGCGCGCCCGGCGCCAGCCAGCCATCGGTGGCCGATCGGCTGAACGGGGCATTGGCCAGACTGCGCAGATCCTGCGGAATCGTCGCGACGGCGTTGTTGGTCGGCAATCCATCAGGGTCGGGCGTGGCATTGCGCCCGAACGGACTGGGATAGGGCTGACCATCGCTGCTGTTCTCGGCCCAGACGCGGTAGCTGAAACTATCTGCATGCGCGGTATGGTTCTTGCGAAACAGCGTGCTGCCATCAACTGCCGAGATGACATGACCGTATAGGTCGCCAGAGGCGCTCGCCGAATCGGCGATCAAGGTTTCCACATACCAAGCTGGCTGCAGCCCTGCAGACGTGCGGTAGTACACGCGCTTTGCACGTTGCTCGCCGGCCGCAACAGCAGCACTGGCACTGCTCAGTTTGGCGGGCAATTCGAAATGCTGGTACTCGCCATGCACGGCGCCGGGGCGCAGGCGCGCGGCGACGCGTGCGTCGAAATCATAGGACTTCAGGGCTGAGGCGATCGCCTCGGCGGCGCTCAGTTGGAAGGCAGGCAGAGATTTGATTGACGCAGGCGAGGTATCCGGCAGCGGTCCACGCATGGCGACCAGACGCTGATCGCGATCGAGCAGCAGGGCGAGGTCTTCGCGGAAGATCGGTACGCCTTGCAGCCGTGCCTTGAACTGCACCAATTTGGCACCGCCGCGCTGGTCATCGACCTTGTGCAGGTTCAGCGTGGTCGCAGCATCCACGCGGTGCTTGGCAGCATCGAGGAGCAGACCCAGATGCGCGCGCGCGGCGGACTCGGGATCCTTGACCACCGACTTGGCAGCTGCGGAAAGGTCCTGCTGGACCCAGGTGAAGGTCGCCCGACCCAGCGCATCGCGCCCTGAGCGTGGTGGCCGCGCGTCCGCTTGATCGGGCGCTGCAATGCTGAGCCGCTTGCCGCTGACGGTATTGATGTCGAAATTCCCCAACTCGCGCGCGGAAATTTCCGGGCTGAACACCGTGGCCAGGGCCAGGGCGAGCGGAGACAGGGCAAGGCTGGAGAACTTTTTCATCAGAATTTCCGAAGTTGGATAGATACCACTGCGTAAAAGGCGGGAAAATCGGCTCAACACCGTCAGTGCGTTACGCAAGATCGATGCCGCGATGCGCGGACCTGGATTGCGGACGGATCGGTGCAACATCCCGAACTCAGGGACCGGGCCCGATGGGCGATGGTTCCACGGTGGATGGGGCGGCAATTGTGCCGCAATTACCGCGATGCCGCGAGCGGGACGGATCAGTCTGGCACGGCTGAGCTCGTTGCGACGAACAAACCGGATGCCGCGCGGCAATTGCGGAACAGATCGTACTGGGGCTCGTAGGCCCGGCTGCGCACGTCAAACAGCCCGAGGACACTGTGGAAAAGATGATCATGCCCGGCAGGTCGTGCCGCGGTCTGGTTCATGCAGGCGGGCTCGATCCCCAGTGAATGCTCAAGCGCCGGACTCAGCCAGGCGACCATCGGCACCGCCGTCTGGGTGCTCGGCGCGATGGCGTAGGGAATCCCGTGCAGATACAGATTGTGCTCGCCCAGGGACTCACCGTGATCGGAGACATAGATCAGGGCACTGTCGCGCGTCTGCTTTTGCAGCAGACGGATGGTCTCGGCGATCACATGATCGCCATAGAGCACGGCATTGTCGTAACTGTTGACGATCTGCTCGCTGCTGCAAAGGCGCAGCTCGGCGGTGTCGCAGGTCGGCGTGTAGCGGCGAAAGCTTTCCGGATAGCGCGCGAAGTAGCTCGGCCCGTGATTGCCCAGTGGATGCAGGACCAGCAGCATGTCACCGGGACGGCGATCGAGCTCGGCCTGCAGACCATCGAGCAGTATCTCGTCGTAACAGAGTCCGTCCTTGCACAGCCCAGGCACTTCGAGCGCGTTGAGCTGCTGGAAATCTAGCTCGCTGCAGACGCCCTTGCAGCCGGTCTGGTTGTCGCGCCAGAGGGTTTTCACTCCGGCGCGCTCAACCACATGCAACAGTGACTCCGATCCGCGGATGCGCACCTCGTCGTAGTCGCGTCGACCAACTGCGGAAAACATGCAAGGCAGTGATACTTCGGTGGCAGTGCCACAACTGCCGACCTCGGGAAAGTTGACGACACCGATGTCTCGAAGCTCGGGTGTGGTGTCGCGCGCATAGCCGTTCAAGCCCCAGTGATCGGCGCGGACGGTTTCGCCGACGACCACCACGACGATCCGTGCGTGCGCGTCGGGTGCCCGGGCCAACGTTCGGGCGTCGGCACCGACCGTCAGCAGCGCCCGCTGGCCCTGCTGCACATCGGCGATACCAGCGCGCAGGGTCGCGTAGAGATAATTGCCAGGTGTCACCAGATAGCGCACTTCCTTGTGGTTGCGCATCAGGGTGGACAGATCGCGGAAGGCGAGCAGCATGCCGAACGCGGTGACGGCGAGCGTGATGCACAAGGCCGCCGTGCGTAGCCATGCTGCCGCCGACCAGGTGCGCCTGGCAATGCGCAGACGCAGCAGGACAAGGATCGGCAAGACCGCGTAGAACAGCAAATGGACGAACAGTCCCGGTGTGATCAGCTCGCGCGCTTCCTTGTACTCGGTATGCAGGATGTTGCGCAGCATGTCGACATCGAGAAACACGCCATAACGATCCTGGTAGTAGGCCGCCATCGCGGTCGCGATAAAGATGAAGGCAAGCAGCGGCTTGATCGTCCAGCGATTGAGCACCAGTAAAAGCAGCACGAGATGCAGCCCGGCCAGGGCGACGAAGGTGCCGAGGACGAACCGCCAGGTGTCGAACTCGCCCGGCGCATAGCCGGTCAGCGCAGCACGCCAGAATGAGGCATTGCAAAACAGCGCAAGGAACAGGCAGCTCAATACGGCCGTCCACTCCACGCTGAGCTCGGGCCGATAAGCCAGCAGCCGAGGCCAGCGGCCTCGATCGGTCGGCGCGGTCATGCGCCGCGCCCAGCTGGGCGCAGCATCAATCGACTCAGCGTCAGCGCGACCAGCCAGCAAACCAGCAGTGTGGCCACATCATGTGAGGCGAAGTGGGCGCCGCGCAGTTGCTGCGAAAGACCGAAAATCAGACCGAGGCTCAGCCCGACCGCCAGACCTCGCCAACGCCATTTCGGTATGGTCGCAGCGAAGAAAAAATACAGCGCAAGCCAGCAGTAACCCGAGCCGGCATGGCCTGCCGGGAAGCATCCGGCGTCGGCAAGCCAGGACGGCCGCGACTCGAACAGCGCAAGGTAGGGCCGCGCGCCGCCATAGCCCAGCACATCCCAGGCGCAATCCATCTGGATCTGCGACTTGAGCAAGGCGATCAGGCTGGTCGCCAGCAGGGTCGACAACAGTAGAAAAGCAAGCGGCCGGCGCCAATTGTGCAACTGTTTATCGCGACCGGCGCGCCACCAGGCCCAGGCAAAGGCCAACCAGAGTTCCAGACTCAGATATTTGCCACCGGGATGAATGATCCGCGCGGTGGAGAAATGTTCGCGCAGCTTCCATGCCCCGCCACCCCACCGGTAAATCCGATCCGCCAGCCACTGATCGCCACCGGCATACATCAACAGCGAGCCAGCAGCCAGCGCAAGCAGGACCGGTACGAGCAGATGCGTGCAGTAGTAGTCGGTTCGCGCGTGCCGCGCGCAAGCCGGTGCCGGCCAGGAGCCGGCGAGCAAGGAATTCAACACGGGTACTTCCATCGAGCGAACGGGCCAGGCCGCGCGGAATGCGCGGCGGAATGCTGGTGACCGTTGGGAAGTACCTTGTACGACCGCGGCTGTCGGAGCCGGGTCGGAATGCAGTTAGCACATCGTTAAAGCGGTTTGGGCACGTGGGCCGGTCAGCGTGGCGGCGGTGGCTCGCTGCCAGTGATGATGCGTGCGCCGCGTTGATAGGTCCAATACGACCAGGCCCAGTTGAGCAGCACACTGATCCGGTTGCGAAATCCGATCAGAAAAAAGATATGTGCAATCAGCCAGAACCACCAGGCGAGCAATCCGGAAAAGCGCAGCCGGCCGAAATCAACCACGGCCGCCATTCTGCCGATGGTCGCCAGATTGCCGAAGTCACGATAGCGAAAGGGATCCGGCGCACGCGCTGACAATCGCGCTCGGATGGCGCGGGCCACATGTGCGCCCATCTGCTTGGCGGCGGGTGCGACGCCGGGCACCGGTCGACCAGCGGCATCGGCGATACTGGCAAGATCGCCGGCAACAAAGATTTCGGCGTGGCCTGGAACCGAGAGATCTGGTGCCACAATCACTCTGCCGGCGCGATCAAGCGGAACGCCGAGGCTGCGACCGATCGGCATCGCCGCGACACCCGCGGCCCAGAGCACGGTATGACTGGGTATGTGGCGATCACCGAGATGGACGCCGCTGGCGTCGATCGCGGTCACCGCAGTGCCCAGATGCACGCTGACACCGAGCGCTTCCAGCTGTCGCCGCGCACTGGCAGACAGCGTATCGGGCATCGCGGCGAGCACCTTGGCGCCCGCTTCAACAAGATGGATACCTGCTGTACCAGGATCGGCACGGCGAAATTCGCGCGGCAAGGTGTGGCGGGCGATCTCGGCCAGGGTGCCGGCGAGTTCCACACCGGTCGGACCCGCACCGATCACCACGAAATTGAGCAGGGCCGCACGCCGGGTAGGATCGGTCTCGCGCTCGGCAGCCTCGAACGCCGACAGAATGCGCCGACGTACGCGCAGTGCATCGTCGAGCGTCTTCAGGCCGGGGGCGTGCTGCGACCAATCGTCGTGGCCAAAATACGAATGGGTAGCGCCGAGCGCGACCAGCAGATAATCGTAGTCAAGCACACCATCCACGCAGTGTACTCGGCGGCTGACCGGATCAATTGTTTGCACCTCGTCCATGCGCACACTGACATTGCGCTGATGACGCAGGATGTGGCGAAGCGGCGCGGCGATATCCGGCGCCGATAACCCGGCCGTCGCAACCTGGTAGAGCAGCGGCTGGAACAGATGGTGATTGGTGCGGTCGACCAGGGTGATGCGCACCGGCGCGTCTGCCAGTCCACGGGTCGCCCAGAGACCGGCAAAACCACCGCCGAGTATCAGCACATGTGGGCATGCTTTGGGTTCCATGGGCAACCATCCGGCTCGCTGGGAGAGACACCCAGCGTAGCGAACTCGAGTCGAGTAGGTAGCCCAATGTTTTACCAGCGAGGCGCGTATTGACCCGGCCCCCGTGGCGAATCGACGATCGCCTCAGTCCCCAGCCGCGGGCCGTGCATCCGCGCCAGCGACCGGCGCCGCTGCAGCGGGCTTGGAATCGCGGACACGCCATAACCGCCAGATCGTGATCAGGTTGGCGCTGATGATGAGTATTTCCAAAGCCGTGCCACCGATCGAGCCAATCAGGATGGTATTGATCAGCCAGAGCGTGGCAGCCAAGAGCAGGACTACCCGCATCGCGATACCCTTAAACAGGAACAGCGCCAGCGTGCCGACACAGGTGCCGAGCAATGGCAGCCAATCGGTCCAGACCTGGACCAGCCAGGGGCCGACGGCAAGATTGATCGCGACGATGACCAGGGCCAGACGCAGCGAGCTGTAGTACATCGACAGGCCAGTGCGCAGCAGCGCGATCAAGGCGCTCGCCATCGAGGTGAGCGCGCCCAGCATGGCGAAGTGGATCGCGTAGGAAAGCGCCTGCGCCAGCATGGTCTGCTTGAAGCGACGATCATCACTTTGCAGAAAGCAGACAACACCGAGCACGAAGGCAAAGTAGCCTGCGACCTGCGCCGCCGAAAACGGATTCTCGAACATCGCCTGGCGCCCTCGAGCGCGGGATGGGCACCACGCACTGCGGAGCCAGCGATTACTTATACACCCGCCAGAACGGTCGGGCGTGTCCGCAGGCTCAATCAGGACAACGGCTGAACTCGAACGCGATGCGCAACTCCTTGCCGCCCTCGCCTGGGCCGGCGATCTCGGCGCGCAGGCCTTTGCCATTGCGTCGATACTCGATCCGCTGCGGAAAATCGTGTGCGGAATTCTCGAAGCGGATCCAGGTAGGGCCGCCCGCGGTTCGGGCGAACGCCGTACCGCCCTTGCCCTGCGGCATGGCGATATAGGTCGGTACCTCGTCGATCAATTCGATGCGCAGAAACTCGAACTCCGCGCTGCGCGCATCACGCACGGTTCGACTCATACCCAGCATCAAACCGCCAGCGGCGGGCAACCAATGCTCCTCGGCGGCCGATTGACCGGTGCCGCACCAGTGTCCGGCCATCCAGTCCGGAAGCTCGGCAGCGGCGATCGGCTGAGCGGCGGCGGCGAGGATGAACCAATTGAACAGTGATCGTGTGCGGATGGTGCGCATGCGAGACTCCGGTGCGGGCTGGGCGGGTGCAATGGAGTCTGCCGTGGTCGGGATCGCTCGGATAGAACAAATGCGCAAGGATGATCGGGATGGAGTACATCGAGTTCGCCGTGCCCACCTCGCTGCAGCCCTATCTGCAGTGCGCCTGGCGACTGCGCGATCGCGATCCCGATCGGACCGCGCAGACGGTCTATCCGGATGGACGCTGCGAATTGATCGTTCACGTCGCCACGCCGATGCGGCGCTACACGCTGTTGGAGGGCTGGCAAACCCAGGGCGACTGTCTGTTCGCCGGACAACTCCGCAGTGCGATCCGACTGGCCGCAGCCGGGCCGGTCGATTGCATCGGACTAAGGCTGCAGCCAGCGGCGGGTCATCTGGTCGGTGGGAAGCAACTCGCCGATCTGGCTGACGATGTCGTGACACTCTCGGCGCTGAACGCCGATTTCGCCACGCAACTGCGTAGCGCGGCGCATCACTTTGTCCGCAGCGATGAGCCTGAGCCGCTCTGGCGGATCCTGCACGCCATGATCGGCACGACATTGCTGGATGCGCGCGTGCAGTCGGCGTGCGCTGAAATCGATGCGGCCGACGGTGGGCTCGCCATCGACGCGCTGGCGCGCCACCTGCGCATGAGCGTTCGCAGCTTGCAGGCGCACTTTCTGCGTGACGTTGGCATCACACCCAAGGAATACGCCCGCGTTCGCCGCCTCAACGCGACCGTACGGCAACTCGACTCGGCCGACGACGCGATTTCGGCAGTTGCCCAGGGCAAGGGCTTTTCCGATCAGGCACACGCCACGCGCGAATTGCGCCGGATTGTCGGACTCACACCGGCGAAGCTGCGACAGGCCTTGCGGGCCGAGCGCGACGGCGAGTTGACCCTGCGGATGGCGGCAGCCTTCGTGCGCGGTCATGCCAATCCACGTGGGCGGTGAATTCAAGACAGGGGCCTGGATCGCTGACTTCGACTTGATCAGTCGTTGGCGCGGCTGAGCAGACGCGCGGCACATACCCGCAAGGCATCGCGCAATTCGGTCGGTTGCAGTACCGAGAACGCAAACGGCAGACGTGCCAGTTCGCGCGCGAACCAGTCGAGATCGTCGGCCTGTGCGTGCAGAAGCGTGCCGCCCTCGGCTACTTCGAGTAAGCCCAGTCCGGGATGCAATTCACGCCGCGCCTCGGTCAGTACGCAGTCGAGCCGGACCGTGATCGCATGCGCGCGCGGCAGGGTGGCGACGGCGCGGGCGAGATGGGCGAGCGCGTCGAATTTATCCGGACGCGCAAAGCTTTCCGCCAACGGGCGCAACGAACGGATGCGATCGAGCCGAAACGAGCGCAAACCCCTGCGCAGATGGCAGTGGCCGACGACATACCAGCGGCCACTGCGCCAGGCCAGACCATAGGCATCGAAGCCGCGCGTACTGGATTGGCCTGCGGCCGTGGCGTAGTCAAGCTGCACCCGCTGGCGTGACTGGGCGGCGCTGCTCAGCACCGCCAGCGCGGCAATATCGCCGCTGGATTCAGTGCGTGGCAGTTCCAGTGCGATCGCCTCGCTGGTCGCGCGCAGCCTGCGCTGCAGCGCCAGCGGCATCACCCGCTCCAGCTTGGCGCGCGCGCTGGCGGCGGCCGGCACGGTCTCGCTCAAACCGAGCCCAGCGGCCGCCACCAGGCCGAGCGCCAGGGCAACGGCTTCGTCATCGTTGAACATCATCGGTGGCAACTTGTAGCCGGCGACCAGGCCATAGCCGCCGTGGCGACCGCGTTCGCTGGTGATCGGAATTCCGAGCTCTTCAAGCACGACGATGTAGCGCCGCAGCGTTCGTCCATCGACACCGATCTGCTCGGCAAGCACGCGGCCACTGAGACGACCGCGCGCCTGCAGCAGTTCCAGTACCGCCAGTACCCGGGTAGTCGGTCGCGACATCGCTGAAGCCGTCATCAATCAGGGCGGGTATTGCCCTGATTGAATCTTAACCTGATCGGGTTCAGCAACCGCTGTTCAGCCCGGAGTCGACCATGCACACAATCCTGGATTCTGCGTCACCGTTGCGCTCGGCGCGCACCGAGGCGCAATGAGATGGAAACCAGCATGCAACTCTGGCTGTTCTTCATCATGGTGTTTGGCGTTGTATTGCTGCCGGGACTCGATATGGCCCTGGTGCTGGCCAGCGCTCTGGTTGGCGGTCGCCGATCCGGCATGGCGGCGACCTTTGGCATCATTGCTGGTGGTGTCTGCCACGTGCTGATGGGTGCACTCGGCATCATGGCGATCCTGCAGCTGTGGCCAGCCCTGTTCAATCTGATGCTGCTCGCTGGCGCCGGCTATATCGGCTGGATCGGCGTCGGGCTGCTGCGCAGTCGCGCGATGCTGAGCAGCGGCTCCGCCGGATCACCGCGCACACTCGGCGCGCGCTTTGCTCAGGGCGTGCTGACCAGCCTGCTCAACCCCAAGGCCTATCTGTTCATGCTGGCAATCTTTCCGCAATTCATCCGGCCGGAGCAGGGACAGGTCTGGGCGCAGGCCAGCACGCTCTGGCTGATCATCGCATCGACGCAACTGGTGATTTACGGCGGCGTAGCGCTGGCCGGTGATCGTGCGCGCCAGTGGCTGACGGCGCGGCCGGCAGCGGAGGCACTACTCGCACGCGGCGTGGGATTGCTCTTGCTGGCAATGGCGCTCTACACCTGCGTTGTGGCGTGGCAGTCAGTCAGTGGCGGTTGAGCGACGCACGCGCCTACTGTCATCCGACAAACCGTGACCGGCAAGGCTTCATCGCGAATCGAGCTGGTCAATGTGTTGCTGCATTGCGCGCGCCACGCTCTCCGATCCGGCGTGACGTGCGCTCAGCACATTGAGTTCAAGCAGCGGACGCAGGCCCGGATCGCGCAGTCCGACACGTGCCGTCGCGATGCGCAGCGCTGATTGATAGCTACCCAGAGCACGTGCGGGGCGGCCGAGGGCAAGCTGGGCAAATCCCTGGTCTTCCCATACCGCCTGGTGTTCGGAGGTGATGTTCTTGCTGATTTGTCCAAATCCGGCGAGGCGCCGCCGCATCACCTCGCCGACCGTATCTACCAGGCTGCTGCGCGCAGCCCGCCTCGCCGGACCGCTGAGGCGATCGAGCGCTGACTCGGCTTGGACTTCGTTGAACGACGAAGAGCTGCCCACTACCGCATCCGCCACTTTGCCTGCGCGTCGGGCCCGCATCGCCTGCAGCTCGGTGCGCGCCTCGATGGTGAGTGGATGGTCGGCACCGAGGGCCTGGGCATGCAAGTCGACCGAACGACTCCAGTAGCGCTCGGCGTTGACCAGATCGCGTCGTGACAGACTGAGCGCCGCGAGCCAGCGCAGCGGCTCGAGCGCGCGGAATTCGCCCTCATTGCTGGTCTCGCAGACCCTTAGTGTCTCCTGATAGGTTGCTGTGCTGTCGTCGAACCGGCCCAGATCAAGCTGCAACCCGGCCAGCAATTCAAGGTTGGGTATTCGGATCGCGGCCTCAGCGCCCCAGATCTGGGCCTCCAGCGCGACCAGTTTGCGAAAATTCGCTTCTGCCTCGTTCAATCGCCCCTGCGCCAGTTCAGCGGCGGCAAATTCGTTGAGCCGGGCCGCTTCCTTGAGTGCTGCGGCGGCATCGAAATCCAGTGACTGAGCCGGGGCGCCGGAGCGGCCGCCACTTGCGCCCGACTCGGAATTGCCCGAGCCCTCGGCCCGCCGATCCAGGTCTGAATTGGCTTCCGCATAAATCGGAGGTGCGGCCGCGCACAGGCCCGCCAACATCCAAATCGCCATCTTGCTCAAGGCTGCAGGCTCCGTCGGCAGTGCTTCTCGGGTCCGCGCGGGGTGCGGCGGAGACGATCAGGCACTGAAGACTAGCGCACACATCGTTTGACGAAAAGTCACATTCCCGGAGGAATCGCCGAGTGATCGACACTACTCACACCGACCCTTCGCTGCGAACAGCAGCCGGCGCATTCTGATGCGCAGGCAGGCGATCAACACGGGGCGTCGCGGCAGCACAGGTTCGTCCCGGTGCGTGGTCGGAGACATAGCCTGGGCCAAGGTGCGGCGCGCGCAATGGACGCCGCGAGCCACAGATTGCTCTGATCAACTCAGGATTCGCGCTCGACGCCGGGCGGTGGTGGCGGCACCTTGATTCGTCCGCTGATCCGGGCCTCGCCGAGTGGGTGGCTCGAGGTCATCCGATCGAGTTCGGCATTGAGACTAGCGAACCGGCGCTCGCTACAGACCGCGGCCAGACTCTCAACCAGACGACGCGCGTCACGGCGATCCGACCAGCGCACCCGGAGCTTGAGCCTGCCACCGTCCATGGCCGGCACCTGGGCCATGGAACTGAAATCGGAAAGGCGCAGCTGGACATTCGGCGCCAGCCAGCAGAATCCGCCCGAGTAGCGCGCATCCACCATGGTCTCGAGCGCGATGTCGATCTGCTTGGGATCCGAACGCAATACGCCGAACATGCTGTCCGCAGTCTGATATTGAAACAGCAGTCTGCGCCCGTCGAACAGCAGCATGCCCTGCAGTTCGCCGAAGCCACCATGGGTTTCGCATTTCACCGGTACGGAATACATCGGCCAACCCTACCCTGCCTGAACGATGCCAGATTAGCATCGGCGCGCACGCCGGTCCCATGACAGTCATCATCTGTTTGCCTACGGCGCGGCGCGGCGGGCCACGATCCGCTGCGCCGACGGCACCAGCCGTGTAATTGTCAGCGGCAACGCGGCTGCACGCGGCTGATCGGACTGCGCCCCACCCGGAGCCAAGACACAGGTGTCGTTGGCACACGCGCAGGATCGTGTATAAACCGGCGACTCTCCCGTTCCTTCCCGCCTCGCCTGGAGAACCTGCATGCGTGTGCCGATTTCTGTTTTCCCGATCCTGATTCTGCTCGCAGCCTGTGCCGGCAATCGGCCCGATCGCGAACCCGATGAGGCCCGGCCGGATCCCCTGCTGGTGGATTCCGGCATCGCCCACGCCGTGGTCAAGGAAGCCTTCGTCACAGCCCACACGCCCGACGACAATGTCGATTCGCCTGCGGCCTGGGCAGCTGCCGACGGAAAACTTTGGTTGTTCGCCACTTCGAAGGCCAAAGGCCGCGTGCTGATGTATGACGGCGAGACCGGTGCGGATCTGGGTCAGATCGGAACGGCGGGCGCCGGCCCGGGTCAATTCCTGCGACCCAATGGCATCTCCGTGTTCAATGATCTGCTGTTCGTCGTCGAGCGCGACAACCATCGCGTCCAGGTGTTGTCCCTGCCGGGCCTCGCCACGCTGGGCAGCTTCGGTCAGGACGAACTGCTGCAGCCGTACGGACTCTGGGTACACGAGCCGACGGCGGGCAGCATGGAAGTGCTGGTCAGCGATGCCTACATGGCCGGCGAGTACCCCAATGGCGATGACATCGCGCCACCGCTGGCCGAACTCGACACGCGTTTCAAGCGTTACTCGGTAGGCGTCGCGTCGGGCAAGTTGTCAGCGCGGCTGATCGACACCTTTGGCGATACCAGTGCAGCGGGCGCCATCCGGATTCCCGAATCGCTGTGGGGCGACCCGGCACACGACCGCCTGCTGATCTCCGAGGAAGATACCCGCAGCGGCACAGCGGTGCGCGAATACGACCTCGCCGGCAAATACCGTGGACGCACGATTGGAGCCGATCGCTTCAAGGCCCAGGCCGAAGGCATCAGCCTGTGGGCCTGCCCGGATGGCAGCGGTTACTGGATCACCACCGACCAGTTCAAGGACCGCAGCCTGTTCCATGTTTTCGATCGGCAGAGCCTGCAGTACCTCGCCGCCTTCAGCGGTGAAGTGGTCGGCAACACGGACGGCATCTGGTTGCACGCCAGACCGACGACACGGTTTCCAAATGGCGTGTTCTATGCCGTGCATGACGATAGGGCGGTCGCGGCCTTTGATTGGAACGATATCGCCCGCGCGACCTCGTTGCGCGCCAGCTGCCGGCCCTGAGCCTCACAAAGCCATCCGGCCAGACCGTTCTCAACATCTGCGACGGCAAGCGGCTGAACTGCACGGGTCGATCTGATCGGCGCTGCTTTCAGTCCTTCCTCAGACTGATTTGACCCGCATCCCCCGGATGCGGGTTTCTTTTTCCGGCGGGTCCGACCTGTACCGCAGCTGGCCGATACTGCGCCCTGCAGCGCGCAGACGGCGCAGCCGGGCATAATGCGCCCTTCGCCGAACCAGCCCGATCATGACCGAATCCGTTTCCAGCACTGAGGCATTGCGCTTTGCTGCCGTCAGCATCAAGCGCGGCGAGCGCACCGTGCTGGCCGATCTGAGTTTCGTGGTGCAGACCGGTGAACTGGTCGCCGTACTTGGACCCAGCGGCGCCGGAAAATCCAGCCTGCTCGCGGCCGCCACCGGCGTGCTCGAATGCGCCGCGGGCACCATCCAGGTACTCGGCCAGACCCTGCCCCTGCCACGTGCGCAGTTGTTTGCCCTGCGTCGGCGCATCGGGTTTCTCCTCCAGGGCAGTGGCCTGCTCAGCGATCTGAACGTGGCCGAGAACGTCGCCCTGCCGCTGGAAATGCACACCGAGCTGGATGCCGCAGGTATCAAGGCCCTGGTCGCGAAGAAGCTCGCCGCAGTCGGCTTGGGCGAGGCCGCCGAGCTCAGCCCACAACAGCTTTCCGGCGGCATGGCGCGTCGTGTCGCGCTGGCCCGTGCGCTGGCGCTCGATCCGCCGCTGTTGCTCTACGATGAGCCATTCACCGGGCTCGATCCGATCACCAAGGGTGTGATCGTCAAGCTCATCAACGATCTCTGTCGTCGCCTCGGCCTGACCAGCATCGTGGTTTCCCATGACGTCGCTGAGTGCCTGGCGATCGCCGATCGCGTGCTGGTGATCGCCAATGGCGGACTGGTTTTCAGTGGTACAGCGGACGAACTGCGCGCCAGCAGCGATCCCCTGTTGCGCCAGTTTCTCGAGGGCGCGCCCGATGGCCCGATCTCATTCGAGTACCGCCACAAGGGAGCGCACAGCCATGCGTGAGCTCCTCGTCAGGCTCGGCGCACTCGGCCTGTTTGGCCTGCGCATTCTGTCCAGCCTGTCGCCGCAGCGGGGCTCGGGCAGCGATCTTCTGCGCCAGATCTATTCCGTCGGCGCACGCTCGGTGCCAATTGTTGCGGTGGGTGGCGCCTTCGTCGGCCTGGTGATGTCCCTGCAGGGGTATCGCACACTCACCACCTTTGGCGCCAGCAATGCGCTCGGCACCCTGCTCGGACTGAGCCTCTTTCGTGAACTCGGGCCGGTGCTCGCCGCGCTCCTGTTCTGTGGCCGCGCCTGTTCATCGATGGCTGCCGAACTGGGCCTGATGCGCACCACCGACCAGATCACCGCGCTCGAGATGATGGCAATCGATCCCGTGCGCAAGGCAGTCGTACCGCGATTCCTTGCTGGATTGATCGCGATGCCGATACTGACCGCGGTGTTCTGCGCCTTCGCCATCTTCGGCGGATCGGTGCAAGCGGTCTGGGTGCTCGGGCTCGATCCCGGCCACTACTGGGCAGCGCTTCAGGGTAGCGTCAGCCTGATAGATGATTATGGTCAGGCCTTCGTCAAGTCGGCGGTGTTCGGCGCGGTGCTCAGTCTGATCGCGACCCATGCCGGTTACCATGCAGAACCGACCATCGAAGGCACGTCGCGCGCCACCACCGGCGCTGTCGTCCAGGGTTCGTTGATGGTCCTGTTCCTGGATTTTCTGTTGAGCGCACTTTTTTACTGAGATGAGCCTGTCATGAAATTTGAAATCGGTGTCGGCGCTTTCATCCTGCTCGGGTTTGGCTGTGCGCTCGCGCTCGCCTTCTCGTCCACCGATGTACGCAGCAGACTGGGCGGCGCCTCGTACTCGGTGACCGCCAGATTTTCCAATCTCGGCGAACTGCGTCTGCGCGCTCCGGTAAAGATCGCCGGTGTGAAAATCGGCGAGGTCGCCAGCATCCGGCTCGACCCCGAACGCTACGACGCCATCGTCAGCCTGCGCCTCAACAGCGCGGCCGGCGCCCTGCCAACCGATAGCGCGGCCGCGATCAATACGGCCGGCCTGCTCGGTGAACGTTATATTTCGATCAGCCCTGGCGGCGAACTCGACGCGCTCGGCGATGGCGACGAAATCGTGTTCACCCAGTCGGCCATCGTGCTTGAAAACCTGATCGGCAAATACATGTTTGGCAATGGCAAGGGCAGCGAGCCCGCACCCGCCACCGACGCCCCTGCTACGGAGACACCCTGATGCGCCTGCTCACTCTTGGCCTGATCGCCCTGCTCGGTCTCGGCAATGCCCAGGCCGCTTCCGAACGTCCGCGTGACATGGTGGAGCAAAGCGCCGAGACGGTGCTGACAACCCTGGTCAAGCGCCGTGCCGAATTCCGTGCCGACGCCGGCAAGCTCGAAGCCTTCATGCTCGAACAGCTCGAAACGTCATTCGACCATCAGTACTCGGCACGACTGGTCCTTGGCCGACACAGCCGCGGCGTCGATGCCGAGACGATCGACTCATTCGCCCACGCCCTGCTGTCCAATCTGATGCGCCGTTATGGCAAGGCCATGCTCGACTTCGATCCCAATGTCGACGTCAAGGTACTGTCGGAGACGCCATTGCGCGACGGCAAGCTGATGCGGGTCGCCACCGAGCTTGCCCGCGCCGATGGCGCGCCGGTGCCGGTCGACTACATGGTGCGCGAAGTGGACGGCCACTGGAAAATTTTCGATGTACTGGTCGAGGGCGTGTCGTACGTGCAGACCTATCGCAACCAGTTCGAGGAACAACTGCGCAATCAGACGCTGGATCAGGTGATCGCCGGCCTGCGCAGTGGAACGGTCAATGTCGGCGGCTGATCGGCGTGGCAGTACGCGCAGCCGCGACCTGCTGCGGCTGAGCGGCTGTCTGCTCGTGCTGCTGCTGTCCGCCTGCAGCGGACGCGTGCTGCGCGCTGATGGCACTCCCATCGGCGATGGCCGAACCAGCCCCGAGGAACGCGCCGCGCTCGATCCCTGGGAACCGACCAACCGCAGGATTCACAACTTCAACCGTACACTCGATCGCAAGGTCATGAAGCCGGTGGCGCGGACCTACGTCAAGGCGGTGCCACGCCGCGTTCGTCAGGGCGTCACCAATGTCTTCGACAATCTGCAGGAACCGATCGTTGCACTGAACCTGCTCGCCCAAGGCCATGGCCAGAAGGCCACCGAATCGGGATTTCGCTTCCTGCTGAATTCCACGATCGGCCTGGCCGGTATTTTTGATGTCGCCAGTGCCGGCAAAGTGCCCGAGTATCGCGGTGATTTCGGCCAGACCTTTGCACTCTGGGGCTGGCAACGCTCGCGCTACGTGGTGCTCCCGGTGTTCGGCCCGTCCAGCGTCCGCGATAGCGTGGCGCGGGTGGTCAACTCACAGGTCAGCCCGATCAATACCGTGGGAGCGCGCAAGCTCGGACCGGCCTTCGGCGTCCTCTATGGCATCACCTCGCGCGCAGCGGCACTGCCCAACGAGGCCTTCGCCGAGAATGCGGCCGACGAGTACCTGTTGCTGCGCGACGTCTATTTCCAGCGCCGCGGCTGCCAGATCCGCGATTGCAGCCAGGAAGCGCCCGACTACGAACTGCCCGATGAATTGGGCGTGCCCGCTTCGGATATCAGACCCGACGACACGCCCTAGCGGCCGGTAGCAGACGAATCACCAGCAGCTTGCCCCGTCGAGTTGCGCTGAGCCTGCTGCGCACGCTGCCGGCAGCTCTGGCGACAGGCGTCGCGCCGCAGCGGCGCTCATGCCAGCCAAACCTTCGCGATCCTGCCTGCGCTTCAACGGCCGCAGACCACTGGCCATCCAGCGATCGCGCAGCTACCGGGCCTTCCAGCGGCCCGGTATTGGCCGTGGACCCATCACCCATCAGGGCGTGGTGACCGGCCGTACGGCGTAAATGGTCGTGGTGCCGCTGACCTTGTTGCTGACGATCAGCAGGGAGTCGGTGGTCGGTGATGCACTGACCGGCACGAACAGCATCGCGGCGGGTCCAAGATCTCCAGCGGCCGGATTGCTGTCCAGCGCGCCATCAGCATTGGCATCGACGCCCATATTGGTTGGCACGCCGAAGTTGCGCTCGGTCCGGTAGTCGAGGAAGCGACCACTGCGCAGCCGGCTGTCGAACGCATAGGACATGATGCCGCCGACCTCGGAAAGGCCGATGAATGCGAACGTGGCGCCTTCGATCTGGCCCATCGCGAGCGCCCGCGGAGCCGGTCCCTGATCATCGGAGCGACTGTCGCCGGTGCCATTGGCGTCGGCACTGGAGTTGAAGTTGCTGCCCAGGCGTTCCAGCGTAACCCGCTCGAAGTCGTCACCGCTGTCGTAGACCGCAAGGCCGGTGGCGCGGATGATCGAGAACGAGCGCGCACCAAAAGCGGCGATGTTTTCGATATCCGGGTCCTGCGGCACTGCCGGCGGGCCGGTCAGGGCCGGCGCGTTGCCCTCGGTTGCCGAGACGACCAGGCGCCCGAGTTTGCTGTCCTGCTGCAGGCCATCAGCCGGCGGATAGTTGGTCGGATCGAGCACGAGCGTCGCGGCGCGGGTGGTCTCGTCAAAACCCGGAGACATGCGCGGTGCGCCGGTATTGGCGGTCAACAACAGCACCTCATCGGCATTGCGGTAGGCGACCATGCCACCGGCCTGGCGAAAGCCAAACACCCTGCGCGCATTGAGCATGCCGCCGCCATCCATGTCGCTGGCGTCAATTCGGCTGGTCGCCGTATTGAAGTCCTTGGCGCCGATCGCGATGATGGTCTCGATGCGTGCCGGGCTCAGCGCCACGGTCGCCATTGCATTGTTTTCCTGCAGGCTGATATAGGCGCGCGCATTGACCGCCGTGGTGGCGACCTCGGGCTCGAAGTCCATGGCGCGGGTGGCGCCCGGCCGATTGGTGAAGCGCACATCGGCCAGGATCTCAGCCTCGCGCGACGTCGTCGGGATCGGTGTCACGCCGCTCAGATTGAATGCTCGGAAATCGAGCAGGGCGATCGACGGCGGCGCGGTCGTCGCTGGCGGCACGATGGCTGGCGTCAGATCAATCACACCGATCGAACCTTCCGGATCCACGGTGTAGTCCGCCGAGGGCGCGCCTTCATTGGCGCTGACAACAAAGCGGCCTTCCTGGCTGAACGCCAACGACTTGGGACCAACGCCGGTAGCAAGGACGGTGACCAGGGAGCGGTCTGCGGCTTTCAGGATGACCACGGCACCGGCATCGGCAAGGCCTGCGCCAGTGACGGCAACCGCGATGCGGTCGCGGTCCATGGTGGCATCCGGGTCATCGTAGGCGGCAACGGCCGAGACGGTGCCCATGGGGCGATTGAGGGCGGTTGCCGCCATCGTCACCGCATCGATCCGCGCCAAACGGGTTGGGCTCGCCGGTGTGGTCAGGCTGAGCACATCGATCATGCCATCGTGCGCATTGACCACATAGGCGGTCTTGTTGCCGCCGTAATAGGCCAGGGCACCCGCCGCATCGACGCCAAACTGGCCTGTGCTATAGCGGCCGAGCAGGTTCAACGTGACCGCCGTGGGCGGATTCTGGGTGAGCGGCGGCTCGCTGTTGCTGTTGCTGCTGCCACTACAGGCAGCGATGGCGACACTGAGCGCAACCACCAGGGAACGCAGAACCAAGGGCATAGACCACTCCTGAATTGCCAGACACCGGGTCCGGGCGGGGGTTATCTCCCCGAATTCCCAGACACCAAAGGCCGCCATGGTAATGGATCGATGCGGCCTGCACACTTGCATGCCCCTGATTCGACCACATGTCCCGTTCATGTTGGATCTGACCCCACCACCGCCACCGACCGCCGCCGAGGCCCGCCTGCTGCAGGCGCGGTTCTGGCGTTCGGTCTGGCTGGTCCTGGTTTTCGTGCTCTCGCTGTGGCTGATTCTGGGCGCGGTGTCCAACTTTCACATCGATACGCGACCGTTTGCACTGTATCCGGGCAAGCTCGAATACCTGACCGGCATACTGACCGCGCCCCTGCTGCACAGCGGTGCCGACCATCTGCTGGCCAATTCCTTTGGCCTGATCATCATGGGCGTGCTCCTGCTCTACCGTTACCCGTCCTCGGCGCCGCTGACCCTGGCCCTGATCTGGCTGCTGTCCGGGCTGGGCACCTGGTGGATCGGCCGGCCCTCCTTCCATATCGGCGCCAGTGGTCTCAGCCACGGGCTGATGTACTTCGTGTTTTTCTCCGGTCTGATCCGCCGCGACCGCACCTCGATCGCGGCAGCGATGCTGACTTTCATGTTTTTCGGCGGCATGCTGCTCAGCATTGCACCGCGCGAGGAAGGCATCTCCTACGAGTACCACCTCGCCGGCGCGATCGCCGGCCTGCTCTGTGCGTTCCTGTTTCGCCACCGCGATCCAGCGCCGCGCCGGCGCAAATACAGCTGGGAAATCGAGGACGAGATCGAGGCCATGCGCAGGCAGGAGGCGTTCGATGCCGAATTGCAGATGCCGCGTCCGGATGACGTCCCGGCACTTTGGCATCGACCCGAAGAGGAACGCGGCCGCGTTCTGCCGTTCCCCGGAGCTCGTCGGCGCGCAACAGCCGATGACGCGGACACCGAAGACGACGATCGCGATCAGAAACCCACCTTGCATTGAAACTGTGCGAGCACCGGATCGGTGCGGCTGCTGAGGCCAAGCTGCGAGACCGCGGACTCCGGCAGGCGAGCAGCGTTGACCCTCGTCAGGCCGGCGCGTAGTCTGATCCAGATTGGCCCGCCACTGGGCATCCCGCTGTGACTTGCCGTTCGCCCTGCTTCCGGAGCCGCCCGATGATCCGTTCCCTGCTGCTGTCCCTACCGATCCTGCTGCTCGCAGCCTGCGCGCCGATGGCACCGCGACCCACACCGCCAGCGGCGCCCGCAGGACCAGTACCGACACCGCTCAGCGAGCACACTGAACTCGGCGCCTGCGATGGCAACGTGCTGCTGCAGTTTGCCGCGGATACCGGCAAGGGCAGCTCGACCCTGCGCTGCGTCTCGACAATCCGCAGCATCGAGCGCGATCTGACCGGACTCGATCCAACCCGCACGCTCCTGGTGCTGGACATCGACGACACCCTGCTGACCTCATCGACCTTGTTCGGCAGCGACAGCTGGTACGAATGGGAGACCGCGCTGGCTGATGGCACGCCGGGCAAGCCGCAGTGCGAATACGATCTGATTGCCCTGCACTACGAAGCCGGCACCCAGCGTGCGGTCGAACAGGGTGGCGTCGACTTCATCAATGCGCAGTCATTCGCCAAGCTGCTGCTGACCTCGCGCAATCCTTATTATCGCGGTGGCACCGAGCGCGAACTGCGCCGCGCCGGTTACCAGTTGCCCGCCAATTTTCTTGCCGAGAGCTATGGCACCAGCTGGATGGAAAATAGTTCGCAGGGACAGGTTCCGGTGGTCTACTCGAACGGAATCCTGATGACCACAGGGCGCGACAAGGGCAAGATGCTGCTCAAGCTGTTCTCACGATTGGCCGAACTCGATCACCCCCAGCAGTTCAGCGACATCGTGCTGGTCGATGATGGCTACAAGAACATCAATGCGATGCACAACGCCCTGCACGCTGAAATCCCGGGCGCGCGCTACAACTTCCATGGCTATCTCTACAAGGGCGTCAGCAAGGAACGCGACCCGAAAAAGCTCAAGGCGACTGACCGTGCCATGCGGCAGTGGCAGGAGCTGATCCGCAAGCTCTATCGTCAACGCTCGGATCGCTGGAACGCCAAGCCCGCGCAATGCGGGTAGGAGTCTGCAGTGTTTCGATCAATCGGCTGCCTGCTCCTGCTGTTCGCCGGCAGCCGCCGGCGGATGACCGCAGCGACGATGCCCTGCAGCATTCGATAGACCCACTGTGATCGGGGATCGGGGATCAGGGATTGGTTGGTCAGCAGCGAATTTCTCAATGAGGATGGCTCGGTCGCCAAATCGGTCCAGGTAAGTTACGCGTTTGCCTGGGTTGTGCCCGATCGCGTGGTCAGCGGTCGCAGCGATATCCCCGAGATGAAACCGAGTGCCGCACTTCTCTCCTATGTCGATGAGGCGCGCGGCCACATCGAGATGGTCTCGGTCGGCGGCGATGGACGGCTCCGGGCCATGACTGGACCGATCGGAGGCGGCGGACAAGGCATGACGCCGGAGTTCAAGACCACGCAGGGCCTCAGCCAGCTGCGGTTTACCCGCTTCAATGTTGGCACCGATCGCTTCGAATCGAAGATGGAACACACCGAAGACGGCGGTGCCAACTGGAAGCCCGGCAATCACCAGGTATTCCGTCGCAAGCCGGCGGCAGCCGAAGCGCACGATTGAGCTATGCGGTAGTGCGCGGCACTGCCCTGGCGGACAGATCCGCCGCTGACCCCGACTCAGCCCGAACTGCATTCCCACGGGCGCCGCACCCCGCGCAGAGTTTCGTTTTCCGGCAAACAGCCTTGTTAGCGTCCGTTGGCCGGCATTCGGGACTGCGGTCTGTGCCAGTCCGCGTGGAACCCGCCAAAGTTTGATCGATGCGCGGCAATCGGCCATTCACCACCTTGGGAGGGGTTCACATGCTGCAGGGATCACGTATTCAACGGGCCGCTGTGCTCGCGTCAGTCACCCTATTCGGTGTTTCTGGGGTGGGCGCCCAAGAGGCAGCGGACAGCGTCGAGGACTCGCCCGGCGCAACCAAGACTCTGAGCGAAATCACCGTTACCGCCCAGAAACGCGAAGAACAATTGCAGGATGTGCCGATCTCGATCACCGTGGTCTCCGATCAATTGCTGCGTGACATGGGCGCGCGCGACATCAAGGATCTGCAACTCGTGGTACCCGGTCTGACCGTCACCTCGACCGCCAATGAGGCTTTGACGACAGCGCGCATTCGCGGCGTCGGTACGGTCGGCGACAACACCGGACTCGAGTCCTCGGTCGGCGTAGTGATCGACGGCGTCTACCGGGCGCGCAACGGTGTCGGCTTCGGCGATCTCGGCGAACTCGAGCGCATCGAGGTGCTGAAAGGGCCACAGGGCACGGTGTTTGGCAAGAACACGTCGGCCGGCATCATCAATGTGGTTACCCGCAAGCCAGTGTTCGAGACCCTGTTCGAAGGTGAGTTGACGGTCGGCAACTATGGCGCGCTCGGCTACTCGGGGGCATTCAACACGGCACTCGGCGAATCAGCAGCCATGCGCGTTTACGCCAGCCAACGCGAACGCGATGGTTACCTTGACGTCCGCACCGGCGCTGGTCCGCGCACCACGGATGAGGACAGCAATCAGGATTTCCACTCGGTGCGCGCGCAATTGCTGATTGCGCCCGGTGGCGATTTCGACATCAACCTGGCCGCCGACTACACGCGAAGAGATGAGCGATGCTGCGCCGGCGTCACCATCGTGCGCGGCGCGGTCGCCGGCATTGTCGATGCGGTCGCGCCCGATGAGGGCGTGATCCCGGTAGCCGATCCGTTTCGTCGGCTCGCCTACAGCAATCGCGATACTCAGCAGAAGGTCGACGATCAGGGCGTGTCCGCCGAGGCCAACTGGTCCCTGCCCTGGTTCGGCGGCAGCACCCTGACCTCGATCACGTCGACGCGCGACTGGCAGACCATCAATGGCGCCGATCTCGACTACAGCACGGCCGACATCTGGTATCGCGATTTCGGTCCCGAGGAAGCCTCCGACGGATTCGATACCTTCAGTCAGGAGCTGCGTCTGACTGGCGCCAGCGACCGCGTGGACTGGATGTTCGGTGCGTTCTACTCGGACGAAGATCTGGAGCGACATGGCCAGACCAATCTCGGCAGCGCGTATGAACCCTATCTTTCCATCGCACTGTTGAATCGCGTGGCCGGCGCGTTTCCGGCGGGCGTGGTGAATCTGGCCAACCCTGCGCTGTTTCTCTCCGAGGCGGCCGGCCGTCCTTTCGGCACCACCTTTGTCGGCGACGGTGCCGATGATCGCTTTGACCAGAATGCACGCAGCGTCGCACTATTCAGCAATAACACTTTTCATCTCACCGATGCATTCGATCTGACCGCGGGCCTGCGCTACACCCGCGAAGAAAAAGAAGTCGACTCGCGCTTTGGCAGCCCCAACGGATCACTCGGCTGCGCCGCTGCATTGGCCAATCCGAGCCAGGTCGGCGCCGCACTTGCCGCCCGCGGCGTACCCGGTGCCGCGTTGTCGGCGACGGTACCCACGGTGATCGGCTTCATGTGCCTGCCCTGGTCCAACCCGCTGCATGCCGGGCGCATGACCCATCAGGAGCGCGACGAGGACGAATGGTCGGGAACGCTGAAGGCCGCTTACCGCTGGAACGATCAGGTGATGACCTATGTCTCGGCGGCGCGCGGCTACAAAGCAGGCGGTTTCAATCTGGATCGCGTGCAATCTTCCAATGGGCTGACCAGCGGTGGCAGTGGCGTCATTCCGGTGACCGACACCTCGTTCCCCGCGGAATTTGTCGACAGCTACGAGCTCGGCAGCAAGACCAGCTGGCTGGACGGCAATCTGCTACTCAATGGCGCGCTGTTCTATCAGGCGTACGAGGATTTCCAGCTCAATAGTTTTCTCGGTACGACCTTTGTTGTGCGCTCGGTGCCCGAGGTGACATCGCAGGGCGCGGAAGCTGACATCCTCTGGCAGACGTCGGTTGAGGGTCTGCTGGTGCAGGCCGGCGTGACCTATGCCGATACCCAGTACGGCCGCGATCTGCTGCCCGATGCCGATCTGTTCCTGCTGCCGGGCAGTCGTGTCAGCTTCGCTCCGCTGTGGTCTTCGTCGGCGGCGCTCAGTTACCAGCGACCGCTGGGACGTTCGTTGATCGGCCGGTTCAACTTCGGCGCGAAGCATTCTTCGGCCTACAACACCGGTTCCGATCTTGATCCCGAGAAGCGCCAGAGCGATTACACCGTGGTCAATGCGCGCATCGGCATCGGAGACCAGGACGAGCAATGGCTGCTGGAATTCTGGGCGCAGAACCTCACCGACGAGGAATACATCCAGGTCGGTTTCGATGCGCCGCTGCAGACTGGATCATGGAACGCATTTCTGGCCGCACCGCGCACCTATGGCGCAACGCTGCGACTGAAGTTTTGACCGAACTTCTGTCTCTGGTTGTCGCCACACGCTACCGGCGGGGAAACTATCCGCGTCGGTAGCGTGCTCAGATCACGCCGCGCAGCGCGGCGTATACCGAATCGCGCAGCGCCAGCAGGCGCGGACCAACCCGGTCGGTGAGCACATCACGACTGACGTCAGCAGCACAGCCACCACAGCTGAAGGCGAGAATGCGCTCGCCGTCGGCTGCGACCATGGGCACGCCAACGGCGTAGACATCGGCGCACCAGGCACCGAGCGAATAACAGAAACCCTGACGCGCCACATCGGCGCGCGCCTGCAGGATGCCATCGCGCACGCGTGGCCACTCGAACGGCTGGCATTCATTGCGCAGTTCGCTCATCTCGCGTTCGAACAGTGCTGGCGGCCGTGCCGCCAGATCGGCGCGACCGAGCGCGGTCAGGCCATGGGGCACACGTGTGCCCGGTTCGAGTTCCAGCATCGGGCAATCGCCGGCATGAGCGATCGCCAGCAGCACCATGCGCAGGCCATCGGGCGCGCCGAGCATTACGGTGGCACCGAGTTCTTCCGCACAGCCCTGCATCAGTGGCCTGGCGATCGCAATGACCTGATGGGATCGCGCATAGCTATTGCCCATCGATAACAGGGTAACGCCGAGTGAGTACTGCTCGCGCTTGGGCGAATACGCCAGATAACCCAGCGAGGCCAACGTAAAGGTCAGCCGCGACACGGTGGGCTTGGGCAGGCCGGTGCGCAAAGCCAGCTCGCGGTTGCCGAGAAACTGTTCGCCATACTCGAAGCAACGCAGAATTGACAATCCGCGTGCAGCCGCCGAGACGAACTGTGGATGATCTTCCTCTGACTGCAGATTGACCGGATCGAGTCTGCGTTTGGGATTGCCCATGGGCTGCTCCTGCTGGTTTAGCGGTCTGTGTTGTCGGGTTCCAAGCGGGTGTCGCGACACTTCTTCACGGCAGCGCCTGCTTCCGGCAGCGCGCCGCGCACAGGAAGGCCGGCACAGCCAACAAACCGATGCTCTGGGTGGCGATGATCGCCCAGCCGATCGGCTGGGCATGGCCTGCGCCAGCAAAGGCATCGGCAAGCGCACCGACCAGAGCGGCGCCGCCGGACGCGCCAATCAGCGAGGTGACCAGGATGAACAGGGCCACGGTTGCACCGCGATGCGCTGCTGGAACGATTTCCTGAAGTGTCGCCAGGGCCGGCCCGTAGAGCAGCATGAACACCATATTTCCGATGAAGGCCATCGGCATGAACAGCGCGCTTTCGACATCGATCAGACGAAACAGCAGCATTACCGGCACGCCGAGCGCATAGGCGATACCGAGAAAGATCAGTCGCCCGGCCGGCACCCGCGCATGCATTGCATCGGCCAGCACACCGCCAAGCAGTGAACCGCAGACGCCGCCAAACAGAAACAGTGAGCCATTCCATTGCTGCGCACTGCGCTCGCTGAAGCCACGCTCGTTGACCCACCAGAGCAGATCGAGCACCGCGGCGCCCTGGGCGCAGGTCGCGGCGATTGACCCGAGCAAAACCAGGACCAGTACGCGATTGTTGCGCAACTGATGCGCCATCGCCGCGAAACTGGCGCGGAACGATCCGCGACTTTCGCGAGTTTCTGCGCCACTGCGCGCGGGATCGCGCATCAGCCCGGCGACCAGCAAGGCGCCGACCACACCCAGTGCACCGAGTGCCATGAAGCTGCCACGCCAGCCCAGCCAGGGCCCAAGGAAACTCGCCAGAATGAAGCTGCCGCCGATGCCGATCGGAATTCCGAGGTAATAAATCGCATTGGCCAATGCACGACGTCCAGGTTTGAAGCCATCAGCCAGCATCGACAATGCCGCAGGCGTCAATGCAGCCTCGCCGACGCCGACAAACATCCGCGCCAGCGCCATCTGCAGAAAATTCCTGGCCAGTCCGGTGGCCGCGGTGAGTGCACTCCACACCGCCAGGCCCGCGGCGATCAGACGCGGTCGATGCACGCGATCAGCGAGCGAGCCGAGCAGCAGGCCGAACACGGTGTAGACCAGGGTGAAGGCGATTCCGGTCAGCAGACCGAACTGCAGTTTGCTCAGCCCCAATTCGGGCACGATCCTCGTCGAGAACGCGACAGCCAGATAGCGATCGGCAAAGTTGATGATGTTGAGCACGGTCAACGCCAGCAAAAGTCCCCAGGCGTTGCGCGCTGGCGACTCGACCGCAGCGCCCGCGGACCCGCGCGTCATGGGCGAGCCGCCGAATCGAACAGCACGACCTGACGCACTGCCTCGCCGCGGGCGAGTCGATCAAAACCTACGTTGATGTCTTCGAGCGCCAACCGATGGCTGAGCAAGGCATCGACGCGCAAGCGGCCGGCTCGATGAAGGGCGATGTAGCGTGGAATATCCCGCGCCGGTACCGACGATCCCATGTAGGAGCCCTTGATGGTGCGCTCCTCGGCAACCAGGCTCAGCGCCGGCACAGCGAATTGTTGCGAGGAATCGGGTAGCCCGGTCGTCACCGTGGTGCCGCCGCGTCGGGTCGCGGCGTAGGCCAGCGTCAACGCGCGTGCACTGCCGACACATTCGACCGCGACCTCGACGCCACCACCGGTGATCGCACGGATGCGTTCGTTGGCATCGTCATCGGAGGCATTCACAGCATGGCTGGCACCGAGCGACAGCGCGGCGGCGATCTTGTCTTCGCGGGTATCAACGGCAACGATGGGCCAGGATCCGCTAAGCACCGCGCCGAGTATTGCGGATTGACCAATGCCACCGAGACCAATCACGGCGAGGCTCTCGCCCGGCCTTGCCGCGGCCGTATTGACCACGGCGCCAACACCGGTCAACACGGCACAGCCAAACAGGGCAGCAATTGCCGGATCGAGATCAACGTCGATCTTGACGACGGAACGCGTCGACACCACGGTGTAGTCGGCAAAGGCGGATACGCCGAGATGGTGATGCAGGGTCGCCCCGGCGTCCCGCCAATGTCGCGAGCCCTCAAGCAGTTGTCCCGCCACGTTGGCACGGGCACCCGGTTCGCACAGCGCCGGTCGACCGGTCGCGCAGGGTGCGCAATGACCGCAGCCGGGAACAAAACTGAAAACTACCCGCTCGCCGCGCGCATAGCCCGGCGTATCGGATCCGACCGCGATGATCTCTCCACTCGCCTCGTGACCGAGCACCATCGGCATAGGTCGCGGACGCGAGCCGTCGATCACCGACAGATCGGAATGGCAGAGCCCAGCCGCCAGCACCCTCACCAACAATTGATTGCGACCCGGTGGCAACAACTCGAGTTCTTCAATCTGCAGAGGGTGGGAATGAGCATAAGGTGCCGGCAAGCCCATGCCGCGCAACACGGCAGCGCGCGCCCTCACGCCGGGGCGCCATCGGCTATGAGGATGCGCGATAGCGCTTGGCGGATCGAGTTGGGCAAATCGGTCGGTCGGCGCGATGCGCGGTCGACGAACACATGGACGAACCAGCCTTCAGCCGCGATCCGCGCATCGCCTGCAGCGAACAATCCGATTTCGTAGCGCACGCTGGATCGTCCGAGGTGGGCGACCCGAAGTCCTGCATCCACCGCGGCCGGAAACGCCAACGAGCCGAGAAACCTGCAATGCGATTCGGCGCAAACGCCGATCACCGCGCCGTGATGAATATCGAGACCTCCAACACCGATCAGATAGGCGTTGATCACGGTGTCGAAATAGCTGTAGTACTCGACATTGTTGACATGCCCGTAGAGGTCGTTGTCCTTCCAGCGCGTGCCGATGCTGAGGAAATGACCGTAGTCGGCACGCGTGCTCATGCCCCTGCCTCGCCGCGCTCGCCAGCATTCCAGCGATTGGCGCGCGCCAGGCTCGCGACATCATTGAAGCGCACACCCATTTCGCGCATCACAGCGTGTGCCTTGCCGGCCGTCATCTGACGCAGATAGAACGGCTCTTTGACGACAAAATGATGGATCGCGTGGGTGCTGCCGAAATTGCAGCAGAACGCCTGGAACGGCCAGGTCCACCAGGCATCCAGCACCTGGGTCTGCTGCAGTACATTGCCCGGCTCGATATCGCCGTAGTAGTGCATATTGCTGCTGACGAAATGCAGGCAGAAACTGCGCAGCACATTGGGCGCGATCCAGACCACGATCACGACGTTCAGACCTTGCAGCCAGGCGGATGTCGGGGCGGACACGATGATCGGATGACCAACCAGGCCGGCGATGGCGGAAACCAATTGCCAACACAGGAACAGATACCACAGTCCCCAATGCAGCCAGCCGAGTGGAAAGTAGATCGCGGCGACACGGCGCCAGGCCGTGCGGCGCTGCGTGGCTTCGGGAAACCGGCGGATGCGCCACCAGGCCGAGAATCCGGCATCGCCGAGCATCAGCAGCCGCGCGAAATTCCAGGTCTCGCCATTGGTGATGCCGCGTTCCTCGCGATCGTTCTCCATGCCCGAATGCTTGTGATGGTTGAAATGCAATCCGCGCCGTATCCAGGGATTGATCGTACTCGGCCGCGCCAGCCAGCACAGGGCCAGCATCAGGTGATGCGCCCACGGCCGCGAGCGGAAATACATCCAGTGGATCAGATCGTGTTCCAGCTCGTGCGTCAGCGAAGCAAAGAATGCCGTCAGCAAGACGGTCAGCCAGGCCGGCAGCAGGCCGCTGACATAGCTATAACCCGAGCCGATCATGCCGGCCAACGCAAGCAGCAGGATCGCAGCGCCGATAGCGTCCTGATGGTGCAGCCAGGGATGACGCTGGCGCAGCGCGACGACGGCCGCGTTGACCACGTCGCGGATGCGTTCGGCACGCTTAGTGGCGGTGGCCCCGGCTTCGGAAAAGTCTGCACTGACCATGATCGTTCCCCCAAGACGACTGCTCCGGTCTGTCGACAGTACTCATGTTTGTCGCGCAATGCCTGACCATCGACGCCAGCGACTTGACTCTGCGCGCCAGCGCGGGGGATGCTGCGACCTGAACGTGCAAGCGCCCTCGCAGGAATCGCCATGCCGCAAGTCGCGACCGCGCTGACCAGTTGGGTCAAGGCCATACGGCGCACTCTGGAAGCGCGCCAGATCGATAGCGTCGCCTTGTTCGTGCAGGCCGGGCTCGATCCCGCCGCTCTGGATGATCCCAATGCGCGCTATCCGGTCGCCAACACGACGCGCCTGTGGCGGCTGGCCGTCGAAGCGACTGGCGATCCCTGTCTTGGCCTCGCCGTTGCCAGCAATGCTGCGCCGACCAGTTTTCATGCGCTCGGTTATTCGATTCTGGCCAGCGCCACCCTGCACGACATGCTGCAAAGGCTGGTGCGTTATTTTCATATCGCCACCAATCTGTCGTCGCTGGAATTGCGCGAATCGCCAGAAGCCTTCGAGTTGATCGTACATACGCCGCAGAGCGGACTGCAACCAGCGCCGGAATCGGTCGATGCTTTCATCTCGATGCTGGTGCGCAGCGCACGCGCGCTTGCCGGACGGACCCTGTGCCCGCAATGGGTGACCCTGCGCCGGTCACGTCCGCCCGGCACCGACTGCCACGAACGTGTGCTGCGTGCCCCGGTGCAGTTCGACGCGGCCTGCGACATGGTGCGTTTTGCCCGTGCCGACTGCCTGCGCCCGCTCGATTCGGCCAACCAGGAACTGGCGCAGCGCAACGACGAACTGGCGCGCCAGTATCTGGAACAACTCGACCGCGGCACCTTGCAGACGCGCGTGCGTGAGGCGCTGCTCGCCCGTCTGGCCGAAGGCGAGCCCTCGGCCGAGCAGATCGCAGATGCGCTACATCTGAGCCTGCGCAGTCTGCAACGCCATCTGGCCGAGGAAGGCACCAGCTTCGACCAGATCCTCGACGAAACGCGCCAGCAATTGGCCCGTTCGTATCTTGGCGATCCGCGCTGGTCGATCAGCGATATCGCCTATTCGCTCGGCTATGCCGATGCCAGCTGCTTCTCCAGGGCATTTCGACGCTGGACCGGTCAGGCGCCCAGCCACTACCGGCGCGCGCGCGAATCCAAGCACTGATCCGCAGGCTTCGCTGCGGAGAATTACACCATCCATCGCGCACCGTTGGCCGTCTTGCCCCTGACTTGCGATCAACTTCGGGCCATGCGCTGCCGACAGCGCCCGGCGTCGCACGCTGCGGGCAGGCCCGACAGAGCGGCAAACGGAGCATGTTCGACGCCGATGATCTCCAGCCGGGCCAGGCTCCGTATGTGGGAATGCAACCACTGCGGAGACCGCCATGTACCGATTGCGCTGGATCACACCTCTCACTCTGACGCTCGGCCTGCTCGGCGCCGCTGCACTCTCGGCCGACCCGCCTGCCAACCAGCCCGCACTACCGGCTAGCCTGGACAGCGACAATGCGCTCTACCAGCTGCGTTATGACGACAACCCGGCCTCGATCCATTACACGCCAGCCTCGGTCATTCTCGGCGCCGCCGATGCCCTGGACCGCAATGGCAGCGAACAAGCCGGCAATCCGCGTGGCTATCACGACGGCTATCTGGATCTCGGTTTCGATGCAGCCTGGTTCGCCGGCGCGCCCGCCATCAACGACGTGACCTTCTGGGATTGCGAAGACCCGGTCAATCCGACTGCCTTCGATTGCAATGGCGGATTTGCCCGCACCGAGCAGATCGTGATGCCGGCGCCGCGCTACCGTGCGGCGTCGGAATCCTGCGTGCGCATGGTGCTCGGCCACGAACTCTTCCATCACGTCGAATTCGGCTATGTCGATGCTGGCGGCGGTGCGGGCTGCGGCGGTGTGTTCGGCACCGCAGTCTGTGAGGGCCAGGCGCGCGCGATGCAGGACAAGGTCTACTTCGATCTCGATCTCGATCCCGCGGCGAATTGTGTTGCGCCCTTCGATGGCGAGGCCGACAGTTACCTGGACAACCCGGATATCACGATCTGGAAGGCGAGCTACGGCGCGGCCCTGTTCTGGACCTATCTGATGGAGCAGTACGGCACGATCAATGCCGAGCCGGGCTACGGCGCCGACTTCATCACCGCATGGTGGGAACTCGCGACCGACGAAGTCGACGATCCCAACGTCTACGACATCACCCGCCGCGCGATCCAGCTGTTCGAGCCCAATCATTCGGTGGTGAACACCTACCAGGACTTCACCATTGCCAACCTGGTCAAGGATCTCAGCGTGCTGGCCATCCCCGCGGCGCAACGCGCGCGCTATACCTATGTCGACGATGGTCCGGTGCTGGGCCAGAGCAATCTGCACAAGTTCGGCAAGGTCGATGTCGATTTCTTTGCCGACGTTCCCGCCAACGGCGCGGCGTCGATCGAGTTGAACGCGCAACGATTTGGCGGGGACTATTCACGCTTTGATCTGAGCGCCTGCCCGGCCGGGCGCCAGGTCGAGTTCACTGTGGTGCCGCAGTTTCTGCTGCCGCTCAATCCGAACGCACAGACGCCGGTGCCCGATGCCCTGATCAGCCTGGTGCTGACCAAGGGCGCTGATGGGCTTAGCCCTTCGAAGCTCTACAAATGGCGCGGAAAATCAGTGAAGAAGAGTTTTGTCCAGCCGAATTTTCAGCCCTACACGCGCGGCTTCGTCATCGTTTCAGGCTGGCACGGCAGCTATCCCGGTGTGTTGACGATGCGCTGTCTGCCGGCACCGCTGGCTCCCGTGGTCAAGCTCAAGGGCAATCAGGCGCCGCCCGGGCCGGGCGCCCAGCCAGTCGGTTCGATCAGCGTCGGTCTGCCTTCGGGTGCAACCGGCAATCCGCCGGTGGCTGGCCTCACACCAGCGGATTTCATCCTGCAGATTGGCGGTCAGAACGCGCCGATTCGTTCTGCGGTGCGCGAGGGCGACGGCTATCGACTGCATTTCGTGCATCCGACGCCGAGTGGGCCCGGTCCATTCCCGCTCAGCGTGCAAGCCGGGGCGCAGACCACGACAATCAGCAATGCCATCCGTTATGACGCGCCCGATCCCGAGCTCATCGTGGTGCTCGATCTCTCGGCCAGCATGAGCCAGCCACCAGGCGCACCCCTGCTGCTGCCCGCGGTACAAAAGGTGCGCGAAGCGGCCGCACGAATGAAGGCAAGCGCACGCTTCGGTCTGATCGGCCACTTCGGCGATGGCAGTGAGCCCAATCGCGACAGCGTGGTGCTGTTGCCGCTGGCGCCGCTCAGCGCCGCGCATCGCAGCAGCCTGGAGGGTGTACTGAGCACACTGACGACCAGCAGCAATGCCTTCGGCGCGCCGGGCGATGGGCTGCTCACCGCGCTCGATCAGTTCACCAGCAATGGTGGCAACGGACCACAATCGGTCCTGCTGATCGGCGACGGCGCCCAGGGCGAAAGCGAATCGACCGCGCTCCTGCTGCCGGCCATCCAGTCCGCACGCGCCGCGGTCAATGTCATCGCGATCGGCGGTCGCAGTGATCAACCCATGTTCGAGCGGATCGCACGCGCCGGTGCTGGCACCTATCACTATGTACCGACGACGGCCGCCGGACTCGACCCCCATGCCTTCGATCTCGCCTTCGAGGCCGCACACACGGCGCAGACCCGCGAGCACGTGCTGCTGGCGCGTCAGATCAATGTGCCAGCCGGTGCCAGCGTGGAGTCCACGCTGGAGCTGCCAGCGGGCCTGCTCGATGCCAGTGGCGGCGCGCTGTTCAGCGCCAGCGTATCGAGCGCGTCGGCCCCAGTGCCGGCCAGCATCCGGCTGTTTCGTCCCGATAATTCGGAGGTACTCAGCGGCGCGGGCGTGGTGATTGTCGATTCCGCGCGCGGCCGCGTGTTCCAGCTGGGCACGGCGCCGCTGGGCAATTGGCGGATGCAGATCGTCGGCGGCAGCGCCGCACCGACCGGGCTGATGGAGCTGCGTGTGCTGACCGATGAAGGCCGCGGGCCGGCCGGCCGGATCAGCTTTGGTCGACCCGGCGATGATCAAACGCCGCTCGACAATTTCACCCTGGGCGAGCCAGTTGAAATGAGCTACGCCAGCTACAAGCTGCGCGATGTGCTGGTTTCGTCGGTCGTCGCCAGCGTCGAACGTCCCGATGGCAGTCAGGTCAGCGTCTCCATGCGTCCTGACTTCGGTCGCGATGGCTTCGTCGACAGCGAATCGGAACTTTTCAAGGCCGAGCTCGACCTGCAGACCATGGGCTCGGCCACTGGCATCGCAGACGGCGGAGCCGGACCCGATCTGCGCGGCAGCTATCGGGTGATCGTCGAGGTTCACTACGGTGACGGCGCCGGTCAACTGGTACAGACGACAACAGCGAGCTTCTCGGTAGTTGGTACCAGCAGCGACGGCGACAGCGATGGTCTACCGGATCGTTACGAAGCCAGCCACCTCTGTCTCGATGCCGGATCGGCGACCTTTGGCGCAAGCGTCGATGCCGATGGCGACGGACTGAGCACAGCGGACGAGCGCCTGTACGGTACCGATCCCTGCAGTGTCGACACCGATGGAGGTGGCGAGACCGATGGTTCGGAAGTCGCGTTCGGTGGCAATCCACTGGACGCCAGCGACGATGCGCTCGGCCCGATCACCCATGCCGAGGTGCTGACGCGACTGAGTGGTCACGAGGAATTCGAACCATTGCCGGCACTGGCGCATACCATCCGCTTCGATTCGGACCCACGCTACGCGCAGATCCTGGTCAAGGTCGGCGCCGGCACGCTGAGCCCGTTCAGCGATCTCGCCACCTACAACGCCGACATCGCGCAGGGCCGCATCGTCCATGCCGGTCTGAGCAATGGCCAGACCTACTGCTACCAGCTCGTGCCGAAAACCAGCGGCGGACGTATGGGTGCCGCCAGCGATATTTTCTGCAGCGTGGCACGTACCGACATGACGGCGCCGACCGGTTCGATCGTGCTGAACGAGGGCGCCGCGCAGACCCGCGCAAACACCCTGGTCGCACGCATCGCGGTCGACAACGAGAGTGCTGTCGGCGTCGAGATGAATCTGCAGTTGCCCGATGACAGCGAGACCGGCTGGATTCCGTTCGCAACGCAGTATGCGGTATCGGTTTCGACCTTGCCGCGACCGGGTGTCGCCCGGGTACGCCTGCAGTTGCGCGACGCCGCCGGCAACGAGTCCGATGCCTATGTCGATGACATCGTTCTGCTCGATGTCAACGCCGCCGGCAGCATCGAGGGTATCGTCCATGGCGCAGGCAGCGCGCTCGGCAATGTCCTGGTCCGGGTGCAGGATGCCAATAGCCAGGCACCGGTGCTGAGTGCGGCGAATGGCGGCTTCTCGTTCGCCGACCTGCTGCCGGGCAGCTATACGCTGCTGTTCTCCTATCCCGGCTACAACGACGCGATCCGCAGCAATGTCAGCGTGGCCGGTGGCGGCATGGTCGATCTCGGCATCGTCGACCTGCAGCCGATCGATACGCTGTTGTTCCGCGACGGCTTCGAGTAGTTGCAGGGAGCGCCCGTGCGAGTGATCACCTGGTTTCGAGCAATCGGAACCAGGTGATCGCGGCACGCCGTCCGGGTACCCTACCGCAGCACTGCATCCGGTCTGCTGTTCTCGAATTCAGCAACCGTCAATCGTTGACCCGCTGCCCAATGCCGGCAAACCCCGCCCGAAGTACGGAAATCCGACAGGATGAACAGCGAAGACTGGAAAGTACTGCGCGACTGGTTCGAGCGCGTGGTCGAACTGGCGCCGGAACAGCGCGCGGCGTACATCGATGAGCAATACGCGGCGCAGGCCATCGACGACGCCATGCGCGCCGAATTGTTCGCCTTGCTCGCGGCCGATCGCACCCGTGCGGCGGGCAGCACGCCACTGAACGAGCTGGCGCCGGATCTGTTGCGCGATCTTCAGGACGATGCGGCCGGCGCAGAGAAGGAGCTTGCGCCCGGCACCCGAATCGGCCGCTGGGAACTGCGCCGCGCGCTTGGCCGCGGTGGCATGGGCGCGGTGTATCTGGTCAGCCGCATCGATGGCGACTTCAGCCAGAACGCTGCGCTCAAACTGATCAGGCCGGGACTGGATCGCAGCGAACTGCAGCGAAGGTTTCGGGCCGAGCGTCGGATCCTTTCAGCGCTGCAGCATCCCGGTATCGCCGGCCTGCTCGATGGTGGGGAGAGCGCTGACGGCACGCCCTATCTGGTGATGGAGTATGTCGATGGCAAGTCGCTCGCCGCCTGGTGTGATGAACACCGCCTCGGCATTCCGGCCAGACTCAAACTTTTCCTGGCGGTCTGTGAAGCGGTCGCCTATGCCCATCGCAATCTGGTCGTGCACCGCGATCTCAAACCCTCCAATATCCTCGTCAGCAGCGAAGGGCGGGTCAAGCTGCTCGACTTTGGTATCGCCAAGCTGATCGAACCGAATGCAGAGTTGACCGGCGCGGAGCATCGCCTGTTCACACCGGAATACGCCGCGCCCGAGCAGGTTCGCGGCGAGCCGGTCACCACCAGTGTCGACGTGCACGCGCTCGGCCTGCTGCTCTATGGACTGTTGACCGGTCGGCGACCGTTTGGCGCGCTGGCTTCCACGCCCGCGGCCTACGAACACGCGATTCTCAATCAAACGCCGACGCGACCCTCCCAGGTGGTTGCAGAGCCATTCGAGGAAGCTGCCAGCCCCGCCGTGCAGCGCGACCTGACACCGGCACGTCTGCGCGCCTATCTGCGCGGCGATCTCGACGCCATCGTGATGAAGGCCTTGCGCAAGGAAGCCGCCGAGCGCTACGCCTCGGTCGAAGCCCTGTCCGATGACATTGGCCGGCACCTGCGTCGCGAGCCTGTTGCCGCCCGTCGCGGCAATTTTCGCTATCGCGCCCGGCGCTTTGTGCAGCGCCACGCTGCGGCGGTGGCAATGGCCAGTCTGGCCGTGCTGTCGCTCGGTGTTGGGCTCGCCGCCGCGCTGTGGCAGGCCGATATCGCGCGCAGCGAGCGCGACAGTGCGCGCCGCGCCGCGCTGACCGCCGAGCGCACCGTGGATTTTATGCAGGGCCTGTTCAAGCAGGCCGACCCTTTCGAGGCGCGCGGACGCTCGGTGACTGCGATCGAGATTCTCGAAAAGGGCGTGCGCACGATCGACAATCAGCTCAACGATGAACCTGGCGTCCGCGCCCGACTGTTGACGGCACTCGGCAATGCCCAGGTTTCACTCAGCGTGTTTGAGCCCGGCGCAAAGCTTCTGGAGCGGGCGCTGGACGATGCCCGTCGCGACGGCGATGTCGTGCTGATTGGCAGCGTGATGGACTCCCTGGCCAATGCGCGCATCTGGCAGGGCGATCTGCCGGCAAACGAGGCGATCCTGCGCGAGGCACTGGCGCTGCCCTTGCCGGACACCGAGGCCGGAGAACTGGTACGGGCACGGCTCGAGGTTCGACTCGGTACGCGACTGACTGGTCGCTCCGCCCTGTCCGAAGGCGAGCAGTACTACCGTCAGGCGATGGCGCGCCAACAACGCTGGCTGGGCCGTGTCCAGCCCGAGGTCATTCTGCCATTCACTGGCCTGCTGCACGCCGGCAACCACTTCGAAGAGGCCGAACACCTGCTGCGCGAGGCACTTGAACTGCTCCGTCGCGAGCGGCCCGACGATTCTCTGCGCGCGCTGATCGCCGGTCAGCTCGGCAGCAACCTGGCCAGACAGGGGAAGAATGCCGAGGGCGCCGAACTCATGCGCGAATCAATCGCGGCAAAAATAATTGTCTATGGCGAGGACCACCACAGTGTCGACACCGCTCGCCACAATCTGGCTCTGACCTTGACCAAACTCGATGAATTTCCCGAGGCCGAACGACTGATGCGCCAGGTACTGGCATCGCGGCTGCATCGACACGGACCGCAGCACGTCAATGTCGCGCAGACCCAACTCGCCCTCGCCGGCCTGTTGACCGACACCGGGCGCGCCGCCCATGCCGAACCGCTATGGCGAACGGCGCTAGCCACGATATCGCAGCAGATGGGCGCGGAGAGTCGACCCGCGGCGATGGCGACCATGGGACTTGCGCGCAGCCTGCGCGATCTCGGTCGCTACGACGAAGCATTGGCGACTTTTGAACTGACCGCGCGTACCAATGCCGCGATCGGGCCGTCGGCACTTGAGAGCGTATCGCGCGCGCATATCGAAGGCCTGCGCGTGCGCCTTGCCCGCGCCGACCATCCGATCGACTGTGCTGCCGAAGAGCGGATGGCTCCGGATCTGGCTGTCGGAACCGCATTGCACGGCTATGGCCGCGCCATACTCGGCGCCTGCTGGCGCGCGAACGGAGAAAAGGAACGCGGCCAAGCGTTCATCGTCGAAGGAATCCGCGAACTCGAGGCTGCCCATTACGGCGGGCGCGAGGAACACCAGTGGGCCCAGGCCCAATTGCACCCTTAAGGCAGGCCGCGCCCGCCATCTCACTGGCGCCGCGCATTCAATCAGGCAGTCCTCATGCCTGCCGTACTCCTGCGTGGCTTGTGGTCCACGCCTGGCCGCCCAGCGAGCCACAACCCGGCCTGTCAGCGCGGAGCGGGCTTTTGCGCTTGCAGGGATTGCAGATTGCGCCGTACCCGTTCGGTCTCGATATGGCTCGGGCCGAATACAGCGACGTAAATCGCCAGTGCTTCGGACTGCAATGATTCCGCCGCTGCTTGTTGCCCCAATGCGGAGAGCGCAAGCGCCTTGGACTCCATGGCCTGGGCCATGTCCTTGCTGCCCTGCATCTTGAAGCGGGTCAGATCCGCCATCGCGGCATCCGCCTCGCGCAAGGCTTCATCGTTGCGTCCGAGTCGCGCCAGAATGCCGGCCCGATTGCCGCGCACCAGGGCACACGCCGGATGATCAAGACTGTGCGACTGGCACTCGGCCAGGGCCAGGTCGAAATCAGCAAGCGCGCCTACGTCGTCTCTGAGCTTGCGTTTGCCGATCGCCCGGTAGCGATAGGGAAACAAGGCGCTACTGCTGCCAAGCTCCTTGTACATTGCGATCGCTTCGTCGAGGTAGGCAAATCCCTGTTCCGACTCCCCGGCCTCAATCGACTCCCAACCGAGATCCGTCAATACCGAGGCGGTCCAGGGATGCGTGCCGGGGTAAGTCTTGCGTGCCACTTGCAGACGTCGCGCATTGAGCGCGGCCGCCGCAGCGTATTCGCCCTTGCGGTGCTCGATGTCGGCGAGCCCGCTCAACGCCATTTCCAGCCCAGGGTTGTCCGGGCCGAACAGGCGTTCGCGTTCGCGAATCGATTCTCGGTAAATCGGCTCTGCCTCATCAAATCGCTGCATGTTGAACAACGCTGTGGCGAGATTGCTCAGGCTGATGCCAAGCTGCGGATCGTTGGGCTTGCCATGCTGGCGCTGGATCGCCAATGCGCGCGTAATTGCCGCGAGCGCATCGTCGCGTCGACCCTGGGCCTCGCGCACCGCCTGGACAAAGCCAAGCGCATTGACCAGGGGCAGCGGGTCTTCCTCGACATGTGCCTCGAGGATGGCAACAGCGCGGTCAACCAGTGGCTCGGCGGCCAGCGGGCGCTCGTGATACATCTCGATCGACGCCCGATTGAGCAGGGACTCGGCGACGACCGGATGATCCTTGCCGTAGACCTGCTCGGCGAGGGCGAACGCCCGCTCGAACAGCGCCTGCGCTTCGTCAAAGCGGCCTTGGCTGGTGCGTATCTCGCCAAAGTCGTCGAGCAGATCGACCTGCAACTTCGGGTCTTCTGCAATCTCGTTGTCGATCCTCGCCAGTGCATCATCCACGGCCTGATCGACGGTCTGCGGCGCGCCAGCGGCGCTGCGAATCGGATCGGCATGGATGAAACTCTGCATCATGAAATCCTTCACCCGCCGCGTCCGCGCCGCTGCATCCAACGCAGATATCGCCGCTGCTTCTGCGCGAGCGGACTGCGCCTCGGCAACTGCAGCACTGGCACGCGCACGGTCGGCCTGCCAGAGCGCGACCACCAGTCCGGCGAGCACACCCAGCGTCGCCAATGCCGCCGCGGTGACACCACCACGATGACGACGGACGAACTTGCGAAAGCGATAGCCGAGCGTATCGGCCTCGGCACGTACCGGATGTCCGGCCAGATATCGGCGGATGTCATCGGCCAGCTCGGCCGCGCCCTGGTAACGCCGTTCCGGTTCGCGCTTGAGCGCGTGCAACACGATCATGTCGAGGTCGCCGCGCAACTGGCGGGCGATCCGCTGCTTTTGCAGCTGGGTGTTTGCTTCGGTTTCAGCGACCGCAAGAATCGCAATACTCGGACGACTGGCGCTCTCATCGCCAAGTTCGCGCGCAATCCGCTCGATTGGCTTGCCACTGCGCTGATGTGGAGATTGGCCGGTCAGCAATTCATACAGAATCACGCCGAGCGCGTAGACGTCGGTCGCTGTGCTGATCGGCAGACCGAGGATCTGTTCGGGCGCGGCATAGCCGGGGGTCAGGATCCGCATACCGGTGTCGGTCAGTGGCTCGGCCTCACCGCCATCGAGCAGTTTGGCGATGCCGAAATCGAGCAGCTTGGGCTGGTTGTCCGTGCTCAACAATACGTTGGAAGGCTTGAGATCGCGGTGCACAATCAATCGACGGTGCGCATAGGCAACCGCTTCGCAGATCAGCAGGAACAGGTTCAGCCGCGCCTCCAGATCGAGTGACTGCCGGTTGGCCGCATCGATCAGACTGCTGCCTTCGACATATTCCATCACCAGGTAGGGCATCCCTTCGGCGCTCAATCCGCCGTCGATCAGTCGCGCAATGCCCGGATGTTCAAGCTGGGCAAGGATGCGGCGCTCGCGCAGAAAGCGCTGCACGATGTCCTCGCTGTCCAGTCCGCGGCGCAGCAACTTGATCGCCACCCGCTGCTCGAAGTCGGCGCCCGGTCGGCGCGCCTCGTAGACTTCACCCATCCCGCCACGACCGACGCGGCGTTGCAGTTCATAGGCGCCGATGCGCTGACCGCTGCGATCACCTGGCGCTTCCACCTCAGGATTCAAGGTGTCGATGGCGATCCGGCTCAGGCCATCCAGCACGCCCTGGGATTGGCGGTCCTGATCCAGCCAATTGGACAGCTCCGCAGCCAGCTCAGGTTCGCTTTGGTGCAGATCGGCCACCCGGCGAGCGCGCTCGACTTCACTGCACTCAAGCAGCTCATCGAACAGGCGTGAAACCCGCCGCAGCTGGTCGGCATCAAGACTCATCGTCGGGCAGGCCGTCGAGTTGGGTATGCAGGAAGGCGCGCGCCTTGCGCCAGTCGCGCTTGAGTGTGCGTTCGGACATGCCGAGCTTGTCGCCGGCTTCTTCCAGGCTCATGCCGGCGAAGAAGCGCAATTCGACCAGGCGCGAAAGCCGTGGGTCGAAGCTCTCGAGCAGATTCAGCGCCTGATCCAGCGCGATCAGATCGGGGCCGCTCTCCATCGCCTGATCCAGGCCATGATCGAGTGAGGTGATATCGGCATCGCCGCCGCGCTTTTCGGCCAGGTCGGCGCGCAGGCGGTCAACCGCAATCTGGCGCATCGCCCGTGCCGCCGTCGCAAAGAAATGCGCGCGCCCTTCGCTGCCGAGCGACATGCCGCGGATCAGCCGCATATAGCTCTCATGAACGAGCGAGGTGGCGCCCATTCCACCTCCATCGAAGCGTTGCCGCTGGCGAGCGGCAATGGCCCGAAGTTCGGCGTATACGACGGTGAACAGCCGGTCCGCGGCCGGTCGATCGCCAGCCTGGGCCCTGCCGATCAGTTCGGTGAGTTCTTCTGCCATCTACCTGCCCCGGCGGTTGCTGACCACATCCTATGGACGGCCGTGCGGTAAAGGCAAGCGAATTGATCGCAGTTGCAGAGCTGGATGACATCGGGATCATGTCGTGTCATACGCTCATTCGCGCGCTCAGAGGCCACCGTCGGCCAGCGCTGGCAAAGATCTGTCCCCTCCGCGCGGTTTTCACCGTATCTGCTGGTAGACGCCAACAAGGAGCGCAGCATGATCATCAACCGGCTTACCCCCCTCGTCCTCTGCCTGCTGGTTTCCGCCTGCGGCGGTGGCACGCCCGAACACCTGGCCGCCGACATGCAGAAGGCCCTGCAGGCCGGCGATATCGATGCCGCGCTCGCCCTCGGCGATCTCGACGGCGCACCGCCCGATGCGTTGTTTTTCTACGCCCACATGGTGCCCGACTGTCAGAGTGGCGATACCTGCGTGGTCAGTCTCGCACCGTATACCGCCGAACGCGCCGAGGAGGACCGCCAAAGCGCCGCCGAACAGGGATTCGAGATGACGTCGACTCCGCTTGGCGTGCTTGTGGTGAGTAGCCAGTCCAAAGACGCCAGCGGCGAGAGCAGCAGCAAGATGCAATTGCCGTACGCAAAGGTCGGCGACCGCCACAAGGTGATCATCGGTCGCTTCAGCGCTGCCAAGCTGGCCGAAATGCGCACCACATCGACCGAAGCCCTGGTCGACAAGATGCTCGCGGCCGGCATCTACGACGATGCCACCCAGAGCCATCGCAGCGACTGGAAGGACATAGCAACGCCCCTGCCCGTTGGCGGCGGCGAAGTCGGCGCCTGGTTCAAGCAGCGCACCGAGACCGTTCATGCCGCCGCCAAGGCCGCTGACCTGGACGGCGTGATCAAGGCTGGCGGCCAGATGGAAGCCATGCGATATCGCGAAAAGGAATACGATGGCACGCCAGTGCCGCGTGAACTACGGCTGCTCAAATTGCGCGCGCAAACCCTGCGCTCGCTCGCGACCGTCAAGGTGCTCGGTGGCTACCAGTATGGGACCGACACCCTGCTCATCATCGAAGGCACCAGCGACAACGGCTGGATCGTCCGTGGCCCGATCCTGATCAGTGGTGAAGGCGAAGACATGGGCGTCAGCGGACGCGGCACGATCAGCTATCCGGAAGCCTAGAGCGAACCGGATCGAGCCTATTCAGAACAAGCAGGCGCAGCGGCCGAGGGCCACTGCGCCGCCGTCGCAGGTAGCCGCTGCCAGTTATCACCGCGTACGCATTGGTCGGTGCTGAGCCTTGACCGCCTCGTCGGGCACACGCAGCAACCGGACCGCCCGAACCAAACAGGCACGCCGCCAGCAAGCTGTCACACTTGGCCAGCTGCACGCCAGTCCTGGCGGCGCTATTGCAGCGCCGACTCGGCTGCCGAAGTCGTCGCTCAAGTCTTGGCATCGTCTGCCAGCCGCCCACGCGCGGCACGCGCAAGCTTCGGGGATATTCATGCAAACGCCCTTCGATCCAGCATCCACCGCCGCCCAGCCAGCCCCAGCGATCCCGGCCGTCTCTGCCGAGGATTCTGCAGCGAATGAAGCCAAGAACCGATGGCAGCAGCTGATCGGCCCCGCCAAGCTGCGCTGGAGCAAGCTGAGCGAAGCCGATCTGCTGAAGACCGCCGGCAACGAACACCAACTGGCCGTGCTCGTGCAAGGCCGCTACGACATCCCACGCGGCGATGCCTACCGCCAGGTCAAGAGTTTTCACGAGACCCAGAAACTCTAAAACCTCGGGTGCGATAAGCGCAGGAACGTAGGGTGCAATAAGCGCAGCGCATTGCACCGGCTCCATAAGAATGCGAGCGAGTAGCCCGGATGGAGTTGCGAAGCAACGCAATCCGGGGCAGTGTTCCCTGACAGAATCGCAAAACCGTAGGTCGGGTCCCGCGAGGCAAAACCCGACAACGAATTGTCCGCAGCATCCACCGCAGCGCCACTGGATGCCAGGCCCGCATTGCGCGCCCGCTATCCGGGCGGCAGACTACGCGATCACTGCCCGCAGCTGCCGGCGTCTGATCTTCCACCTGCCCGCAACCCGGCATCGCGCACTCGATGATGTTCGAACTGATCCAGCTCAGCGCGGCCGAACTTCGCGACATCGCAGAAGCCATTACGCCCGCACACCTCACACAGCGCCTGGAACCGGGCGCCCTGCCCCCGGTGTTTGTCGCCGAGCGCGCACTGAAGTCGCTCGCTCAGGGTTCCGCGGAAGTCTGGGCCTGTACCTTTCTGATCGTGCGCGTGGCGGATGGACAAATCGTCGGCGGCTGCGGCTTCAAAAGCGCGCCCATCGCCTCACGCGTCGAGATCGGCTACGCCGTTGCGCCGACCGCGCGACGACAGGGCGCCGCTACCGCAGCAGTCGTCAAGCTCTTGAACATCGCATTCCGGTCGGGTGCAGGCGAGGTACTTGCCGAGGTGGCACAAGACAATGTCGCCTCTGCCCGTGTTGTGGAAAGTGCCGGCTTTCACCGGCACGGCGAACGCATCGATGAAGGCGGTGAACCGCTGATTCTGTGGCTGGCATCCCGCACCCCTGAAGGATAAGCCTGGGTGACCGCGTTGGCTGATATGGCAGCTGCCTGGCTGACCCGCGCGCTCGATTTTGCCTTCCACAGCGTGGCTCGCTGCGTACTTCGTCCACTGCTCGATCTTGCGCATCCTGGACACCCAAAAATTTGCACCGCTACGACACGAATCGATCGGGCCATGGTCAGTTCTAGCGAGGCGCAGTCCATATTTGACCGGCTGATCCTGTTTCCACAGCCTCTTGCAGCCTGTTGCAGGCTGTCCGGCATTTGCGCGGCATTGGCGGCATTGGAGCGCCTGACCGCCAGGTCAGCCGGTGGATTGACCAACAACCATAATGGAACCATACTGGTTTCTAGGTACCAGGAGCTAGCCATGCCGACCACGTTGACCTTGAAAAATATTCCGGACGAGGTGTACGAGCGCCTGAAGACTTCTGCCGAAATGCACCGCCGAAGCATGAACAGCGAGGCCATAGTTTGCCTAGAGTCCGTCTTGCTGCCCGGGCGACTTGACGCCAGCGAACGAGTAGCCCGCGCTCGTGCCTTGCGAGCAACGCTACCCAAGACCAAGTTCCTTGCCAAGGACATTGATGCGTTTAAACGTGAGGCGCACAAGTGATCGTCGTGGACACCAATGTGGTCGCCTACCTGTACCTGCCAGGACAGCACACTGCGCGTGCCGAGGCGTTGTTGTCGAATGACGCTGATTGGGCCGCGCCACTGCTCTGGCGCAGCGAGTTTCGAAATATTCTCGCGGGCTACATGCGCCGAAGTACCCTGACCCTTGAGCAAGCGCGCGAGTTGCAGAACGAGTCTGAAGCGCTGCTGGCAGGCAACGAACACGAAATTGATTCGGGCCGCGTGTTCGAGCTTGTGCGCGATAGTGATTGCTCCGCCTACGACTGCGAGTTCGTGGCGCTCGCGTCACAGCTGAAAACGAAGCTCGTGACCATGGACGCAAAATTGCTGAAGGCGTTTCCAACCTACGCCGTGTCTCTATCTGCGGCCCGATGAAGCTGTAGAACTGTGGCCTGCGACCACGAAAGCGGAGTGCGTAGCCCGGATGGAGTTGCGAAGCAACGCAATCCGGGACAGTGACGCCGCACGGCAGAGACGTAGGTCGGGTCCCGCAAAGCGGTACCCGACATCGGATTGACCGCAACCTTCACCCCAACGAGTGAGTAGCCCGGATGGAGTTGCGAAGCAACGCAATCCGGGACAGTGACGCCGCACGGCAGAGCAGAACCCCGGATTCCATTGCATTGCATCCAGGCTGATATGGTCGCCTATGTCAAACGGGGCGTGTTTTCCCATGAAATTGCCAATGGGCGTCCTTCGTCAGGGGCGGCCGCAGGCCGGCGTAGCGTACCCTTGACGACGCGAAGTTGCGCAGAC
>JBBSLG010000031.1:0-60431 GCA_038255435.1 Lysobacterales bacterium
CCGGTAGTGACCAGGCGTCGCGGGAGCGACGCCCTCCAGTCACGAGTCTCGAACCGATTGCGACGGGCCTGTCGGTAATGACCAAGCGTCGCGGGAGCGACGCCCTCCAGTCACGAGTCTCGAACCGATTGCGACGGGCCTGTCGGTAATGACCAAGCGTCGCGGGAGCGACGCCCTCCAGTCACGAGTCTCGGACCGATTGCATCTGGCCTACCGGTTATCACAAGGGGTCGCGGGAGCGACGTCCTCCGTAGGCAATCAGCCGCCAAGCTTTTCGAGTTGCCCGCGCAGACCGTCGAGTAGCTGATTGAAGTCGCTGAGCCGCTTGCGCTCCTGATCGACCACCGCCGCGGGTGCGCTGGCGACAAAACTTTCGCGTCCGAGCTTGGCCTGGCACTTCTCGATCTCGCCACCAACGCGGGCGATCTCCTTGTCGATGCGTTTGCGTTCGGCATCGAGATCAATCAATCCATCGAGCGGAATAAGCAGGCGCAATTGATCGACAATCGTGGCGGCGGATGCCGGCTCGTCCTCATCCGGCCTCAGCCAGCGCGGCGTCTCCGAGCGCGCCAGGAAACCAATCTGCGCGGAGAATTTCTCGATGCGCCGCCGATCCGCGGCATTGCCATCGGCCAGCAGCAGCGGGATGGTCTTGCCCGGTGAGATATTCATTTCGCCGCGGATGCGCCGGATGCCTGACAGCACCGCCTTCAGCCATTCGATCTCGGCAACCGCCACCGCATTGCTGTCGGCGAGGCGCGAATCGTCGTCGCGTGCGCAGGGGTAGGCCTGGGTCGCAATGAACTGTCCCTCGATCTCGATGCCAAGCCTTGGCGCCACGTGCTGCCATATTTCCTCGGTGACGAAGGGCACGATAGGATGCAGCAGGCGCAACGTGGATTCCAGCACCGACAACAGCGTATGCCGTGTCGATTCGGCCGCGGCACTGTCGCTGCCCGTCAGTGCAGGCTTGGAAAGTTCAAGGAACCAGTCGCAGAAATCGTTCCAGACGAATTCGTACATCGCCTGCGTGACCAGGTCGAAGCGATACCCATCGAACTGTGCCTGCACCTCGCGCGCGGTGCTTTCGAAGCGCGCGATGATCCAGCGCTCGGCCTCAGTCAGCGGGCCTCCTGGATGCGCCGACGGTTGTGCGCCTTCGGTGTTCATCAGCACGAAGCGCGCGGCGTTCCATAGCTTGTTGCAGAAATTCTTGTAGCCTTCACAGCGATTCAGGTCGAACTTGATATCGCGGCCATGGGTTGCGAGCGAGGCAAAGGTGAAACGCAGCGCATCGGCGCCGACTGCCGATATGCCCTCCGGAAATTCCTTGCGCGTGGCCTTGTCGATCTTCGGGGCATCCTGCGGCTTCATCAGTCCGCTGGTGCGTTTGGCGACCAGGGCTTCGATGCTGATGCCGTCGATCAGGTCCAGGGGATCGAGCACATTGCCCTTGGACTTGGACATCTTGTTGCCGTCCTTGTCGCGCACCAGGCCAGTGATATAGACATCCTTGAACGGCACCTGGCCGGTGAAGTGATCGGTCATCATGATCATCCGGGCGACCCAGAAGAAAATGATGTCGAAGCCGGTGACCAGCACCGAGGTCGGCAGATGCTTGTCGTATCCGTATTTTTGCATTGCGTCGGCATCCGGCCAGCCGAGCGTGGAATGCGACCACAGTGCCGACGAAAACCAGGTCTCGAGCACATCGGCGTCACGCTTGAGCTGCCCACGATAACCCGCCGCCTCGGCATGCGCGCGCGCTTCTGCTTCGGTTCGGCCGACAAAGGTCCGGTTGTCGTCCGCATGCCAGGCGGGGATCTGATGGCCCCACCAGAGCTGGCGGCTGATACACCAGTCCTGGATATTGCCGAGCCAATGGCGGTAGGTGTTGATCCAGTTCTCCGGCACGAACTTGACGCTGCCGTTCTCGACCAGTTCGAGACCGCGCGCGGCCAGCCCATCCATTTTCACGAACCACTGCCAGGTCAGATAGGGCTCGATCACCTGACCGGTGCGATCACCGCGCGGCACCTGCAACTTGTGCGGCTTCTCCTCGACCAGCAGATCGGCTGCGACCAGATCCGCGAGCACCGCTTTGCGCGCGACGTAGCGATCCAGACCCCGATACTTTTCCGGCGCGTTTTCGTTGATCCTTGCGTCCGGCGTGAAAATATTGATCATCGGCAGGGCATGACGCTGGCCGATCGCGTAGTCGTTGAAATCGTGCGCCGGTGTGATTTTCACGCAGCCCGTGCCGAAGGCAGGGTCGACGTAGTTATCGGCGATGATCGGGATCTCGCGATCGGTGAGCGGGAGTTTCAATGACTTGCCGATCAGCGTGGCGTAGCGCTCATCTTCCGGATGCACCGCGACGGCGACGTCACCCAGCAGGGTTTCCGGACGCGTGGTTGCGACGACCAGTTCACCACTGCCATCGGCGAGCGGATAGCGGATCGACCACATCTTGCCGTTCTCTTCTTCGCTGGCGACTTCGAGATCGGAGATCGCGGTCAGCAGCACCGGATCCCAATTGACGAGTTTCTGTCCGCGATAGATAAGACCCTGTTCGTACAGGCGTACGAAGGTCTCGACCACGGCAGTCGACAGCCCCTCGTCCATGGTGAAGCGTTCGCGCGACCAGTCGCCCGAAGTGCCCATGCGGCGCATCTGGCGGCTAATGGTATTGCCGGATTCTTCCTTCCACCGCCAGACGCGTTCGATGAACTTGTCACGACCGAGTTCATTGCGCTTCAGACCCTCACCATCGAGCAGACGGCTGACCACCATCTCGGTGGCGATGCCGGCATGATCGGTGCCAACCTGCCAGAGTACGCGCCGACCGCGCATGCGCTGATAGCGGACCAGACTGTCCATCAGGGTGTGCTGGAAGGCGTGCCCCATGTGCAGGGTGCCGGTGACGTTCGGCGGCGGCAGCATGATGGTGTACGGCTCGCCGTCGCCGGACGGCGCAAAGTAGCCACTGGCTTCCCAAAGTGGGTACCAGCGTGCTTCGATCTCGCGGGGTTCGAAACTCTTGTCCATGCTCACTCCATTGCCCGGCACCAGAAGCGGGCACTTCGATCAGTGGGTTTGAATCCGCAAGGCTAGCAAGTGCGACACGAGCTTGCGAACCAGGCGCGATTGGCGGCTTCGAGGCGGAACTTCCAGGTTGCGCGGTACATCGCGCCGCAGTCGAAATTTGTCGACAAATGGGACGCCGGAGTCGGGCTTTCCGATCCGGTTGATGTCCCTGTGTCGGCTCCCTCACCCTTGCCCTCTCCCGCGAGCGGGAGAGGGGATGCTTGGCCGGGCTGATCGCCGCGATTACTTCAGTGCCTTGTAACGCAGGCGATGCGGCTGATCGGCATCCGAGCCCAGGCGACGATGGCGGTCGGCATCGTATTCCTTGTAGTTGCCGGGGAAGAACTCGACGTGCGAGTCACCTTCGAACGCCAGGATGTGCGTGCAGATGCGATCGAGGAACCAGCGGTCATGCGAGATGATTACCGCGCAGCCGGGAAACTCGAGCAGGGCGTCTTCGAGCGCGCGCAGGGTTTCGATGTCGAGATCGTTGGACGGTTCATCGAGCAGCAATACATTGGCGCCGGTCATCAGGGTCTTGGCCAGATGCAGGCGGCCGCGTTCACCACCGGAGAGCTGGCCGACCAGCTTCTGCTGATCCGCGCCCTTGAAGTTGAAGCGGCCGATATAGCCGCGCGACGGAGTCTCGTATTTGCCGACCGTGATCATGTCGCGGCCGCCGGAGACTTCCTGCCAGACATTGTTTTCGGCGGTCAGGGATTCGCGGCTCTGATCGACGTAAGCGAGTTGGACCGACTGTCCCTTCAATACCTGGCCCGAATCGGGTTGCTCCTGGCCGATGATCAATTTGAACAGGGTGGACTTGCCCGCACCATTGGGGCCGACAACGCCGACGATGCCGCCGGGCGGTAGCCGGAACGAAAGGTCATCGATCAATAGGCGATCGCCGAATCCTTTGCTGACATTCTTGAACTCGATGACGTTGTCGCCAAGGCGCTCACCGATCGGGATATAGATTTCGTTGGTTTCGTTGCGCTTCTGGTACTCGACCGAGTTGAGCTCCTCGAACCGGGCCAGACGCGCCTTGCTCTTGGACTGGCGGCCCTTGGCGTTCTGCCGGACCCATTCGAGTTCCTGTTGCAGGGCGCGCTTGCGCGATTTTTCGCCGGACTCTTCCTGCGCCAGGCGGGCATCTTTCTGCTCCAGCCACGAGGAGTAATTGCCCTTCCACGGAATGCCTCGGCCGCGATCGAGTTCGAGAATCCACTCGGCCGCGTTGTCGAGGAAGTAACGATCATGGGTGACTGCGACCACGGTACCGGTATAGCGGGTCAGAAACTGTTCCAGCCAGGCGACCGATTCGGCATCGAGATGGTTGGTCGGCTCATCGAGCAGGAGCATGTCGGGCTTGGACAGCAGCAGCTTGCATAGGGCGACGCGACGTTTCTCGCCACCCGACAGGGTGCCAACGAGTGCATCCCAGGCAGGCAGACGCAGTGCATCGGCAGCGATTTCAAATTGGTGATCGAGATTGTGGCCATCGCTGGCGGCGATGATGGCTTCGAGCTTGGCCTGTTCGGCGGCCAGCGCATCGAAATCGGCATCGGGCTCGGCGTAGGCGGCGTAGACGGCATCGAGCCTGGCCTTCGCCTCGACGACTTCGCCCATGCCCAGTTCAACTTCCTGGCGGACCGTGTTCTCGGGATTCAGTTTGGGTTCCTGCTCCAGATACCCCACCTTGATGCCGGCCTGTGGACGCGCCTCGCCATTGAACTCGGTATCCACGCCCGCCATGATGCGCAGCACCGTCGACTTGCCCGAACCATTGGTGCCCAGCAGTCCGATCTTGGCGCCCGGGAAGAAGGACAGGGAAATGTCCTTGATGATCGTGCGCTTGGGCGGCACGACTTTGCTGACCCCATTCATGGTGTAGATGTATTGCATGGCTGATCCGTCAAACTCGGAGAAAAGGGAAGGAAGGTCCGCGCTGGCGATCGTGCGGATATTTCAGGAAACTGTTGCCGCGGCCGTCGCTGCACCCGCTGTGATGCGCGCTGCGCCGAAGCCGGCGCGTCGCGTGCTGTCGGTCAAAACTTTGCACCCGTGTAGCCCGTGCATGCTGCCACAGCGGCGCCTTGTCGACCTGGCGACGGACCAGTATGAAATATCCGGGCTGGTCAAGTCCAGCCAATCACTGTGTCCATCCGATGACTGATGCACGAGACTGGCTGAAGCGCGGCCTGGACGCGCATCGCTCCGGCACCCTGGAGGCGGCGGCCGAGGCCTACCAGCAAGCGATCGACCTCGGCGATCTTGCCGATGCCTGGCATATGCTGGGCATGCTCAAGCACCAGCAGGGCGATCAGGCCGGCGCCCTGCACTGCCTGGAGCGGGCGCTGGATCGGCAACAGGACAATGCGGCCATTCTGGCCAATCGGGCCGTGGTACTGCTGGCCAATGGAGCGTTCGAGTCTGCCCGCATTGACGCCGCGCGGGCGAGCGAACTGAACGCGGACTCTTACGCAGCCTGGTTCAATCTGGCCCAGGCTCTGGATGGTCTGGGTCGCTACGGCGAGGTCATCGATGCCCTGCTGCAGGTTCAGCGCCTGCGCCCGGACGCCGCGATTTCTGCGCGGATCGTGCAGGCACGATTCAACGCCGCCCGCGGCTTGAGTCTGGCTGGACAGCCCAGTGCGGCGGCCAATGCATGGGACGAGTACTTCGCACAGGGTGGCGACGCGCCCGACGCCCATCTGCTGCAGGCGAATGTCCTTGCCGACCTGGGGCGTCATGACGATTCGCTGCTCGCCTATCAGGCTGCTCGCACACACACACCCGACAATCCCGACTATGCCAGCGCGGCCTTGATCGCCACCTGCTTTCAGCCCGCTATCGACGCCCGCGCGCAGTATGCGCAGACACAGGACTGGGCCAGGCGCTTCTGCGCCGACCTTGTCGATGTGCCGATCCCTGCGCGTCCCCGCCCAATACCCAGAATCGGCTTCTATTCGCCGCGTTTTGCCGGTGGCCCGATGGCAAGTCTGGTCTTGCCTCTGCTGCGCGAATTGCGCGCGCTGGGCATCGAACTGCATCTGTACTCGGGATTCGACTACCAGGATGGCGATACCCCGCGATTCCAGGCGCTCGCTCAATGCTGGCGTGATGTTCCCTCGCTGGACGACGTGGCCCTGGTGCAACGCGTACGCGCCGATGAACTGGACGTGCTGGTCGATCTCTGTGGACATGCGCCGGGTAATCGACTGCGCGCCTTCGCGCAGCGGATGGCGCCTTTGCAGGTCAGCTGGGGCGACTGGTTCGCCAGCACCGGCGTGCCGGCAATGGATGTGTTCCTCACTGATTCTGTGTTGAGTCCAACCGGAGACGATGCGGCTTTCAGTGAACGCCTGCTGCGCCTGCCGATCACCCGCTTTGCCTACGCGCCGCCTCAGGAGTGGATGGATGTGCCCGCGCGATCAAACGGGGCGCACCAGGGCGGCCTGCGTCTGGCCTCGTTCAATCGGCTCTCCAAGCTCACCGACGACACCTTACAGTGCTGGGCCGAGCTGATGCGGCAGCTGCCCGCGTCGAGTCTGCATCTGCAGGCTGCGGCACTGGATGAGGCGGCAACGCTTCATTACACACGGCAGCGCTTCGCCGATCAGGGCATCGATGCCGGGCGTATCCACGCGAGCGGATTCAGCAGTTACGCAAAAACGCTTGAGCACTATCGCGAAGTCGATATCGCGCTCGATCCGATGCCCTTCAACGGCTGTGTCACCAGTTTCGACGCGCTCTGGATGGGCGTGCCCGTTGTGGCATTGCGCGGCCGTACCCTGGTCGGTCGGCAGACAGCGGCTCTGCTGCACGCGCATGGCTGTGCCGACTGGATCGCCGAGAGCGCGCAGGAATATGTTGAGCTGGTGATGCGCCTGGCCGAGCCCGCGGTGCTGGGGACCGCGCAGCAACGGCTGCAGCAGGCACGCAGATCTTCGCCGCTATTTGACACGCAGCGGTTTGCCCGGGACTGGTTGGCTGCGCTGGAGTCCGCGCTACCGCGCTGAGTCGTCTTGCTCGGCAGCGCTGGCGCCGAGCAGAAAATCCTGCAGGGCCAACTGTGCTGCACGGTAATCGAACAGTCGATGTTTGTGCCGGGCGATGCGTCCCCTGATGTCCTCGCGCCAATGCGTCTCGCGCGCCAGGCGCACGGCGATCCGCGCATAGTCATCGACATCCGCAGCGATCAGTTCATCGAGCTGCAGAATTTTCAGCATCGCCATGGTCTGCCGACTGCGCAGCAATGAGCCGGGCAGGGTGACGATCGGAATATCCCGGCTGAGTGCATCCATCGAGGTCAGGCCGCCGGAAAACAGCAGGGTGTCGAGCATCACGTCGGCATGCTCCAGCACGCCGATGTAGCCGTCGTAATCAAGTTCGGGAAAAATCTGCAGGCGGTGTTGGTCATCAACGCCGAATTTTTGCAGCGACGGCCGCATGCGTGCGTACAGCTGGGCACTGGCGCTGCTGCCGAGGCGCGGTGTCAATGCCAGCATCGACCGTGGCACCTCGGCCAGAATGCGCGCGAAAAGGGCATCGTGGATCGGTAAAAGTTTGACGCCATTCTGTGCGCAATAAAAACCTGTCGATGCGGACTGGTCGGTAGCCGGTGCGCCGCCGCGCGATCGCAGGGCAAAGGCCCCGGCGGGCTTTGCCTCATGTCGCTTCGGCGTGGCGGCGTAGGCCCAGGCCAGGCCGGGCAGGCGCAGCAGGGTCTCGCTGTAATGCTGGTCGGCATCGGCTGATTCCGCGACCGCGGAGCTGAGGTAGTAGTCGACCTCGGGCAGACCGCTGGTCACTGGGTGTGCCGATGTCGTGCATTGCCGTGGCGCGTAGCGCTGGGTCGCCAGCGCCTGGCTGACCGGATGCATGCCCAGATCGAGGAAGACCAGCACATCCAGTGGGTTGTCGAGCAAGCTCTGATGCCAGCCCAGAACATCGCGACTGCCTGCGACAAATTGATCGGCACGCGCGCGCCAGGCGGCAACAGATTCGTCCTCCTCATGTCCGAGGTGAAAACAGACGAGCTCGATCCGGTTGGCGTCGAGTCCCAAAAGCAGATCGCGCCAGACCCTGGATACTGAATGCCAATGGAAGTGCGCCGACAGCACGCCGACGCGCAGGCGCTGCCCGAAGATTTTTCTGGCGATGGCCGTTGCAGGCCGCGGCGGAGGCGGCAGAACGCGATCACAGAACCGCTTCAACACGGTCGCATAGCGCTCGTAGTCGCTGCGCAAGTCGCTGCCCAGGTAGGCGAGACTGAAATTGGCGCAGCTATTGATCAGGCGACGGCAGGTGGCGACGTCGGGTGGCTCCGGAAGTGCCTCGAAGAAGGCCAGATCGGCGCGCCATTGGCGGGCGAACGACTGCAGCTCCTCATCGTCGGCAAAGACCGCGGTGCGCGGCAGATGCAGGGCCGTCCAGCGCGCCTGCAACTGATTGGGGTCGATTTCGGTCGCGCGCTGATAATGCCGATGCGCGCGTTCGTTCTCGCCCGCCGCAGTCAGGGCATTGGCATAGGCCAGATGCGCCTGAGCGGAATCGGGTTCGATCTCGATCCAACGTTGACGCACGCCGAGGCGCTCAGCAGCACTGCTCGCGACCAGATCCAGCAGTTGCGAGTAGCGCGGCAGCAGGCGCGGCTCACTGGGAAATTGCACGAGGGCTGCACGCACCTGATCCAGTGCCTCGGCATGGTTCATAGCCAGGCTCAGGCTGGAGATCAGGTTCAGCTGTGCATCCAGCCAGTCGGGGCGCAGCGCCAAACAGGCGCGGTAGTGCACCGTGGCGTCGGCAAAAAGCTGACGATCGAAGGCAAGATTGCCCAGCCGAAATCGTCGCTCGATCCAGCTCGGATGGGCCTTTGCCGCCTGCGCGAAGGCAGACTCCGCCGCGCTCATACGATGTTGTGCCAACGCGATCTGCGCCTCGGCAAACCATCCTGCTGCCGACTGCGGCAATAGCTTGCGGAACTGCCGCAGTGCCGGTTCCGCGGCCTGCCAATCCTCGAGTGCGATACAGGCATTGCAGAGATCGATCCACACCGAAGGCAGTTGCGATCGCGCCGCCTTGATCAAGTCGAGCACGCGGCGCGCTTCGCCATGCCGGCCCAGCTGTTGCAGCACATGACCGTGCATCGCCCCGATGTCGGGGTCCGGGCGATCAAATTGAAACAGTGCCTCACCGATGGGCAGGGCGCCGGGATAATCGCGATTGCGGATGGCGAGTTCGAGATCTTGACGGCTCATGCCAGGACTATTCCGCTTGTACCGCGCTGAGCCAATCGGCCAATGCGGCGCTCGCTGCCGCGTCGCGGAACAGGCAATGCTTGCGCTCGGAAATTGCTGAGCCGAGTTGCTGCCGCCAGTCGCGGTCGCTGGCCAGGCGCACGGCGCGCTCGATGTAGTTCGCTTCGCTGCTGGCGATCAGTTCGTCGATCTGCATAAGACCGAGCATGGCGCAAGTATGCCGTCCGCGCATCAGCTGGCCGGGCAGGGTAAGGATGGGTTTGTCGAGCCAGATGGTTTCCAGCGCGGTGACTCCGCCCGACCAATCCATCGAATCCAGAACAAAATCCTGGCTGGCGGTCACCGCGGCAAATTGTGACTGGGTGATGCGTGGGTGCACGCTGATCCGCGTCGAGGCATCTATGCCCTCGGCGGCACAGGCATCGAGCAGACGTTGACGGAAGCGTGGCAGCGCTGAATCCACCAGTCCCGGGATGAAACTCAAGTGCAGGCCGGGCACGCGCGCCAGAAGTTCGGCGAACACGCGATCGTGGGCGACCGTGATTTTTTCAGCGTTCTGCAGACAGGCCGCGCGCACGCCATCACCGCGCGCCAGGAGTTCAGCGAGCAGCGTAGGATCGGGCAGGAATTCCGGTGGCTCGAACATACAGCCGATGCCGGGCAAGGTCAGGACCCGCTCGCTGTAATGCGATTGATGATCGGCCGGTTCCATCGCCGCGCAGCTCAGGAACCAGTCCATCGTGCGCAGGCCCGTCGTGATGGGATGGCCCCAGAGCACGGCCTGGACGGGGGCCAGGCGCAACGCCGCCAGGCTGCTGGCCAGGCCATGCATGCCGACATCGAGATAGACCAGAACATCGAGATCGGCCGCTGCGATGCGCTGCGCCCACTGCCGTAGCGTGGCCTTGCCCAAGTGCAGGCCATCGAGTTCGCGCTGGTAGCGCTCGGTCCAGCTGTCGCGCGCGTCGCGCAGGCCAAAGCCGATCACTTCGAACCGGTTGCGGTCGAGCGCGAGGAAGCCCGGCATAAATAGCTTGCTGACCGAATGTTGATGCAGCATGGCCGAAATCACCCCGATTCGCCGCCGCTGGCGATGAATCGGACGGACCGGCACCTGCAGGTCGCCACAGACGCTCGCCGAAACGCGCGTGACCACGGCGCCGTATTCGCGTTGCAGTTCGACAAAGGGCTCGCCGAGATAGGCGAGATGAAAATTGGTCGGCAATTGCATCACCGCCTCGCAGTGCGGTCGCAGCTGATCCGATTGCAGAGGCAGGGCGGCGATGGCGCGCATGCCCGACTGCCATGCGGAGAGGAAGTCGGCGCGCTCGTCTGCATTGAGGTACTGCGATTGCTGCGGCAGTTGGGTCGCCAACCAGCGCGCGCTCAGAAAGCCCGGATCGATCGTCAGGCAGCGGGCGAGACTGGCGTGGGTGGCGGCGTGCCGTCGCAGTGACCATTGCGCCATCGCCAGCAGAAACTGCGCCTCGGCGCTGCGCGGTTGCAACGCAGCGATCCGCTCGCGCAGGTCGAGCAGGGCAGCGGCCTCGGCGCCGGCGGCTTCGGCACAGGCGATCTGCAGATGCAAAGGCTGCGGATCAGCGGGGTCGAGAGCAGCTGCCTGCGCTGCCGATTGCGCGCCCTCAGCCACGGCTCCGGCCTTGAACTGGGCGCGGGCAAGATTCATCCAGGCGTCCTTCCAGTCCGGGTGCACCGCTGCACAGGCGGCGAAATGGCGGGCGGCCGCGATCCAGTCGGCTGCGCGGAAGTACATTCCTCCCAGCGAAAAGCGGTACCTGATCATTTCCGGCCGCAGGTTGCGGGCGCGTAGAAACGCCGACTCGGCGGCGGCCAGTTCGCCAAGCACATCCAGGGCATGGCCGGCACAGTGCCAGGCCCCGGCGTCTTCGGGGTCTGATCGCGTGCGTGCCTCGGCGATCGCTCGGGCAAGCTCGGGCTGATGGCCTTGCAATGCGGCTTCAAATTCCGGGGCGATCACTGAAATCATGCAACAGGGTCTCTCGTGCGGGCGGTTGAGCCCATGCCGGCTTGCTGGTGGTCGCGGCAGTTGCAACCATCACCAGTTTGCCGCTGCGTCTGGCAATTCTGCGGCGACGGGGGTTGAGGCTTCGCCTGTCGTGATGGCGCCGCTAACATGAGGGTCTGCCCCGAACTGCCAGGAATGCGCCCATGTTCAAGGAAACCAGCCCGATCAGTGTATTCGACCCCGAACTCGATGCCGCCATGCGCGCCGAGGCCGAGCGCCAGGAAGACCATGTCGAGCTGATCGCCTCGGAGAATTATGCCAGTCCGCGGGTCATGGCGGCACAGGGGTCGGTGCTGACCAACAAGTATGCCGAAGGTTATGTCGGCAAACGCTATTACGGTGGCTGCGAGTTTGTCGACGTGGCCGAGCGATTGGCGATCGAGCGCGTCAAGCAGCTGTTTGGTGCCGACTATGCCAATGTCCAGCCGCATTCGGGATCGCAGGCCAATGCCGCCGTGTATCTCGCCCTGCTCAAGCCAGGCGACACCATCCTCGGCATGAGCCTCGCCCACGGCGGCCATCTGACCCACGGTGCCAAGGTCAATTTCAGCGGCAAACTGTTCAAGGCAGTGCAGTACGGAATCGATCCGGAGACGGGGCTGATCAATTACGACGAGGTCGAGCGTCTCGCCCAGGAGCATAAGCCGAAGATGATCGTGGCCGGCTTCTCCGCCTACTCGCAGGTGATCGACTGGTCGAAATTTGCGGCGATCGCCAAGGCCGTCGGTGCCTGGTTCTTTGTCGACATGGCCCATGTCGCCGGCCTGGTCGCGGCGGGCGAATACCCCAACCCGATTCCGCACGCCGACGTGGTCACCTCGACCACGCACAAGACCTTGCGCGGGCCGCGCGGCGGCATCATCCTGGCGAAATCGAATCCGGAAATCGAGAAGAAATTCCAGTCGATGGTATTTCCCGGTACCCAGGGCGGGCCCTTGATGCATGTGATCGCAGCCAAGGCGGTCGCTTTTCTCGAAGCCCTGCAGCCCGACTTCAAGGGCTATCAGCATCAGGTCGTGTTGAACGCGCAGGCGATGGCCGATGCGATGATCAAACGCGGCTACAAGATCGTCTCCGGAGGCACCAAAAACCATCTGCTCCTGGTCGATCTGATCGGCCGCGATGTCACCGGCAAGGACGCCGAGGAAGCCCTCGGCAAGGCCCATATCACGGTCAACAAGAACGCCGTACCGAATGATCCGCGCTCGCCCTTCATCACCTCGGGCCTGCGTCTGGGCACGCCGGCAATCACCACCCGCGGCTACCGCGAACCCGAGGCGGTCGCTCTGGCGAACTGGATCTGCGATGTGCTCGATGATCCAGCGAACGAGGCGGTAATCGCCGGTGTGCGTGACAACGTCACCCTGCAGTGCCGGCGCTTCCCGGTTTACGTCTGAGTCGACAGCGCGCCGCTGACGGCGCGCGGCGGTGACTTTGGGTTGTGGCGGTGGGGCGCTATGCTCTGGGCGAGACCCGCAGCGGGCGCCGTGTCTGTGCGCGCGCAGCACGAATTGAAGGCTACGATCTGACCGTATGCATTGCCCGTTCTGCCACCACGAAGACACCCGCGTCGTCGATTCGCGGCTGACCGAGGACGGTAGCCAGGTGCGTCGTCGGCGCGCCTGCGAGCAGTGCGGCGAACGCTTCACCACGTTCGAGACCGTCGAATTCAAATTGCCGGCTATCGTCAAGCAGGACGGTCGTCGTGAATCCTTTGACGAGCGCAAGATCCGCTCCAGTCTCGAACGCGCCCTGCACAAGCGGCCCGCCGGCAGCGACACCATCGATGCCGCCATCGACGCGATCCAGCGCAAGCTGCGCGCGACCGGTGATCGCGAGGTGATCTCGCGCAAGCTTGGCGATTGGGTGATGGCCGAGTTGCGCCGCATCGATCAGGTCGCCTATGTGCGTTTCGCTTCCGTGTACCGGCGCTTCGAGGACGTCCAGGCTTTCCGTGAGGAAGTCGAACAGCTCGAACGCGATCTGCCGGCGCTCGAGGGCAAACAGATGTCTCTGCTGCAGGATGAGCCGGCGCCGGTGGTTCCGGGTTCGCGCAAGAACAGCTGATGCGTTTCGCCTTCCTGTCGGATCACATGCAGTTCGCGCCCGAACTTGCCCGCCTGCACTACGCGGAATGGGGTGCGCTGTTGTTGGACTGGACTGAGCAGGCGGCCCGCTACGAACTGTGTACCCACACCGCGCGCGCGGCGATTCCGACCACCATGATCTGTCTCGATCCGGTCACGGATGCACTGATCGGTTCAGTCAGCCTGTTGCAGAACGATGACGAACGCATCCGCGACTATTCGCCCTGGCTGGCCAGTCTGCTGGTCCTGCCCGAGTATCGCGGTCGCGGTTACGGAATCGCCCTGGTCGAGCACTGCGTACAAGTAGCCGCCATGCTGGGCGTTCCCCGTCTGCATCTATATACCGCCGGTCAACGCGCGTTCTACGAAAAGCTGGGCTGGGCCAGCGTCGATCAGGTGCCGCTTGGCAAGGCAAAGGTGCAGGTGATGGCGATCGAACCGTTGGCGAAGTCGTCATGACAGTCACTGCGTTCAGCGCAATCGATCATGCGCATATGGCCGCCGCACTGCGCCTGGCCGCGCAAGGTCTATATACGACCCAGCCCAATCCGCGTGTTGGCTGCGTGATCGCGCTGGATTCTGAAGTGCTCGGCCGCGGATATCACCAGCGCGCCGGTCAGGCGCATGCCGAGGTGCATGCCCTGGCCGAGGCTGGTGCGCGTGCGCGCGGCGCGACCGCCTACGTCACCCTGGAACCCTGCGCCCACACCGGCCGCACCGGACCCTGTGCCGATGCCCTGCTGGCAGCAGGGATCGCGCGCGTGGTGGTCGCCTGCGAGGATCCCTTCGATCAGGTCGCGGGTCGTGGGCTGGCCCGTCTGCGCGCGGCCGGTGTGCAGGTATCGCTTGGTCTTATGCGCGACGCCGCGCGCGAACTGAATATCGGCTTTTTCAGCCGGATCGAACGCGGCCGGCCCTTCGTCCGCATCAAGATGGCCTGCACCCTGGATGGCCGAACCGCGCTGGCCGATGGCGAGTCGCGCTGGATCACCGGCGCCGCCGCGCGCGTCGACGTGCAGGCGTGGCGCGCGCGCAGCAGTGCCATTCTCACTGGCGTCGGCACCGTCCTGCAGGACGATCCCCGCATGGATGTCCGTATCGACGCGGCGCATATGCCGCCGCGTCGCATCATCCTCGATGCCAGGCTACGCACTCCAGCGAACGCGCGCATCCTCATTGGCGCGCCGGCCACCCGGATCCATTGCCACCACGATGCCCCTGCGGCAGCGGAGCAGGCTTTGCGTGATGCCGGTGCGGAAGTGCTGCGCTCCGATGCCTGGTCATCGAACGCCGCGGCTGATGGCGAGGCGCGATTGAATCCCGAATGGTTGCTCGCCGATCTCGCCCGCGCCGGTGTCAATGAACTGCATGTTGAATCAGGTGCCAGGCTGGCCGGTGCCCTGCTCGCGGCCGGCCTGGTCGACGAGTTGCTGATCTACCAGAATCCCAGCCTGCTGGGCGTCGGCGCCCGCCCGCTGTTCGATCTGGCTTCGCCGCCGACGATGGATCAGCGCACACGCTGGCAGATGCAGGACTGTGTCTCGTTCGGCGATGACATCAGGCTGCGTTTGCGTCCACAGCAGGTCATGTCTACAGCAGGAGGATCGGCATGTTCACCGGGTTGATTGAGGCCACGGGCAGGGTTCGCTCTCTGCAGCATCGTGCTGGTGATGTCCGGATATGGATCGAATCCGATGCGCTCGATCTCGCCGATGTCCGCCTCGGCGACAGCATCGCCATCAATGGTGTCTGCCTTACAGCGGTCGAACTGGGACTGTGTGCCTTCGCCGTCGATGTCTCCAACGAGACGCTGTCCTGCACCACCCTGGGTGGCTGGGCCGTGGCCACGCCGGTGAATTTGGAAAAAGCATTGCGGCTCGGCGATCGGCTCGGCGGGCATCTGGTCAGCGGTCATGTTGATGCGGTCGGCAAGGTTCTAGACGTTCAAGCCGATGGACGCTCCCAACGCTGGCGTTTCGCCTTGCCGGCGGCACTCGAGCGCTACGTGGCGGCCAAGGGCTCGATCGCCATCGATGGGGTCAGTCTGACCGTCAACGAGGTCGACCCGGAGAGTTTCGGCGTCAATCTGATCCCGCATACGCTTGAGCACACCGTGTTCGCCAGCACGCGGATCGGCGATCAGGTCAATCTGGAGATCGATCTGATGGCACGCTATGCCGAACGCCTGATGCTGCCCCAGCGCGAATAGAGGCTTTTCGCTGGGCCGGCCAGTTCACCTTCGCTGTGCTTGCGCCGCATCCCCTACAATGCCGCGTTTGCTCGGAGTCCTCCACATGGCGTTCGCATCTGTACCGGAACTACTGGAAGAAATCCGGCTCGGCCGCATGGTGGTCATTCTCGATGATGAGGATCGCGAGAATGAAGGTGATCTGATCATGGCGGCGAGCATGGTGCGCCCCGAGGACATCAACTTCATGGCCACGCATGCGCGCGGGCTGATCTGTCTGGCGATGACCGAAGAGCGCTGCCGGCGCCTGCAGTTGCCGCCGATGGTCACCGACAACCGCGCGCGAAACCGCACCGCATTCACCGTCTCGATCGAGGCGGCCGAGGGCGTCAGCACCGGTATCTCGGCGTTTGATCGCGCCCACACAATCCGTACCGCAGTGCGGCCAGAGGCGGTCGCGGCTGACCTGAATCAGCCTGGACATGTGTTTCCATTGAGCGCGCAGCCGGGCGGTGTGCTGGTCCGCGCTGGACACACTGAAGCCAGTGTCGACCTGGCACGCATGGCCGGGCTTGAACCGGCCGGCGTGCTGGTCGAAATCATGAGTGCCGATGGCAGCATGGCGCGGCGTCCCGAGCTGGAGGAATACGCGCTGCGCCATGGCCTGAAGATGGGCACGGTTGCTGAGCTGATCCGCTTCCGCATGCAGGCCGAGCCTACCCTGCAGCGCGAGTTCGAACAGGAAGTCGACACCCGCCATGGTTGTTTCCAGCTCAGCGTCTGGCGTGATCGCTACACCCGGACCCTGCACTTCGCGCTGGCCCGTGGGCAATGGACGGCCGCTACCGTCGTGCCGGTGCGCGTGCATATCGGCAATGTGCTCAGCGATGTGATGCAGCTGACCGGTCCCGGCCTCGGCGTTTCGGCCGACCGCGCGCTGGCGATGATTGCTGCGGCCGACTGCGGGGTCTTCGTCGCGCTCGGTGAAGCAGCCGATCCCGAGCAGTGGCTGCGTCGACTGCGTCAGGACCGGCAGGCACCGGCCGCCGCCGATGTCTGGCGCAGCAGCGGTCTGGGCGCCCAGATTCTGGCTGGCCTCGGCGTCCACCGGCTGCGGGTGATCGGTACCCAACGGCGATTTCTGGGGCTCTCGGGCTTCGGGCTCGAAGTGGTAGACTATGCACCGCCGCCAGGGACTCCCTGAACGAAGCGCGCATCGACCGCCGCCGCGGTCGCTTCCGGATGATCCCCATGAGCAAGATTTCCAAAAAAGCCGCGGCCGCTGTGCCGTCCATCGACCTGCTGCGCAGCGGTGTGCAGCAGTTGGACCCCGATATGTCGACCGATGGCATGCGGGTTGCCATCGTTGCGGCGCGCTTCAATGCGCCCATCGTCGATCGACTGATCGATGGCGCGATCCAGGCCCTCGTCGCCGCCGGTGTCGCGTCAGATTCCATCGTGCTGGTGCGTGTGCCGGGCGCCTGGGAGTTGCCGGTGGTGGCGCATAGCCTCGCCCAAACCCAGGGCTTCGATGCCATCATCGCGCTGGGCTGCGTGATCCGCGGCGATACCGCGCATTTCGATGTGATCAGCAATGAGTCGGCGCGCGGCCTGATGCACGTCTCGCTCGAGCACTCGATCCCGGTCGGCAATGGCGTGCTCGCCTGCGACAACGAGCAACAGGCAATTGATCGCGCTGGCGGTGTGCACGGCAACAAGGGCGCCGAAGCGGCACAGGCGGCCCTGGAAACCCTGGGCGTTGTCTCCGCGATTGATGCCGCCTACGACCAGATGATCGACGGTCTGGGCGATCTCGAGATCGACGAGGATCTGTTCCGATGAGCCAGCACCACGCACGTCCCGACGGAATCGATCTTGCCGCGCGCAGCCGCGCCCGCCGCCGCGCACTGCAGGCTTTGTATGCCTGGCAGGTCTCGGGTACGGCGATGAGCGGCATCATCGGCCAGTTCAAGCATGAGCAGGAGATGGAAGTCGCCGATCTCGATTACTTCGAGAATCTGCTGGTCAATATCGAGCAGCGTCGAGCCGAATTGGATGCGGCACTCAAGCCTTTTCTCGATCGCGAAGTCGATCAGGTCGATCCGATCGAGCGCGCGGTGCTGCGCCTGGGTGCCTACGAGTTGCTGCATCGGCCGGACGTGCCCTATCGCGTGGTGATCAATGAGGCGATCGAGACTACCAAGCGCTTCGGTGCGGATTTTGGTCACACCTATGTCAACGGTGTGCTCGACAAACTCGCCGCGCAGTGTCGTGGCAGCGAATACCGGCGCTGAGCTTGCTGCGGCTGCTGGTCGTGGCTGACGTGAGCACCCACGCCGACCCTGTTCGTGCCGTCGTCCGGTTGCCAGCGTGCCGGCATGCTGCAGGCAGCCCATGGCGCTGAGCGAGTTCGAGCTGATCGATATCCTGCGCAGCGCCTGCGGGCATTCGCGTGCGGATGTGGTGATCGGCAATGGCGATGATGCTGCGGTGCTCGAAATTCCTGCCGGGCAACAGTTGGTGGTCTGCACCGATACCCTGATTGCCGGTCGCCATTTTCCACTCGACACCGATCCGGCCGACATTGGCTGGAAAGCCCTCGCGGTCAATCTCTCCGATCTCGCCGCCATGGGCGCCTCGCCGGCCTGGTGCGTACTGGCCTTGAGTTTGCCGAAAGCCGATGCCAATTGGCTGCGTGCCTTCGCGCGCGGCTTCGCCGAACTTGCAGCCCAGCACGATGTGGCCCTGGTCGGCGGCGATACCACGCGCGGTCCGCTCAGCATCACTGTGTGCGCGCAGGGCTTGCTCCCTGCCGGCACTGCGCTGACGCGTGCGGGTGCAAAAGCTGGGGACGTAATCCTTGTTTGTGGTCGACTCGGTTGGGCTGCCGCCGGTCTGGCCCTGAAACAGTGCGGGCTGCCGGACGAAGTTCGCGCAAGCATTCCGGCGTCGATACAGGCGCAGTGCATCGTGGCGCTTGATCGCCCGCGACCCTGGGTCGCTGTTGGATGCGCGCTGCGCGGGATCGCCAGCAGCGCCATCGATGTCAGCGATGGCCTGCTCGCCGATCTTGGTCATCTGCTGAAGGCGAGCGGCGTCGGCGCGGATCTTCAACTGGAGTCCTTGCCGGGTTACCGCGAGCTGCGCCAACACCTCGGTGCTGAACGTGCGCGCGACTTTGTGCTCGCCGGTGGCGACGACTATGCGCTGTGCTTCACGGTGCCGCCGCGCCTTCGTGATGCCGCGTTGAGCGCGCTTCAGGCTTGCGACGCGCTTGAGTTTGCCGAGGTCGGTTGCATACGTGCGGCGCCCGGGCTGCAAGTTGTTGACGCCGACGGTGAGTCGGTCAATCTGGAGCGCAAGGGATGGGATCACTTCGGATGAATCGACTCAGCAGGACGCAAATTTCCGTATTGATGCGCCATCCCTGGGGCTGGATCGGCAGCGGCTTTGGCTCCGGCCTGTCGCCGTTCGCGCCCGGCACAACCGGCTCGCTGGCTGCGCTGCTGCCGTATCTGTTGCTGCGGCATTACGGCCCCTGGGCGGTGGCCAGCGCGTGCGTGGTGGCCTTCGTGCTGGGCGTGTTCGCCGCCAATTGGGTCATCGCCCGCCTTGGTCGCGAAGACCCCGGTGTGGTCGTCATGGACGAATGGGCCGGGCTCTGGATCACCCTGCTGCCAGCCACGGCGTACTGGCCGCGACTGGGATTCACGATGCCGCTCTGGGCCGAATTGCTGATCGGTTTTCTGATTTTCCGCGCACTCGATATCGTCAAGCCCTGGCCCGCCTCGCTCGCCGATCGCAAGCTACATGGCGGATTCGGCGCCATGCTCGACGATGCGCTCGCCGGTCTCTATGGCGCCGCCCTGATGGCGTTCGCCGTGCCGTGGTTGTGGCAGCGCGCGTAGCGGCACCGATGCAGATGCCACACGCGGAGGGCCGCGCTCCCGCGCGGCTGCTCTGGCTCTTCCGGCACGTCGTCGGAGGGCCGCGCTCCCGCGCGGCTGCTCTGGCTTCTCGCCTCTGATCACCACCTTCGAATCCCTGGCACCTGGCCTGTCGGTATTCACCAGGCGTCGCAGGAGCGACGTCCTCCACCGGCATGCGCGGAGGGCCGCGCTCCCGCGCGGCTGCCTTGGCTTCTCGCTCCAGATCACCACCCTCGAATCCCTGGCACCTGGCCTGTCGGTATTCACCAGGCGTCGCGGGAGCGACGTCCTCCCGGAGGGTCGCGCTCCCGCGCGACCGCTCTGGTTCCAAGACAAGACAGAACAAATCTAGCGGTGGTCGGCGAGCCACTCCAGGCAATTGAGCTCTCCCTGGTAAGGCCAATCTTCGGGACTGTCGGCCAGCCCCGCCCGAACCGGGTTGTACCTGACGTACTCCCACTTCTCGGCATATGACTCCTGGCGGCGGAGTTGCCGATCCCAGAACTCCCGTTGCCAAAGCGCGCCCTTGGCTTCACCCAACGCGCGGGTGGTCAGCGAACGCCAGTACGCCATCCAATTCTGCAATGACACAGCGTCGGCCGTCGGCGCGCAAAACAGATGGATATGATCCGGCATGATTACATAGCGACCGACGCGCCACTGGTCCGCGGCCATCCACGCCTTGCACAGCGCTGCATTAACTTCATCCCGATGCAGGCACGGTCGTCGGCTTTTGGTGCAGCAGGTGATAAAGACGATGACGCTCTGATGATCCGGATCAGGTATCCAATGAGCAGGGTGCTTGCGATGAATCGCCTCGTCCATAGCATGAGAATACCCGACGTGCGGCCTCCACGGAGGGCCGTGCTCCCGCGCGGCTGCTCTGGCTTCTCGCCCCAGATCACCACCTTCGAAGCCCTGGCACCTGGCCTGTCGGTAGTCACCAGGCGTCGCAGGGCGACGCCCTCAATTGGCACGCCGTTGGAGGGCCGCGCTCCCGCGCGGCTGCTCTGGCTTCTCGCCACTGATCACCACCTTCGAATCCCTGGCACCTGGCCTGTCGGTATTCACCAGGCGTCGCGGGAGCGACGCCCTCCACCGGCATGCGCGGAGGGCCGCGCTCCCGCGCGGCTGCTCTGGCTTCTCGCTCCAGATCACCACCCTCGAATCCCTGGCGCCTGGCCTATCGGTAGTCACCAGGCGTCGCGGGAGCGACGCCCTCCACCGGCATGCGCGGAGGGCCGCGCTCCCGCGCGGCTGCTCTGGCTTCTCGCCTCTGATCACCACCTTCGAATCCCTGGCACCTGGCCTGTCGGTATTCACCAGGCGTCGCGGGAGCGACGCCCTCCATCGGCACGCCGTCGGAGGGCCGCGCTCCCGCGCGGCTGCTCTGGCTTCTCGCCTCCGATCACCACCTTCGAATCCCTGGCACCTGGCCTGTCGGTATTCACCAGGCGTCGCGGGAGCGACGCCCCCCGTTGGAGGGCCGCGCTCCTGCGCGGCTGCTCTCTCAGCCCAAGGCGTTTTTCAGTTCGTCACGCAGATCGGCGACATCTTCGACTCCGACCGAGAGGCGCACCAGAGCATCGCTGATGCCAAGCCGCTTGCGTTTGTCGGCGGGCACCGAGGCATGCGTCATGATCGCCGGATGATTGATCAGTGACTCGACGCCGCCGAGTGATTCGGCCAGGCCGAACAACTGGCAGCGTTCCATCATCCGCCGTGCCTTGCGCAGGCCGCCTTCGACCTCGATCGAGATCATGCCGCCGAAGCCATCCATTTGTTTGGCGGCGAGCGTATGCTGAGGATGCGATTTGAGACCAGGATAAATCACTCGCTTCAGTGTCGGTTGCCGCTGCAGCCAGCGCGCCAGTTCCATCGCGTTGTCGCAATGTGCGCGCATGCGCAGATGCAGGGTCTTCAGTCCGCGCAGCGCAAGAAAGCTGTCGAACGGTCCGGCAACACTGCCGACGGCATTCTGCAGAAACGTCAGCTTGTCGCGCAGTTCGGCGTTGTCGCCGACAACCGCAATCCCGGCAACGATATCGGAGTGACCATTGAGGTACTTGGTTGCCGAATGCATGACGACATCGGCACCGTATTCGATCGGTCGCTGCAGCATCGGCGAGCAGAAGGTATTGTCGACCACAAGGATCAGGCCATGCTTTTTGGCGAACTTGCCGAGCTTGGCCAGATCGACCAGCTTGAGCATCGGATTGGTCGGCGTCTCGACCCAGATCATCCGGGTGTTGGGTCGTAGCGCCGCCTTGACTGCGGCCTCGTCGTTCAAATCCAGATAGCTGAAGTCGAGACCTGCGCTGCGCCGGCGCACGCGCTCGAACAGGCGGAAGGTGCCGCCGTACATATCGTCCATCGCGATCACATGGCTGCCGCTATCCAGGGTCTCCAGGATCGTCGAGGTTGCGGCAAGGCCGGAGGCAAAAGCGTATCCCTTGCTGCCGCCTTCGAGCGAGGCGACGCAGTCCTCAAACGCAAACCGGGTCGGATTGTGTGAGCGCGTATATTCGAATCCCTTGTGCACGCCCGGACTCTGCTGCACATAGGTCGAGGTTGCATAGATCGGCGTCATGATCGCGCCGGTGGTCGGATCGGGTGACTGCCCGGCGTGGATGGCGCGGGTGCCGAGACCCTGGGTTCGCGAAGACTTGCTCATGGCGGATCAATCCTGAGGTGTGAATGGTTTGGCAGCAAAATATTCTGGCGTAGAAACAGGGAATTGCTCAGCGCCATCCGGTGGTGATCGGATAGCGCCGGTCGCGGCCGAACGCGCGCCTCGTGATACGCGGACCGGGCGCGGATTGGCGGCGCTTGTACTCGTTGCGCAGCACCATCTTGACCACACGATGCACCGTATCAGCGTCAAATCCTTCGGCGATGATCTCGGCGCGCGAGCGATCCGCCTCGATATAGCGCATCAGGATCTGGTCGAGAATCTCGTACGGTGGCAATGAATCCTGATCGCGTTGATCGTGACGCAATTCGGCCGAGGGTGGTCGCACAATCACAGCTTCAGGGATCGCCGGCGAGATCGCATTGCGATGCCGACAGAGTGCCCAGACCTCGGTCTTGTAGACATCTTTCAGCGGGGCAAAGCCGCCGCACATATCGCCATACAAGGTGGCGTAGCCGCAGGCCATCTCGCTCTTGTTGCCGGTGCTGAGCACCATCGCGCCAAACTTGTTGGACAGCGCCATCAGGATCATTCCGCGGATACGCGCCTGCAGATTTTCTTCGGTGACATCGGGAGCTGTCCCGGCAAAACTCGGTGCCAGCGCGGTGCACAGCGTATCGAAGGCCGACTCGATGCTGATCACCTGGTAGTGCACGCCGAGCAGGCTTGCCTGGGCTGCGGCTTCATCGAGTGAAAGCTGCGAGGTGAATCGGGTCGGCATCATCACCGCGGTCACTTTGTCGGCGCCGATGGCATCGACCGCGATGGCCAGGGTCAGCGCGGAATCGACGCCGCCGGACAGGCCAAGCAACACGCCAGGGAAGCGATTCTTCTGGATGTAGTCGCGGGTGCCACGGACCAGGGCGCGGTAGAAACGCGCACGGTCATCGGCTTCGGCAGGCGGCCAGTTGATCGCGTGGAAACGACGCGAATGCGGCACATAGTCGAGTTCGAGTAGATGGTCCTCGAATGCCGGTGCTGGACCCTGCATGTCGCCATCGCCATTGATACAGAACGCGCCGCCATCGAAGACCAGATCATCCTGGCCGGCGACTACATTGACGTAGGCGATCGGTACCTGATGGAGGAGCGCGCGTTCGCGTACTTCGTCATGGCGGTGCTGGCGATTGCCGATATCGAAGGGCGAGGCATTGATCACCAACAAGGCTTCGGCGCCGGCCTGGATCGCGCGCGCCGTCGGCAGTTCTTCCCAGATGTCCTCGCAGATCATCGGGGCAAAGCGCACGCCGTCGAGCTCGACGACGGCGGCCTGGTCGCCTGCGCTGAAATAACGCTTCTCGTCGAACACCGTGTAATTGGGCAGGGCCTGCTTGCGGTAGCGCACGACCACCCGACCCTCGCGTACCCAACTGAGTGCGTTGTACAGGCGATCGCCTTCGCGCAGCGGATGGCCGATCACGGCATCGATGCCACGGAGATTGGCGATGACCCGCTCAAGCTGCTCCGCACAGGTTTCGATAAAGCTCGGGCGCAGGAACAGGTCTTCGGCGAGATAGCCGGAGATGGCGAGTTCGGGAAACAGGATCAGGCGTGCGCCGAGTTCGTCGCGCGCACGCGCTGCGAGTTCGAGGATGCGTTCAGCATTCTGCTCGACTGCCGCGGCAGGAAAATCGAACTGGGCGAGCGCGATGCGGATCGGGTTCATGCCTGCCTCGGTACGCATTGAGGGCGCTCGCGCCCTGTCCAGAGAAGATCAAAGGAGCAGGGCGCCAGTGGGTCGGTCGCCTGGATCAGCCCTTCTTCGCTTTCAATGCGGCTTCGATCGCTTTGCCGAGATCCGCCGGTGACTTGACCGTAGTCACGCCGGCGGCTTCGAGCGCAGCAAATTTTGCCGCTGCCGTGCCCTTGCCACCCGAGATGATCGCGCCGGCATGGCCCATGCGCTTGCCCACCGGTGCCGAGGCGCCTGCGATAAAGGCAACCACCGGCTTGCGGACGTATTCGGTGATGAACTCTGCCGCTTCTTCCTCGGCGCTGCCGCCGATTTCGCCGACCATGATGATGCCCTCGGTCTGCGGGTCGTCCTGGAACATGCTCAGGCAGTCGATGAAGTTCAGGCCATTGATCGGATCGCCACCAATGCCGATGCAGGTGCTCTGGCCGAGGCCGGCGTTGGTGGTCTGAAACACGGCCTCATAGGTCAGCGTGCCCGAACGCGAGACAATGCCGATCTTGCCCGGCTTGTGGATGTGGCCCGGCATGATGCCGATCTTGCATTCGCCCGGGGTGATGATGCCGGGGCAATTCGGCCCAATCAGTACCGCATCGGGATAATGCGCGAGCGCATTCTTTACGCGCAGCATGTCGAGTACCGGAATGCCCTCGGTGATTGCGACGATCACCCGGATGCCGGCATCGGCGGCTTCGAGGATGGCATCGGCTGCGAATGGTGGTGGTACGAAAATCATCGTGGCGTCGGCGCCGGTTTCATTGACGGCATCTTCGACTGTATTGAATACCGGCAGCCCGATATGCGTGTTGCCGCCCTTGCCCGGCGTTACGCCACCGACCAGCTTGGTGCCGTAGTCGATCGCCTGCTCGGAATGAAAGGTGCCCTGGCTGCCGGTGAAGCCCTGGCAGATGACCTTGGTGTTCTTGTTGATCAGAACGCTCATGCTGAATCCTTGGTTGGTGCGACATGGGCCTGTTGAACCCATGTCGTCGATACGCGAATCGCGGCGATGCCGCTCACAGTTTCCGTCAGGCTACGGCAGCGACCGCCTTGCGGGCAGCATCATTGAGGTCGATGGCGGTGATGATCTTGAAGCCCGAGTTGGCCAGCAGTTCGCGGCCCTTCTCGACATTGGTGCCCTCAAGGCGCACCACCACCGGAATCTTCACGCCGACATCCTTGACCGCGGCGATGATGCCCTCGGCGATCATGTCGCAGCGGACGATGCCGCCGAAGATATTGACCAGAATCGCCTTGACCTTGTCCGAAGACAGAATCAGCTTGAACGCTTCAGTGACGCGCTCCTTGGTCGCGCCGCCACCGACATCGAGGAAGTTGGCCGGCTCGCTGCCATTGAGCTTGATCACATCCATCGTCGCCATCGCCAGTCCGGCGCCAGTGACCATGCAGCCGATGTTGCCATCCATCTGTACGTAGTTCAGATGATGATTGGCAGCCTCGGCTTCGGCAGCGTCTTCCTGGCTGATGTCGCGCATCGCGGCCAGCTTGGGGTGACGGAACTCGGCGTTGTCGTCCGAATTGAGCTTGCCGTCGAGCGCCATCAGGTCGCCATTGGCCACAATCGCCAGCGGATTGAGCTCGATCAGGCTCATGTCCTTGTCCATGAACAGGCGGTACACGCCCTGCATGATCTTGGTCAGCTGACCAACCTGTTTGGCATTGAGTCCCATCGCGAAGCCGACTTTGCGGCACTGGTAGGGCTGCAGCCCCTGCACGTAGTCGACGGCGACGGTGTGGATCTGCTCCGGGGTATCGCGTGCGACGGTTTCGATATCGACGCCGCCCGCGGCCGAGACGATGAACGATACCGACTTGGTGGCGCGATCGACCAGGGCGCTGAGGTACAGCTCCTGCTCGATGTCATTGGCCTCGGAGACCAGCACGATATTGACCGGCAGCGCGCGACCGGCGCTCTGGTACGTGGTCATCTTGCTGCCGAGCATTTTCGCGGCAGCTTCCTTCACGGCATCGACGGTGCTGCAGAGCTTGACTCCACCGGCCTTGCCGCGACCGCCAGCATGGATCTGTGCCTTCACGACCCACTGCTCGCCGCCAATCGCGCGGGCGGCCTCGGCTGCCTGCTCGGGCGTGCTGGCGATGCGGCCCGCCGGCACAGGAATGGCGTAGTCGGCGAACAGCACTTTCGCTTGATACTCGTGGAAGTTCATGAGGCACCTTAATGAGAGAGATCACCCGGTTGTGACGCTGGAGACAGCCGCCCGCGACCGGTGTTCGAGGTTGGGACGCGTATTGTGCCAAAGACCGGGGGCAATGAAAGGGCTTGTGTGGGACGGGCGGGCGTGCTTCCAATGCCAGCGGGGTGCAAGCACTGCTTTGGCTAGCGCCTTTTCGGCGAGATTTTGACGATTGCGCGGTCGTTGCCAAGAGGGCGACGTCGCGGCGCGCGTCACCGGCCTATACTCGGATCACCGCCCCCAGCACGCATCCCGTTGAGTCCCAAACCCGAGCCACGCAGCGCCGCCGATCTCCTCCGCAGCATCGATCTGGTGCGGCGCGAGCGCTATTTTTTCGGACTTTTCCGCTTGTTCGAGGCGATGCTGCTGGTCGGCATCTGCTTCAGCCCGCTGGCCAAGGATTTTGTCGATCTGGTTGCGCCTGGTGTGGCATTGTGGGCTTCTCTGGCCTTTCTGGTCGGCGCGTCACTGTTGTTTGCCTGGGAAATCTCCGCCGGTGGTCGGCGTAGCGCGCCCACCCTGATCGGCCTGACGCTCGATATCAGCGTCGCCGGCCTCACCCTGCTCGCGACCCAGGGCATGGACGGCGGTATCGCCATGCTGCTGATGATCAATCTGGCCTCGGGTGGCGTGCTGCTGGCTCCCCGCATCGCCTTCGTGTTCGCCAGTCTGGCCGTGCTGATCGGATTTGCCGAGCGTTGGATGAGTATCCGCCTGCTCGGAGTCGAGGAACGCGGCCTGCTCGAAGTCGCCCTGGTTGGCATTGGATATCTCGCGGTCTCGGCCTTGATGCAGTTGCTGCGCCAGGAGGTCCGCCAGCGCCAGCAGCTGGTAGAGGCGCGCGAATCGGATGTCGAGAGCCTGTCCCAACTCAATGACCTGATCATCCGGCGGATGAAATCCGGCGTGCTGGTCATCGACGGTCAGGGGCGCATCCAGCGCATCAATGAATCGGCCTGGCATGTGCTCGGCAATCCGAGTCCGACGATCAAGGATATCGCGGTGATTTCCCCCGAGCTGTTGCGCCGGCTTGAACATTGGCGCGCCAGTGGCAAATCGGATTTTGCGCCATCGGCGCTGGTCGAGCGTTCGATCGAAGTGATCCCGCGTTTTGTGGCGGTGCCACAGTCTGCGCAGCGTTCGGTAATCGTTTTTCTCGAAGACACCACGATGGCGACGCGACAGGCCGAGCAGATGACGCTCAGCTCGCTGGGTCGTCTCTCGGCCAGTATCGCGCATGAGGTGCGTAACCCCTTGGCGGCGATCAGTCATGCCGCGCAGCTGCTGGCAGAATCCGAAGCGCTTCACGACTCGGATTTGCGGTTGCTCGAGATCATCCGTTCGCAGTGCCTGCGCATGAATGCCATTGTCGAGAACATCCTGCAGCTGTCGCGACGTGAGCGCTCCAAGCCAGAATTGCTGCAGCTCAATCGCTGGGTCAGTCATTTCGTCGAGGAATTCCGCAACGTGCAGCCCTTGGGTGGCGACGAACTGCGCGCGATCATTCCCGAAGGGGGCATCAGCGTCGTATTCGATTCCGACCAGTTGCAACAGGTGATCTGGAACCTGTCCAAAAATGCACTCCGGCACGGCCGCATGCCCGATCAGCCAGCGCGTGTCTCGATCGTCGCGCGCCGTCTCGCGGAGTCGGGTCAACCCGTGCTGGAAGTGATCGATCGCGGTCCAGGCATCCCGGAAAAATTGCGCCCGCACGTGTTCGATCCGTTCTTCACCACCAACGAACACGGCACCGGACTCGGCCTGTACATTGCACGCCAGCTCTGCGAGGCCAATCAGGCTACGCTGGATCTCGTCTCCGTGCCTGCCGGCGGCACCTGTTTCCGCGTGGCCTTCCACGCCCAGCCCGAGGTGCTGCGTGGCCTGGCCGAAGAGGAATTTCTGGCATCGGCCCAGGATTCGCCGCCGCTGCACTGAGCGGAGAACCGTACTTCCCTTTTCGGGAGACGGGACTTTGATTCCATTCTCCTGCAGCGAGGGAGAATGGTCGCAGGCCGGATGAGGTTGGGGCGCGAGGCCAATGGTGTAGCGGCATTGATTCTCGCGAATTCCCGGCACCCACGCGCGCTTTCCTCGCACTGACCCGCTCCCGCAGGCGGGAGAGAGTACGTTGATTCCCTGTTTCATCCCCGATACGCATGGCGCCGCGTGCGCAGATTTGGTAGAACACGTTTCCAGATAATAATGAGCGAGCGGCCAACGCATGACCCGCCAGACCGCACTGATCATCGACGACGAGCCGGACATCCGCGAACTGCTGGTGTTGACGCTCACCCGAATGGGTCTGACTGTTGAAACAGCGGCAACCGTTCGCGAGGCGCATGAGCGTCTGAAGGAACATCAGTACGATCTTTGCTTTACGGATATGCGTCTGCCCGATGGCAATGGCCAGGATCTGGTCATTCACATCGCCCGTCACTACCCGCAGCTGCCGGTTGCGATGATGACCGCGTTCGGCAACGTCGATGCAGCGGTTCAGGCGCTGAAGAATGGCGCCTTCGATTTTGTTTCCAAGCCGGTCGATCTTTCGGTATTGCGTCGGCTGGTGCAGACGGCACTGAAACTGGGTGAGGCGAAGAAGGCCGAGGCGGCCGTCTCCAACGAGCGACTGCTCGGAGATTCTGCGCCGATGGAACTGGTGCGCCAGACCATCGCCAAGGTCGCGCGCAGCCAGGCACCGGTTTTCATCTGCGGAGAGTCCGGCACCGGCAAGGAACTGGTCGCGCGGATGGTGCACGACCTCGGTCCTCGCGCCGCTGGCCCCTTTGTCCCGGTCAATTGCGGCGCCATTCCTTCGGAGTTGATGGAAAGCGAATTCTTCGGCCATCGCAAGGGCAGTTTTACTGGCGCAAACGCCGACAAGGATGGTCTGTTCCAGGCTGCGAGTGGCGGCACCCTGTTCCTTGATGAAGTAGCCGATCTGCCGATGCACATGCAAGTGAAACTGCTGCGCGTCATCCAGGAGAAAGCGGTGCGTCCGGTGGGCTTCAACGGCGAGATTCCGATTGATGTGCGCGTGCTCAGCGCCACCCACAAGGATCTGCAGAAACTGGTCGAATTAGGCAGCTTCCGGCAGGATCTTTTCTACCGGATCAATGTCATCGAAGTGCGTGTTCCCCCACTGCGTGAGCGCGCCGAAGATATTTTTTTACTGGCCGAACATACGCTGGACCGGATCGCGCCGGAGTGGGGCATAGACCGACCTCAATTGTCAGAATCTGCCCGCAGTGCCCTGCGCCACTATGCGTTCCCGGGCAACGTACGCGAACTCGAAAACATTCTTGAGCGCGCGGTCGCCATGTGTGAAGAAAATGTTATCGAGGCCGCCGATCTGCGTTTGCCTCAGCAGCGCAGCGATCTCGCATCGCCCGGTGCAACCGCGCCCACTTTTGCCCCCGCCGTGCCCGGTGCGGCGCCGGTATTCGCCAAGCCGGCCGCGGCCGTCGGCTCGGCCGAGGGCAGCGCTGGCGATCTCGAAAATTATATAGATAATCTGCAGCGCGAAGCGATCATGAAAGCCCTGCAGGAAACCCGCTACAACAAGACCAAGGCGGCGCAAGTGCTCGGCATCACCTTCCGGGCGCTGCGCTACAAGCTCAAGAAGCTGGGTATAGATTGACTCCAATCTCCCCACCTGATTTATGCTGATCCTCTGCCAGTTGGACGCATTCAACCCTGCCGCGCTGCATTTGATTTGATGTGGCTCCTGTCCCCAAGGGGATTGCATAGAGCGTGGCTTGCCGCGCTGCGTTTGATTTTATTTGGTTTGGTTGTTGGATAAAATCCAAGGGCATCGGGTCAAGCCCCGCGCTACCAAGCCCAGCAGCGCCGTCCCACAGAAAATGGGCTGAGAATCCTAACCAGACAGGTCTCTCTATATGTCTACACCAACCCAGGAACTTGCTACAAACACCCGCTGGCCGCGCAATCGCTGGCAGGCCGGCCTCACCCATCTTCTGTTGAGTGCCTTGATCGGCGGCGTGCTGCTGCTGTTAATCCGATTTGTCTGGTATCCCGGTTTGCTGTTTGATATTTCAGGAGGTTCCGAACTCGCGATGCTGGTGATCGGCATCGACGTCGTGCTCGGTCCGCTGCTCACTACCGTGGTGTTCGTCCGCGGCAAGAAGAATCTCTGGCTGGATTTGACCCTGATCGGCCTGTTGCAGGCAGGCGCCTTTCTCTACGGCAGCTATGTCACCCTGGTAGCCCGACCGGCCTTCATGGTCAGCGCGATCGACCGCATCCAGGTGATTGGCGCCAACGAATTCGAGCCGGAAAACTGGGCTGAAGCCTCCGCCGAGGCCAAGCTGTCCTGGATCGGTCCGGTTTGGGTCGGCGTCGAGATGCCGGCCGATCCCAAGCTGCGCGAGGACATCACGTTCGGCCGGATTGGCGGTGGTGTCGATCTGCCGTTGCTGCCGCGTTTCTATCAATCCTATGAGAGCGTAAAGGCGAATCTCCGCTCCCGCGCCCTGGGGTTTGATGAGCTATCTGTGTCAGATCGTGACGCAGTTTTGCTTGCGCTGGCCGATCAGGGTCATGCTGGCGAAGGTCTGGCCTGGGTCCCACTGGTCGGCAGAATCGGCAGTGCTATCATGGTCCTGGATCGGCAGGGCAGCCCCATAGGGGCGTATCAGGCAAATCCTTGGAATCGCCGTCCCGTCAAGGACGGCGCAGCGAACTGAACGGATTGAGGGGAATTCGCTTCAGCTCGTGGCACGAAAGCTGCATTACCTTCTTGGGCGGGGATCCCTATCCACGTACCGTGCGGGTAGCCTCAGTAAGCCAAACAATCTCAGGAGTAAGTGTCCATGAAGAAATACCAAGGTTTTACGCTCATCGAACTGATGATCGTCATCGCGATCGTTGCCATCCTCGTGGCCATTGCTCTGCCGGCCTATCAGGACTACACCATCCGCGCCAAGGTCGGTGAAGGTCTCGCCCAGGCTTCAGCCGCCAAGACTGCCGTTGCTGAGACCGCAGCTTCGTGTGCGACCGGCCTGGCCGGCGTTGATGGTGGCGGTATCGGCTGCGCGAGCGGCTATACGTTTAGCGGAACCGACTATGTCGCCACCCTTGCCGTTGCGGCTGGTGGAATTATCACGGTGACCACGCAGGCTACGGGTGCGTCAGTTGATCCGGTGCTGACTTTCACGCCAGCACAAGTCACGACCGACGATCCGGTCACTTGGGCCTGCACTTCCGTGTCAGCCAAGCCCTCGCACGTTCCGGCGACCTGCCGCTAAGCGTCGAAGCAATACGTTTGCAAATGACGCCCCGCGAAAGCGGGGCGTTTTTTTGTGGCTCTAGGATCTGGAAACCGCGCGATCGGCATCACTGAGCCTTGCGCATCAACTTGTCCTCAGAAGGCACGGCCTGACGCGAAATTCCCCCGGAAGCGCTACCGCACCCCAGTAGCAGACCGCGCCAGGTCGCGTGGTGGTCCAGGCCGGGATGGAATGTCGGGGGAAGAATGCCGATGTCCTGGCTACCCTGTACCCAGTCCAGCGCTGCCCGCCACTGCGGGTTGCTGGCCGCCGGCACGACTCCGGTCGCTGGCACGAAAGCTGCGAATGTTCACTCGCCTGAAACAATTTTTGGCATCGTTACGCTTGACTGCGTGCCGATTTGGTCAGCGCCATCTCCAGGGGGCGGTCGTGAAAATATCCAGTGGATTTACGCTTATTGAATTGATGATCGTCATTGCCATCGTCGCCATCCTGGTCGCGATCGCGCTGCCGGCCTACCAGGACTATACGATTCGCGCCAAGCTCGGCGAGGCAATTGCGCAAGCGGCCCCGGCGAAGACTGCCATAGCTGAAACCGCGGCGCTGTGTGCAACCGGCCTCACCGGAGTGGGCGGCGGCGGACCGAACTGCGATCACGGGTTCACGTTCTCAGCTGCAGGCACTCCCTACGTCGCCTCAGTGGTCGTCAATGTGGGTGGACAGATCGTGTCGACCAGCCGCGCCACTGGTGCACAGAACGATCCCATCCTGATCTTTACACCGGCTCAAATCACTGCGAATGATGCCGTTACATGGACCTGCACCCGCGATCCGGCATCCAAACCCTCGCATATCCCTGCGACCTGTCGCTCACCGTAGGATGCGTTGAGCGCAGCGATACGCATCGTCTGCGGGCGCGTCGCGTAGGGCGCAATAAGCGCAGCGCATTGCGCCGAACGATTTTCTCGAGGTCACACCGCGCGGGACACCCAATGGCGCGGCAACATTCCTCGATCGACATGCGCCGGCCAGCGTCCAGCACCAGGGACGGTTCGTGCGCGGATGTGAGGCGAAATAGACGGAGCACCGTAGCCGTGAGGATTCCAACACAACCACACCGTGCGGGGCATTCAACGCGGCGCAATGCCCTTCGGTTATTGCGTCCTACGTGCCTTATCGCCCGCGCGCCATCGGCCGCAGACGGACTTTCCCCGGATTCGAGCGTACCGGTCGCGTGGAATGCGCGCGCCTTGCCCGCAAATTTTGTGTCCGAGATTACGCGCGGCAGCCATCGGCCGCCGCGCGATTCCGTCAGATCGTTGCGGCGATCTTGAAGATCGGCAGGTACATGGCGATCACCATGCTGCCGACCAGGCCACCGATGATGACCATGATGAAGGGTTCGAGCAGGCTGCTGAGGGCATCGACGGCGTTGTTGACCTCAGCCTCGTAGAACTCGGCGACTTTGGTCAGCATGGTGTCGAGTGCGCCGGCCTCTTCGCCGATCGCGGTCATCTGCAGCACCATCGGCGGGAACAGTTCGACCTGGCGCATGGCGATGTTCAGCTGGTAACCGACGCTGACGTCTTCCTTGATCTTCTTGGTGGCCTCGTTGTAGACGATGCTGCCGGTGGCGCCACCCACGGTTTCCAAGGCTTCGACCAGGGGCACACCAGATTTGAAGGTCAGCGCCAGAGTGCGTGAGAAACGTGCAATCGCGGATTGATGCAGAATCTGTCCAATAACTGGAAGTTTCAGCATCATGCGATCGACCAGATGCTGCAAGGCCTTGGAGCGCTTATAGGCATTGACGAAGACAACCGTTGCACCGATGGCGATAGCGCCAATCAGCCACCACCACGCGGTCATGAATCTCGAGGCGCCGACGTACATCTGAGTGAAGGCAGGCAAGTCGCCACCAAAACTGGAGAACACCGCCTCGAACTGCGGAATCACGAAAATCAGCAGGATGCCGCTGACGATGACGGCAATGGCCATGACGGCGGCCGGGTAGAACAGGGCCTTCTTGATCTTGCCCTTGATCGCTTCGATGTTCTCTTTGTATTTGGCAACGGTGTCGAGCACGGTATCGAGCACGCCGGCCTGCTCACCAGCACGCACCAGATTGCAGAAGAGTTCATCGAACTGCACCGGAAACTTGCTTAGCGCCTCATACAAGCTCGAACCGCCTTCAATATCCAGCTTGATCTTGCTGAGCATCTCGGTCATCGCAGCGTTTTTCTGGCCGCTGGAGATGATGTCGAAAGCCTGCACCATCGGAACACCGGACTGCAGCATGGTGGCGATCTGGCGGGCAAAGATTGCGATTTCGCCGGCGGTAATCTTGCCGCGTCTGGCAAACAGTCCGGTCGCTCGCGTTTTGACCGAGGTCGGATTGACGCCCTGCTTGCGCAGTTCGGCCTTGATGAGATTCTCGTTCTTGCCGAGCATCTCGCCTTTCATTTTCTTGCCGCGCTTGTCGGTTCCCTGCCAGAGGAAGGTCTTGAGTTCGCTGGTGCTGGGCGCGGCGCGCCCACCCGTAGTCTTTCTGGCGGCTGTGGCTGTGGCCATGGCTTAGTCCTTGGTGACGCGGTTGATTTCTGCGAGGCTGGTGTGGCCGTCGCGAACCTTCTTCAGTGCGGAAGCACGCAGGTCATTAACGCCCATTCGCTTTGATTCTGCTGCGATCTGTATGGCATTTCCGCCTTCGAGCACGATGCGCTGGATTTCTTCGTTCATCGGCATCACTTGATAGAGGCCGACGCGACCCTTGTAGCCCTCATTGCAGCCTGAACAGCCGACCGCCTCGAATACGGTGACGGATTCGGCTTCCTGCTCAGTGAAACCCTCGGCGATCAGGGCGGCTTTGGGTAGCTTGGTAGGCCGCTTGCAGTCGTGCAGGCGACGCGCCAGTCGTTGCGCGGTGATCAGCGAAACCGAAGAGGTGATGTTGTACGGCGCAATGCCCATGTTCATCAGGCGCGCAATGGTCTGTGGGGCATCATTGGTGTGCAGCGTCGAAAGCACAAAGTGTCCGGTCTGCGCGGCCTTGATCGCGATCTCGGCGGTTTCCAAATCGCGGATCTCGCCGACCATGATGATGTCGGGATCCTGGCGCAGGAACGAGCGCAGCGCCACTGCGAAGGTCATGCCCTTCTTGACGTTCTGCTGCACCTGATTGATACCGGATACGCGAATTTCGACCGGGTCTTCGCAGGTCGAGATATTGACGCCATCGGTATTGAGAATGTTCAGCGCGGTGTACAAGGAAACGGTCTTGCCACTGCCGGTGGGTCCGGTCACCAGGACCATGCCATAGGGCTTGGAGATCGCATCAGTGAACAGTTGACGCTGCTCGTCTTCGTAGCCGAGCTTCTCGATGCCGAGCTTGGCGGCCGAGGCATCGAGAATACGCAACACGCATTTTTCACCGAACAGGGTAGGGCAGGTGCTGACGCGAAAATCCATCGAGCGCGTCTTGGAGATATTGAGCTTGATGCGTCCGTCCTGCGGCAGTCGACGTTCGGCGATGTCCAGGCTCGACATCACCTTGATACGCGCGGCGATGCGTGGCGCCAATTTGATCGGCGCATTGGCCACCGGGCGCAGCATGCCGTCGATACGCAGGCGCACGCGCAAATTGGCTTCGTAGGGCTCGAAGTGGATGTCCGAGGCGCCGCGCTTGATGGCGTCGAGCAAAACCTTGTTGATGAACTTCACTACCGGCGTGTCATCGGCACCGCTGGCGTCGCTGCCTCCTGGCGCGTTGAAATCATCGATGTCATCGCCGCCCTCGGTGCTGAGATCGCCAAGGCCCTCGTCGTCATCGCCACCGAGTTGCTGATTCAGCTGGTCGACACCGGCGAGTGCAGTCTCGATGGCCTTGTCGAGCTGGTCTTCGGGAATGATGACCGGCTCGACCGGCAGGTTGGCCTGGAATTTGATTTCGTCGAGCGCGCGCAGATTGGTCGGATCGGTGATGCCAACGAACAGTCTGCTGCCGCGCTTGAACAGCGGCAGGGCCTTGTGTTGCTGGATCAGCTTTTCTTCGACCAGTTTGATCGGTGCAACCCGAAGATCGAGTGCGCGGATATCGAGCAGTGGGATGCCGAACTCGGCGGATGCCGCTGTGGCAACCTGGATCGAAGGCGCGAGGTTATGTTGGACCAGATAGCTGACCAGGGCGATCTTCTGCTTGTTGGACGCATCAACGGCCTTGCGTGCGTCTTCCTCGCTCAACACGCCGTCGATCACCAATCGGCGGGCAATGCCTGGAAGTCCTGTCAACGCCGCCGGATTGATCTGGGTGGCCATCGCGATCCCGCTCAAGGTCCATTCGGATCAACAATCTACAGCAAAATCCTGTGAGAGCGGTAGAGGATGGGCTTGTAACCCGTCCGATTGAACGATCGGCACAAGGGTCGCCGTCAACCGGATCACCGCTGGCGGTAAAAACTGCAGATCACAGACTCAATCAGCCAGGGTCGGCCAGAGACCCGATATCCCGGCGATGCCGAGCGCGCCGGCGGCGTGCGCTGGCACGATGTCGGTGCGCCCGAGGCCACCCAGGGCGAACAGCGGCAGGCGGGTGCCGCCGTGCAGGTGACCAAAGCCGGACCAGCCGAGTGCGTCGATACCGGGATGGCTCGTGGTCGCGTGTAAGGGCGAGAGTACAGCCACATCTACGCCCAGGCGTTCGGCGGCGGCCAGTTCAGCGGCGCCATGGCAACTTGCCAGCAGCAGGGTTGCCGGTGGGCAGGGACGGCTGCACAGGCTGCCCAACTCGTGAGCACGCAGATGGATGCCGGTGCCGGGATGGATGCACTGCGAAAAGTCGGCCAGATCGACGATAAAGGGGGCGCCGTGGCGGGTCACCAGTTCCTCGCAATGGCGAATATGGCCCGTCGGCAGTCGTGCGCGGTAATCAGCACAGCGCAGCCGGACTGCCCTTACCCCGGTTTCGAGTGCCGCGCGGATGCCGGCAAGCAGGGCCGGTTCGGTCAGATCGGCCGCGTCCGGGGTGATCAGATAGCGAGATCCCAGGGCCAGCGCGCGCGCAATCGGCAGATCGGCCGGGGCAAGCTCAGCGAGGGGCCATTCGTCGGGTTTGAGCCAACGTATCGCCTGCTGTTCGCGCGGTTCGGGCGTACCTCGATAGCCAAGTACGCGCCAGGCCTGCAGATGCAGATCGCCGCCGGCGCGTGGCTCGATGACCGTCATCAGCGCAGCCGCCGAGTCGATCGTGATGCCGAGTTCTTCATGCAGCTCACGCCGCAAAGCCGAAAAACCCGACTCTTCCGGCTCGCACTTGCCGCCGGGGAACTCCCAAAGCCCCGCGAGATGCTGGCCGGGTCGCCGCTGGGCGAGCAGCCAGCGACCCTGATCATCTTCGATCAGGGCTGCGACCACTCGCAGGGGCTGCGGCGTACCGATGAATCAGGCCAGGCGGCCGTGGCAATGCTTGAACTTCTTGCCGGAGCCGCAGGGGCAGGCGTCATTGCGACCAACCTTGGGCACCGATCCGGTCTGAAGGCCGCTGAGCTGGGCTTCGATCTCGGCCTCTTCCTCGACTCCGTAGTCGCCGGCATCGGCGTGCTGGAACTGCACCGGTGCGTTGGCCTGGCGTTGCTGCTCCAGGCGCTGTGCCTCGGCGATGTCTTCTTCGTTCTGCACGCGGACGCGCGCCAGAATGTTGACGGTTTCCAGCTTGACCCGCTCGAGCATCTGCTGGAACAGCTCAAAGGCTTCGCGCTTGTATTCCTGCTTGGGCTGCTTCTGGGCATAGCCACGCAGATGGATGCCCTGGCGCAGATAATCCATATTGGCGAGATGATCGCGCCATTGCGTGTCGAGTACGCGCAACAGGAAGTGCTTCTCGACTGCGCGCATGAACTCGCTGCCGACCAGGGCTTCCTTCTCGCGGAAATAGCGATCGACATCGTCCTGGATCTTGCCGACGAGGTCGGAATCGCTCAGCTCCTCGTGGGCATCAAAATGTGCCTTGCTGTTGACCGAGATGCCGAAGTCCTGCTGGATGCTGCGATCGAGCGCGGCAAGATCCCACTGGTCGGCGATGCTCTCGGGTGCGATGTGCTTGCGACAGGCTGCTTCGATCACATCGCGGCGGATGTTCTCGACGGTTTCGTGGACATCCTCGGGCTCGAGCAGTTCATTGCGCTGCTGGTAGATGACCTTGCGCTGGTCATTGGCGACATCATCGTACTCAAGTAGATGCTTGCGGATGTCGAAGTTGTGCGCCTCGACCTTGCGCTGCGCCTTTTCGATCTGGCGCGAAACCAGCTTGTCCTCAAGGGCGTCGTCGTCCTTCATGCCGAACACCTGCATCCACTTGGTCACCCAGTCCGGCGCAAAGATGCGCATCAGGGTGTCTTCAAGCGAGAGGAAGAACCGGCTCGAGCCGGGATCGCCCTGACGGCCGGAGCGCCCGCGCAACTGATTGTCGATGCGGCGTGACTCGTGGCGCTCGGTGCCGATGATGTGCAGGCCGCCAGCCGCAATGACGACCTGCTGACGCTCCTTGGCATCGCGTCGTACGCTGTCGCGATCAGCTTCGCTAGCGTCCTCGGCCAGTTCAGCCAATTCGGCGTCGACATTGCCGCCCAGTACGATATCGGTACCGCGACCCGCCATATTGGTCGCAATGGTTACCGCGCCGGGCCGCCCGGCCTGGGCCACGATCTGCGCCTCGCGCTCATGCTGCTTGGCATTCAGCACTTCGTGGGTGATGCCTTTCTCCTTGAGCATGTTCGACAGCATCTCGGAGGTTTCGATCGAGGTCGTACCGACCAGAACCGGCTGCTTGCGTGCGTTGCAATCGCGGATGTCCTCGATGATGGCGTTCCATTTGGCCTTGGCCTTGAGGAACACCAGGTCGGGACTGTCCTTGCGGATCATCGGCCGGTTGGTCGGAATGACCACCACTTCCAGCCCGTAGATCTGCTGGAACTCATAGGCTTCGGTATCGGCCGTACCGGTCATGCCGGACAGCTTCTTGTACATGCGGAAATAGTTCTGGAAGGTGATCGAGGCGAGCGTGTGGTTCTCGCGCTGGATTGGCACGCCTTCCTTGGCCTCGACGGCCTGGTGCAGGCCATCGGACCAGCGTCGACCAGCAAGGGTGCGGCCGGTGAATTCATCGACGATGATGACTTCACCATCCCGCACGATGTAATCGACATCGCGCTGGTACAGCTGATGCGCGCGCAGCGCAGCATTCAGGTGGTGCACGGCGGCGAGGTGCTTGGGATCGTAGAGCCCTTCATCACTACCGATGACGCCGGCCTCGCGCAGCAACTGTTCGGCGCGCTCCATGCCCTGCTCGGAGAGGTGCACCTGCTTCTGCTTTTCTTCGACGAAGAAGTCGCCTTCGCCTTCTTCAGTGGCCTGACGGCTGAGTTTCGGCACGAGCTGGTTGATCTTCACGTAAAGCTGGGGCGACTCATCGGCAGGGCCGGAAATGATCAGAGGCGTACGCGCCTCGTCGATCAGGATCGAGTCGACTTCGTCAACGATGCCGAAGTAGGCGCCGCGCTGATAGCGGTCATCCTTGGACAGCGCCATGTTGTCGCGTAGATAGTCGAACCCGTATTCGTTGTTGGTGCCGTAGGTAATGTCGCAGGCATAGGCGGCGCGCTTGGCATCCGACCGCATGCCGGGCACGACGACACCGACCTCGAGCCCGAGGAAATTGTAGACCTTGCCCATCCAGGCGGCATCGCGTCGAGCCAGGTAGTCGTTGACGGTGACCACGTGTACGCCTTCGCCGGCGAGCGCATTGAGATAGACCGGGAGCGTTGCCATCAGGGTCTTGCCCTCGCCGGTGCGCATCTCGGCGATCTTGCCCTGGTGAAGCACCATGCCGCCAATCAGCTGGACATCGTAGTGGCGCATGCCAAACACGCGTTGGGCCGCTTCGCGCATGGTGGCGAAAGCTTCGGGGAGCAGGCTGTCGAGGGTTTCGCCCTTGCTGAAGCGTTCCTTGAACAGGGCCGTGTTGGCGCGCAGGGCGTCGTCACTGAGGGCCTGCATCTTGGGTTCAAGTGCGTTGATGGCAAGTACATGCTTGCTCATCAGTCGCAGCAGGCGCTCGTTGCGGCTGCCAAAGAGGGTGGTGAGTAGTTTGTTGAACATGGGCTGTGGACTTCTGGAAGCGAAAAGTGCGCAGCCGCCCGGAGGCGGCCGCGTTCTCTAGGGACTGGGTGAGGCCGCAGCGGAGAAAATCAAGTCCGCTCAGCGCTGTCCTTTGATGAAAGTGGTGGGATTGACGACACGGCCATTTTCCCAGACCTCAAAGTGTACATGGGTTCCGGTGGATCGCCCGGTCGAACCCATCTTGGCCACGACATCGCCCGGGCGTACCGGATCTCCGACCTGTAGAAGGTTCTGGAAATTGTGCGCGTAACGCGTCACGTAGCCGTTACCGTGGTCGATCTCGACCACATTGCCGTAGCCGGTCTTGCGCCCGGAGAACGACACCACGCCACCAGCGACCGCCAGGATGTCGTCGCCCTTCTGGCCGTCAAAATCGATGCCGCCATGGAATTGGCGCGAGCCGGTGAAGGGATCGTGGCGGTAGCCATAGCTCGATGAGGTGTAGCCCTGGCGGACCGGGATCCCAGTCGGCATCAGACTCTGGTCGAGGGAACGATTCTCGAGCAGTTCTTCGAGCAAGGTAAGCTGGCGCGACTGCTGGGCGAGTTGTCGCTGCAGCCTGAAAAGTTCATCGGAAAACTGGTCCGGCGGGACCATCGTTGGGCTGAGTTCGTGGACCGGACCACCGAGATCGGGTTCGGCATGGAAATTGAACTCACCGTCATCGAGCTTGCCAAGTTTCGCGAGGCGCTCGCCGAGGGCGTTCAGCCGGGTTGACGAGGCCTGGATTCTGCCGACCTTGGCCGCCAACGCATTGACATCTCGGGTGACGATGGAATTGAGGCGGTCGACCTCTGACTTCTGCGCCTGGAGATCATCCCGGGCGGCAGCCAATTGGGCGCGCAAGGCATCGGGACCGATGAAAACCGTGCCGATCCAGGTACCCAAACCAAAAACCAGCAGTACGGCTGCGAACAAGGCAGCCCCCGCCGCCAGTTGCATCCGCCGATCCCCCATACGCAGAACACGCGTGCCGGAGAACGGTTTCGAGACGATAATGATATTCATTGTCTGCCCAAGACCTCTAGGTGTTTCATCATGCCCCCGGAATCCAAGCCGCGCCCCGCGTCCCGCAATCCAGTCAATTTGCTGGAAAATCGTACGCCGGCGTTATCAGCTCTGCTCGAACGCGCTGCTCGCCTGCAGCGTCTCGATCACCAGGTGCGCCTCCAGCTGTCATGGACTGAGTCGGCAAGATTTGAAGTTGCCAACGTACGCTCCGGGACTCTGGTTGTGACCACACCGCTTGCCGCCGTGGCGTCCCGACTGCGTCTGGAACAGACCCGGATACTCGAGTCTGCGTCCCGAACCTGGGGCGCTCCGCTCAGCAAGCTGCTTGTAAAAACTGTTCCGGCTCAGGCGGGCAAAACCACTGCCCCCAAATCGAAACCGTTGTCTGCTTTTGCCGCTCAACAACTCCTTGCTGCTGCGAACGTTTCCGGCGATCCCGAGCTCGGCGACCTGCTGAAACGTCTGGCATCCCTTGCCGAATAGTTACTCATGGCCGGTTTGACTGGCCAGCCCGCATCTGCGAGCAAAAACTGGATTGATTGCTCCGCCGGACCTAGATGGCCTGCGCCGGGTGGGCGTAGGAAATCGGTGCATCGGTCGGATCGGTGAAAGTGATCTCTTCCCAGGCCCGGCTGTCTGCGATCAGGGTACGCAGCAGCTGATTGTTCAGCTGATGTCCCGACTTCGAACCGTAGAACGCTCCGATCAGGCTATGCCCCAAAAGATAAAGATCCCCGATGGCGTCGAGGATCTTGTGTTTGACGAATTCATCTTCATAACGCAGGCCGTCCTCATTGAGGACGCGGTAATCATCGAGCACGATGGCGTTGTCCATGCTGCCGCCGAGTACGAGATTGCGCTGACGCAGCATCTCGATGTCGCGCATGAAGCCGAAGGTGCGCGCCCGGCTCACTTCCTTGACGAAGGACGTGGTCGAGAAATCGATCTCGGCGGTCGATGACTTCTTCGAGAAGGTCGGGTGCGAGAAATCAATCGCGAAGCCGACTTTGAAGCCATCGAACGGGTCGAAACGCGCCCATTTCTCGCCATCGCGGACGGTGACTGACTTCTTGATACGGATAAAGCGCTTGGCAACATTCTGCTCTTCGATCCCGGCCGACTGCAGCAGGAAAACGAACGGACCGGCGCTGCCGTCCATGATCGGCACTTCAGAGGCGCTCAAATCGACATAGGCATTGTCGATGCCCATACCGGCCATGGCCGACAATAGATGCTCGACGGTCGATACGCGGACGCCATCCTTGATCAGGGTGGTCGACAGACTGGTGTCGCCAACATTTTCGGCGCGGGCTTCAATCTCGACAGGCTGGGCCAGATCAATGCGTCTGAAAATGATTCCGGAGTCTGGAGCTGCGGGCCGCAGCGTCATATAGACCTTCTGCCCGGTATGTATACCCACGCCCGTAGCGCGGATCACATTTTTCAGTGTTCGCTGTTTGATCATTGCTGTGCCTTCCCCGAAAACGTGCGGGCGGATTGGGGCAAGATAGCACAGCAAACTGGCCGTACGGAACCCTCGGCCTGCAAAAAGCCATGTTATTGTTGTTTTCTTGCAACAAAGTGGTGCTGAAGTTGAAGATTCGGCAAGGGGACGGCGGTCTGCGCCGTCCTTTGTCATCATGTTGTCATCTCCACGTGAAGACTGTTTTCACGGCGTTTTCGTGGTTTTCCAAAGTCGGAGCCGCAGCGCGCGAAGGGGCAACCCCACGCGCTGCGACTCCTGCTGGACCCATCCTCAGTGCGGACGGTCAGTCCGTTGCGCCGATGCTCAGCAGCGCGCCTGTGCAACGAGGACCGCCCAAACTGCTCAGGCATCCCTGTCCCGGCCGGATGCCTGCCTGACGTTCAATCCGCCTGACGGCGAAGGAAAGCCGGGATGTCCAGATAGTCGTGACGGTCCTTGCTGATCGGGGCTGGTTCTGCCGGCTGCGCGGATTCGGCCGAGGTGCTGCGCGAAGCCGTGGGCTGGCTGTTGCCCGAACTGGCGCGGACGTTCATCGGGAACTCGACTTCACCGGTGGTGGCGTTGCGGACCAGCTTGACCGGGCGCGGCATCACCGCCTCGCGCGCGGGCTCGCGCTGGATCGGGCGTGCGGCAACGTTGCGGTTCAGACCGGTTGCGACGACGGTGACGCGGATTTCGTCGCCCATGTCCGGATCGAGCACAGTACCCATCACCACGGTGGCGTCCTCGGCGGCGAACTCGGAAATCGTGCGACCGACTTCGTCGAACTCACGCATCGACAGGTTCATGCCGGCGGTGACATTGACCAGGATGCCGCAGGCGCCGGCGAGGTTGATGTCGTCGAGCAGGGGATTGTTGATCGCGGCCTCGGTGGCGGCGACCGCGCGGTCATCGCCCTTGGCAACGCCCGAGCCCATCATCGCCATGCCCATCTCGCTCATCACCGTGCGCACATCGGCAAAGTCGACATTGATCAGGCCCGGCCGGGTGATCAGATCGGCAATGCCCTGGACCGCGCCGAGCAGTACATCGTTGGCGGAGCGGAACGCGTTGAGCAGGGTGACCTCGCGGCCAAGTTCGGAGATCAGCTTCTCATTGGGAATGGTGATCAGCGAATCGACGTGCTGCGACAAAGCCTCGATGCCCTGCAGGGCAATCTGCAGGCGCTTGCGGCCTTCGAACGGGAACGGTTTGGTGACCACCGCGACGGTCAGAATCCCCATCTCCTTGGCCAGTTGCGCCACCACCGGGGCTGCGCCGGTGCCGGTGCCACCGCCCATGCCAGCCGTGATGAAGACCATGTCGGCGCCGGTCAGCAGTTCACGCAGACGTTCACGGTCTTCCATTGCGGCCTGCTTGCCGACTTCGGGATTGGCGCCTGCGCCCAGGCCCTTGGTGACATTGCCGCCCAGTTGCAGCGTTGTCTTGGCTGGACAGTGTTTCAGCGCCTGGCCATCGGTGTTGGCACAGATGAAGTCGACTCCTTCGACGCCGGCGTTGACCATGTGGGCTACGGCATTGCCGCCACCACCGCCGATACCGATTACCTTGATGACCGCATTGGGTGCGGGTACTTCCACGAATTCAAACATTGCCCCTTCTCCTCTTGCTATGTGCTGCTGATTGATCGCTGTGCTGCTGTTTATCGATCTGTTTATTCCAGGCTTTTCGCCCGGTGTTTGCCGAATGTTCCCGGCCTTTCCCGTCCGGTGTTGCCACCGTACGTTTCGATCCGATCCCACTGCCGTGGGCGCGCATCAAAAGCTGGTCCTGAACCAGGACTTGAACTTCTCCAGAAAATTACCGACGCCATCGCCGGCGGGTCCCTGTGGATGCCGTGTCTGGGTCTGCCGGCTGCCATGCAGCAACAGGCCGATCCCGGTCGCATGCACGGGATTGCAGAGCACGTCACCCAGTCCGGTGATGTACTGCGGCGTCGCAACCCGCACCGGCATGTGGAACATTTCCTCGGCGAGTTCGACCACACCTTCCATCTTGGAACCGCCACCGGTCAGCACGATGCCCGCTGCCACCATCTCTTCAAGCCCGGAACGGCGCAGTTCGGCCTGAACCATCTCGAAGATTTCCTCGTAGCGCTTTTGCACCACGTCGGCGAGCATCTGTCGGGCGAGTCGGCGCGGTGGCCGGTCGCCCACGCTGCTGACCTCGATGGTCTCCTCGGGTCGCGCCAGCTGTGCCAGGGCGCAGGCATAGCGCACCTTGATGTCCTCGGCCGAAGGCGTCGGCGTGCGGAATGCGAAGGCGATATCGTTGGTGACCTGATCGCCGGCAATCCCCAGCGAGGCGGTGTGCCGCATCGCGCCTTGGGTGAACACCGAGATGTCGGTGGTGCCGGCGCCGATATCGACCATGCAGATGCCGAGGTCACGCTCATCCTGGGTCAGCACCGCGAGACTCGACGCCAGTTGCGCAGGAATAAGGTCGTCGACGCGCAGGCCACAGCGGGTGACGCACTTGCTGATGTTCTGCGCAGCCGACTGGGCGCCGGTGATCACGTGCACGCGCGCTTCAAGGCGCACGCCGATCATGCCGACCGGATGGCGAATGCCTTCCTGCTCGTCGATCACGTATTCCTGGGCCTGGACATGCAGGATGCGCTGGTCGGCGGGGATCGCCACGGCCCGCGCGGCATCAAGAACGCGCTCGACATCACCCTCGGTCACTTCGCGATCACGAATGGCCACCACACCCTCGGAGTTCAGGCTGCGGATGTGGCTGCCCGAGATCGATGCATAGACCGAGCTGATCGCGCAGCCGGCCATCAACTCGGCTTCTTCGATCGCACGCTGGATCGATTGCACGGTCGATTCGATATCGACGACCACGCCGCGCTTGAGCCCTTTGGACACATGCGAACCGATGCCGATCACTTCGACGGGCTGGCCGGGTTCGAACTCGCCAACGATGGCCGACACCTTGGAAGTGCCAATGTCCAGGCCGACGATCAGGGATTTGTCGGTCTTGCGATTCATGTCTGATTGAGCTCGGTTGCAGAAGGGGCTGATGGGGCAGTGGCATCAACGGGCGTGGTCGGTGTTGTCGCAGGCTTGCTGTCGTTACCCGATTCCTGCCAGCGCAGGGCGAAGCCATTGGCGTAGCGCAGGTCAGCGCGCAGCAGCAAGCTGGCGTCGGCGACTCCGAGATCGGCGAATACATTGCTGAAGCGCTGCAGACGCGCGCGTGCATCGGTGCGACCGAGCAGGAGCGTGCCGCCATTGGACAACGGCAGGGTCCAGGCGCCGCGGCCGCTCAGGGTCACTCCAGTGGGCGCCAGTCCGATCGGTCGCAATTGCTGCTCGGCACCGACATAGAAGTCCCAGATCTCCCGGCGCTGCGCCACGGGTCCGCTGAGTCTTGGCAGACCTTCGGGCACCGTGTTTGCCGGCGCGGCGAACAACTCGCCGCTGCCGCTCAGCAATCGCTGGTCGCCCCAACTTGCAACCGCCTGCCGCTCGACCACGCTGAGCGCGATCTGGTCGGGCCAGCGCTTGCGCACTTCGACCTGCTCGACCCAGGGCAGGGCAGCGACGTCGGCGCGCACGCGTTCCAGGTCGACAGCAAAAAATCCTGGTTCGAGGCTTCTGCTCGCTGCCGCGCGAATCTGCTCGAGCGATACATGGCGGAACTCGCCGTTCACGCTGAGCTGGCGGAACGGCCAGCGTTCGGAAGCCAGCCAGCCGTTGAGCACGGCGACAACCGGCAGGCTGATGATCGCCAGGGCGGCGAGCCAGGCGGCAATACGGAAGGCGCGATGCTGACTCATAGCTCGGCCTCGCTCAGTGTCATCGCCAGGATGCGCCAGCAAAGTTCCGGATAGTCGATGCCGATCGCGGCAGCCGCCTTGGGCACCAGGGAGTGATCGGTCATGCCCGGTGCCGTATTGACCTCGAGCAGGATGTTGCGGCCGGCGCGGTCGCGCATGAAATCAACCCGACCCCAGCCACTGCAGCCGACCGCATCGAAGGCCGCCAGTGCCAGTTGCTGCATTTCAGCTTCTGCCGCGCCGTCGAGCCCCGGACAGATGTACTGGGTGTCGTCCGCCAGATACTTGGCCTGGTAGTCGTAGAAGCCCTTGGCCGGAACAATGCGGATGCTCGGCAGCGCCTGCCGGCCGAGGATGCCGACGGTAAATTCATCGCCCTCGATCAATTGTTCGATCAGGATCTCACCATCATATTGGCGCGCCGCATCGATGCCAGCGATAAGCTCCGCGCGACTGCGGGCACGGTTGATACCCACCGTCGAGCCTTCGTGGGAAGGTTTGACGATCAGCGGCAGACCGATCTTGCCGATGATGGCGTCGGCATCGGCAGCATGCAGGCGATCGACGACCGAGAAGTCGGCGGTCGGTAATCCCAGGGTCTGCCAGACCTGCTTGGTTCGAATCTTGTCCATGCCGAGCGCCGAACCGAGTACGCCTGATCCGGTGTAGGGCACGCGCAGTGCTTCGAGTGCGCCTTGCAGTACGCCATCCTCGCCGCCGCGCCCATGCAGGATATTGAACACGCGGGCAAAATGGCCGGCGCGCAGGGCATCGAGCAGGGCCGGAATGCCATCGATTCCGTGCGCGTCGATACCACGCGCACGCAGTGCCGACAGCACGCCGGCGCCACTGCGCAGCGACACTTCGCGCTCAGCCGAGTCGCCGCCCATCACCACGGCAACGCGTCCAAAGACCTTGGCGTCCGTCACACTCATTCCTTGTCTCCGAGCAGGCGGCCGCGGCCGCCGATTTCATTGGCTACGGCGCCGATATCGCCGGCACCCGCGAGCAGGATCAGGTCACCGGCGTGCGCCAGTGGTGCCAGGGTTTCGGGCAGTTCGCGGGCTGACTTGACCAGCACGGGATCAACACGGCCGCGGGCACGCACGGCGCGCGCGAGTGCCTTGCCATCGGCGCCACTGATCGGCGCCTCACCAGCGGCGTAGACCTCGGTCAGCACCAGGGCATCGACCTCGGAGAGCACATCGGCGAACTCGTCGAGCAGATCTCGGGTGCGCGTGTAGCGATGCGGCTGAAACACCAGCAGCAGTCGGCGCTCTGGCCAGCCGCCGCGGGCGGCGTCAATGATCGCCTTGAGTTCGCGCGGATGATGGCCATAGTCGTCGACCAGCAGCGCTTCGCCATCCTGTACCTGGATCGGTCCGTGCTGATGGAAGCGCCTGCCGACGCCACCAAATTCCGATAGCGACTTGGCGATCGCCTCGTCGCTGACGCCGAGTTGCCAACCAATGGCGGCGGCGGCCAGGGCGTTGAGTACATTGTGCCGTCCCGGAATCGCCAGCGTGATCGATAGCGGTGTGGCGCGTCGGGGCAGCCACAGGTCGAATTGCATGCGACCCGCCGATGCCTGCAGATTGGCCGCGCGCACATCGGCATCCAGTGCCTCACCATAGGTCATCACATTGCGCGGCGTGCTGCGTGCCAGTTCGGCCACTTCAGGATCGTCGACGCACAATACGGCCAGGCCATAGAAGGGCAAGCGATGCAGAAAATCGGCGAAGGCCTTGCGCAGCTGATTGAAGTCTCCGCCGTAGTTTTCCAGATGATCGGCATCGATATTGGTGATGATGGCGAGCAGGGGATTGAGCAGCAGGAACGAGCCATCTGACTCGTCAGCCTCGGCGACCAGATAGCGGCCGCTGCCCAGACGCGCATTGCTGCCCGCGCTATTGAGCAGTCCGCCGATTACAAAAGTGGGATCGAGACCGCCCTCGTTGAGCACGCTGGCAGTGAGGCTGGTTGTCGTGGTCTTGCCATGGGTACCGGCGACTGCGATGCCATGGCGGAAGCGCATCAGTTCGCCGAGCATCTCGGCGCGCGGTACCACTGGAATTCGCCGCTCACGCGCCGCCAGCAATTCCGGGTTGTCGGCGCGGATCGCGCTGGAAACGACCAGGGCGTCGGCTTCGCCAACATAGGACGCGTCGTGACCGCGTTCGACGCGGATTCCGAGCGCCCGCAGACGTCGCGTGGTTGCATTGTCGCCAAGGTCCGAGCCCGACACTTCAAAGCCCAGTGTATGCAGCACCTCGGCGATGCCACACATGCCGGTGCCGCCAATGCCGACGAAATGCACACGACGGTACACCTGCATGACGTGGCGACTTTCCGAGATCCGACGCAGGGTCATGCCAGTGCCTCCATGCAAAGTTGTGCCACCGTGCGCGCCGCTTCGGGTTTGGCGAGCGCACGTGCGGCCCGCGCCATGCTCAGACGGCGCTCGGCGTTCTGTGCCAGGGGTCCGATCAGGGCCGCGAGCGATTCGGCATTCAATGCTGACTGCGGCAATAGCAGGGCAGCCTGCTGCTCGACGAGAAAACGCGCGTTTGCGGTCTGGTGGTCATCCACGGCAGCCGGGAAGGGGACCAGGATCGAGGCAATTCCCGCTGCGCAGAGTTCCGCCAGGGTCAGTGCACCGGCGCGACAGATCACCAGATCCGCCCAGGCGTAGGCCTCCGCCATATCGGCAATGAAGGGCTCGATCGCCGCTTCGACGCGATGCTCGGCATAGCTGGCCCGAGCGGTTTCGAGCATGCGCGCACCGGCCTGATGGCGAACATCGATTGCTCCATCACGCAACAGGGCCAGGGCCGCCGGCACGTGTGTGTTCAAAGCGCTCGCACCCTGGCTGCCGCCGAGCACCAGCAGGCGCATCGCGCGGCGCTCAGCTGGCTGGCGTTCGCCAGGCGGCGCAATCGCTGCAATATCGCTGCGCACGGGATTGCCTGTCCACTCGCTGCGGCCTGGGCTGAAGCTGTCGGGAAATCCGGCAAAGATACGTCGCGCTAATCTGCTGAGCACGCGATTGGTCAAACCAGGCAGCCGATTCTGCTCGTGAACGAATACCGGGACACCGCTCAACCGCGCCGCGATGCCGCCGGGCCCGGCGGCAAAACCACCGAAGCTGAGCACTGCACGCGGTCGGTACTGGCGGATCAGGCCGCGCGCCTGCCAGATCGCACGCAGCAATCGCAGCGGTGCGCCGATCAGAGCGAGTACGCCCTTGCCGCGCAGTCCGCTTATCGTGATGGTCTCCAGTCGGAGGCCGGCACCCGGCACGAGCGCGTTTTCCATGCCGTGGCTTGAGCCCAGCCAGATCACCGGCACGCCCAGCGCCTTAAATTCCTGCGACACCGCAATGCCCGGAAAAATGTGGCCACCGGTGCCGCCAGCCAGAATCATGAAGGGCGCCTCAGACATACGCGCGCTCCTCCGCACTGGAAGTCTCGTCGTCCTGCTCGCCGCGGCCAAGCTCGGCGATGGCCTCGGCGCGACTGAGTTCATAGCTGGCGCGCAGGCCCAGTCCGATGGCGACGCAGGTCATCAAAAGACTCGATCCGCCCGAGCTGATCAGCGGCAGGGTCAAGCCCTTGGTCGGGAGCAGGCCGAGGTTCACGCCCATTGAGACCAGGGCCTGGGTCGAAATCCAGATGGCAATCCCGAAACTGACATAGCCCTCAAAGCGCAGTCCACGCATGATGCAGCGCTGCCCAAGTACGAACAGACGACCGCAGAGCACGGCAAACAGCCCGACCACCAGGATCACGCCGAGCAGGCCCAGCTCCTCGGCGATCACCGCGAAGATGAAATCGGTATGCGCCTCGGGCAGATAGAACAGCTTCTGCACGCTGGCGCCGAGGCCGACGCCGAACCATTCGCCGCGGCCGACTGCGATCAATGCCTGCACGAGTTGGAAGCCGTCGTTGAAGGGATCCTTCCAGGGATCGAGAAAACTGGTCAGACGGCGCAGCCGGTAGGCTTCGGACATTGCTGCCCAGGCCATCATCGGGGTCACCGCGGCAACGAGTGCGATCAGGTCACGCGGACGCGCACCGCCCAGCCAGACCATGCCAAGGGTGATCGCCAGGATCAGGCTCGCACTGCCGAAATCCGGTTGGCCGAGCAGCAGGACCACAAGTACCGCCGCAATCGCCAGTGGTCGCAGAATGGCGCCGAGGCTGTTCTGTACTGCGACCTGGAAGCGCACCAGATAGCTGGCCAGATACAGGATCAACAATACCTTTACCGCCTCGACTGCCTGGAAATTGGACACGCCGAAATTGAGCCAGCGGCGCGCGCCATTGACGCGCACGCCGACGCCGGGCAGGAACACGGCGAGCAGCAGCAGAAAGGTCAACAGCAATAGCACGCGACTGTTGTGCTGCCAGAAGTCGAGCGGAATGCGCAGCACCAACGCGGCCAGTCCACCGCCCAGCGCGAGGAACACCAGATGGCGGACGAGGTAGTAGTACGGTGATGAGCCGGCGCCTTCGGCCACCGCGATCGAGCTCGAAGCGACCATGACAATGCCGAACGCCGCCAATGCGATCGCGACCAGCAGCAAAACCGGATCGAGCCGACCCGGCAGCTCGTCGCGGCGCAGTGCTTGCATCGGGGCGGCCCAGTAGCTCATCGTCTCAGCGCACCTTCAATGTGGCGAGGCCGAGCAGCACCAGCATCACGCTGATGATCCAGAAGCGCACGATGACGCGCGGCTCGGGCCAGCCCTTCAATTCGAAGTGGTGATGGATCGGCGCCATCCGGAACACGCGTTTGCCGGTCAATTTGAAACTGGCGACCTGGATCATCACCGACAGGGTTTCGATCACGAAGATGCCGCCCATCAACGCCAGCACGAGTTCCTGGCGCACGATGATCGCGATCACGCCGAGGGTGGCACCGACCGATAGTGCACCGACATCGCCCATGAACACCTGGGCGGGATAGGTGTTGAACCACAGAAAGCCGAGCCCGGCACCGCCAAGTGCTGCGCACAGGATGGTCAGCTCGCCGGCGCCCGGTATCGAGGGCACACCGAGATACTGCGAAAACACCGCATTGCCGGCGACATAGGCGAATACGCCAAGCGCGGAGCTGACCAGCACCGTCGGCATGATGGCCAGGCCGTCGAGGCCATCGGTCAGATTGACCGCGTTGGAAAAGCCGACCATCCAGAAGTACGCGATCACCACAAAGCCGAATCCGAGCGGCAGTGCAAAATTCTTCAGCAGGGGCAGATACAGCGTGGTGTTGGCCGGCACATCCGCGGTGTAGTAGAGCGCCAGCGCTGCGGCCAGACCGAACACCGACTGCAGCAGATATTTCCAGCGCGCCGGCAGGCCGCGGCTGTCCTTGAGCACCAGCTTGCGGTAATCATCGATCCAGCCGACCAGACCAAAACTGACCAGGACGAACAACACGATCCACACATAGCGATTACGCAGATCCGCCCAGAGCAGGGTCGATGCGGTCACCGCGATCAGGATCAGGGCGCCCCCCATCGTGGGCGTACCGGCCTTGGAGAAATGCGACTGCGGTCCATCCTGACGAATGGTCTGGCCGACCTTGTATTCGGCGAGCTTGCGAATCACCGCCGGTCCTGCGATCAGCGACACCGCCATCGCCGTCAACGCCGACAGGATTGCGCGCAGGGTCAGGTACTGGAACAGGTTGAAGCCGCTGAAGTGCGGCTTGAGCCAGGCGAATAGTTCAAGCAGCATGGGGCGCTCCAGAAGAGGTGTCGCCAGAGTTGGCGTCGGTCAGGGCGCTGACCACGCGATCCATCGCGCTCGAGCGTGAGCCCTTGATCAGGATTGTCAGGCCGGGTTGCAGTGCCTGGTGCAGGGCGGCGATCAGGCTGGCCTGATCAGGGAAGTGCTGGGCCTTGCTGCCAAAGCCTGCGCAGGTTTCGAGCGAGCGCGCGCCGACCGCCCAAAGCTGCTCGATACCGGACTGCCGCGCATGCTCGCCGACGCCGCGGTGCAGTTCCGGGCTGTTCTCACCCAGTTCGGCCATATCGCCAAGCACCAGCAGGCGTGGCCCGGTGCCGTGCGCAAGCGTGTCGATCGCAGCCCGCATCGAACCCGGATTGGCGTTGTAGCTGTCATCGATCAGCACGCCGCCATTGGCCAGCGGGTAGCGGGTCTGGCGACCGCCGACGGCACGCGCGGCTTCGAGCCCGGCCTGGACATGACCGAGGTTGGCACCGGCGGCCAGCGCCAGCGCCGTGGCCGCCAGTGCGTTGCGCGCATTGTGCAGGCCGGCCAGCGCCAGCTCGACTTCGAACGCGCCAAGCGGCGTGCTGATCGCGATGCGTTGGGTCGCCCCGGTGCTCAGGATCTTGCCGCGGATATCGGCCTGATCAATCAGTCCAAAGCGGAACTGTTGGCGAGTGCCGGCGAGACCAGCAAAGTACGCAGCGAATTCGTCCTCGGCATTGATCACGGCGATGCCCTGATCGCCCAGTGCGCTATAGATCGCGCCCTTGGTCGCGGCGACGCCCTGGACCGACTGCATGCGTTCCAGATGCGCCGGCGCCACATTGTTGACCAGGGCTACATCCGGGCGCGCAATGTTGGCCAGGTACTCGATATCGCCCGGTTTGCCGGCGCCCATTTCGAGCACCGCATAGCGCGTCTCGTCGGATAAGGCGCACAGACTGAGCGGCAGGCCGAGTTCGTTGTTGAAGTTGCCGAAGCTGGTGTGGCAGGTGCCCGCACGCGAGAGAATTTCATGGGTCAGTGACTTGACCGTGGTCTTGCCGTTCGATCCGGTGATGGCCACGACCCGCGCCGCGCAGCAAAGTCGCCAGCGCCGCGCGATATCGCCCAGCGCGGTCTCGGTATTGCCGACCACCAGTTGCGGCAGGTCGATCGCAAGCGGGCGCTCGACCAGTGCCGCGCTGGCGCCGCGTTCCCGCGCCAGGCCGACGAAATCATGGCCATCGACGCGCTCGCCACGCAGTGCCACAAACAGATTGCCGGACTCGACCTTGCGGCTGTCGATGCTGACGCCGGAAATTTCGGCATCGGCGCCAGCGAGGCGAAGACCGAAGGCCGCGGCGAGGTCGCTGAGGCAGGCGTGGATCATCGGCTGTCCATCCCGGACGTTATGTTGCTGGACGCTCGCGGCCTGAGCATTGCCAGCGCGCTCAGCGCCTTCTCGGCTTCCTCGGTGTCATCGAAGTGTTGCTTCACGCCATCAATTTCCTGATAGGACTCGTGACCCTTGCCGGCGATCAGCACGGTGTCGCCACGGTTCGCCATGACGATCGCGCGACGGATGGCGGTGCGACGGTCGCGCACGACACTCGGTGGTGTGCTGGCGGTCATGCCGGCGAGAATCTCGGCGGCAATCCGCGCACCATCTTCGCTGCGCGGATTGTCATCGGTGATGATGGCGAGGTCGGCGCCGCGATCGACAATGGCGCCCATCAGCGGTCGCTTGTCGCGATCGCGATCACCGCCGCAGCCGAACACGCAGATCAGTCGACCCGAGGTGTGCGCACGCAGGGTGGAAATCGCCTTCTCCAGCGCATCCGGTGTGTGCGCGTAGTCGATCACCACCAGCGGCAGTTCGCCTTCGCCGCCGAGTCGATTCATGCGGCCATGGACGGGATGCAGGTTGGCAAGGATTTCGGCGATTTCGGCGAGCGACCAATCAAGTGCCTGCAGTACACCAGCCACCAGCAAAAGATTGGCGACATTGAAGCGGCCAAGCAGGGCGCTTTGGATGGCAAATTCCTGGCTGCCGCCGAGGAGCAGGAACTGGGTCCCACCGGCATCGGTGCGGATCGCCTCGGCGCGCAGATCGGCGTTGCGATTGCCGTCGGCGCTGGTCGAGATACGCCGGGCGGCGGTGGTCTGTTCGAGCAGCTTCGCTCCCACCGGATCATCGATATTGATCACCGCAGCAGCGAGACCGGGCCAGCAGAACAGTTTTGCCTTTGCCTCGGCGTACGCAGCCATGCTGCCGTGGTAGTCGAGATGGTCGTGGCTGAGATTGCTGAAGGCGGCGACATCAAAGCGCAGCCCGGCCACCCGACCCTGATCGAGCGCGTGCGAGGAAACCTCCATGGCGACATGGCTGGCGCCCTGGTCGCGCATGGTGGCGATCGCAGCGTGCGTATTCAGGACATCCGGTGTGGTCCGCTCACCGGCCAGGAGCTGTCCATGCAAACCGCTGCCGAGCGTGCCAATCGTGCCGACGGTATGGCCGGCGCAGCTCAATGCTTCAGCGATCAATTGCACCGTCGAGGTCTTGCCATTGGTGCCGGTGACACCGATCAGGCGCGGTTGCGCCGTGTCGGTGCCATGCAATCGCGCGGCGATCGCGCCGAGCTGTTGACGCAGCTCGGCCATCACCAGCACCGGCACGCCAAAGCTCTGGTCCGCCGCGCTATCGCTGAGTATTGCGCGGGCCCCACGTTCCACTGCCTTGCTGGCGTACTCGATACCGTGCTGGGCCGCGCCGGCTACGGCAACAAACAGCTCGCCCTCGCGCACGCTGCGGCTGTCCAGACTCATTCCCGAGATCGCCATATCCGGTGCATCGATCCAGCCGCTCAGCAGATCGCGCAGATTGAGCATGCTCATGGCATCACTCCTTCGGCGGACAGGGCTGGGTCAATCGCGGCTGGGTTGCTGGCGGGATGCAGGGCCAGCAGACCCGGCTTGAGATCATCGGGCGCCACATTGAGCAGGCGCATGGCATCGTCCATGACCTGACCGAACACCGGTGCTGCGACCAGGCCGCCGTAATAGACGCCGGTGCTGGGATCATGGATCACCACGGCGGCCGCGAGTTTCGGGCGCGAGGCCGGCATGATGCCGGCGAACACACTGGTGTAGCGGCTCGAGTAGCCGCCGGCGCTGGCACGGCGTGCGGTGCCGGTTTTTCCAGCGACGCGATAGTTCGGCACCCGCGCCTTGCCGGCGCCGCCTTCGGGACCGGTGACGGTCTCCAGCATTTCGAGCAAGGTCTGGGCGATTGCGGGATCGAGCAGTTCCGATTCACGATCGGCCAGCGCCGCGCCCTGGACAAAGGTTGGCGCATGCCGCACGCCGCCATTGGCGACCGCAGCATAGCCCTGCGCCAATTGCAGCGCGGTCACCGAGAGCCCGTAGCCATAGGACATCGTGGCTTTCTCGACGGGCCCCCAGCGGCTGGTGTCGGGCAGGCTGCCGGTTGATTCACCGGGGAATCCGGAGCCGGTCAGTTCACCAAAGCCGAAGCGGTGGAACATGTCGTACAGATGCTCGCTGTCAAGCGACTGCGCGATCCGCGTCGCGCCCACATTGCTCGACTTGGTCAGCACGCGCGTCGTCGTCAGTACACCGAAATCGCGGATGTCCTTGACCAGCAGATTGGCGACTGCGAGCGTGCCGGGATGGGTGTTGATGATCGTGTCGGGCTTGAACTTTCCACTCTCAAGGCCAGCAGCCACGGTGAAGGTCTTGATCACCGAACCCGGCTCGAATACATCGGTCACTGCGCGGTTGCGGCGCGCCGAGGGATCGGCACTGTCGCGCGCATTGGGGTTGTACGAGGGATAGTTGACCATCGCCAGCACTTCGCCGGTCGGTACATCGAGAATCACCATCGAGCCACTGGTCGCGCCGTTCTCGAAGATCGCCGCCTTCAGTTCGCGATAGGCCAGATATTGCAGACGTCGATCGATCGACAGGCGCAATTCGCGACCGGCTTCGGCGGCGCGCAATTCCTCGATGTTCTCGACGATTTCGCCGCGGCGATTGCGGATCACCCGCTTGACGCCGGGCTTGCCGATCAACCACTGGTCGAACGCAAGTTCGAGCCCTTCCTGACCCTTGTCGTCGACATCGGTATAGCCGACCACGTGAGCGAATACTTCACCGCCCGGGTAGAACCTGCGGTACTCGCGCTGACCGTTGAGGCCAGGCAGTTGCAGCGCAAGAATTTCTTCCGCTGCTTCGGGTGGCAGCAGGCGGCGCAGGTAGATGAACTCCTTGTCGAGGCGCGATTCGACGCGCGCAGTAAGGTCTTCGGTGCTCAAGCCCAGCAATTTGGCGAGTGCGGGAAACTGTTCGCGGCCTTCCAGCAGCAGACGCGGCTCGGCCCAGATCGAAATCATCGGCGTCGAGATCGCCAGCGGCTCGCCGCTGCGATCGGTAATCGCGCCGCGCGAGGCGGCAACTGGCATATCGCGCAGAAAGCGCGCATCGCCCTGATCCTGATAGAAGCTCTTGTGCAGCACCTGCATGCTGAAGGCTTTGCCGATCAGACCGAGTGCGCATACGGCGAGCACGCCGAGCACGATGCGCAGGCGCAGTGGGCTGATACCGCGGGCCTGCAGGCGCGGCGCGTTCATCGCAGCCTCCCGGTCGCAGCTGGACAGCTGAACACCGAGACCACGGTCAAGATCGCCCGCGTACCGGTTCGCACCAGTATCCACGCACTTGGGCTGCCGGCTTGCGCCAGCAGCGGATGTGGGGAGTCCGAAAGCCCAGGCTTCCTGATCCCGGCGTGAGATAACTTCCCCCTCACGGCCTCTTCCTTCCTCAGATTTTGACGAACGCCCCGCAACCTCTTCGTGTTGCTTCAGCGCTTGCTCGCGGGTGAGTCTTGTTTGCCTCACCCTGGCCGGACTGATCTTGCGATCGCCCAGCCTGTTGTTGTTCCGTTGCGCCGGAAAACCCGGTTCAACGTCTGATCACCATCGTTTCCGCCGGGCCTGGAAACACCATGCCCAGCTGATTGCGCGCCAATTGCTCCAGGCGATTGGTTTCGGTCCAGGTCGCCTGCTCCAACTGCAGGCGTCCGTATTCGATATTCAACTCGTCGCGCTCGAGTTCCAGCGCAGACAGGGCGACAAACAGCTGGCGCGATTGCTGGCGCGCCGATATCACGCCGATCGCCGTCGCGATCGCAAACACCAACAGGGCAATCGCCGCGACGGCGCGCGCGCTCATGGCAGGCGCTCCGCAACCCGCAACACCGCACTGCGCGCGCGCGGATTGCGCGCACTCTCCTCATCACCCGCCAGTTCGGCATCGTTCAATGCACGAAACAGCGGCGGCTTCTCCGGCAGCGGCGGCAGGCCGCGACGTACCTGCACGCGACCAGCGTCACCACGGATGAAGCGCTTCACCCTGCGGTCTTCAAGCGAATGAAAGCTGATCACCGCCAGCCGTCCGCCGGTCTTCAATACCTTGGCTGCCGCTTCCAGCCCGGCATCCAGATCGCCGAGTTCCTTATTGATATGAATGCGTATCGCCTGGAACGTGCGCGTTGCCGGATGTTTGCCGGGTGCACCGCGTCCGACCGTCTGGGTGATCAAGCCGGCCAGCTCCAGCGTGGTGGCGAGCGGTGCCTCGTCGCGACTGCCGACAATGGCGCGCGCGATGCGACGACTGGCTTTTTCCTCACCGTATTCCCACAACACATCCGTGATCTCGCGCTCGCTTGCCCTTGCCAGCCACTGGGCGGCGCTGAGTCCCGATCGGGGATTCATGCGCATGTCCAATGGGCCATCATTCATGAAACTGAAACCGCGCTCGGCCTGATCGATCTGCGGCGAAGAAACGCCGAGATCGAGCAGGATTCCATCCACACCCGCCTGCGCCTCTGCCCACTCGGCCATCTCGGCAAAGCTGCTGTGCCGGATCGCCACGCGGGCATCGTCTGCAAACTGCTCTTTGGCCACCCGGATGGCCTCCGGATCCTTGTCCATCAACAACAAGCGGCCTTGTTCGCCGAGCCGCTGCAGGATTTCCCGCGCGTGCCCGCCACGTCCGAAGGTGCCGTCGAGGTAGGTTCCCTCCGGCCGCACCGCCAGGGCTGCGATCGCTGCGTCCCGCATCACCGGGATGTGTTGATCGCGCCTGCCGGCGGTGTCTTCGTTGCTCACAAGCCCAGCTTCAACATCTCCGGCGTGACCTGGGTCTCGCCGATCGTGGCCGCGATCTGGCGCAGATGCGCTTCCTCGCTCCACAACTCGAATTTGGAACCCATGCCAAGCAGCACGGCCTTTTTGTCCAGCCCGGCCGCACTGCGCTGACTCGCCGGCACCAGGATGCGTCCGCTGCCATCGACATCGGCATGGGTGGCCGCACCGACCAGCTTCAACTGCAGGTTGCGATGCACCGCGATCAGGTTGGACAGGGCATTGACCTGATCGCGCACTTTTTCCCAGTCGCGCACCGGATACAGCCACAGGCAGCCCGACTCGAAAGGGTTGTAGGTGAACACCAGACGATTGCCGCACTGCGCCGAAATCAGCTCGCGATGAGCCGTCGGAATGGACATCCGGCCCTTGTCGTCGATCGTGATTGCGGTTTCGCCCTGGAACATTTGATTCCACCAATTGCCACTTTATTCCATGATTTCTCACAGGTGCCCACATTAGACCCCGCTTTCCAGCCCGTCAAGCACGGAATCGGGCGTTTGTGGGCCAGCACACGCTCGGCTGGCAGCGGGGCCAGCGACTTGGAAAAGCGCGGGTGGGGTGGCTCGGACTTCTTGCGTGCGCGGTCAGCTTGTCAATACATACAATATTTTATATAGTTGACGCATGGCGGATTCCAAGCGGGTCGAGTTTCGGGGCAGTTCCCTCGACGACCTCCGCGCCGTCCCGCTTGCGGCAAGGCGCGAGGCAGGGCACCAACTCGATCAGGTGTAGAACGGCCACGAACCCGACGACTGGAAACCCATGAACACCGTCGGCCAAGGTGTGAAAGAGATTCGGATTCGAGATGCCGCCGGGGCCTTTCGCATCATCTATGTTGCCAAGCTCGCCGATGCGGTCTACGTGCTTCATTGCTTTCAGAAGAAGTCACAGAAAACCAGCAACGCCGATGTGGACTTGGCTGCCAAGCGTTACCGAGAAGTGCTTAAGGAGCTGGGTCAATGAGCAAGCAACGGTTTGCCAGCGTCTGGGATGCCATCGAGGACCTCCCTGCTGAAGCAGAAAACATGAAGCTACGTTCCGCTCTGATGACGGCGCTGAAGAATCACCTCGCCCAAACCCAAATGAGCCAGGCGCAAGCCGCCAAACTCCTAGGCGTAACACAGCCGCGCGTCTCCGACCTGATGCGCGGCAAGATCAATCTGTTCGGACTCGACTCGCTCGTCAACATGGCGACGGCGGCCGGGCTGCAGATTGAACTGCGGGTGCGCGAGGCGGCCTGATTGACTCTCTGCTTGCCCGTACTCATCCAAGCTTGGGTCGGCATACAAATTCCGGACTCTGAAATTGCCACTGGCCCATGTTTTTTTGGTTCAGGGCTGCGCCGAGGCCGGGTGCCGGGAACCGATGCCACGCCGCAGCACGCCGCTGAAAATCAGGGCGGACAAGGTAACCACGGGCACGAACAGCCAGCGCGCCGGCCGGCTGCCACACGATCTGCAAGCCGCCGAAAGAAGGGCTCAAGAAGATATCCCAGGTCAGCGAACATCGCACTGGTGACCAGGGACACGACGAGCAAGAAACTTGCCGCGAGTGAGCCGGTAACTTTCTTCCGCTCAACATTCGCGCAGGACGTGAACGCGAGTAATCGCGCAGCCCGTGGACTGCGCAACCCGTTATCTCTCGTGATTGTCGACCACTTCGAGTGCCGCACCCTGATCGTGCGCTGAGGCTTCCGCGGCTTCCAGCGCACGTCGAATGCCCGTGTCATTGCCGGCAACAATCCTGAGCAGATGGGTACCTGGGCCCATGTTGTCGGACAGTCCCGCAGAACTCGAGTCCGGGTCATCCATGTGTGGCATCAGGTCGGCAATTTCCTCGACTGATTCGATACCTTCAATCGAACCGATCAGGTTGATCATGGCGGAAGCGACATCGTCGCTCGCCGTCAGTCGTAAATCCAGATTGGGCATGCGGCTCTCCATCATCAGGGACTCTGCGTAATTGAAACGAGGACACATGAAATCAGGACGCGCCCCGCTAGCAGCGCGGCATCAGTCGGAGAGACGCAAGAAAGTGGGTTCTGTTCCGGCCAGCGGCAGGCCGGAAGTCTTCTCGCGATGGTCGTGCAACCGCCCGAGCGTGCTGTCGAGCAGACGCACCATTTTATGGGTGGCGCCCTGTACCGCCTGCTCCAGCGTCGCGGCGTCGTCCGTCACCACCACAGGCTGTCGGCCTTCGAGACGGGCCTCCAGCATGCAACGTTGATCGTGCTGCCCGTTCTTGTCGCCGTTCTCGTCACTCAGATGAATTTCTACCCGGGTGATGTGTTCACTGAAGCGCGTCAGCGCGTGCTCGACGGTGGCGACTACTTTAGCGGCGAGCGCCTCTTTGCCTTTGATGTGGTCGTCGGTATTGAATTGGATCTTCATGTGCTTCTCCTGTGGATGCTTGGGACGTGTGCGGGATCAGTGGCGAAAGCTGGCCGCCACGCCGGTACGGGAGGGCATGCGCTCGGCTGACAGAACGTGGACCTCGCCACCGAATTTTTCGACCAGCGCACCCAGGTCGTCGAGCAAGTCGTCCACCTGCGGGCTACCGAGTTCTGCGGGATCGATGCGCCCG
>JBBSLG010000032.1:0-59579 GCA_038255435.1 Lysobacterales bacterium
CGTTTGAAGGCCGAGGCGAACTGTCCAAAGGCCGATGCGGTTCACTGCGTTCACCACATCCTACTTCCTTCGATGGTGGTCGCTTCGACGGTGGTCAGGCGAGGCGTGAAGAGGCGTTCCCTGCGGTGCGGTGCTCGTCTAGCGCCGTAGGATGTGGTGAGCAACGCGAACCGCATCAATCCAAGGCCATTGAAGGCCGAGGCGAACTGTCCAAAGGCCGATGCGGTTCACTGCGTTCACCACATCCTACTTCCTTCGATCTACTTCCTTCGATGGTGGTCAGGCGAGGCGTGAAGAAGTGCTCCCTGCGGTGCTCGCCCAGCCCTGATATCATTGAATCATGAAATCATGCAGCATGAGGTGCTGATCATGTTGAAGTCTGTGGGTACGAGCGGCCAACTGACGCTCGGCAAAAAATATTCCGGCCGCTATTTTGAAATGGAAGAGCGGGCCAACGGCGAGCTGGTGCTACGCCCGGTCAAGCTGGTTCGAGACACTGCGCGCGGCAAGGCCAGCAAGCTGCCTGCCTTCGAGATTGCAGAGGTGAAGCAGATCATTCTGCCTACGCGAGAGGAGCGTAATGCCCGTCGCTAGGGTGTTTGTGGATACCAATATCTGGGTGTATGCGCACCTGCAGACCAAGGGCGACGCACGCCACGGCAAGGCGCTGAGTCTGGTCGCCGAAGCCGGCGGACTTACCATCAGTCCTCAAGTGGTCGCCGAGTACTACAGTGTGATGCTGCGCAACGCTCAGCCCGATACCCGTATCCAGACGAATCTGCGCGCGATTTTTGCGCGCACCTTGTTGCAGCCCGCGGATGCGCGCCTGGTGTCTACGGCGCTTGCGATACGCAATCGATACGGGTTCTCATTCTGGAATTGTCAGATCGTGGCGGCGGCGCTCGAGGCCGGATGCGAATCATTGTGGACAGAAGACTTGCAGTCGGGGCAGGTAATCGAGGGGCGTGTGCAGGTCATCAATCCCCTGACCGCGACCTGACGCCGCGAATCTCGTCCGAACCGGTTTGCTCACGTTCTCGACTTTGTCCTCAATGTGGGCATCATTGCAACTGACTCTCTCCCAGACAACCATGTCCGCCTCCTCCAACTCACCTCCGCTGCGCTATCTGCTGTTCGGCACTGAGCTGTATGCCATCCCGATCCTGCGTCCGCTGCAGGCGGCAATTCGTGCGGCGGGTGGTGAGCTGCGCTGGTTTCTACAGGGGCAGGACGCGGCCGCGCACTTGCAGGCGGATGAGTCCTTCCTGGACTCGGCAGGCGCGGTGCGTCGCTATCGTCCGGACGCGGTGCTGTGCGCGGCGAACTGGGTGCCGGAGTTTTTTCCGGGCATCAAGGTCCAGGTTTTTCACGGCTTCAATGTCGAGAAGCGCGGCAGTGGGCGCGGGCACTTCCGCATGCGCGGCATGTTCGATCTGTATTGCACCCAGGGACCGGATACGACGCTGCCGTTCCGGCAGTTGGCCGACGAACTCGGCTACTTTCGGGTCGTCGAGACCGGATGGCCCAAGCTCGATCCGCTGTTTTCTGGCGAAGACCCGGTGGCCGATGGCATTCGCGCTGCCGCGCAGGGACGCCGCATCATCGGGTTTGGCTCGACGTTCACCGAGCGTCTGAGCTGTGCGCCGGCACTGGCCGGCAAGATCGCTGAATTGGTCTCCAGCGGCACGTACTACTGGGCACTCACCCTGCACCCGCGCAGCGCGCCCGAACTGTTTGCCCAATACCGTGCGCTGCAGGGCGCGAATGCCTGCTTTGTCGAGCCGACCTCGATGCTCAGCCTGTTGCGTGCCGCCGATGTGCTGCTCGCCGATACCTCATCGATTCTGTCGGAATTTGCCGTACTGCGCCGCCCGGTGGTGACCTTTCGCAATCAGGCACCGAAGCCGCATATGCTGGACATCGATTCGGTCGAGGCGCTGCCTGCGGCGCTGCAGCGCGCACTCAAACCCGATTCCGAATGGCAGCAGCGCATCGATCGCTATGCCGATGCGATCCATCCGCAGCGCGATGGACGTTCCAGCGAGCGCGTGCTGGCGGCGACGGACGAATTCATCCGATCGGGCCGAGGCGGGCTGCGTCGCAAGCCATTCAATTTTCTGCGCAGTCTGCAGTCGCGGGCCAGGCTGAGCTACTTCTGGCCCTGAGCGGTCGATTCTGTTGCGACACAAGGCCACGCCCGCGACGCTGCCCGGTGCTTATCCCGGCCTGACCAACCCGGCCGAGCGCTTGATCCATCAGGGGTTGTTGCGCGGCTCGGACCGGCTAACCACAGAAAGCCACGCCAGCCTACCGGTAAGTTCTTACAGGGTCGCCGTGACCATAAGCGGGTGTAGGCTGAGGACGAGGCAGTGGGGTGTTGTCACCGCATCGATCGCCGTTGGAGCTACCCAATGCTCGGGCTTGAGGCCAGCACAACCAGCAAGATCACCACGCCGCGGGCCGCGCCAGGGCAGAGCTCGCTGGCATTGCTGCGCTATGCGATCATCGCCCTGGTCTCGGCTGCGGCTCTGGCCGCCGTGTTGACGGCGCTGGTACTGGAAATCCAGGCCGGCGCCAGGGCCTACGTGGTCGGCGAGGGCCATTGGTCCAAGGCGCAGCAGGATGCGGTCTATCACCTCTACCGTTACGCCGAGCATGGCGAGGCCAGCGATCTGGCACGCGCTCGCGCGGCGCTCGCGGTTCCGTTGGCGGATCGCGACGCGCGCTTCGCGCTGGAATCCGACCCGATCGATCTGGAGCGCGCGCGCGCAGGATTCATCGCCGGCGGAAACGCGCCCGAGGATGTCGGTCGGATGATTGCGCTGTTCCGCTTTCTGCCCAATGCGCCCTATATGCGCGAATCGGTGACGCTCTGGCGTCAGGCCGACGAAAGTATCCTTGAACTGCGCCAGTTGGCCGACGATCTGGAGGCGCTGCATCGCCTCGGTACGCCAGCAGCCGGGAAGATCCGCGCGCTACAGACCGAAATCAGCCAGCTGGACGCCACGCTCAGGCCGATCGAACTGGCCTACTCGAAATCACTGCTGCAGGCCGCGCGTCTATTGCACAACTTTCTGCTGGTCGCCAGCGCGGTGATCTTTCTGCTGATTGCCGGCTTTGCCATTGTCGTGCTGCGCGGCGCAGTCCGCAGGATCAGCGAGAGCGAAAGCAAATTTCGCGTGGCCTTCGATCAGGCGGCCGTCGGCATGCTGAAACTCGATTGTGCCGGTGAAGTGATCGAGGCCAATCAGGCCTTGGCGGAGATTCTCGGTTACCAGGATGCCCAGCTGATCGGGCGCAGTCTGGCGTCGCTGCTGCACCGGGACGAACACGATGCGCTGTTGCCGCGAGGAATCGACGCTGATTGGCGCGGGCAGGAGATTCCAAGCGAACGCCAATTCCTGCGTCACGATGGCAGTGCCCTTTGGGGGCGCTGGACCGCATCGTTGATCCGCGGTGCCGATCGACAGCCCGATCGTGTCTTCGCGATCGTTGAAGATGTTTCGAAGGCGCGTCAATTGGCCGCAGAAATGGCCCACCAGGCCAGCCATGATGCGCTGACCGGCTTGATCAATCGGCGCGAGATCGAGCGCCGTCTCGAGTCCGCACTGGCCAGCGCGCACGTGAAGGGTTTGCGCCACACGCTTTGCTTCATCGATCTGGACCAGTTCAAACTGATCAACGATACCTGCGGTCACGCGGTCGGTGATTTGATGCTGCGCCAGATCGCCATTGGTCTCAGCAGTCAGCTCGACGAGGGCGACTGGGTCGGCCGTCTCGGTGGCGATGAATTCGCCCTGCTTTTGCACGGCGCGCGGCTGGAACGCGCCGAAGTCATCGCCGGCCGCGTCCGCACCCAGTTGGCCGCCAGCATCTTTCCCTGGCAGGGGCGCAACTTCAGTACCACCTGCAGCATCGGACTGGTCGAGATCAGCGCGGCGACCTCGGACGTCAGCTGGCTGCTGCGGGCGGCCGATGCCGCGTGTTATCTGGCCAAGGACGAGGGTCGCAACCGTGTCCGCAGCTATCGCGAGACGGACGCTGCGATCGCGCGCCGACGCAGTGAAATGGAATGGGTCGGCGAGGTCAGCAATGCCATGGCCGAGGGCAGGCTGCAGCTGTACGCACAACGTATTGTGCCGATGCGCGGGCAGGGCGGTCTGATGTACGAGGTCCTGCTGCGCCTGCTCGGCACCGATGGTCGTCTGCATGCACCGGCCAGTTTTTTGCATGCGGCCGAGCGTTACGGCCAGGCCGCGGCGATCGATCGGGTGGTCCTGCGCCTGCTGTTCGATCAGTTGGCCGCCGACCCGGCGCATCTGGACCAGCTCGATCTCTGCCACGTCAATGTCTCGGCGCAGTCGATCACCGATCCGAGCTTCCGAAATTTTGTTGTCGATCGCATCGAGCGCGGCCGAGTGCCGCCCTCCAAGATCTGCTTCGAGATTACCGAAACGGCGGTGATGGCCAATCTGGGCGAGGCGCGCGCCTTCATCGATGCCGTGCGCGCGCGCGGCTGTCGGGTCGCGCTCGACGATTTCGGCAGTGGCCTGTCCTCATTCGGCTACCTCAAGCATCTGGATATCGACATCCTCAAGATCGACGGCATGTTTGTCCGCGAGATCGACAGCGACAATATCGATTTCGCCCTGGTGCGTTCGATCTGCGAGCTGGGCCGTACCCTGGGCAAGAGCACGATCGCCGAGTGGGCCGAGACCGATGCCGTGGTCAGTCGTCTGGTCGATGTCGGCGTTGACTATGTGCAAGGCTTCGCGCTGCACATTCCCTGTCGACTCGATGAACTGATGCGCCAGGTGGTGCGCGAGCCGGAACGCAACTACGCCGCGACCGAATGAGCGGTGCGGATGCCCGGCAGATGCTGCGGCCATACTGGGTAAAGTGCGGATAAAGTTTGCAATCAAGGGCGCCAGCAACGTTGACGCTCGGTTGCGGCCTTGCCGGGCGGGCGCCATGATGAAGACCGGGCCGGCTATGTGGACTGTGTTGACGCAGATGAGCGGGGACAAGGACAAATCGGGGGACAGCGAGGCGACTCGGACGCCGACTCCAGTGCCGGCGGGCGCGAGTACCGATCTGCCGACCCTGGTCACCCAGCCCGGCGACTCTGCGGCCCAGGCGACTTCGCTGGCGCCCGGTATGTCGGCACAGGCGCCAAGCGCCTGGTCCGAGGGCGCATCGATCAACCTGATCGGCCAGACCATTGGACCCTATCGCATCGTCGCCGAACTCGGCTCCGGTGGCATGGGCGCGGTCTATCTCGCCGAGCAAAGCGTGCCGGTGCATCGCCAGGTCGCCTTGAAGGTAATCAAGGCGGGAATGGACAGCGCCGATCTGCTCGAACGCTTCCGTTCCGAGCGCGCGATGCTGGCGCGGATGAATCATCCGAACATCGCCCAGGTGCTGGACGTCGGCACCACCAGTGAGGCCCGTCTGTACTTTGCGATGGAGTACGTGCCTGGCGTACCACTGGATGAATTCGCCGATCGCCGCACCCTCGATCTGCGCCATCGGCTGGAGCTGTTCCTGCAGGTCTGTGAAGGCGTCCAGCATGCCCATCAGAAGGGTGTGATGCATCGCGACCTGAAGCCGAACAATCTGCTGGTTGCCGACTATCAGGGCCAGTTGCTGGTCAAGATCATCGATTTTGGCATTGCCAAGAACATGGATGCGTTCGGTCGTTCCGAGCCCGGTGCGACCAGTGTCGGCATGCCGATCGGCACGCCGAGCTATATGAGTCCTGAGCAGGCAACCGGCGATCCGGCAGCGATCGATACCCGTACCGATGTCTATTCACTCGGCGTGGTGCTCTACAAGCTGATCACCAATGAGCTGCCGATTCCCAGTGATGTGATTGCGCGCGCCATTCATCATGATCTGGCCAAGACCCTGCGCGAGTACGAAATCAAGGCACCGAGCCGGCGCGTGCTCGAGATCGCCAATACTGGCGTCACCGAGTGGAAGCGCTTCATGGCTTCGGATCATGTCGCGCATTCACGGCGATTGCGCGGCGATCTGGACTGGATCACCCTGCGCGCGCTCGAGCGTGAGCGCGACCGACGTTATGCATCGGTCAGCGAGTTTGCCGCCGAGATTCGCCGCTATCTGGATGGCGAGCCGGTGCTGGCGGGGCCGCCGAGCCGGCGCTATCGGATGCAGAAGTTCATCGAACGGCATCGCCTTGCCGTCGGTGCTGCGGTCGCGGTCGTGCTCAGTCTGATCGCCGGGATCATCGGTACCACCTGGATGGCGATCGAGGCCGGCCAACAGCGTGGCCGTGCCGAGTCGGCCCTGGTCGCGGCCGAGCAGCAGGGCCAGCGTGCCGAGTCCGAGAGCGCCCGTGCGCTGGCGACCAGTGCCTTCCTGCAGGACATGATCGCCGCGCCCGATCCCTGGAAACTGTCGGGCGATGCCAGCAAGGCGCGCGAAGTGAAAGTCATCGACGCCCTGCAGCTGGCCGCACAGAATGTTGATTCCCGACTGGTCGACAATCCCGAACTTCGTGCGCAGATCGGCGTGCTGCTCGGCCGCACCTTCCGCCGACTCGGGCAACTTGACGCCGCGCGCCGTCAGCTCGAAGCAGCCGTCGGCACCTTGGGACGCGGAGCGACGGCCGACAGTACGCAGTTCCTCGAAGCCTCGGCGCAACTTGCCTTGACGCGACTGGAGCAGGGCGAATACCAGGCCGCGCGCGAGGCACTCAAGGGCCTGTTGCCCAAACTCGTTGCGGGTCGAGGTCTGGAAGCCGGACTGATCGAAGAGGCCCGTCGCGCACTTGCCGATGCCGCCCTGGAGAGTGGTGACATCAAGGCTGCCAAGGCGCAGGCGCGCGAGAATCTGGAATCGGCGCGCCGTGAACACGGCGAAGACAGCTCGGAACTCAGCGGCGCGCAGGCCAGTCTTGCCGGCATTCTCGGCGCCGATGGCGAGTGGGAAGAAGCCAACCGGATGATCACCGAGGCCTTCCAGGCCGAACGGCGACGGCTCGGACCTGCGCATCCGCGCGTGCTCAAGCTGCTTTCACTGGCGGCGGATCTGGCCCTGCGCGAAGGCAATTATCGTCTGGCCGAGCAGCACTACCGCGATGCCGCGCTGTCGGCCGAGCAGGTACTCGGTGCCGAACATCCGACCACATTGACGCTCTACGCCCAGGCCGCGACCACGGTCAGTGATGGAGGTGATCCAGCGGCGGCCGTGCTGCTGTTCGAGCAGGTATTGCCGCGCCTGCTGCTGGCCCTGGGTGCCGATCATGGTGACGTGCTGGTGGCGCGCGCCAACTACGGTCTGGCGCTGCGTCTGGCCGGTCGTACCGATGATGCCGAGCGTGAACTCGGCGATGTCTATCAGCGCCGGCGCCGCGTGCTCGGCGAAACCCATCCGGAAACCATGCGCACGGTAAATTTTCTCGCCGCCATCGCCAACGACCGCGGTGATTTGGGCAAGGCCGAGACGTTTTTCCGCCAGGCAGCCGATCTGTTTGCCCAGGCCAATGGTCGCGATCATCCCGAGGCGCTGATGTTGCAGAACAATCTGTACTCGACGATCCGTCGACGTGGCGATTATCTGCGCGCGATCGAGGGCTATGCCGAGCTGATGCCGCGTGCCGAGAAGGTGCTGCCCGCCGAGCATTGGCACCTGGCCGCGATTCGCGGCAATTACGGCGAGTCACTCTATCGTGCCGGTCGCTACGAAGAGGCCGAACCGCTGATCCGCGCCAGTTTCGGCAGCATCCGCGCGCAGTTCGCCGACACCGATCCACGCTATCTCGGCGCCAAAAAGCGCTACGACGAACTCTATCAATTGTGGAAAAAGCCGGCGCCGGCTTTGCCCTGATGCGATTGCGGGTGGTTGTCGGCGCAGCGTTTCCTGATGCCCGCGCCGACCGGATCGGCGCGGGATCGAGCAGGCTTCAACGACGCGCGCGAACCGGATAATCGGGGCGCTTGCGCTCGACCGGCGGGTGTTTGGCGAGTGCCTCCAGCGCGATGTCGATGGCACGATCCAGTTGCGGATCGCGACCGGCGGCGACATCAGCTGGCCATTGCTCGACCACGACATCGGGCGCCACGCCTTCGTTCTCCACGCGGAAGCCATCCTCGGTCCAGATCGCCAGATTGGGTGCGGTGACACTGCCGCCGTCCATCAGGCTCGGAAAACCGAGTATGCCGACCAGGCCACCCCAGGTGCGCTTGCCGACCACAGGACCGAGTTCGAAGCGCTTGAACATCCAGGGCAGCAGATCGCCGCCGGAGCCGGCGGTTTCATCGGTGATCATCACCTTCGGTCCGAAAATCGCGCCACGCGGACTGACCAGGTCCTGGCCATAACGCAGGGTCCAGTTGGCGACGAACGGGCGACGCAGAATATCGATGTAGTAGTCGGCGATCAGGCCGCCGCCATTGAAGCGTTCATCGAGGATGATGCCGGCGCGATCGGACTGCGGATAGAAATAGCGCTTGAAACTGGCGTGTCCGGCATCCGCGGTATTGGGCACATGGACATAGGCGAGTTGGCCCTTGCTGCGTTCACTGACATAGCGCAGATTGCCCTCGACCCAGTCGAGATAGCGCAGGCTGGACTCGCTATCGACCGGCACAGCGATGACATCGCGCGCCTTGCTGCCGTCGGCGCGCGGGCCCACCCGCAGCACGACCTGACGGCCGGCGCGGTTCTGCAGCAGCGCATGGATACTGGTCGGTGCGCGCAGTTCAATACCATCGACGGCGAGAATGTATTCACCCACTTTCACTTCCACGCCGGGTGTGCGCAGTGGTGCACGCAATTCGGGATTCCAGTTCAGTCCGCCGAGGACCTTGCGCAGCCGGTAGCGACCATCGACGATCTCGTAGTCGGCGCCGAGCAGTCCCACGTTGATCTTTTTGGGTTTGAACGGATAGTCACCCGGGCTGAGATAACTGTGGCCGACGGCGAGTTCGCTGAGCATCATCTGGATCACCCGGTCGAGATCCGCGCGGGTACTGAGATGGGGCAGGAAGGCGCGGTACTTCGCACGCATCGCCGGCCAATCGGCGCCGTGGAAATTGTCGGCGTAGAAATAATCGCGATTGATCCGCCAGGCATCATCAAGGATCTGCGCCCATTCGGCGCGCGGCTCGATCACGACACTGATCTTGTCGAGCGCCAGCTTGCCCTTGCCCGCAGGCAATTCATCGGCGACATCGGTGACGAACCAGTCGGCGCCGATCCGATAGGCGATGCGTTTGCCGTCATCGGACAGATAAAAGTCTTCGACTTCCCGCGCCAAGGTTTTGGTTTCGCGTTTTTCCAGGGTGAAGCGCTTGAGTTCGCCGGGCGCGTCAAAAGCCTGGAACGAGGTCTTGCCGATGGTTTCAATAAAATAGATCTCGCCGCTGGCACCGACCTTGAGTCCGCGCCGGGTGCCGGTACCTGCCGGCAAGGCGACGATGCGATCGCCCAGGCCCGCGCTGTCGATGCGCACGCTCTGGCTGTGCTTGGCTGCGGCGGATTCCTTCTTCTTGTCGGCGTCCTTGTCGCTATCACTATCGCTGTCGCTGTCGCTGTCTTCATCCGCGCCGCCGGTGCCGACTTCGTCACTCTGCGGCGGTGCCGGATTGGGACCGTCGGAGCGCAGCGTGATCGCATACAGGGCATGCGTCATCGAGCTGTCGGTGCTGTTCTGCGAGAACCAGTCTTTCAGTGGACCGGCATCGGTCGAGGCAAGTACATAGAGGAACTCGCCTTCCGGGTCGAACACAGGTTCCACCATCTCGGACAGGCCATCGGTGATCTGGATCGACTCGCCGCGTTCGGTCGACCAGGCATAGACGGTGCGGATCAGGCCGGCGGCCTGGATCGTATAGGCCAGCCAGCGCGAATCCGGCGACCAGGCCGCGGTCATCAGGTCGAGCGGCGAATACACCGGCTCGGAGGCGACCTTGACTTGCTTGCCGGTGGCAAGCTCGATGACCCAAAGCGATTGGCTGTTGTCCTGGAAGGCGATCCGGCTGTCGTCGGGCGAGAACAGCGGTGACGAGTAGGCGCCAGCGCCCTTGAGTGGATAGCTCCGGGGCTGACGACCATCGGCCTGCGCGGATACCTGCAGCGCATACTCGCCACCGGCATCGGAGAACCAGGCGATGCGCTTGCCGTCGTGCGACCAGGCCGGCGAGTGCTCATTGCTGCCCGGTGCGCGCGTTATCTGGCGTGGATCGCCCTTGTCGGCGGGCACGGTGACGATCTCGCCGCGGTAATTGAAGACCATACGTTTGAGATCGGGTGCAGCGGCGGCCTCGCGCAACCACTTCGGATCGCTGGCCAGTCGGGTGCGGGTCTCGCTCAGATCGGAAATCACCGAGAGCTCGATCCGCGTCGTGGTCTTGCCTACGCTGTCGTACTGGTACAGATAGCCACCGTGTTCGAACACGATGATGCCGTCGGCATTGACTGCCGGCGTGCGCACCGGAAAATCGACCAGCGCAGTCAGCTGACTGGGTTCGGCGGCGATGCCGTTGTAGCGAAACAGATTGAATTCACCGTTGCGATCCGAATTGAAATAGAGCGTATCGCCCACCCACATTGGATCGGAGTCATTGCTGCCGCCGGCCGGCTTGCCGACTTCGCTGACGGCGAGACTGGCGAGATCGAGCAGCCAGATCCGGCTCTGGGTGCCGCCGCGATAATTTTTCCACTGCGAAAAGGCCTCGCCATTGGGCGTATAGGCGAGCGTCTTGCCGTCCGGCGAGAACGCAGCCTTGGTGCCTGCTGGCACCGGCAATCGCTGCGGCAGGCCGCTGCCATTCACTGGCACGGTGTAGAGATAGCGCAGCCGCGTGGTGTAGTGACCCTCGTTGGATTCAAACAGCACGCTCGCGCCATCCGCGCTGAATCCTCGCACGATATCGGCACCCGGTTGCCAGGTGAGTCGGCGTACTTCGCCGCCAGCAGCTGGCATCACATAGACGTCGAGGTTGTCGCCATAGTCGGCACTGAAGGCCAACCACTGGCCATCGGGAGAAAAGCGTGGCCATTGCTCGATGCCGGGCGCCTGGGTCAGCCGGCGCGCACTGCCACCGCTGCGCGCAGCCAGCCAGAGATCGTTGTCGTACTGGAACGCGATGCGATCGCCGTGTACGGCGGGCATGAACAACATGCGGGTGTCGCGCACATCGACGGCGTCGGCGGCGGGTGCGATGGCCGCAAGGGCCAGGGCTGCAATCAGTGTTTTCATGCGTCGACCTGCTTGGCTGCGGCGTATCCCGCGAAAGCGCACAGCATAGCGGTCGGCTGCATCGGTCAGCGCGTGACTAAAGTGCTGGCTGCGATCGGAATCTGGCCCGATTGATTGCGCGCCCTATCGCGTTCAGCTGGCCGGTATCACCTCTTCATCACATTTGCCCAGTCGCCGCTCCGGGCAAACTCAGTAGCCATACAGCTAGTCGGCGCCCAGCTAAACGGCGGCATCCGAAACGGATCGCATCCATTGCTGCCGCGGCAATACTCGGTCGCCGCCAGCGCCCCGGCTGTCGGCATTCCCCCTGAATTCAAGGATCGAGTTATGCGCAAAATTCTGCTTGCAAGCCTGGTGACCCTGAGCCTCTCGGCACTTTCCGAGACGGCCTCCGCCGCTGACGAGAAGTTCTACCTTCGCGGCAATGTGGGCACCACCGACCTGGATCTGAATCCGTATTTCGATGACCGGGACACCGCCTACGGCATCAATTTCGGCTGGCGCTTCCTGCCCTGGCTCGCGCTCGAAGCCGGCTACAACCGGCTCGGCGAATTTGAATTCGACTGCGGTGGCGAATTCTGTCCTGCGGTCGTAGCGCCACCTATCGAAATTGATAGCACTGAGCTTGGTTTGGCCGCGCGAGTTCCCTTCGGCAACACTGGATTTTTCGGGCAGGCGAGACTTGGTCTTCATCGCTGGGATGCCGGCTTCGGTGGCCACGAGACCGATCCCTACTATGGCGTCGGTGCGGGCTATTTGTTCAATGAGCGCTTCAACCTGAGCCTGAATTTCGATCGCTATGAAGCCGAAGCCTTCGACGCCGATCGACTCGGACTGGGTCTGGAATTCAGCTTCTGAGTGTATGCGGCTGCACAGCGCCCGCGGCCAGTCGGCCGCGCGGCGCCTGAGCTTCGTCTGGGAAATATCCCAGACGAATTCCAGCGCCTTCCGATACCGATCGTGCCCGATAGACGACATCCTGATCCCTCGAAAACCGAGGGAGCGACATGAGCGTCTTGCGTGAACGAATCAAGCGCGACTGGATCGAGCAGGCGGAATTGGACATACGCCAATTGCGCCGCGAGGGCAGTGCGGAATCCTTGCAGATGGCGAAACTGCTGCAGGAGGCACTCGATGAGTGCATGCTGGAAGTTGCCAACCCCGATCTCTTCCAGGCCGGCAGTGCCATTGCGCAGAGTGACCAATCGGTGCTTGATGGCGCGCTGGAATTCATGCGCGAACGCCGTCATTGATGTCCGCACTGCTCAGGCCCCAAGTGCCCGGTTGGCGCTGCGCGTTGCTATATTGGTCTGACTCACTGACTCCGACCGGGTGCCCCGCCGATGGAATTCGTCCAGCAGTCGCAACGTTTCTCCGCTGCCCGCCGGTCGCTGATGCTGCCGCACCAAGATGGCGACGCCGCTGCCATCGCCGGCGCCATGAATGCCTGTGCGATGGGTCTGCGCAATCTGCGCCGGGGTCTGCTCGATGAACACGCCAGCCGCTGGCTGGGCGAGCTTGAGGTCCTGCTCGGTGCCACGGCCGAGCTCGCCAGCGCAAATCCGGATCGCGCGCGCTGGCTGAGCCGCGCGGCCGAGCTTGATACCACCGAGCAGGCCGACTTCTCGCGCCTGGTCGACGAGTTGGCGCACTGGTTCGAGCGCAAGAGCCGCTGAGGCCGCGATAACGGCCGCCTGGAGCGGTTGGGTTCGAATCCACGTGTTCGCGCCAATCGCAGCAAAGTGTGAAGCAATCGACACTGTTGTTTCTTACAGGTTACCGCTGCAAATCAGCAGAGTAGGTTCTGCTCCAGAAGCCATTCCGGTGAATGGCACGAGGAGCGTGTCGTGTTGGAAATGCTCAAACGCTGGATCGGCCAGGAACCCGCCCGCATGCCGCTGGCGCGTATGCCTTCCGGCGCCCCAGCGCCGCGCGTGCCGCGCTATGACTCCTCCCTGATCGCCTCGCTCAAACACGACCACCACAACCTGGTCGAGTTGTTCGAGCAAATCGGCCGACTGGCTGAACTCGGCCGTTTCCGCGAACTGCCGGCGACCCTGGTGGCCTTCAAGACCGCGTTGGAAAGCCACGTCATCGCCGAGAACGTGCGCTTTTACAACTACGTCGAGAACAGTCTGGTTGGTGACGAAGAGAATCTCAGTCTGATCCGCAGCTTTCGCCGCGAGATGAATGTCATCGCCCGCAGCGTGGTCGACTTCGTCAAGAAGTATCAGCGCTACGACTTCGACGACAACACCAAGCAGGCCTTCCTGCGCGAGTACGCTGCGGTTGGTGGGCTGCTTGCCCAGCGCATCCAGCGCGAGGAAGGCAACCTCTACCCGCTTTACCAGCAGGTGTAGGCAGGGCCGCAAGGCCCCGGCTGGTCCCAACGCGTTTGAAAACCGTGCACCCGCGTGCGCGCCGGCCGACTGTCGCTGTTGATTTACCGCATCCGAGGATTCATCAGTCAACTTCAACGCGTTGCACTCAGGAGCCCCATCATGCATCAGCACCAGGATCAGATTCTCAACCAGGAAATCATCGAGCTGCGCCAATCGTTGAGCGAGCACGCGGTCTTCAAGGCCATTCGTGAAGTGCCTGATCTGCGTGGCTTCATGCAGATCCACGTATTCGCGGTCTGGGATTTCATGTCCCTGGTCAAGCGCCTGCAGCGCGACCTCACTTGCGTGCAACTGCCCTGGCTGCCGCCACAGGATCCAGCCGCCGCACGCCTGATCAATGACATCGTGCTGGCCGAGGAGAGTGATGTCGGCGCCGATGGTGCAGCAGCCAGTCATCTCGACCTATATCTTGGCGCGATGCGCGAAGTCGGCGCCGACACCAGTGATTTCGAAACCTTCATCGCGCGGCTGACGCGTGGCGAGGATCCGGTGGTGGCGCTGTCGGCAGCGGAGATTCCGCCCTTTGTGCGCGCGTTCGTAGCCAGTACGCTGGAGACCGCACTCAAGGGCAGCACGCTGGATGTGATGGCGAGCTTCTTCTACGGCCGCGAGAACGTGATACCCGATATGTTCCAGGGCCTGCTCGGTCACTGGGGTCTGTCGCGCAGCGCGGCGCCGCAATTCGTCTATTACCTTGACCGCCATATCGAGCTGGACGCCGACAGCCATGGCCCAGCCGCAAGTGAATTGATCGCTCGGCAACTGGCGCGCCGGCCCTCGGCATTGAAGCGCACCCGCCAGGCCGCGATCGCGGCACTTCGCGCGCGTGCCCGACTCTGGGATGGCAGCCTCGAGCATCTGCGGCAGCGGCGCGTGGTTGCGGTGTTCGAGCCGGCCTGAGACGTACTGCGCGCACCCGGGCCTGCGCTCTGTGGGGGCCCGGCTGCTGGTGTGGCGATGCCAGTCCCTGCCGAATGGTGGGTAGTCTGCCTCGAATCAGCGCTGCTAAGCTCGCGCCGTGCAAACTCCCGCGCCCTCTGAAATCACCCAGTGGCTCGACGCCGCGCGTGGCGGCGATGCGGATGCCTATGATCGCGTCGTGCAGGCGCTCTATCAGGACTTGCGTCGCCTGGCCGGTGCGCTCGCCCGCGGCGGCTCGCTCAATCCGACCGGACTGGTCCACGAGGTCTATCTCAAGCTGTCGGCGAATGGTTCGATTCCACTGAATCGGCAACACTTCATGCTGTTGGCGGCGCGCGCGATGCGGCAGGTGCTGTCCAATCATGCGCGCGATCACATCGCGCTCAAGCGTGGCGGTGGCGCGATCCATATCGATGCCGATGGCGTCGAGCTCGCTGCCGGGCAGATCGAGTCCGAGGCTGAGCAGCTGATCGGTCTGGATCAGTGCATGGATGCGCTTGGCCGGATCGATCCGACCATGGTCCAACTGGTCGAGTGTCGGGTCTTTGCGGGTTATACCGAGACCGAAGCAGCCGAGGCCACTGGACTTTCCTTGCGTACCGCGCAGCGCCTGTACGCCGATGCGCGCCAGCATCTGGCGCAGATATGGGACAGCAGCGTCGGTGCCGCTTCCTGACTGGCTGCTCGCCGAGGGCGGCGTCCTGCGCAGTGCGCTGGCCGCCAATCTGCTTGGTTACGGCGCGTCCGAGATCGCCGCCGGTGATCGTTTCGGTGCCTTCGAATTGCGCCAGGAAATCGGTCGCGGTGGGCAGGCGGCGGTGTTCCTGGCTGATCGGGTTGACGGTGCCTACCGTCAGCAGGTGGCGATCAAGATCGCGCTGGGTCGGGTGGGCAGCCGTGATTTCGCGCGTGAGCGCCAGCTGCTCGCCGAACTCAAGCATCCCAATCTCGCCCGACTGATCGACGGCGGCGATCAGGCCGGTCGGCTCTGGTTTGCCATGGACCACGTCGATGGTCCGCCGATCGATCGTTACTGTGCCGAGCATCGGCTCGATCGCCGCCAGCGTATCGAACTCTTTCTGCAGGTCTGCGTCGCGGTCAGTTTCGCCCATCAGCGGCTGCTGGTGCATCGCGACATCAAGCCAAGCAATGTGCTGGTCGATGCCGATGGCACGCCCAAGTTGCTCGACTTCGGCATCGCTGCCCTGCTCAGCAGCGATGACCAGGGCGAGAGCCGACGTGCCTACACGCCGGCGTATGCGAGCCCCGAGCAACTCGAGGGTGCGGCAGTCGGTCCGGGTTCGGATCAGTACCAGCTGGCTCTGCTATTGCAGCGCATGCTCGACGATGCCGCGCCCGAGACTGCCCAGCCGCTGACCAGCACATTGGCTACCCAGGTGGATGCGACCACAGCAGTCCCGCGCGCAGCGACTCGGACCAGCGAGCTCGGCCCGGAACTGCGGGCCGTGCTCACTCGCGCTTCGGCGCATCAAGTCGAGGCGCGCTATGGCTCGGTGGTCGAATTCGCCGATGATCTGCAGCGCTATCTGCAGCATCGGCCGGTGCGCGCCCTGCGTGCGACGCCGATCTACGTCGGTCGCAAGGCGTTGCGGCGGCATCCCTGGCGCTTCGCCAGTGCCGCCCTGGCGCTGACCAGTCTGGTGGTCCTGGTGACCGCGTTCACGCTGCGGCTGGCCGAGGAACGTGATGTCAGTCGCGTCGAAGCTGCGCGTGCCGAGGCGATCAAGGACTTTCTGATCGGCATGTTTCGCGATGGCGATCCGACCCGCGGCAGCGATCCGGATCTGTCCGCACGCGAACTGGTCCAGGCCGGCGTCGCCCGCGTCGAGGCCGATCAGTCCCTGCCGCTTGATGCGCGCCGTGAATTGCTGCAACTGCTGGTTGATATCCAGCTGCGACTAGGCGATGGTGAACATGCCGGCGCCTTGCTGGAGCGGCTCGATCCGGCCGGAATCGATCCGGCCAGCTTCGCCGAAATGCAGGGCATGCTCGCTTCTATCCGCGGGCAGCCGGATAACGCCGCGCACTATTACGAACAGGCGATCGCCTACGCCGATACGCCGGAACGTCAGTTGCGACTGCTTCGCGCCGATAATGATGCGGGCCGGACTGCCGCTTCGGCCGAGCGTTTGGCGCGCCTGCTGCAGACTGAGGCCGAACTGCCCGACGCGCTGGCGGCGAGTGCCTGGATCGCCCAGGGCGTACTGCACTGGCGCGATGGCAAGCCGGAGGAGGCACTGCTCGACTACGACCGTGCCCTCATGCGTGCGGAGAGATCCAAGGTTGCCATCTCACCGGTGGCTGCGCTGATCAATCGTGGCCTGGCACTGAATGATCTCGGCCGCTTCGACGAGGCGCTGGCTGACTATGATCGCGCCGAGCGTGGTCTGACCCGCTTCCCCAATTTCAGGCATCAGGGACTGATTCTGCAGAACCGCGGCATGAGTCTGTTGCGCGCGGGTGAGGTCGAGACCGCGAAGGATGTCTGGCTGAAGCTGCTCGCACTGGTTGACGAAGGCGTCAATCCCGGCATCGAGGCCTCGACCGTGCACAATCTTGCGGCCGCCGTTGATCGACTCGGCGACCCGATCGGCAGCATCGCGTACTCCCTGCGCGCCGAACGACTGCGGCGGCAGCTCGGCGATCTGCCGAGTGCGCTGTCATCGAAGATCAATGTCAGCGTCAAGCTGCATACCGTGGACCTTGCCGAGGAGGGTATCCGGATGGCCGAATCCGCGGTCGCCGATGCACTCGCCATCGACCGTCCGGATCTGGCCGCGCGCGCGCGACTCGCCGTGGTCAACAACCGCTGCAGCCTGCAGGCCTCGACCTGCATCGGCGATCTGGAAGCCGTGGCGGCTGAATTTGCCGCCACCGGCAACCGGGTCAAGCTGCTCGAGACGCTGGAGAACATCGGAATACTCGCGCTGGAGCGCGGCGATCGCGCTGCCCAGGTCCGTGCAGCCGATGCATTTGCCGAGGAAATCGACGAGGACCAGGACAGCGTTTTGCGTGATCGGCTGGTGCATTTGCGGGCGCTGGCAAGTCGCGATATCGATGTCCTGAGTCAACGCGCCGATGCTTCGAGCGAAGCGCGCCGTGCCCTGGTCCTGCTTGCGCTCGAACGCGCGGATCTGCGCGAAGCGCGCCGACAGATGGATCTGCTTCCTGAGCAGGATTCGATTCGCTACTGGGCGCTGCGCGAGCGAGTGGCGCAGGCGGCGCAAGATGCCGGCGACGTGGCGCGGGCACGCGCCCAGCGCACGGCATTGCGTACGCGGGTGCTTGCGTTGTTGCAGAAATAATTGCGGGCGATGCGCTTCACTGCGCTCAGCACATCCTACGACGGACCTTTGCATTTGTAGGATGTGCTGAGCGCAGTGAAGCGCATCACAGCCCCATCCTCAAGCCGCACTGGCCACCAATAACGCGCCGTGCTTGCGCCGCGCCTGCCAGAAGGGTTGGTCATGCCAGCGCTGCTCGCTGGCATAAAGTGTCTGGCGCAGGCGCAGATAGTCGCGGTGCCGATCCCCCAGTCCTGCACTGTAATCGGAGAAATCCGCGCGGCGATCCTGCAATCGATGCGCAATAGCCTCAGCGGCGGCAATTCCGGTCGATAGCGCCTTGTGAATGCCCTGCGCGGCAATCGGGTCATAGCTGATCGCACTGTCGCCTACGGCGAGCCAATCGACACCCACCGATCGATCCAGATGAAAGCACGGCGCCGCCCAGGGTTGTAGGCCCTCGCTGGCCAACTTGCTGCCGTGCAGGCGCTCGCCCATGTGCCGGGTGCGTGCCAGGTGGGCGAACCAGGAGCCCAACGAGGACAGTGCGTGCAGGCGCGCGGTGCTCGAATCGCTGGTCACCGAGACGATGGCCTGCTCGGCATTGATCCTCGCGCAATACCACCAGCCATAGGGCGCAGCCTCCAGCAAGGTGCGCTGATCGATCCTCGAATCCTCTTTCAGATTGAACACGCCGGCGATGCAGACCAGACGATCATCGTAGATGCGGCGGGCGCCGACGGCATGGGTGAATACACCGGCCTGACCCGATGCATCGACCACGATGCGTGCCGACAGGGTCTGCTCGCGCTGCTCGTCATCGCGCAGACTGATCTGGTAGCCGCCATCGACAAACGCCACGGCATCGCGCACACGCCAGCCTTCATAGACCTCGACGTCGCGGTCCGCCGCCTGCTCGGCGAGCAAGGCGTCAAAGCGATTGCGTTCGACATGCCAGCCGTGACCGTGGATATTCAAGGCGAAATCGTTGAAGCCAAGTTCATTGTCGCCCCAACTGGAACAACTACCCCAGCAGGGTTGATGAGCCGCATCCAGAAAGGCGGGGAGCACGCCGAGTTGCGCGAACAAGGCGCGGCTGTCCGGCGGCAGGCTTTCACCGATACGAAAACTATCGAAGTGGCTGGTTTCGACCATCACGATACGCGCCGAGCGGTGGTCGGCCGCGAGCAGATCGGCCAGTCGCAACGCGGTCGCACTGCCGGCCGGGCCCGCGCCGATAATCAGTACATCGCAACTGGTCGGTGGCATCGATTCAATCAGCATGATCGGGCAGGCCTAGCCAGTGGGCGTCAGTTTGTCGGTGACCTGGTTGGGCCAGGGCACCACGGTGTCGCTGATGTCCGACATCAGGCTCGCCACTTCGAGATAGAGCGCCTGATCGAAGCTGTAGCCATCGATGGCCGCGCCCTGGATCACCACGCCGATGTTCTGCCACTGCTTGACCATGTCTTCGCGAATCTGGAAGCGACCGACGTTCTGCGCCGGATAGATTGCGCCATCCGAGGCCGCCGTAGCGCGCGTGCCCTCACCGCGCACCGAGTAGCGTTGGGTCGGCAGCTTGCCATTGTTCGCCTTCAGATCCGGCCAGCTGTAGACCGAAACCGGGCGCTGCGCCGGCCATGACCAGAACAGGGTCGTATTGCGGCCATCGCCAGTCTGACTCGTGTTGCTGATATCGCCGCCCGGATTGGGCGAGGGCAGATGGGTGGCGCAGGAGTTGTAGTCGGTATGCCAGGGCAGGGCCATGAACTTGCAGAGATCGCCGGGCTCGACCCGCGATTCACTGCGTTCGGGCACATAGCCGACGCCGAGAAAGGGCTTGCCTTTCACTGCCTTGCTGTAGTCGAGCGTGGCGGCATTCATTCGGAACGGACCAATATTGGGGTCCTTCCAGTTGCTGTCGTAGAAGACCGGATCGCGCACGATGAAGGTCAGGTCGATGCCCGGGCTAAAGCGTCCGCCCAGACAATTTGTCAGCGCATCCCGATCGAGCAGCTCGCCCGCGGTCAGTGGCTTGTCCGGGGTCGCGGTGAACTGATTGGCAAACCACTGGTTGAGGAAGAAATACTGGGTCTGGGTCAGCGTGAGGACCGATGAGCCGGTGTCTCCCAGTGCCAACGGCATCATCGGTGAGCCGGTCTGAAATTCCTTGTCGCCCGGATACGGACTGCGGATGAAGGATTTGACGTTGAGAAAGCTGGCCGGATTACTGCTCGCACTGAGATTGTCGAGGCGCGCATGTGAGCCGATCGCGACCTGATTCAACCCGGTCGTGAACATCTGCAGATGCGCACTGCGGAAAATCGGAAAAACGTCGTCCGAGAACGAGGGCTTGAACGCGGTGTTGTAGCCACTGGCATTGCCGGGATCGGGTGGCCCGCTGTAGAGCGCCGGGTCGAGCCCGAACACGCGCGTCCAGGTGTCATAGACCTCATCCCACAGCGAGACCACGTTGCGGATCTGCGGCGCGTACGCGGGATCGGTCGAGACTGCCCAGGCCGTTCCCGGAATCGCCAGCTGACTGCCATCGCTGAAGATCAACACGGCATTGATCGGACCATCGGCGGTGTCATCGAACCAGCCATCGTTGTTGACATCATCGGTCAGCGGAAACGGTCCGCCGTGCGACCGCGAATCCCGATTTTCATCCTTGAACCAGGCGCTGGCGGTGCCTTCACCACCGATCACGATCAGACGGCCCTGGGCATCGGTCTCGATCGCCCCCAACTGACTGACGACCACGCCGGACGGGTTGTACAGCTGACTGAAATTGTCGGCGGGATAGGAGGTCGGATAGTTCGGCAGTGACTGCGTCTTGCCGGCACTGAAGCAGGTCGGTGTGCTCGAACTGTCGAAATTGATGCGCGCTGCCGAGGCACCCTGGATCACTCGCGGGCCGGCATCGATGACCAGGGCGGTCAGCCGGCGTGGATCGGCCGGATCGCTGCTGCCGGCATAATTGAGATTGCGCAGCGGCGGCAGCGCGCCATTGTCATAGGCCGACATACTGCTGAAACTTCCGGGTGCGACGCTCTCCTGCAGAATCCAGCAATTGGATTTCTTGTTGGCAAGATGCACTGTCCAGACGATGTCCTGCACGGTCTTGCCGGCGACCGTGCTGCCGATCAGCACCTCCTGCACGCTGCCGGTGTACGGATACTGGCCGGCGAGGCTGGGGTCGTTGTAGAGATACAGACGGAAGCGTTGTGCCTGCCTTTTCAGCGCGCCAGCAGCATCGCGCAAATCGCCATCGGAGATCGGTGTGTTCTCGGTACCCGGCTTGATCGGCAGGCCACCGGTAACGGCGCTGCCGGCCTGGTTCAAGCCCGCCGAGCTCTCGGGTGCAAGGTAATAGTCTCTGCTGTTGCCGACGCGGGCCAGGCCGATGGCCGGATGGATGCGGATGACGGGATTGGACATGGAGTGCTCCGTGCGGTGGGTGCGGACGCGGATGGACGTGCAGATCGCGCGGGCCGCTTACTTGCCCTGGTTGTCGAGGAAGGCGCGCAGGATGATGTGGCTCAGGCTGATATTGGTGCCCTGCATCGGCGGGATCTTCGGATCAGGCGGGTTGAACATCATCGTGTTGTGGCAGGCAAAGCAGTTGTTCTGACTCTGCACCTGCTGGTTGAAGGTTTCGATCACCGCGTTACCGAGCAGACGCGAGCCAATCAGGCTGTCCTGCAAGGTCGAGTTCGGCACGATTTTCCCGGTGGTCCACTCGGCGCCGACTTCGAAATAGTTTTTCAGCAGACTGCCGGCCTCAAGCTGCTGTTGCACCGAGGCGTTCAACTGGGTGATCGCGGCGAGATTGGGCAGATCGTTGCTCTGGTCTTTAGTGCCGGCGACCATGCCGAACGGAAACTGCCGGCAGACCTCGGTCACCGGTGACAGGGTCTGTGTCGCTTCATCAAGTTTGAGCACCGAGGAATTCAGTTGATTGCAGTCGATCGCCTTGGTGTTAGCCGTATAGAACAGGAAATCCTGATCGCTGACGGCTTTGTCGGTCGATTGCTGCGGCGCGTAATCCGGTGCGTTGTTGCGATACTCGAATGTCGCCCAGATCGCTTCGGGATGACCCTTGACCCAGCCGACGATATGGAATCCGACAAAGGCGACCTTGACCTTCAGCGGTCGCGTCGGATCGGTGACGATGCTGCCATCGCGATTGACCAGGGTGTCGACGATGCCATCGCGCACGATCAGTTCACTGACATCCTCACCGGGGCTGACGATCTTCCAGGCTGCCTTCAGTTCGACATCGCCGGTCTTGAACTCGACCGTGGCCGGCATGCTGTTGAGCACACTCGGCAGATTCCAGCCCTGACTCTCGATGTCGGTGAACATGTCCTGATTGACATGTTGCGAGTAATAAATCGCGCGACCCTGATGATCGACCAGGATGCCGCCCTGTCCTGCCTGGTTGATTTCGTTGAGCGAATCGGGAGCGCGATCGGTCTTGCTGGTACGTGGACGCAATTGCAGCGCGCCGCCGGGCACGTCGTTGTCCTGACCGCTGACCACTTCCGCCGCGCTCGGAAACGACTCGAAGCGCATCCGGCCCGTGCCATCGGGCTGGGTCAGCCACAGCATTGATTGCCAGGCCCACTGGTGGAAGGCACAGAAACTGTTGAAGTCCACGTTCGGATCGGGTTCCGGCGTTTGCGTCGACGGGAACCAGGCCGCAGGCGCGTCGCAACTCGGTGGCGCAGCGGCAGCCAGCATAAGAGACTTCGACTGGGCGCTCGTGGCGGCTGCGGGGGCAACTTCTTCGGCAGGCGGTGTTGAAACCTGTTCCGGTGCTGAGCAGCCCGCGAGCAGTGCGATCACCAGGGTTGCCGGCAGCATGCACAAACGCGAACGCGAAGCACCGGACGGTGATGAGTCATGCTCCGCCCGCGCACGACCCGTCAGATCGAAACTGGGCTTGGTAATGATGCGCATATGCAGCTCCTGTACAAAGTCGGTTGCGCCGAATTGAACACCCGTCGCGGCTTCCGCGCCGGCGTGTCACGGCGCCTTCACGCCAACAGGTCTTCGAATTCGAATTTGTGTAGGCTCTTTTGTAGTGCGCGCGGGCCGATCGAACCAGCTGTCACATATGACAGGTGGACGCGCCTGGCGCCCTGCCGTCGGTGCGCGGCAGGGCTGGGAGCGGCCGCAATGTGAGATGCCGTGTTTCTACTGTAGGTCATCTCTGCGAGAGGCCGTCTCGAATCCGCGGCGACGTTGGAATGGCATCACACAGAGATGCCCTACAGGCAAGCGCTCTTATGTAGGGCATCCCTGCGAAATGCCGCGCTCTTATGTAGGGCATCTCTGCGAGATGCCGTCTTGAATCTGCGGCGGCGTGGGAATGGCATCTCACAGAGATGCCCTACAGGAAATGGCTCTGCTGCAGGGCATCCCTGCGAGATGCCCCTACAGGAATGGCGCCGGATGAATGTGGCCGATAGTCAGGCCTGAGCCTCGGCGCGCCGCCGTCCGCCAGTGAGACATGATCGCGGGGCGTTGGAAGTCGACTCGAGGTCAGCCACCTGCGGGCTTGTCCGGCAGCGCAACGGAGAGCTCAAGCAGTTCATGACCGCCCTCGTGGCTGACCTTGACCTGGATTGCGTCGGGATCGACGTTGACGTACTTCTTCAGCACTTCGAGGATTTCGCGGCGCAGGGTCGGCAGATAGTCCGGCGCACCGCGCTGCGCGCGTTCCTGCGCCACGATGATGCGCAGACGTTCCTTGGCGACCGAAGCGGTATTGACCGGACGTGGCTTGAGGAAATCGAAGATACCCATGCTCAGGCTCCAAACAGTCGCGACAGAAAGCCCTTCTTCTGCGCTTCGGTGAAGCGCATGGGCAGGCTGTCACCGAGCAGGCGCCCGACGGCATCGTCGTAGGCCTGACCGGCAGGAGATTCGTTGTCGAGGATCACTGGCGTGCCGGCATTGGATCCGGCCAGCACACTCTCGGATTCGGGCACCACGCCGAGAATTTCGAGGCCGAGAATCTCCTCGACATCGGCAATGCTCATCATGTCGCCGCGCGCCACCCGCTCCGGGTTGTAACGGGTCAACAGCAGATGCTGCTCGACTCGGCGTGTGCCGACTTCGGCGTGCCGCGTCTTGCTGGCGAGCAGGCCGAGGATGCGATCGGAATCGCGCACCGACGAGACCTCGGGATTGACGACTACAATCGCGCGGTCGGCGAAATACATGGCAAGGAACGCTCCCTTCTCGATGCCGGCTGGCGAATCGCAGACGACGTAGTCGAAGTCCGCTTCGCGCAACTCGTTCAGCACGCGCTCGACGCCCTCCTTGGTCAGCGCATCCTTGTCGCGCGTCTGCGAGGCAGCCAGGACGTAAAGACTGTCGTAGCGCTTGTCCTTGATCAGGGCCTGCTTGATGGTGCACTCGTTCTGGATGACGTTGACGAAGTCGTAGACCACGCGACGTTCACAGCCCATGATCAGATCCAGATTGCGCAGTCCGACATCGAAGTCGATCACCGCGACCTTGCGGCCACGCTTGGCCAATCCGACCGCGAGGCTCGCACTGGTGGTGGTCTTGCCCACGCCGCCCTTGCCGGACGTTACTACGATGATTTCTGTCAAAGCCGCAATCTCCAAGAATGAATTTCTGCGCCGTCAAACTAGACCAGGGGCGCGATACGCAATTTGTCGTCTTCGAGCCATGCCTGCACCGGCTTGCCATGCAGGTCGGTGCTGATCTCTTCGAACACGCGGTACTGGCCGGCGATCGAGATCAATTCGGCCTGAAAGTTCTGGCAATAGATGCGCGCTGCGGCATCGCCGCTGGCGCCGGCCAGGGCGCGACCGCGCAGCGTGCCGTAAATGTGGATCGAACCATCGGCAAGCACTTCGGCGCCATTGCCGACCATCGCCGTCAGGATCAGATCGCGTTGACGCGCATAGACCTGCTGGCCCGAGCGTACCGGCAGCGCATGGTGCATGCCCACCGTTGTGGCTGGCGCGGTCATCACGGCAGCGCGCGCTGCGGACGCCGGCGTGCGTTCGCTGACCGGCGTCGGCGGCAAGTCCGTGCCGGCGCGAAACCTGGCGAACAGTGGCACTTCCAGCGCGCGCGCAAGGGTTTCCTCGCCGATCGATCCATGGGTGAGTCCGACTGGAAGCAGGCCGGCGCTGCGCACCGCTTCAAACAGTGACTGGGTCAGCGCCGGATCGGGCAGCGGATCGAGCGCGGAAAGATCGAGCACCACCGGGGCGCGCGTCAGCAAGGTGGGTGCGGCGGCGATACGGGCGGCGATCTCGGCATGCACGGCGGCTGGATCAGCGCTGCGCAGCGCAAACTGGGCAATGCCGAGCTGGGCGAACCGCAACTCGCCGGCACCGGTGTGTGCGGCGCGCGGACTCAGCAGATCATGCGGCTCGGGATCGCCAGCGGCTCCGGCTGCCATGGAAGGATTCGACTTGTTGCGTACGCGCACGAGAATTCGGACCGGGATGCAGCAGCCACCTTGGCCGAGCCGCTGGCAAAACGCAAGGGCAGGGCGCTGATTCTGTGCTCCGGTTCGGCAGCGGGGGATCGCCCCCTCTGCTCTAGCCTTGTCGGGGCCGGCGTAGAGCGGGGCCTGCCCCGCTGATCCTGCTAGCGCTTGCGCTTGTTCGGGCGGGGCGCACGCGTTGACGCGGCGTCCGGGTCAGCCGCGATCGGGCTCGATGTCGAAGCGAGGTGCTGGCTCAGCCAGGCGCGTTCCCGGTACATCAACGCCACGCCGAACAGTGCGAGCAGGCCAACGATCAGGGTTCCGCCGTACATCAGGAGCATCAGGAAGCGGGCCTGGTCCTGTCCGAAGAAGGCGAGTGCAACGGAGAGCAGGAGCAGGCTCAGACCGCGCCCACCGGCACCGGAATCCAGGTCCTCAAAGCCGCGGTCTTCGCTGCGCTTGCCGGCGCTGAGCGCAGCGAACAGGGTGCAGATTGGCGCGATGCATACCGCGATCACTGCGGCACGCAGCGATGCACCCTGATCCAGCATGCCGCCCAGATCCAGACCCATCGACTGGACCTGACGCAGCAGAAAATAAATGGCCAGCGCACCCACGGCGAAGTCGAACAGGATGGCTCGGCCTGGCGACTTCGGCCCGAGCTGATCGGCAGGAATATGGTCCCGACCGGCTTGCTGGGCTGCAACCATCAGCCAGACCAGACGGTCCTCGTACATCGCCTGGTATTCGGCCAGCATGCTGCGCCGGGCAATCAGCCAGCGGATCAGATCGACGGCAATTGCCAGTCCGGCGCCGGCGATCATCAGGACCAGCAGATCCAGGGGCGTCCATCCCCAGTACTGGATTCCGAGCAGGCCGCAGGCGCCGATGATCGGCCACTGCGCCATGCTGATTGTCATTCCGGACAGATGGCGTTTGCTGCGCCGCCGAAGCGCCGCCGCCGCATTGCGCCGGAATGACAGGCGCAGCTGGGCATCAATTGGCACCCGCTGATTGCCTGAGCTGTGTTCGGTCATGTAATCGCCCTGGGTCGCAAGCTCGATCGCGGTTGAAGTATGGCAGGCGGCATTCGGGCCTGGAGGCGAGCCCCGATATGACAACTGACATGTGCGATTTCGCGGCCCGTCACTTGTTCAGCCGGCCGGCGGCGCGCACTCTGTCGGTCATCGGCGGCCAGGCCATTGCAGTCTGGCCATTCGCGCAACTGGGGAAAGGAGCAGCACATGTCACACCTGATCAATATTTTCGTCGAACCGACCAAGACCTTTGCCGAACTCAAGGAGAAGCCGACGTTCTGGTTGCCCTTGATCCTGCTCGCCGTGTTGATGGTCGGAATGACCCTGAGCTATTTCAATACGGTCGATTCGGACTGGTATGCCGGTCACCAGATCACCGTATCGGGCAAGGAGATGACCGCCAGCGAGGCCGCGCAGATGAAGAGCGTGATGCCAGCGGCCCCAATTTTGGGCGTCATCAGTACCATTGTCATTCTGCTCGCCATCACCATCTTCACTCTGCTGACCGCGCTGTATTACATGCTGGCCGGCAAGATAACTGGCGGTGTGGTGTCGTTCCGCCACGGCCTCAGCCTGGTCGCCTGGGCCGGCGTGCCCGCCCAACTCGGTATCGTCGTTGCGATCGTTGGCGTGTTCATGATGGAACCGCAGACGGGGCTGGAGGCCCTGATGCTGACCAATGTCGATCCGCTGCTGGTGCAACTGCCGTTCGACCATATGTGGAGTGGCATGGCCAAGGGTTTCAATCTGCTGACTCTGTGGACGATCGCGCTCACCGCACTCGGCTGGCGGGTCTGGAACCGTTCGAGCTGGATGCAGGCCATTGTGGTGGCCCTTATTCCCAGCCTGATCATCTACGGCGGCATGGCGGCATTCGCGGTCGCCACCCACTGACATTTTGTACGTCCCACTCCTCCGCTTTGAGATCCGCGCATGAACTCCAAGAAAAAATGGTTGCTACTGGTCATCATCCTGGTGGTGATCGTGTTGCCAATCGGCGTAAAGAAAATGCGCGGCGAAAAGGGCACCGAGGTCAAGCTCGACACTGTCGCCGAGCAGGAAATCCGACCGACCATCCTGGCGTCGGGAACGCTGGCCTATCGCACCGAGGTGAATCTCACCTCGGAGCTGATTGCCAAGGTCCGCTCAATCACCGTCAAGGAAGGCGATGCCGTGGTTGCTGGCCAGGTGCTGCTGACCCTTGATCCGGAGACCTATCGCAACGCGATCGAACGCGAGGAAGCCAGCCGTCGCCAGGGTGTAATCAGCATCGAACGGCAGCGCGTTGCCCTGTCATTGCGCCAGAAGCAGTTCGATCGCAGCAGCAAGCTGATCGAGGCGCGGATGATCGACCAGAGTCGCTTTGACGAGGATCGCAACCAGTTGGAGCTGGCGCGTGTCGAACTCAAGAGCAGCGAAGAGGCCCTGCGCCGTGCCGATGCGGTTTTGAAAGAAGCGCGCGAGCAGATGGCCAAGACCGATATCCTGGCGCCGATCAGCGGCACCGTGGTCGCCTTGCCGATCAAGGTCGGCGAGACCGCGATTCCGTCGACAATGGCTTTGGCCGGTGCCCAGTTGATGAAAATTGCCGACACTTCGGCGATCCAGGCTGAGCTCAAGGTCGATGAGGCTGATATCGCCAACATCGTGGTCGGACAAAAAGCCGACGTCTATGCGGCGGCTTATCCGGAGCGCGCGATCCCGGGTGTGGTCGAGCAGATCGCCCTGGCACCGACGGTCGAACTGCAGGGACGCGCCTACAAGGTGACCGTATTGCTGCAGGCGCCCGATGATATGGAACTGCGTTCGGGCATGAGTGCACGCACCGACATCTTTCTCAATGATGGCGGCAAGCGCATCGCGGTGCCGGTCGAGGCCGTGGTCAGTGAAACCGGTGAAAGCGGCAAACTTGAGCGCCACGTCTGGGTCTGGCGCGACGCGCGGGCACACAAGGCCAGTGTCGAGACCGGCATTTCCGACGACAGCTGGGATGAGGTGACGAGTGGTCTGAAAGTCGGTGACCGCATCATCACCGGTCCGGCAAAGGCGCTGCGGCAGATCAAGGAAGGCGATCGCCTCAGCGAGTCCACGGACAAGGACGACAAGGCCAAGGCCGCTGCCAAGGCCAAGGCCGAGCAGGAAGATGACGAATGATCGAGCTTTCCTCCATCGTCAAGCGCTACCAGATGGGCGAGGAGGAAATTCTCGCGCTCAATGGTGTCGACCTGCATATCGGCCGCAATGAGTACGTCGCGCTGATCGGCGCATCCGGCTCGGGCAAATCGACCCTGATGAACCTGATCGGCTGTCTGGATTCACCCTCCGAAGGTCGCTATGTGCTCAACGGACGCGACACCTCGACGATGAACGACAACGAGCTGGCGCGTGTGCGCAATCAGGAAATCGGGTTCGTTTTCCAGAGCTTTCATCTGCTGCCGCGCATGACCGTGCTGCAGAATGTGATGCAGCCCCTGGTCTATCGCGGCCTGCCCGCGGCGGAGCGTGATCGTCGCGCGCGCGAGGCGTTGCGCAAGGTTGGCCTCGGCGACCGACTTGGCCATCGGCCCAACCAGTTGTCTGGTGGTCAGCGTCAGCGTGTGGCTGTTGCGCGTGCCTTGGTCGGTGAGCCTTCGATCCTGCTCGCCGACGAGCCCACCGGCAATCTTGATTCGAAGACCTCGGCCGAGATCATGGCGCTGTTCGATGAGTTGCACCGCCAGGGCCAGACCGTGGTCGTGGTGACCCACGAACCCGATATCGCCGCGCATTGCGCACGCACGATCCGCGTCAGCGACGGCAAGATCCTGAGCGATACCGCCCACCCGCAACCCAGTCAGGCGCAGGCATGAACGTTTTTCTTGAGGCTTTCCGTGCGGCGATGATCAGCCTGATGGCGCATCGCATGCGCAGCTTTCTGACCACGCTCGGTATCCTGATCGGCACCGCTTCGGTGATCGCGGTGGTGTCCCTGGTCCAGGGTTTCTCGGAGTCGATCAAGAGTCAGTTCGCCGATATCGGCGCCGGTACGCTGAACCTGCGCGCCGAAAACAACAATGAAAACTTCCGTACCGGCAAGATCAACAACATCCATTTCAAGGATGTCGAGGCGCTGCGCCGGCGCGTACCAGGCATCGGGGCGATCGCTCCGATGATGCAGATTCAGGCGGGCAGTGCCAGTTACAAGGGCCGCAACAGTACGCCGGACATGTTCGCCACCTCCGCGGAATTCCAGGCAGTGCGCGCCCGCTATCCGGAGTACGGTCGCTTCATCGTCGAAAGCGACGATCGCGGCCATCGCCGGATTGCCGTTATCGGCAGCCAGCTGCGCGATGATCTGAAAATGCCGGAAAATCCGGTCGGCGAGTATTTCAGAATCGGCAATGAATGGTTCAAGGTTGTCGGCATGATGGAGAAGCGCGGAGAGATCCTCGGCTTCAGCCAGGACAACTACGTGATCATCCCGTTCGATGTCGGCCGCGCCCTGATGGGCCATGACCGCGATCCCTTCCTGTCGGTGTCGTTCACGGTGTCCAACATCGATGAAGTCGAAGACGTGCGCGAACGCGTCAAGCGCGCCATCCGCATCTCGCGTGATCTCAAGCCCGGTGCTGAAGATGACTTCAAGGTCGAGGCGGCGGATTCGGTGGTCAAGCAGTTCGAGCAGATCACCACCATGACGACCGCGGTGCTCGGTGGCATTGTCAGCATCTCCTTGCTGGTCGGCGGCATCGGCATCATGAACATCATGCTGGTCTCGGTCACTGAACGCACCCGCGAGATCGGTATCCTCAAGGCGCTGGGCGCCACCCGCAACGACATCCTCGTCCAGTTCCTGCTGGAAGCCGGTCTGCTCGCCCTGCTTGGTGGCCTGATCGGCATCGTGCTCGGCTTCGCCGCGGGCGCCGGCATCGCGAGCCTGATCCCGAACTTTCCACCGGCCAGCGTGCCGCTCTGGGTGGTCATGGCGGCCGCTGGATTCTCGGCAATGGTCGGTGTGATCTTCGGCATCATGCCGGCCTCCAAGGCCGCGTCGCTGGATCCTATCGAGGCGCTGCGTTACGAGTAACCCGTGTTGTGGACGCTCTGCCAGCGGGCGTCCCTGCGACGGCTGAGGGCAAGCTCGAACCCAGGCAGATAAGATGGCGGCATCCTGAACCGAGATGCCGCCCATGCGTTTTGAAGGTACCGCCGCCTATGTCGCCACCGATGAGCTCAAGCTCGCGGTTAATGCCGCGATCACCTTGCAGCGTCCACTGCTGATCAAGGGTGAGCCGGGCACCGGCAAGACCCTGCTCGCCGAACAGGTCGCCGAGGCCCTGCAGGCGCCGTTGATCGAATGGCATGTGAAGTCGACCACCAAGGCGCAGCACGGGCTTTACGAGTACGACGCGGTATCGCGGCTGCGCGATTCCCAGCTTGGCGATGAGCGGGTCAGTGATATCCGCAACTACATCATCCCCGGCAAGCTCTGGGAAGCATTCAAGAGTGAACAGCGCGCGGTGCTGCTGATCGACGAAATCGACAAGGCCGACATCGAGTTCCCCAACGATCTGCTGCGCGAGCTCGACCGCATGGATTTCTTCGTGCACGAAACCCGCGAGACGATCAGCGCCGTCCATCGTCCGATCGTCATCATCACCAGCAACAATGAGAAAGAATTGCCCGATGCGTTTTTGCGGCGCTGTTTCTTCCACTACATCCGCTTTCCAGATGCCGAGACGCTGATGCGCATCGTGGATGTGCATTTCCCCAAATTGCGCCGCGATCTGGTCAACGAAGCCCTGCAGTCCTTCTTTGGCCTGCGTGAAGTTCCAGGGCTGAAAAAGAAACCGAGTACCTCGGAGTTGCTCGACTGGATCAAGTTGCTGCTCGCCGAGGACATCCCCCTCGAAGCCCTGCGCGAGACCAATACCCGCAAGCAGATTCCGCCGCTGTACGGTGCCCTGCTCAAGAACGAAGCCGATGTGCATCTGTTCGAGAAACTCGCCTTCATCTCGCGTAGGTCCTAGCGCATCCTTTGTAGGGCATCTCTGTGAGATCAGCAGCGCCGCGCGTTCCTGTAGGGCATCTCTGTGAGATGCCATCCCAACACCACCGCGGATCCAACACGGCATCTCACAGAGATGCCCTACAGGAAAAGCCGGCATCTCACAGAGATGCCTTACAGGAAAAGCCGACATCTCACCGATTGGCCGGCATGCAAGCCCCTCGCCGCCGTGCCGTACAATTGACCGCATGTTGATTTCGTTTCTACTCGCGCTGCGTTCTGGTGGTCTGAAGACCAGCCTGACCGAATTCCTCGGTCTGCTTGAGGCTTTGAAGGCCGGGCTGGCACAGGCTTCGATGGACGAGTTCTATGCCTTGGCGCGGCTGTGCCTGGTCAAGGACGAAACCCAGTACGACCGCTTTGATCGCGTCTTCGCCGCTTACTTCAAGGGTGTCGAGGCGGTATTCGCCAAGCAGGCCGGCGCCATTCCGGAGGATTGGCTCAGGCTCCAGGCCGAGCTGGTGCTCTCGGACGAGGACAAGGCCAAGCTCAAATCGCTCGGCGGGCTTGAGGAACTGATGCGCCAGTTCGAAGAACGCATGAAGGAACAGCAGGCACGGCATCAAGGCGGCAATCGCTGGATCGGCACCGGCGGCACCTCGCCATTCGGCAATGGCGGTTTCAATCCCGAGGGCATGCGCGTGGGTGGTGTCTCCAAGGGCCGCAGCGCGGTCAAGGTCTGGGAACAGCGCGCATTTCGCAATCTCGATGATCAGATTGAACTCGGCACCCGCAATATCAAGCTCGCCTTGCGTCAGCTGCGCCGCTTCGCGCGCACTGGTGCCGCCGATCAATTCGATCTTCCCGGCACCATCGATGGGACGGCGCGCAATGGTGGCTGGCTCGATCTGCACTGGCAGAAGGAACGCCATAACGCGGTCAAGGTGCTGCTCTTTCTTGATGTGGGCGGCTCGATGGATGAGCACGTCCGTGTCTGCGAAGAACTGTTCTCGGCGGCCAAGGGCGAGTTCAAGCATCTCGAACATTTCTACTTCCACAATTTTCTTTACGAGCGGGTCTGGCGTGACAATGCGCGGCGCTACAGCGAGCACACCAGCACCTTCGATCTGCTGCACAAGTATCCAGCGGACTACAAAGTAATTTTCGTTGGCGATGCCAGCATGAGCGCCTACGAGATCAGTCAGCCCGGCGGATCGATCGAGCACTGGAACGAGGAAGCCGGCGCTGTCTGGATGCGCCGGGTGCTCGATGTCTACGCGCGCGCGGTCTGGCTCAATCCGATACCTGAGCAGGCCTGGGGCTATACGCCATCGATCTCGATGACGCGCGAGTTGATCGGGGACCGCATGTTTCCGATGACCCTGGCCGGCCTGGGCCGGGCGATTGATCGACTGCGCCACTGAGCTGGCCGGATGCTCGCTGAATCGACCATCGACAGGATAAACTTGCCGCCTACCTTCCGGAGCATGCGATGACCCAAGCCTGGTTCTATGCCGATAAACAACGCCAGCAGCAGGGCCCGGTGGCGGATTCGTATCTCTACAACGCCTACCAGCGCGGCGAAGTCACGCTCAACAGCCTGGTCTGGCGCGAAGGCATGGCGCAATGGCTGCCCCTGTCCCAGGTCGCCGCCGAGCTTGGCATCGCCACCGCGGGGCTGCCGCCATCGATGCCTGCGGGCAACCGTCCGGTTTATGTAGCGCCGAGCAAATCCGGCAACAGTGGCTGCATCGTGGCGGGTGTGGTGATTGTCATCGGCGGGTTTGTCGTGGTGTCGATCCTCGCTGCGATCGCCCTGCCGGCTTATCAGGACTATACGCATCGCGCGAAAGTCGCCCAGGCCAACCTCGTCGGCAACGAGCTCAAGCTCAACGTTGCCGAGTTCTATCGCAGCAATGAGCGTTGCCCGGTCAATGGTGACGAGGGTTTCAGTCAGGCCGCCGACTACGCCACCGTCGAACTCGGTGCCATCAATATCGGTACGCTCGATGACGGCCGCTGTGCGGTGCAGCTGATCTTCAATCAACTCGGCAGCGCAGAAACCGCCGGCAAGGAAATCCTGCATGCGATGGACAGCGATCTGAACTGGACGTCTACCAGCAACCTGCCGAACAAGATGCTGCCAGCCCACCTGCGCCACGACTGACGCGCAACAGGAAGAGCGGCGAGTTACCTGCCATTGGACTGCTACAGGCCACTTGATGCCGGGGCTTGCTCCGGCGCGGCCTCGGCGGCCCGGTCGGAATCGACTTCACTGCTGGGCGGAGGCCGTCGCCAGTCGGCGGCGCGCTCGGGCTGTTTCATCGCGTCATAGAGTTCGGCCAGTCGCGCGCGTGCCTTTACCAGTCGGCCATGCCCGGGCGGCAGCGCCTTGGCGAGGCGCGCGTGGGTATTGAGCAGCATGCGTTCGGCGTCGGCATAGCGGCCGAGCCGGGTCAGGCACTCGCCGTAGTTGTTGCCGAAGATATTCACATACGGATGCTCGGCACCGAGTGTCTCGGTGGTGGCGTCCAGCACCGTGATGAACTCGCGCTCGGCATTGACCAGATCACCCTGGCGCATCAGCAGCATCGCCAGGGTGTTGCGCGTGCTGAAGGATTCCGAATAGGTCGACTTCGACTCGGTCTGGATCGCCAGCGTTTCGCGATACAGCGTCTCGGCCTCGTCGAGCTTGCCCAGATCCTCCAGTGCGTAGGCGAGCGAATTCATCGCAACCAGCACGGCGGGATGATTTTTCTGCCGTGTCTCGACCAGGGTTGCCAGCAACTGGCGCAGCACCGGCTCGGCCTCGGCCGGCTTGCCGCTCTCGATCAACAGAGTGGCGCGGTTCTGCAGCACATTGAGCGTATCGGGATGACTGGCGCCGAGCACCTTGCTGCGACCGGCATAGGCGCGGTCGTACAGGGCCAAGGCCGATTCACGGTCGCCACTGTTCTGCACCGCGATGGCGAGATTGTTGAGCACGCTGAGCGTGGCCGGATGCTCGGGGCCACGCCGCCGGCTGACCTGCTGCTCCAGTGCGGTCAGCACCGCGATCGCCGCCGGCAGATCACCGCTGCCGCGCAAGGCGACGGCCAGATTGGCCAGGGCGCCCTCGCGTACACGATGATCATCAGGCAATACATCGAGCGGCGCGCCCAGTACCTGATGGTAGCCGTCGATCGCTTCCTTGAACTTGCTCTGCCGTAACAGGATGTCGGCCAACAGGGTGGATGCCTCGAGTGAGAGCATGCTGCGCGCGCCCTGACTGTGCTGGATTTCCTGGACCAGATCACGTGCGCCTTGCTCGGCCGCCGCATCTGCTTCGCGCGCTGCGGTGATCTGCAGGCGCAGAATCTGCGCCTCGAATCGTTCTTTCTCGGCGCTGGTGCCTTGCGCGGTCAGCAACTGGATGGCGCCATCGACCAGGCTGCCGGCCTGATCGAATCGGCCCAGCGCCAGATTGACTGCGCCGAGCGCCAGCCCGGATTCGGCGGCGACCACCGGATCTTCCGGTGGCGCGTTTTGCAGACGCAGACTGGCCTGATCGACCACCTCGCGCACGCTGACCTCGCGACCCAGTGCCGATTCCGGCATCGCTGCCTGGAACATTTCATTCATGAAGCCACGCACCGAATTGGCAATCGCGGCGCTGCGTTCAGCGGCCTCGCGCGCCTCGCGCTCGCGCCAGGCGGCATTGAGCGCGATCACCGTGCTCAGGATCAGGGCAGTCAGTCCCAGCACCGACGCACCGACCAGGGCACGGTGGCGGCGCGAGAATTTCTGCAGCACATACCAGGCACTCGGTGGCCGCGCCAGGATCGGCTGATCATGCAGATAGCGCTCGATATCGGCGGCCAGCTCCGAGGCCGAGGCATACCGCTCGGCCGGATCTTCGGCGAGCGCCTTCATCGTCACTGTATCGAGATCGCCAGCGCAGTCCGGATTGACCTCGGCCAGGGCAATCAGCGGCTGGCGCATGGCACGCGCGACCGCCTGCATCAGGGAGGTGCCCGGCTCGAACTCGCGAGGCCGTTTGCCGCTGAGCAACTCATAGAGGATCACGCCCAGCGAATAGACATCGGCGCGGGTATCGATCGCCGCCTCGTCGCCATTGATCTGCTCGGGACTCATGTAGGGCAGGGTGCCGACGATCTGGCCGATTTCGGTGAGCCGGGTGCCGTGCTCGGGATCATCCAGCAGGCGGGCGATACCGAAGTCGAGAATGCGCGGCTGGGCAGCAGCGTCGACCATGATGTTCGCCGGCTTCAGATCGCGATGCAGAACGCCGCGCTGATGCGCATGTTGCACCGCTTGGCAGATCGCGACCAGCAGGCGCAGTCGCGCAGTCTGATCAAGACCGTGCGCGGCGGCGTGTTCGATCAGGCTGACCCCGTCGACATATTCCATCGCGAAATAGGGCAGGGCACCGAGGGCATGCTGCTCAACGCCGGCGGCATAAACACGGGCAATGCCAGGATGATCGAGCCGGGCCAGGGCCGCGCCCTCACGGCGAAAGCGACGCGCGGCCTCGGCATCGGCACCCGCCTGGCGCATCAATTTCAGCGCAACCTTGCGGCGCGGATTATCCTGCTCGGCGAGGAACACGGCACCCATGCCGCCCTGACCGATCAGTGACAGCACACGGAATTCGCCGAGCCGATCAAGCTTGAGCGCGGCCACATCGAGTGGCGACGGGCCATCCGGCTGTAGCAGCGTCTCCTGCAATGCCAGTGCGCTGGCGACTTCGGCGGCCAGCGCGGGATCATCCCGCTGCAGGCGGTTGATGCGCTGTTGGCGCTCCATCGTCCCAAGCCCGCTCAGCTCATCCAGCAAGGCCGCCAGCGCGGCCGCGCGATCATCGGTAGCCATATCTCATCCCAAGGCCCGCAAGTGAAACGCAGCGGGCAAGCCCCGCTCTACGAATTCAAGACAACATCGTTGAACGCGTCCAATCGGCCGAGTATCAAAGCCAATCAGGTCCCGCGATCGTTCAGTACACCATGCCACAAAGCGACACTGCTCGGGGCGGAATTTCGCGAGCGCAGCTTCGATTGCCCAAGGCCGGCGCGCTTTACCCGGATCACCAGTGCGGCAGGCTCTACAATCGCGCGATGAGCGACACACCCCAAATCGAAATCCTGCACCAGGACGAGCACCTGGTCGCCGTCAATAAGCCGGCCGGTCTGCTCGCCCATGCCAGCCGCCTGGCTACCGATGTCGATGTCGACCTGTTGACCAGTTTGCGCCAGCAACTCGGCGGCAGCATCCATCTGGTCCATCGTCTGGATCGTGCGACCAGTGGCCTGGTGCTGGCGGCGCGCAATGCCGAGATCGCCGGCGCGCTCGGTCGCCAGTTCATGGCGCGCACGGTCGACAAGCGATACCTCGGCGTCGTGCGCGGCTGGCCGGCGGAACAGGGCGAGATCGACTACGCCCTGCCCGATGTGCGTGACAACTCGCCGCGCAAGCCTGCGCTCACTCATTTTCGCACCCTGGCCACGACCACGGTGCCCATTGCGCTCGGCAAATACCCCGAGCAACGCTACGCCCTGGTCGAGGTCAATCCGCAGACCGGGCGCTACCGGCAGATCCGCAAACATTTTCATCACGTCTCGCATCATCTTATTGGCGATACCAGCCACGGTCGCACCGAGCACAACCGTTTGTTCAAGATAGAATTTGGTGTACACCAGTTGCTCCTGCATGCCGCCGTGCTCGAGTTCGAGCATCCGGTCCTGCAGCAGCGCCTGCGCCTGTCGGCGCCGCTGGATGCGGTCTGGCAGCGCCTGCTGCAACGGCTGAACTGGAATCTCGACGAATGTGCACCCTGTCTTTCGTCGGTACTGCGCGCGCGCGGAGTCGCCTAGTCTCAATGACGCAAACCCGCCCCGGCGAGCACGAACGTCAGATGGCCCTGCGTCAGATGGTGGAGGACATCTCGGCCGAGCTCGAACTCGTGCCCCTGCTCGAGCGCATTGTCCGTAGCGCCTGCGAGTTGATTGGTGCCGACGACGGCAGCATTGGTCTCTACGATCGCAGCCGCGATGTGATTCGCACCGAAGCGGTGTATCGGATGCCCGAGCGTGAACTCGGCGCCGAGATGGGCCGCGGTGTCGGGCTCGCTGGTCATGTGCTGCAATCCGGGGCGGCGGTGGTCATCCGCTACGGCGATCTACCCGATGTCACCTTGCCCGAGCTTGCCGAACATCGGGTGATCGGCCTGCCGATCCACTGGCGCGGACAACTGGTCGGGTTCTTTGGGGTGGGTGTCGCGCCGCCGCGGCGGTTCGGACCGGAAGACCTCGGCCTATTGGAACTATTCGCCCGGCACACTGCGATCGCCATCGACAATGCCCGCCGCTACAGCGAAGAGAAGCGCCGCTCCGCGCGCTTCGTCCTGCTCGCCAAAGTCACTGCGACTGTCAGCCTGTCGGATGACCTGGACGTGATGCTGCAACGCGTCGCCGATGCCGTGCACCAGGCGCTCGGTTTCGCCAATGTCGATATTCCCTTGATCGATCCCGATGATCCGGATTTTCTCGAGATCCGCATTCGTGGTGGCGACTACAAGCATCGAATCCAGCAGGTTGATCGCCTGCCGATCGCGACCGGCATAATGGGCGCCGCTGCCCGCGAACGGCGCACCCAGGTCGTAAACGATGTCGCCGCCGATCCGCGCTACGTCAATCCACCGGGCGTGACCCCGGCCTGCGCCGAACTCGCCATCCCTGTGCAGTGGCGCGGTCAGGTCCTTGGTGTGCTCAATGTCGAATCCGATCGACCGTTCGATATGCTCGACGTGACCAGTCTCGAAATTGTTGCCAATCATCTTGCGGTGGCGATCCAGAATCTGCGCCTGGCCGCCGATTCGCGCGAAGCGGCCATCCTCGCCGAGCGCCAGCGCCTGGCCCGCGACCTGCACGACAATGTCACCCAGATTCTCAGCTCGATGAGCCTGCTGTCGCAAAGCCTGCCGCAGGCCTGGCGCCGCGATCCCCAGGAAGGCGAACGGCGTGCCCTGCGCGTGCACGAACTGGCGCAGACCGGATTCGCCGAATTGCGCGCCCTGCTGCGCGAACTGACCCCACCCGACCCCGATCAGGAGATGATTTCCAAGGGCAGCCGAGCGCTGATCGGTTTCGAGCGACTGCGCGACGAGGGATTACCAGCCGCACTCGAGCCGTTGCTAAAGCGCATGCTGCCCGAATCGATGGGACTGAACATGCAGTTCAACGACTACGTGCAGCAGGAACAAAGCCACGAAGAAGCGCTTTACCGTGTCTGCCAGGAAGCGGTCTCCAATGCCATCCGCCACGCCGAGGCGACTCGCATCGACGTCAGCACCCAGATCACCCCGCGCCTGCTCCTGCTCAGCATCTGCGATGACGGCGTCGGCATCCCCAGCGCCCGCCGCAAAGGACTCGGCCTGACCAGCATGCGCGAACGCCTCGAAGCCCTCGGCGGCGTGCTCCGCATCCTGCCGCGCTCGCCCTGCGGTACCGTGATCGAGTGTGCCTTGCCGCGGCGGGATCGGATGTAATGCGTGCGCGGATTCAACGCGCAATAGTTATTGTCGCGCACTCGAAGTGATACTCGGCTTGATCGGGAACACTCGGCGATCCAATTCGCCACGTGCGGATCGCTCGACGGAGGGTTCGCAGATCCTTTGTAGTCGCCGAGCTTCCCTGTCCCGGAAGCCACGGATCAGGATCGATGGATGGAAATGCCGCCATCGACCAGCATCGCCGTTCCGGTCGTGAACGTGGAGGCGTCCGAGGCGAGATAGAGCACGGATCGCGCAATTTCCTCAGGCGTGGCGATGCGGCCGAGCGCGTGCAAGCTCTCAATGTGCTTTTGGATTTCGGGCGTGTTGGTGACACTGCGACCCATGGGCGTATCGGTACCACCGGGAAGAATCGAATTGACGCGAATGTGCTGACTGCCAAATTCTGTGGCAAGGGCTTGCGTCAAGCCGATCAATCCGGCTTTGCTCGCGGCGTAGGCCGCCATCCCGGCAAAGGCCGCCGTGTGGCCGACAAAGGTCGAGGTGAAAATCAATGAACCGCCGCCCCGCGCAAGCATCGCGGGAATCTGATATTTCGCGCCAAGAAACGCACTGGTCAGATTGCAGGTAAGCGTGCTGGTCCACTCCGCCAGCGACACGTCCGCAGTCGGACCGAGGCTGCCCAATGTGCCCGCATTATTGAAAGCGATATCCAGCCCGCCGAATTTCTCGCTCGCCAAATCCACCAGGGCACGCATGAAATCCTCATCGCCAACATCCCCGGCCAGTGCAATGGCCTCGCCACCATCCGCCGCGATCTCCGCCACCAATCGCTCCAACTCCGCCACTCGCCGCGCTGCCACCACAACCCGCGCACCCTCGTGCGCAAACAACTTCGCCGTCGCATGACCAATACCGGAGCTGGCGCCGGTGACGATAGCGATCTTGTTGCTGAGTGCCTTCATGATGGTTTTGCTCCAATGGATAGAGCGCATCATGCTGAGCGAATCGAACGCCGCTGTCTGGCCGCTTTCGGACGCGGCAGCCATTGCGGGTTGGATTCGTTGCCGCCGATTGATCTCGAATTCGTTGATCAAACCGGCAACTTTTACACTTCGAACTCCAGCGTGGCCGAATGTCGGAAACAGCATGGGTCGGTTCATAAGGTAGCGGGGTTCGGTGAGCCAGACGCTTGGCAAGGGGCGACCGCCAACGGTCTCGCCGTCGCTCAAAAGTTACCGGGCTTCGTCACAACGCTGTCGCCGGAGCCGCTGCGCCACGGCCTTCGCGTCGACCTTGTACTCCTCCGGGTTCACCGCGAACGGAGTCAACGCGCGGATAGCTCGGCGAGCAGTTCGTCGAGCTGTCCGAACGTCTCGTGCGTCGCTTCCTGCGCGCCGGTGCCGGCCGCGTCGAGCGCTTCCTTCGTGGGATACAGCTCGCTCATGACGAGCAGCGTCTTGCCGTCGCGTTCTTCGAGCGTCACGGTGGTGACGGATCCTGTGTCACGGCTTTCCTCGTTCGTCCAGACGATGCGCTTGTCAGGAACCACCTCGAGGTAATTGCCGAAGAACGCCATCGTGTTCGCAGGATCGTCGCCGAACACGAGGCGGTAGGTGCCGCCGGTGCGCACGTCCATCTCGCACGAGCGAAGTGTCATGCCCATGGAGCGGGGCACCCACCACTTCTTGAACAACTCGGGTTTGGACCAAGCCTCGAACACGAGCCGCGCGGGCGCGTCGAACGTCCGCGTGACGACGACCTCGCGTTCCGACTTTTTCTGCACCGTCGTGCGCTGAGACTCACTTTCTCTTCTTGCGACCACGGGCCTTCTCCTGTCGTTTGAGCTCGTCGATGACATCGTCCAGCGCTTCAAAGCGCGCGTCCCACACCTGGCGGTAACGCGCGATCCACGCCATTTCCTTCTCGAGACGGCACGGGCCGATGCGGCACGTGCGCACGCGGCCGACCTTTTCGGTGGTCACGAGGCCGGCCAACTCGAGCACGCCGACGTGTTTCTTCATGCCCGTGAGGGTCATTTCGAACTTGTCGGCGAGGTCGGTGATGGAGGCGTCGCCGCGTGCGAGCTGGTCGAGGATGCCACGGCGGGTGGCGTCGGCGAGGGCGGTGAAGGAGACGCTGAGTTGTGTATGAGAATGCTGAACCATATGGTTCAATATGCAGGAGTCGCGGCGGGCACGCAAGGACGTTCACTGCTTCGGCGCACGCCATCGAACCCACGTTGCCGACAACACACTGAAGGCGCCGCCGAAGCGGCCGTCCCGACACCGGCCCGTTCGGCTCAAAACCAGGCTGCCAAGAATTGCAGGTGGGGAGCGCACGACATCCACGCCTGTGTTGGCAGCTCGCTCCGCGAGCGCGCAGTGTCTCCAGGGGATCGACTTTTGCAGGCCAAAAGCGGTCATTCGGAAACTGGCGCACAGACGTTGACAACTCGCGGATCGTATTCCTATTCGATCCTGGCGGCCTGCTGGTCCCGGCCGCCCTGGTGCAGGACCAGTGCCGTAGGCTGGCCCGCCGCATCCACGATGAAGGTGATCTGCGCATCCACCGCTTCCAGGAAGAACTTGGCTTCCGATTCGGCGAACAGTGGGAACTGCGGTTGATCGCCCAACTTGAGTTGGAGATGGCCATCGGCGAGCGTGATGTCAAATAGCAGGCCGGGCGCCAGCTCATACTTGCCAACGTAACGGGCCAGGACCCCGGGAGCCACATCGACTTCCACACGCCTGTTGGCGACGCGATCGAACTGCGCGAACAGGCGTTCGATTCGGCCCGGCGAAATGTTCCGGCGATCGGGCAAGGGCCAATCGTACTCGTTCGCCACGCCGGCGATGATCAATGACGCCAGGGCTTGGCCGGCATCCGCATTGGTCATGATGACTATGCCTTGGCCGGAATCGGCCAGCATCTCCAAATGAGCGAAGTAACCAGGATTGCCGCCCGAGTGCGCGAAGTAGCCGTGTTTGTCGCCCTCGCGCACCACGAAACCCAGGCCCATCTCGTCCTGGTGCAGGGACAACATCTGGCGAGTCATTTCGCGCGAGAGCAGATGGCCCCCGTCATCGCGCTTTGAGTTCGCCACGTCGATCACCAGCGTTGCGAGATCAGTGGGCGTGGTCCACAGCCCGGCCGCCGCCAACTCCGGATTCACCAGCCAGCCGCCGTCGATGACAGATCCGACACCCAGGTGGCCACGTGCCGCGCGGGCCGCACCCGCCTCGGAAAGCATCTGGTCGAACGAGCTGTTATCGAGCTTGAGGCGACGCAGCACGGTGTCCTGCAGGATCGACTCGAACCGTTGACCCAGGCGGTCTTCCAGCGCGAGCTGGAGCAGTGAATAACCGAGCCCGCTATATGCGACCTCCGAGCCGGGTTTGGCCACGACACGTGCGGCTCTATTGGTGGCCGGCGCCACGCCGCCCAGAACCTGCACGATCCCAGGCAACGGCGCCGTTCGCGCATACCCCTGGAATCCTCCCGGCGTGATTCCGCCGGCGTGGGCCAGTAAGCGACGGATGGTGACCTTTTCCCCACTCTGCAATTCGCCGCCCGGCAACTTCCACACGCGCAGGTAGTCGTTGATGTCCGCGTCCAGGTCGAAGGTGCCGCGCTCGACCTGGTGCAATACCGCCAGCGCGGTCACCGGCTTGGCGATGGACGCGGCCTGAAAGATCGTGTCCGGCGTGACTGGCGAACCCCGCGGCCCCGGCGTGGTGACGCCGTAAGCCTTCACCCAGACGATGCGGTGGCCATCAATGACGGCAATGCTTACTCCGGGTACCGCCAGCGCGTCCATCCATTGCGTCAGTGAGAGCTTCAGCGTCTTGCCGCCCTGCGTCACCGCAGGAAGCCCCGACTCGATCCGCATAGCGCGATCGCCGGAATCCGGCCTGCTGACCTCGGGGTCGGTCTTCGCCTGCAGCGGAAACGCCAGGCAGGTTGACAAGGCAATGAACAGCAGGCGCAGAGGTCGTCGCATGAATTCCTTTCCTGGGCAGCTTTGCGCGGGCGCAAGTCGCCGGCGACCAAAACCGGGGTCAGAGTACCTTTTTCCTACGCAAGATTGGGAAAACGCTGACAGCGCCGGACGGTTTGGTCGGGGAGACTGGTTGGAACTCCTTCGGCCTTTCACGCCATGCCCCGCCAACCTCGTCTCGATATCTCCGGCATCGCCCAGCACATCGTGCAGCGCGGCAACGACCGACAGCCCTGCTTCTTCACCGACGCCGACCGCCTGCGCTACCTCGCCGACCTGCGCGAACTTTCCCAGGCGACTGGCTGCCGGGTACACGCCTACATCCTGATGACCAATCATGTGCACCTGCTGCCTACGCCAGACGCGGCCGGCAAAGTCAGCGCGGTGATGCAGGCCTTGGGGCGCCGCTACGTTCGTTAGTGCAATGATCGCTACGGGCGAACCGGAACATTGTGGGAAGGCCGATTCAAGTCTTGCCTCGTCGGCAGCGACGCCTACGTGCTGCGTTGCTATCGCTACATCGAACTCAACCCGCTACGCGCGGCGATGGTTGCCAACCCCGAAGACTGGCCTTGGTCGAGCTATTCGGCCAATGCACTGGGAACGGAAGATCCCCTCATGTGGAGCCATCCGGCATACAAGTCACTGAGTAGCCGCACTGATCTACGCGCCGAGGCCTACCGCTGCCTTGTTGCCGAGGCCATCGACCCGGCTGAACTCGAAGAGATTCGCGCCTACCTGCAACGCCAACAAGCGCTTGGTAGCCCGGGATTTCAGGTTGCCATCGAGGCCCAGTTAGCGAGAAGGGTCACCCCGGGCAGGCCAGGAAGGCCGCCCGGAAAGGGCACCAGGCGGGAAAAGGTACTCTGACCCGTGTTTTGCCGTTGTCGCCGAGCATAGCCGACGCCAACCTGCCATCGCGCTCCAGCAATCAGTTCTCGAAACCGTTCTTGAAAAGGTCGACGCCAGGCACTGCGCAGGCGGTGTTCACGGCCTTGGCGAGATCTGACGCAGCAAGTTGTGCGCTGAGCGAAAATCGCGCATCGGATGATTGCCGTGCACGTTCCGGATCGAGTTCTGCAGCAATGGAAAAACGCTGATCCGCTGATTGCTGTGTGCTGGGCGTCGACAAGGTGGCTGTCGCAGAAAAGCGGCCACTGGCGTCAGCAAGCGAACACACACAGCAAGCGAATATGAATACGACCATGGAGGATCGAGGCAGGCGCATGGATTACTCCGCCCGCGCCGATTCCAGCGCTGAAAGCCGCTTGAGCACGACTTCAAGTTGCGCACCCAACATCGCGTCGTGTTCGCGTAGCTCGGCATTTTCGGCTTCGAGCTTTTTATTCAAGCCCTGGATCGCGGCAAGTGCCACGCCGTCGGCATCCACGGTTGCAATCGAATCGCCATCGCCCGCCAGATCAAACGCGGCTTTGAAGTCTTCCGCCATCGGCCCCATATGCGTGCCTTCGCCGGATTCCCTGTAGGTCCATGTCGTAATCGGCAGCGCCACAAGCGTATTGAGTATGTGGATCGCATCCACCGGCGCAAAGGCTTCCTTATAGGCACGTGACGACGCGTTCGTCCACGCGCCACCATGGGTCAAACTGGCACTACCACCCGTACCGCCGCTCACAATCAAGCGGGGGCTGGCCGCAGACAAGCCGATTGGCTGGATGGTCAGGCTTGCGCTTGAATCCGACACAAACAGGGATACCGACTTGCCATTGCGCGTGACCATTCGCAGATCCACATCGGAGTCGCCGGTCAGAGGGCGCGCCTTGAAGAGAAAATCATCAATGGACGGGCTGGTCAGCGTGTTCGCATTGAACATTACGCCGCCGTCGGCACGCACCAGAAATTGATTGGGGCCAGATGAAGTGAAACTCCCGCTCTGTGAATCCGACCACATGAAAGTGCCTTCGTCACCATTGGCGTCGAGGCCTGCGTCACAACCGGAAATGCCGGCGACATTGCTGGTTCTGACCTCGGCGCCAGAACCGCCCGCCCAGGAGTAGTCACCTCCGGCGCAATTGCGAGATCCGCCAGAAACCGTCGCATAGAATCCTGCCGAATTGTTATTTCCGCCAGCCACTACGGATCCATCAGCGTAAGCATGATTGAACGTTCCGCCGCTTACGGTGGCGCCAAAACCCGTGCCTGTCGCCAAAACACCGACCGTATTCGTATTGCCACCCGCAACGGTGCCGAAATCAGCGGCAACATGATTCCGACTCTCCGGCGTTGGCAAATCCCCGGTCCCGCCACCACCAATGGTGCCGCCTTGTAGTCCAGCTGCTACCGAATTGCGAAAATCACCAAACACCACATTCGGCGAGTGGCGAACGAGTGGTCCTCCAAAGTCTGTCAGGTAATGCGGCCCGAAGCGCGCGACGACATCACCATTGGCCTTGATTTCAACCGGCACATTGTTGCTCGAACCCAGGAACTCCCCTGCCGCCACCACATTTCCTGTCGTATCCCAACATATCCCCGCGAGCGCCGCCTTGGCATCAAAATGCGCGGGTCCACCGAGGCTCACAAACCCTGAGTTGCCTTGCTGGACTTCGGTCTTGAGCTTCAGTGCGGCGAATTGGGTAAGGTCAAAGCCGAAGTCGACATCGACGCTGAAACTGCCGTTACTGACCAGCACCCCCGGAAGAACGATCATGCCACCGACAGACTTGCCGCCGGTGCTATCAAGCATTGAGAGGCGCAAGTCATATCGACCGTGCGCGGGCTTGCCGCCGTCGTTCAAGGTGCCGTGATAGGTCCATGCTGTGGCGTGCGCAGTGGTAAACGCGGTGAACAGGGCGAGCGCGATCAGGCTGCGTTTCATGGCGATGCTCCGTGGATCAAGTTGCGACAGCGTAGTTGAAAATGGTTGCATGCGAGGGATAGGAATTCCAAAGCCCCTTCCGAGCGGAGGGTACGCCGTTCCTCGGCGCGTGCGAAGGGTCAGTCGCGGCCGAATCGAGTTCGCGCCACGCGATCGGGCGGGTCGAGGCCGCAAGTGCCTGGCATTGCCCCCTTGATTCCCCTGTTTTGCACTTTCGCGATCAGCACGCGGCCACGCGGTACCGTCGACAAACACCCGCAGCACGCACGTTGCCAGGGCCGGATCGGCCCGCAGCGCCGGCCGCAGCCGCTTGGGCAAGGACAATACCCATTGCCGTATAGGAACGCGTGGAATCACTGCCTCTACCATATGCGCCGCGGTCGCCGCCATCCGCTTGGTCGTACACGACGGGCAAACGCCGCGTCCCTTGCACGAAAAGGCGATCAGAAAGTCTGCCGCGCAGTCGGGACATCGGGCCCGGGCAAACACGTGCACCAGAATCCCGCACTCAAGATGGCTGCGCAGCTCGCGCTCGACGTAACCCGCGACCGAGTTCGCTTCCGCCTCCTCGTGCAGCGCCAGCCACGTCGCCAGCCAGCCCTGCACCACTTGATAGGCCAGCAAGCGCTCGGGTCGGCGGCGTCGCTACACGCCAGGCGCCAGACTGCTCGGTGAGCAACCCGGCCTGTCGGGCTGCGATGGCGCCGCTGCCATGATCCTGCCCGATGCAGAAGGTGGCCTTGCAATCTGACGTCAGCGTCAGCAGCGCACCATCGGCAGACGCCGCAAAGCGCGGTAGGATTTTGCCTGCCCACCGGGTCAGAATTCGCCGCTCAGCGCCCCTGGTAACTCTCCAAATTCTCGGCGGGTTTGAATGACCGCTTTCTTCGTTCCGGCGATGCCGTTGAGTGTCTCTTGTGGGCCTATTCTGTTGAAAAACTCCCTTGATGCCGTCGAGCGATCCTGATTGACCAACGCCCCATCGATCGCGCGGAGTTGAGCCCTTAAGCGACACGCACCCACAACAAACGGGCCGAAGCCCTTTTGTTGTGGGTGCGCATTGGTGCTACCCCCGCGAATGTGGGGTACGCATGGCGTGAGCATCGCGCCACGATCGCGGTTCCTCAGTTCGCAGTTCGCGGGTTGAATGCCTGATAAGAGAACGGCGATGCGGATACTGGCGATGGTTCTGGGTGCGGCTTTGCTTGCACAGTTTGGCGCGGCGCAAGCGGCGACCTTTGTGGTCGACACCACACAGAACAGCAATGCGCCCATTTACAAATTCTGCGACGCAGTGGATGACAGCGACTGCAGCTTCCATGGCGCGCTCGAGCGCGCGAATGCAACGCCCGAACTCGACATTATCGCATTCAATATCCCGGCGAGCACCGACAGTGGCTGTGTCTCGGCGACCGGCGTATGCCGGGTCTTGCTGCCCAACACCGGTTGCAGCAACCATACCGACAGCTTCGTCGTGACCCAACCGGTGGTAATCGACGGCCTGACCCAGCCCGGTGCAAGCGCCAACACGTTGTCGGCGAGCAGCAGCGGCCTGGACATGCAGGTCAAGATCGAACTGGCGCGCACCAGCTTCTGCAAATCCGGACTGCGCTTCCTGCGTTCGGCCACGGTGAAGAACGTGGCGATCAACCAGTTCGGATCAGTCGGCGGCCAGACACTGCCATTTCTGAACTTTGCCGGCAGCGACGGTGCCAGCGAAGTCTTTCGCGTCGAATCCTCGATCATTGGCCGAAATGCCGATGGCAGCAGTGACCAGGGCGAAAACGGCTTTATCGGTAATCCGATCCGGACCAGCGATTGTTTTCAATGCCTGGGGTCGTGGCGCAATGAAGTGCACATTGGCGGCGAACTGCCGGCCCAGCGCAACTGGTTCGTCGGCGGTGGGCCAGCGATCAAGATTGATGCAAGCAATGTGAGCCCGACACTACTCGGCACCGAAGTCACGATCCAAGGCAATCTGTTCGGCACGACGAAGTCGGGGCTGGCGGCGGGATTCGGTTCGACGCCGGGCGAGAATTGGGTTGATCTCAGCCTCGGCAATGACGTCCGCGTGCAGGTGGGAGGCAACACCTCGGCGGCGCGCAACGTGTTCTCGACCACGATCTACCCCGCGATCGGGCCGCCGCCCATGGCGTTTTCATCCTATGGGACGGGCATGCCCAATCTGTTCGTGCAAGGCAACTACTTTGGCCTTGCGGTGGATGGAATCACGCCGCTGCACGTGCAATCGGCGATGTATGCCGTGGGCGGCCGCACACTCGCGGTGTCGCGCGCGCAGGTGGGCGGTGCCGGGCCCGGCGAAGCGAACATGTTTGTCGCGTTGTATCCGTCCGTCGTGATCGACAGCATCGGTGCCAACACGATCCTGGGCAACCAGTTCATCGGCAATCTCACGGGGAGCGCGATTCAAGACGCTGCGAGACAGACCGGCATCCTCAACGATCCCGGCGACATCGATCAGCCACCAAACACCAATGGGCCGAAGCAGAACTGGCCCGAAATCACTGCATTCAGCGTGACCGGAAATGACCTCTCCTTGACCTATCGGGTCGACAGTTTGCCGGCCCATTCCACCTATCCTTTGACCGTGGAATTTTTCGCCGCCGACACCAACAACGCGACACGGTTGCTGGGACGTGACACCTACACTGCCGCTGAAGCCACGTTGCCCAAGACCATCGTGTTGCCTCAGTCAGACAACCAGGGAATCAGCAGCGACTCAATGATCATTGCCACCGCAAACATGGCCAACAATGGTGGCGTGAGCAGTTTCAGCTGGGCGCCGGTCTTTCTCACTTTTCAGGGCAATGCACCGGCGACCGTGAATCAGCCGACGCCAATCAAGGTGCGAGTGCAAGGGGTCGGTCCGTTCCGCCCGAGCGGACAGGTCGAGATCAGTCACGAGTGTTGCGCCAATGCGCCAAAGTGCACCGCAACCCTGGTGCCGGTCGCGAGCTCGCCGTATCGCGCCGAGGGTACCTGCGACATGACGTGGGGACAAATCGCAACCGGCATCGTCTTGCGGGCAACCTATCTCGACCTGCACGAGAGTTTCCATAGCGACGCCGGCTCAACGCCAACGAACACCCGTCTCATTGATGTTGTCGCGCCCCTTAGCGTCGAATTGTTCTGCGATGGGTTTGAGACCGTGGGTGGCTGTGACTAGCAGCCTGTCGGACTATCCCTCCCTCGGCTAGAATCGAGCCTCCTTACGGAGTCCTTCGCGCATGAGCCGACTCCGACCGATCGACCGCGAGACCGACGACCTGTTGCCACCGTCGGTGCAGCACTGGCTGCCGGAATCGCACCTGGCACGGTACGTGGTCGATGTGGTCGAGGGATAGGAATTCCAAAGCCCCTTCCGAGCGGAGGGTACGCCGTTCCTCGGCGCATGCGAAGGGTCAGTCGCGGCCAAACCGAGTTCGCGCCGCGCGATCGGGCGGGTCGAGGCCGCAAGTGCCTGGCATTGCCCCCTTGATTCCCCTGTTTTGCACTTTCGCGATCAGCACGCGGCCACTCGGTACCGTCGGCGTGCTGCAGTCACCACGCCGAATCGGCTTCTTGGTTAACCAGCCGAGGTCTTGCCGCCGGTTTTCGTAGTCGGGCATCGGGTCTAGGAACAGGGCATCGAAGGCGGGCTCCGGTCGATCCTCTGCGCGCCGGGCGGACACCCTGCTTCGTGAGGCTGTGCGCAAGGGTGGTGGTCGGTCGCGAATAGGCGCGGCGTGTGGCGCACGGGTTGGCTCGCCGACGTGTTCGAGGACTCGCGGCTGGCGCGTCGCATGATGAGCGCAAAGCGCGCTCGATAGCGTCGACAAACACCCGCAGCACGCACGTTGCCAGGGCCGGATCTGCCCGCAGCGCCGGCCGCAGCCGCTTGGGCAAGGACAATACCCATTGCCGTATAGGGACCCTGTCCAAGCTGAGCGACGGGCGCGAAGAGGCGACGCGCTTTGTCGACCCGCTGATCCAATCCTGGGACGAAAATTCCGACATCGCGCAGAGTTTTGCCGAGCTGATGTTGCTCCGCTGCCAGCGGTATTCCCTTGCTGACCAACTCGAAACCGCTCGCACGCTCGCGGTGCGCACCTTGGCCCGTGCCGAACTTGTTGCCAGCGCTGAGCAACGCGCGGCGCTGAAACGATTCGCGAGCGGGCGCTGAACACTTTCAACGGGAAGAAATCGAAAGAACGCGCTGAGCGTTGAATGCTTTCGTCAGGGTTTTGGCGCTCGCGCCGGTGCAGCACGCGCTGGCGCATCTGGCTCGCCGGGACGCGTGTCAGCACTGCCCTAATTGCTTGCCGAGCAAGGCGCAATGCACTCAGTCTTCGAAGCCATCACCGAACAGAACTCCGGCGCAGGCCGCCACTTGCGCGGCGTCGATCACGACATTGAACTCGGCGCCGATGGTCATCGCTGTATCGTTGGCATTGGCGATGGCCCAGCGCTGCGCGCCCGCAGCGTATATGGCAACGAAAGCGGTATCGCCATGCAATCCAGTGCGCGGCGTCAGATTGATCTGGGCGCAGGGCGTCGCGTTGAGCAAAGGGTGATCCAGGTAGGTAATCGCCGCGAATGTATTCAGGTTGTTGGCCGTATGCAGGTAGGCATTCGGACTGGGGTCCTGGGAATAGATATTGAAGGAAGCACCGACGTTGATGTCACCGAAGTCGGTATTCAATACAAACCATGACGGCGTAAAATAGCCTACCGATGTGTTGTGGTTGTTGTAGACACCGGGCACGCCCTCGGGGTTCCAGTTCGAAGTGGCCAGCAGGATCTTGTTGGATACATTGTTGAGGTCGCTGTGATTAATCGTGGTGAAATGGCCCGACAAGTTTTCGGCGGTCGCGGTGTGGAGGAAGGTGCCATCGGATTCTTTCGGCACGAACAGGTTGAACTCCATGCCCACCGGCATCGGCACAAAAATATTCTGATTGAAGACGCGCCAGTTAGGGCTTGAATAGTAGACGCCGATGGGCCACGCGTTGGTCACGCTGGCAGCTCTGACCGTGGCGAACATGAAAAGCCGCGGGCGCAAGTTGATTTGCGAGTCGTTGATGACGAAGAAGTTTCCGCTCGGCGCATCGGCGCGCGCGCGCGCACTGAAATCACCGTACTCATAGGCGCCGATGTCAATACGGTTCAATTTTACTCGACGCAGACCATCGGTATCGACCGAACCCACTCCGGCTGCGGCAAACGTAGCGTGGGCTGTTGTGGCGCCGGCATTGATGGCCCACGAGGTGTCGCGAAGACGCACGTCGGTCATCGAGCGCAGCTTGGGGTCGAGAGTGACATCGAGCGGTCCCGGCGTGTACGCGTTGGAGTCGTTGGCAAACAACAAGTTGAAGTTTTCGACAATTGGCGTCTGGAACTCGGGGCTGATCGACAGGCCCTGGCTGTTGTAGGCGAGAAGATTATTCTCCGCCGGGCCGCTGACACTTCCGCTACCAGCGCTGCTGCTCCCGCGCAAAAAGCGCATGCCATAATTCAGTCCAACCGCAGTGTTGTTGATGGTCCGGGTATTGATGCTGCCGTTGTTGATCATGTGCACGATGCCCATGCCTTGTCGGGCACGGCCGATCACTGCGTTGCCCAGCACACGCGCGGTCAGTGTGCTTGCGATTGAAGACAACAACCCTTCGGAAATACCGATCGCCGCGCGGCCGAAGCGACCATTCACTTCGTTGTTGATGACCGTCATTGTGGGTGCACCCGCACCGTTCACTTGCGCCAGGATGCCCCAACCGCTGCCATCGCCTACGCCCTCAATGTGATTGAAATCGATCAGCGCGGTACCGTTGTTAGCGGCGAACGAGACCTCCAGTGCGGCGTCGAACAGGCCCGGCGCTGCGACGCGCAAGCGATTGTCAGCGACACGCACGGTCGCTGCACCGCCGCTGCCGGCCTGCACGCGTATGCCGGCCGCATTGGCGGACCCGGTCGACACGATACTGACGCGGCGAATCTCAATGTTGGCGGTGCCCGCCCGGTTGTGACTCAGAATGATGCGGGCATTGGTCAGCGCTATCCGACGCACCGTGACGATGTACGGGTTGTCATCGGTGGAATTGCCTTCGATATTCCGTCCGGTCGCCATCTGTGCCGAGAATCCTGTGGCCCCCTCGAGCGTGATGCTGCGCGGCAAGAACAGGCTTTGCGTTATTGGCGTGTCGGTCACGATCAGTACCGTATCGGAGGCCGCCGATGCGTCGATGCATGCCTGCAACGTGCCAGCGCATGGGGCCACACCAGGCCACGACCGCGTAACCGCGCCCACGCTGGCGCTGGCGATTGCAGCAGAGAATGCGATCGCACCAAGCGCAGAACGAGATGTGTACATCACTGTAATCTCCTTGATGGATAGGGGTTTGTATTGAGTTCGCAAAATCGGCACCAAAGCGGACACGTTTTCTCGCAGGCGGGAGCGCGAGGTGCGTGAATCGGTGCCGGTGTGATCGCCTTGCCCGCTTGACTCGCGACCGACTGCGTGGCGCCGTGCCGTGGGCAAGCCTGCGTTTTACTGCGCCGCAGGTCGAAGTGGACCGCATTGTCCCGGTAATCCGCCTGAACCGACACGGTTTTGGTGGGAGCGGGTCCCGACGCGAACTCTAACGCTCTACGATCGCCGCGACACCCATGCCGCCCACAGTGCAGATCGAGATCAGGCCACGGCCGCTGCATTTTTCTGACCGCAGCTTGGCGAGCGTGGCGACGATGCGCGCACCGGTGGCAGCGAAGGGATGACCGAAGGCGAGGCTCGATCCGACCGCATTCATCTTGGCTGGATCCAAAGCAGCCGACACACAATTTGCGCTGCAACGTTACCAGGCGTCTACGACCGCTCCATAGTCGGATCTGCCACTGCAGTGCGCGAAGCCAAAGAAGACAAAGGTTTCCGGCCGTGCAATAGACTTCCCGGCATGCTCGGGGTCCTCGACCGCGCGGGTTCGACGCATGACTGGCGGCCGACGCCGGAATTCTGCGCCGGAATTCTGGACACCCAGGCGCTACCACCAACCGCGCTACGCCTGCACCGATCCCCCGCCGCGCACCAGCAGGTTCGGAAATTGCCGAGGTTGCGAGCGCAGGTACTGGGGCGGCGCGACGACGCTGGCGCCGAGGTGGGCTGCCGCATGCCAGGGCCAGTGCGGGTCGTAGAGGATGCCGCGGGCGAGGGCGATCAGGTCGGCGTCGCCGGTGGCGATGATGGCTTCGGCGTGGTCGAAGTCGGTGATCATGCCCACGGCCACTACGGGGATGGCGACCGCCTGCTTCACCGCGCGCGCCAGCGGCACCTGGTAGCCCGGACCGACTGGAATGGTCTGCGCAGGGTGCAGTCCTCCGCTGGAAACATGGATCGTGCTGCAGCCGCGGGCTTGCAGCGCCTGCGAGAACGCCACGGTCTGTTCGATGTCCCAGCCGCCCGGCACCCAGTCGGTGCCAGACAGGCGCACGCTGACCGGGCGCTCCGCGGGGAACGCTGCGCGCACTGCGTCGAACACTTCCAATGGGAAGCGCATCCGGTTCTCGAGCGAGCCGCCATAGGCGTCTTGCCGATGGTTGGACAGCGGCGACAGAAATTGATGCAGCAGATAACCGTGCGCGGCATGGATCTGGATCGCGTCGATGCCCAGCCGCGCGGAGCGGCGCGCGGCTTGCACAAAGGCATCGCGGACTTCGTCCATGCCTTCACGATCGAGCGCGACCGGCGCATGCTCGTCGTCCTTGAAGGGCAGGGTCGAAGGCGCCACGGTTTGCCAGCCGTTGGCCTGGCCGGGTGCAAACTGACCACCGCCATTCCACGGCAGGTCGGTGGATGCCTTGCGTCCGGCGTGCGCCAACTGGATCGCGATCGGCATGGTCGACCAGCGGCGAATACTCTTGAGCACGCCGTCCATCGCCGCTTCGGTGGCGTCGTCCCAGAGTCCGACGTCGCCGTATGAAATTCGCCCTTCGGGTAGCACCGCCGTGGCTTCGATCGTCAACAGCCCGGCACCCGAGAGTGCCAGTTGGCCGAGATGGATCTGATGCCAGTCGGTCATCCGGCCATCGACCGCCGAGTATTGGCACATCGGCGCGATGACGATGCGATTGGCCAGCTGCAGCGAGCCGACGGCGAGCGGTTCGAAGAGTTTTGACGTGCTCATGAGGTCCAGGCATCCATGGTCAATTCAAAGGATCGTACGCGCGCGGCGTGGTCGAAAATATTCGCAGTGAGAATGAGTTCGTCCGGGCGATAACGCGCGACGAAGGCCTGCATCGCCGCACGCACCGTGGCCGGCGCGCCGACTGCACAGCAGGCGAGGGCGCTATCGATCATCTGCTTTTCGACAGGCGTGCAGTAGTCGTTGATGGCGGCGGCGCTTTCCAGCGGCGGCGGCACCAGACCCGGCCGGTTGCGGCGCAGGTTGACGAAGGCTTGCTGCTGGGTAGTGAACAGTCGCGCGGCTTCGTCGTCGCTGTCTGCCGCGACCACGTTCAGCGCCAGCATCGCATGTGGCTGCGCGAGGCGCTTGGAGGGTTTGAACTCACGGTGGTAGAGCGCCAGCGCCTGATCCAGCGCATCGGGCGCGAAGTGCGAGGCAAACGCATACGGCAAGCCCAGCGCCGCGGCCAAGCGCGCACCGAACAGGCTGGAGCCGAGGATCCACACTTCGATTTCGACGCCAGCGCCCGGCACCGCTTGAACTATCTGGCCCGGCTGGGTGGGTTCGAAATACTGCAGCAGTTCGACCACGTCAGCCGGAAATTCCTCAGCGTTGGCGTAGTAGCGCCGCAGCGCCTGCGCCGCGGCCTGATCGGTGCCAGGGGCGCGGCCGAGGCCGAGGTCGATGCGCCCAGGATACAGACTGCCCAGCGTGCCGAACGCCTCGGCCGCCTGCAGCGGCGAATGGTTCGGCAACATGATGCCGCCGGCGCCGACGCGGATGGTCTTGGTGCCGCCCGCCACATGCCCGATCAAGACAGCCGTCGCCGCACTGGCGATGCCCGGCATGTTGTGGTGTTCGGCCAGCCAGTAGCGCTGGTAGCCGAGCCGTTCGCCGGCGCGTGCGAGGTCGAGCGCATTGGCGAAGGTCTGCGTCGGTGTGCTGCCGACGGTGACGGGGGCGAGGTCGAGAATGGAAAGCGGGGTCATGGCGGCGCCATTGGGGGTGTCGATGAGATGGGGTCCGAGACCTGATGTGCAAGGCTTGCGGCCTGGTTTCTATCGGCCCGGAAGCATTTGCTCGAGTGTTGCGACCGCCCCGCAAGGCGCGCAGTGGCGGCCCGGATGGCATCGAATCAACGCTTGAGCAAGCTCTGAAGACGTCGGCATCCCGGCTTCGACGGCACCGTGCACGCCGCCAGATCCCCAGGAAACCCGCGCCTTCTTCACCCTTGACTCAGCGGGCTGGTCGAGGCATGCCTTGTTCAGAGAATCCTTAACTTCCTGTCTCGTCCGGGAAGGTATAGTTTGCCGGGAATGGTGGGCACGGTGCCCGGCCACGAATCGCGAGGTGATGTGATGGGTCTGATACAGGCGGTGACAGGTTCGATTGGCGGTGCGCTCGCTGACCAGTGGAAAGACTTCTACACGGTTCCGGACGGTTTGCCGGCGACGGCGGCGTTGTTTGCCGCGGTGCCGCGCGGCAGCAACGCGGGACGCGGTTCAAATACCAAGGGCTCCTCGAACATCATCACCAATGGTTCGAAGATTGTCGTTCCGGAAGGTTACGGCCTGCTGCTGTTCCAGGATGGCGCGATCACCGGCTTCGCTGCCGAGCCCGGTGGTTACGAGTGGCGCTCGGACGATCTCAACTCGAAGTCGATCTTCTCCGGCGACGGCCTCGTTGATTCGCTGATCAAGCAAAGCTGGGAGCGTTTCAAGTTCGGTGGCCAGCCAGGTTCGCAGCAGGCCGCGTTTTTCGTTTCGCTGAAGGAGCTGCCGGACAACCGCTTCGGTACGCAATCCGAAATCTATTGGGACGACGGCTTCCTGAACACCCAGGTCGGCGCGGTGACGCGCGGCTCGTACACGATGAAGATCGTCGATCCAATCCTGTTCGTGAAGAACTTCGTACCTGCCAAATATCTGCAACCCGGCGAGGTTTTCGATTTCACCGACATGGACAATGCCGCCGCCGGCCAACTCTTCAACGAAGTGGTGGGTTCGCTCGCGCCGGCGTTCAGCCTGTACACGAACGACCCGAGCAAGGGCAATCGCATCACCAAGCTTCAGCAGGATTCGATCGGGTTTGCCAGGAGCCTGTCGGCTGCGGTGGAGAACGCCTATCAGTGGAAATCCGATCGCGGCCTGGTCATCGCCAAGACCGCCATCGTGTCCATCGAATACGATGCGAACACCCGCGAACTGCTGAAGACCGTGCAACGCGCCGACGCGCTGGCCGGATCGCGCGGCAATTCCAATTTGCAGGCCAGTGTTGCGCAGGGCATGCAGTCGGCGGGCGAAAACACCGGTGCGGCGGGCATGATGGGCCTCGGCATGGCGTCGGGCATGATGGGCGGTATCGGCAGCTTGCAGCAGCCGGTTGCACCGGCCGCGCCGGCAGCCGACGACCCGATCGCCAAGTTGAAGAAGGCCAAGGAGATGCTCGATCTCGGCCTGATCACCCAGGCCGATTACGACGCGGCCAAAACCAAGGCGCTGGGTCTGTAAGCCGCTCACTTCGGAACGACAATGACCAACGCCAACAATCCGCCGCCGCCACCGCCCTACACCGGCCCCGGCTCGCCGCAGGACGTGCCGCCGACACCGGGCAGTTTTCCGATCGACCCGGACACGCTGCCAAAACCCATCCGCGACGAATTGCTGGCGCCCGACCCGGTCGCCATCGACACCGCCGCGGCTGAACTGAAGGACGGCGCCAACCGCTGCCCGAAATGCGGCGCCACCGATATCCGGCATAAGGTCGGCAGCGATCTGCTGGTCTGCGTTTACTGTCGCAACGAATGGCTTGGCGCGCGAGTCGAGGAAGAGTTCGGCCTCGGCACGGGGCTCGACGATCTCCCCGGCACGATCATCGCGTCCGGTGCTGTGGACATCGCGGCCGACGCCGCCAGCTTGATGAGCTTCAAGTGCAGCGGTTGCGGCGCCGAGGTAACCGTCAATACCGAAAGCCAGATGACGGCGCGCTGCCATTGGTGCCGACACGTATTCGGCATCAACGAACAGGTCGCCAATGGCGCGGTGCCCGACGCGGTATTGCCCTTCCACATCAAGAAAGACGATGCCGTGGCGCGCATCCGCCAGTTCGTCGACAAGCGGAAGTTGTTTGCGCTCAAGGCATTCAAGGAAGAGTTCACGCCCGAGAACGTTATTGCTGTCTATCTGCCGTACATGATCATCGATGGCAAGGCGAGCGTCGACGTCGCCGGCCAGGGCGAGATCGAAACGGCCCGCTACACGCGCGGCAGCGGCGACAAGCAGAAGACCTACTACGACGCCGATGTCTACCGTGTCGGACGGCACGTGGACTTCACCGTCGACGACCTGCCGCTGGAATCCTCCTCCGATCGCGGCAATCTGGACACGCGCGCGAACACCAACAACATCATCAACACGATCCTGCCGTTCGACACCAAGAACGCCGTGAAGTGGAATGCTTCCTACCTGACCGGCGTCACCTCGGAGAAGCGCAACCGCGATGTGGCGCACCTGCTCCCGCGCCTGGAGGACCAGTTGCTGTCGATCGCCCGCGCCCAGGTCGGATCATCGGTCAGCCGCTATGACCGTGGCGTGCGCTGGGAGCAGGAACGCCTCGACGTGCACGGCACGCGCTGGGTGTCGATGTACCTGCCGGTGTGGCTGTATTCGTACCACCAGCCGGGCAGCAAGGGCGGCCTGCTGCACTACATCGCAGTGAACGGTCGCACCGGCGAGACCATGGGCAGCGTACCGGTACAGCAGTGGAAACTTTTGCTCGCCGCACTCACCGTCGGCACATTTGTTGAAGGTATTGCACTCTGGATTGTAGGGAGCGGGCTATGAGCGACGATGGTGGACTATGGCTGCTCGCGGCAGGCCCAGCCAGCGCAACCGGACTGTACTGGTTGCTGTACCGGTACTACCGCAACACCGACAAATCGCACAGCTTCGAACACGAAACCGCCGTCGAAGCCAAGCCGGTCACCGGCTCCGACGAGAAAGTCGACAAAGTCACCGGCACCCGCGAAACCCGCATCCGCGGCGACAACGTGCACGCCTACCGCACCCGCGTGCAGCGCATTCGGGACAATCCCAAACAAGGCGATACATAGGGTTCCTCAAAACGTAGGGCGCGAACCGAAGGGCATTGCGCCGAACTGAACCTCGCCACTGCCCGCATCCGGTCATCAATTCGGCGCAATGCTCGCGCCTTGCGTCGCGCATCAGTTGATCGTATGCAGGATTGCGTTACACCTACGCGGGGTGTAGTTCCTCGCGGATGACCTGGCGAAGCGCATCCAGTGTGATCGGCTCGCCCCCGCTCGCCAGATACTCACGCAGCACACGATTGATCTCAGTCTGGTAGCCGCTTCCTGCAACTTCCGCCTTTTGTCGGAACAACTCGATGATGTCGTCGTCGAGCATGATCGTGATGCGCGTCTTTCCCGGCGACGCGATTACTGCGCCGCGCTTGCCCTTACTGAAGTTGTATTCGCTACGCATGATAGTGCTCCGTTTCGCCACGGCTGGCTCTACGAGCGGAGATCAGTCGCGTCCGCTCTCCGCGCATGGTGTGAACTACGACCAGCACTCGCCCCAAGGCGTCCATGCCCAGCGTCACCAATCGACGTTCTCCTTCGGAATCCGGATCCTCGATAGTGATGGCATTGCTATCGCGCAGCACTTGCTCTGCGTGCGCGAAGCTGACCCGATGCTTCTTCTGGTTAGCTGCCGCCTTGTCGGGATCGAACTCAATCTCCATGGTTCCAATATGCATTCAATGCATATTCAAGTCAAGCGACAAGCGCTTCTCTCCTCGTTGCCCGGCGGTCGCGGAAAGGCATCCTGTGACAGTCCAACCACAATGTCTTCCCCGAGACTCCGGACACCCAGTCTCCGACAAAGAGTTCCCGAACAAGTCCGTCCTGGTTCGGACGATCACGTGGTGATCAGAATTGGCCCAGGATCTGGCGAGCGGCCGCGTTTCGGCTGGGAACTGCGTGAGGGGAACTGGACACCCAATCCCTGGTGCCACGGGAGTCACATTTTCTGGGTGTCCCGTGTTGCACTGTACCGGTACTACCGCAACACCGACAAATCGCACAGCTTCGAACACGAAACCGCCGTCGAAGCCAAGCCGGTCACCGGCTCCGACGAGAAGGTCGACAAAGTCACCGGCACCCGCGAAACCCGCATTCGCGGCGACAACGTGCACGCCTACCGCACCCGCGTGCAGCGCATTCGGGACAATCCCAAACAAGGCGATACATAGGGTTCCTCAAAACGTAGGGCGCGAACCGAAGGGCATTGCGCCGAGGGAGTTTCTCAGCCTTACGTAATCCGCAGCAGGGCCGCCCGCATCACGGTACCCGCCGCGTGGTCTGCACGTTGAACTCGACGGCAAGGCAGTTGGGCGCAGTAGCCGAAGGGCATTGCGCCGAGCGGATTCCTCACCGTTACACGGCGTCAGGCTTTCAATTCGGCGCAATGCTCGCGCCCTGCGTCCCTAAGCGAAAATTTTAGCGCGGGGCCCGACCCGCACCTGCAACCGCAGTGCAGGGGTCACCATTTAGCCGCCGGTGTCAAGCGAAGTCGAGCGCATTGGGCTTGATGTCTATGGATACGCCTGATCAACAAAGCGGTCAAGGGCGGCCGTAGGCCGGCGAAGCGGACCCTTGACGGCACGTAAGCGATTGAC
>JBBSLG010000033.1:0-55172 GCA_038255435.1 Lysobacterales bacterium
CGCAGTCCAGTCTGCGCAACTTCGCGTCGTCAAGGGTACGCTACGCCGGCCTGCGGCCGCCCCTGACGAAGGACGCCCATTGGCAATTTCATGGGAAAACACGCCCCGTTTGACATAGGCGACCATATCAGCCCGGATGAAGCGCAGCGCAATCCGGGGATTGCAGGCAGACAAAGGAATGCTGGTCAGCGCGTCGGCCGAAGCATGCATCAACGCATCACTCTCGACGAGTACGCGTACCGCACCGAGTACACCATCGCGCCAACCAGTCCTGTCGCCTGCTCGGAACCGTCGTCACGCAGCCCGCAACTCCAAGCGCCACTCGGCCAATTTTCACCCCTTCCCCGGCCCAGGCACACTGAACGACCGCGATGTGGGGTCGTTGGAGAAGAGGATGCGGAGTTCTTGTCCGCCGCCGGGGCGGTCGATGATGCGGGCGATGGAGGCGCCGGAGTTTGCGGTGGGGTCGTTGCGCCAGGCGGCGACGAATTCGTCCCAGTCGGATTTGCTGACGTGGCCGCGGATGCGGGCGAGGCAGATGCGCATGCCGCAGGCAACTTCGGGGGCGTGCATTTTCAGATTGGTGGCGGCGACGCGGATGGCGAACTGGTCGGCGAGTGCGCGCGAGAGTTCGTCGGCGAGCACGTCGGCACGCGATTCCTGTTCGAACTGGCTGAACTTCTTGTCGAAGTCGTCGCTGTTGAGCAAGGACTGCACACTGCTCAGTGCGATGTGTCGGCCGTCGAGCAGGGGTGACTCCACGGCGAGATGGTCGGCCTGGGCGATCTTCTGTCGCAGCCGCTTGTACTCACGGGCACTCAGCGGTGGATGCTGTGGCGCGACCGGGGTGTCATAGACGGTGGCGACGGGTTCGCCTGTGGGCGGAGCGGTCGAAGCGGGCTGCGCGCCCTCGCTGGTTTGCGCCGCGGACGGGTTCGCTGAGGTGCTCTGTTGCGTGCTCGCGGTGGACTGCGTGTCGGCTGCGCTTTTGCGCTGCTCCAGATAGCGCCAGCCAAACACCGCCGCGCCCAGTCCGACCAGTACAAGTATTGCCGTGGCAATCGGGTTGCGGCCTTGCGAAGTTGCCATTTCGTTGCGTCCGTCATCGCGGTGATTGGCCTACGATATCAGCCTGGGTAGTCAACTGCCTTTGCTGATGGCATCGCGGTCTGATTACCATCGCGCAGTTTTCTATTTGCATGGCTCGGCAATCCGGGCTGCTCGGCGATGCTGCGGCGTGCACTCGTGCTCGAGTGCCAATAGCGCTGCATTGAATCAGCCTCTGTGCGAGCGCAACGATCCCCTGCGGCCGGCCGTTCGCGGCGCTCGATGCCTTCGGGTATCAGGAGCATGGATTGATCCTGGCCCCGGCATGGATTGCTTGGCACTGCATCGGTTTGAAATTCTGGCGATGAACCCCTTCTCCCGTTTACGGGAGAAGGGGACCGTTGCCAACATTCAAACTGGTGCAGTACCGATTGCTTATCCTCGTTGACAATCCCATGATGTTAAAGTACTTTCGTGTTTCGCGAAATACGAAACAATACGCCCAATGGCCGCGAGAAAGACTGATCGACAGCCGGTACTGAAGCCTCAGGATTTCTATGTCCTGCTCGCGCTGCTTGCCGCTGAAGGGGAACAGGGTTCGACCTATCCCGAGCTCGCGACGTACACCGGCTTATCGATGTCCGAAGTGCACGCAGCGCTCAAGCGCGCCGAGTTGGCGCGTCTGCTGATGTTCGAGGAGCGACGCCCGCGCATCTTGCGCCCGGCGTTGCGCGAGTTTCTGTTGCACGGCGCGAAGTATGTGTATCCGCCTGTTCGCGGCGGCATGGTGGTGGGCATTCCCACGGCGCACGCAGGGCCGCCATTGAATGGGCAAATTGCACCGTCCGCTGAACCGGTTCCGGTTTGGCCCTCGCTCGACGGCAGCCAGCGTGGTCTGGCGATGACTCCGCTTTATCCATCTGTGCCGGCAGCAGCATTGCGCGATGCCAGGCTGTACGAGGTGCTCGCACTATTTGATGCGCTCCGGGCTGGCAACGCGCGCGAACGCGGGCTGGCTGAGCAGTGGTTTCAGCAGCGCCTATGAATCCAGCTGATCCGAATGTGGGCAATGTCGAGTTGGTGGCTTCCGCGCTCGGAACATTGCGCGAGGAACTGGTGCTGGTCGGCGGTTGCGCCGTGAGTCTGCTGATTGACGCGCCCAGCGCACCCTCTCCGCGGGTGACCCATGATGTCGACCTGGTTGCTACTGTGACGGCGCTGTCCGGATATCACAGGCTTGAGCGGCAATTTGAACAGCGAGGATTTATCCGCGATCTATCGGCCGACGCGCCAATTTGTCGCTGGCGCCTTCGGGGCATGATTGTCGATCTCATGCCAACCGACGAGCGCGTGCTGGGATTCTCCAATCGCTGGTATTCGGAGGCGGCAGCCTCGAAGCTGGCGTACACCTTGCCGAGTGGCAACTCGATAAACCTGATCTCGGCGCCAGCATTCATTGCCACGAAGTTCGAGGCGTTTAGAGATCGCGGACGATCCGATCCGCTGTCGAGCCACGATCTGGAGGACATCATCAATGTGGTGGAGGGATGCACGACGGTCATCGACTCCGTTCGCCGGGCGCATCCCGAGCTGAAGGCGTATTTGCGTTCGCGGTTTGCCGAGCTTGTTGCGGTCCGCGATTTTCAGGACCTGCTGCCCGGGCTGGTCGCACATGATGTCCTGCATGCGCAAAGGGTGGCCGCGGTGGCCGCACGGCTGACGATATTGGCGTCGATCGAACTCGCCTGATCGTCGCCGCTCCGCTTACCAGCTTTGGCGCCAGAGGTGTCTCGAACTGACGATCGGGCCAGCACGACAGGAACTCAATGGGGCAAATCAACCCCAATTTTCCCGCAATGCCCGATTTCGTCCCGGGTTCTTCCTGTGCAGGCAGGGGCGACTTGCCTAGCTTGTGGGTACCGGCCCCGCGGTGGGGCTGAGCGCATTGGAGATTGAAAATGAAGTTTCGGAAATTGGGTTTGGCGGCGGGTCTGGCGTTGGCGTGTTCGGTGCTTGCGCCGTTGGCGACTGCTTCGATCAATGGACCGGGCGAGGGCTACTACTACATAGCCTACTCGACGACCGGTGGATATCCGCCTGGCACGCACTTCATGAGTGTCGGGCCGTTTGCCGATCAGAATTCCTGCATGCAGGCGCGCAACGCCGATTACGGCAATGGCGATGCCTGGTTGCCCTACGATGGCACTGGCATTCACTGCACGTGGATCTTCCACAACGAAGTCGGCGCGCTCGAGGATGCGCTGGACAACTGGAATACCGTGGCTGGCGGTGGTGGTGGTGGCAACAGCCATCCGGGTTATCTTGATGTGGCCAAGCTCGAGCGCATCGCCGAACTGCGCGAGATCTATCAGCTGAAGCGCTACGAGGCCGAAGTTGCCGAGGTGCTCAACCCGCGTCGTTGATCGCATTGGCGTAGACGATCGCTCCGCGTTGACGCGGAGCGATCGGATATATGGGGGCGGGACACCTGGATTGCACGCACCGTGCAAAAGACACTTGGCTTGGGAACAGGCTCAGGACGGATGCCCAAGCCGGGTCAGTAGTTCGGCATAGCGCGGATCGCTGCGAATGTTGTGCAGCAGCGGGTCGAACTTGATGTACATCAGGCCGGCGTCGCCGACCCGGATTGCGCGCTCCAGCCATTCGAAGGCGGCGTCGTGATTGCCGATCCAGGCCTGCACCTCGGCGACCTGGTAGGACGAGGTGTCTGGAAAGCGCGCGATCAGCGAATTGAGGGCGCGCTCGGACGCAGCGAAGTCGCCGCGATCATGTTGCGCGATCGCGGTGCCGGTCAGCCGGAACACGACCGACGAGTACTCGAGTCGGCGCAAGGCGGCTTCGGGCAGGCCAACGTAGGTGTGATCAGTGCGACCAGTGGCATCCAGGACGACAGGCGCACCTATCAGATATCGGTCCCGGTGCAGGCCGGCAACAGCGGTGGTCCGCTCATCGATAGCGAGGGCAGGGTGGTCGGCATCGTGGCATCCAAGCTCAATGCCGCCAAGGTGTTCGAGTGGACCGGCGACCTGCCGCAGAACGTCAACTACGCGGTGAAGAGCAGTCATCTGCATAGCCTGATTCCGGTCGAAACCCGGGACACCGCGATCGAGGTTTCTGGCGGCAATGTGCAGGCGATGGCGGGTGCGGTAAGAGACGCCGTCGTGCGCATCGAAGTGCGCTGAGTTCGAGCGCTTCGAGGGCGTTCGGTGCAGGCGAGCCTGAAGCGCATCAGGGCGTGCTGCGTCTCTGGTCGTCGTTCGCAGGTGTCAACGTCTTGCGGAGCATTTCCACGACCGCGTATGCAAGATGTGGCACAGTTCGCTTCGGGTGTCATGGGTGCGCTCTAGAGTGGGCATCCGTTCGCCTGGAGAGAACCATGTCGATTCGAATTCTGTTGTCTTGCCTGCTCCTGCTCGGCGGTGCCGAGGCCGTGATCGCGGTCGAGCCTTTTCTCGCACCGGCGCTGCCACAGGGTTCGATCGAAGTGCGACTGCACGCGACCGAGGCGGTAATGCCCAGCGTGCCCACGGTCGCCAGTTTTGGCGTGCCGTTTCCGCATGGTTCCGTCAGCAATGCCGCACTCGCGAACTTGCGGGTACTCGATGGCGCGGTCGAGATTCCCGCCTACGTGATCCAGTTGACGCCTTGGCGTCACCGCAGCGATGTCGGGATCGATGGCCAATCGGTACGGGTGGCGCTGGTGCAGGTCGAGGTCAGTTTTTCGACGCTGAATACGGTCAGGAGCTTGACCGTTGAGTGGGGCGGGACGCCGCGCACCTTGTCGCGGCCGCTGCGCGCACTGCGCGCCACCACCTGGCATCAGGTCACCAGCGGCAGCTTCATTGCCTCTGACAACGTGTTTGAACCGAACGTGCTGGCCGAGTTGCCGGCGCAATGGTTGAGCAACGGCGCCCTGCGCGGCAGCCGGGCGCTGACGTTCGATCCAGGCAATCCGGCGACGCGCGACAGTCCCGCCGCCAACGATGCGATTCTGACCTGGCCCGGATATCAGGAGCAGGAACGCGCGCACAAGAACGATTTCTACAACGTCATCAATGAAGACGACCCTCTGGTCAGCGTCGCCAATCAATGCCCATACAAGACCGGCTTCGAGCCCTGGTTGTACGATCGCGCATCGGTGATGTTCGCGCTGCATTTCCGCTCGGGTTTCGTCAAGCCGCTGCGCGAGGCGCTGCGCAACACCGATTTCTACCGAGGCCGGATCAATGCCAGTGGTCAGTTTGCACTGGACCCGACCGACAACAAGTATTCATTCAACGAGTCGCTGGCCTACGCCTACTGGATGACCGGCGACGAGACTTTTCTGCCCGCCATTACCAGCACCGCCAACTACCACAATGGCGACCCGCATGCCTGGACCGCCGGTCTTGGCTTCTGGACCGAGCGCATGGTCGGGTTCAAGCTGATGACCCACCTGATCGATTACGAAATCACCGGCAATGCCGCGCGCCGTGACAGCGTCGACGCGATCATCGCCGCGCTGCTGGTTCATCAGAATGGCGGCAATGGAGTGATTCCGAGTGCCGGTCGCATCGACGGCGGCTTCTATCACACCGGTAATCAGCATGGCGACTGGGATAGCACGGCTTATGGCGCTTCGACCTGGATGACCGCGCTGCTTACCGAAGCCTTGCGGCGTGCCTATGCCAGCAAGGGCGACAGCGATAGTGCGCAGATGATCCGGCGCAGCGGTACCTTCCTCAAGACCGCTCTGCGCACCGAGGCGGGCGCCTTCGGAACCGTCCTTGCACCACGCTATGTGATCGAGTTTGACGGCACCGATTTCGCCGTCGAGGACCCCTTGCATGACGAGGAACACGCGCTCGATGTCGCCGCGGCGATCGCCTGGGCCGATTATTTCGGCGCCTTGCTCAATCAGCGCGATGCCACGCTTGCGGCGTCGATTGCAGGCCTGTATGCAACCTATGATCTCGGCGTGAACTATTGGATTCGTCCGGCTGGCCCGGCGTCAGGCCTGCCCGCCTTCCGGGTCAGTCCATGGCGCAAATGGGCCTGGCAGCATCGCGGCGCCGACGGTATGTCGTTTGCGATTGCCGGCGCCAATGCGGCCGGTGAAACACCGCTGTTCGGCAATGGATTCGAATCGCCCTGATCCCGCGCTGCTGACCGCACCCAAGCTCAGAGACCGCTATCATCGCCGCGGCCGTGCGCACTTCGCCGGCTGGAGACCATTCACCCCCTGCGCGAGGGTTGTCCTTGTGATGCTTTTCCGGGCTGTAATTTTACTCTGTGCTGCCGCGCTGTTCGCCGGCTGCGACAGCCGACCCGAGATCAATGTGATCACCAGTGCCGAGGCGCCGGCGCCGCCAACCGATGCCGCGTTTGCGCAGTTGCCGAGCCGCAAGGAAGTGCTGCGGATGCTGCAGCTGGCCTACCAGTACCGCAAGCCCGATCGCATCGAGCTGATTGGACCGCCCTCGGGTGATGTGCATTGGCTGCCTATCGCCAGTGGTGACTGGGGTCACCCGGGCTTCTGGGTGTATCACCCGCGGACCCGAGTGATCATGTCGGCCATTTCCACCTCCTTTCCGGAGGCCGAGCAATTGGCCGAGGATTCGGTACGCTGGCGGTTCCTTGACGGCAAGTGGCAATCCGATACGTTGATGGGCGATGGTGTCAGCAAATTCCGCGGCATCGACGACCCCAGCGATGAGCAGGTGATCGCTCTGCTGCAGCAACCCGGTATCCAGTACGCGTTTCATCGGTTCGGCAGTGTCCCGACTGATATCCGGTTGCTGGGCCCCGCACGCTTCGCCCGCGATGAGGAGGGTTTCGCCTTGATGGGCATTCCCGTCGAGTTCAGCGCGCAGACCGAGATCATCGATTTCTCCAGCAACCAGTTGCATCGCAGCGAGGTGACCGTGCGAGCGCTGGTGCGTTGCGATGTTCGAGACAGCAAATGGCGGGTGGCGCCGGAGGTGGAACTCGTCTCCAGCAAGCGCATCAGCAGCCGATCGGTGACAACCGAAGAACTCAACAAACTCCACTGGACAATGGACAGTTGGTGGAGAAATCACTGATGAAGGGATTGAATATGCGCGTACTCAAGCGCTTCGTTGCCGCCGCAAGCCTCCTGCTGGCACTGCTCACAGCGGCCTGCTCATCGCAGTCGAACTTCAATGATGATCCGCGCAATATCGTTTGGCGTGAGGCCCTGGCGCAGGCAGGGGTGGCTGGCAAGCCACGCATCCGCGAGCTGACGCTTGAGGAAGCCAGCCTCGTGCTTGGCTCCTGTGTCGCGATGAAGCCCTCCTGCGCCGATCTGGTTCTGGAGACACAGCCGGATTTGCGCGGGCCGGCATTGGCAACGGCCTGGCCGCACGCCTTGAATGATATGGACGAGCGCTTCCTCCCGATCCTTTTGGCGAGGGGCGCCGTCGCCAACGAAGAGGCAATGGTTCATGCCATGCGGCGACCACGCGAACGCAGCGCGCAACGCCTCGCGGTGATCGGCCATCTGCTCGCCGCGGGTGCGCCGGTCGATGCCGAGAACTTCGACGGCGAGACGGCTTTGCAGCAGGCGGCCGAGCAATCCGATACGCCGCTGGTGCAACTACTGCTTCAGCATGGCGCCGAGCCTGCGCGCAAAAACCGCGATGGCCTCAGCGCCCGCCAACTGGCGCTGGCGCAGGGCGCCGACGAGATCGTTGCCCTGCTGCCCGAGTGAGCGGCGTGCCATGAAGTGAGCGTCCCCTGCCGGAGGCCGCGCTGGGGCCGCGAGCGCGCTGCCAAATCCATGAATCCGGGCATGATCGAAACCGAAGGCACGCACAGTGCCGGGTTTATCGGCTCGGATTTCGAGAAGAGAACCGTTGCGCAGACGACGCTCGGCCGACGGGGTCAGCCCGATGACATTGCGTCGATCGCCGTATTTCTGGCCTCGGATGATTCTGTCTGGTTGACCGGAGAGCGCCTGTACGCTGGCGGTGGCCTGCGCTGATCAAACGCGCACCGTTTGCCAAGGTCGGCCAAGCAGTGCGGGGCGGTGCCTGCCACCGCCCCCGCTGATCACACCGCCGCCGGTCGGGGTTTGCTCAGGGCAGCGGCTGAAACGCGTGTTGGAACACGTAGTCTGCGACTTGCCTGCCCTGCGTGATTCCTGCGGTCTTGTCGAACGACCAGTGGATGCCGAGATAGATGCGACTCTGGCCGTTCTCTTCTTCCGCTTCAGCGAAGTTGTCGAAGAAGCGGGGTCGGAACGGGCGCAGATTGCCCTGGCTGTCGCGTGTGCTGCCGTTGAATTCATCCGAGATGAAATAGAACGGAATGTCATCCCGGCCGTAGAAGCGTCGCAGCGTCTGGAACAGGGCGCCGCCAAACGCAGCATGACCGGACGGATAGGCCGGAAATGGCGGAGTGAAGTTGGGTCCGGCGAGATTGCTGGCCGGGGCACCCAAGGGCACGAAGTTAGCGTAGCCGTGCGTATCCGGGTTGCCATCGCCCAGGCCAGTCGGACCGGTGCCGACGTCGGCCTCGCGCAGGCCAGCGATTGGCCGCCAGAAGCCGTAGTGGTACTTGGATTCCCATGCAGAGATTCCGGTGTCGGCCATGGCGGTGTTGACCAGGGCGAGCAGGCGCGCCAGATCGATTGCTGAAGTGCGTTGCTGCACAGCAATCTGCACCGTTACCTGGTTGTACATGCGCGGTGGTGCGCACAGCGTGGGTGTTCCGTCGTAGGCCCAGAAAATTCCAATGTGGGTTTGTTCCGGGCTACGCAGTGTCGGCGTAATGATGCCATCGCCGCCAACTGCTACCACTTCATGATAGGCGGCAGTGTATTCCGCGCTGCCCATTGGCGGCGGCGGCGGTACACGGAATTCATCGGCGGCAGGGATTGTGAACGGTCGCGTCTCGCTCCAGCGCGCGCCGAGCGCAACCGGAATCAGGCTGATCGGGTCCTGTCTCCAGATACCGGGCATGTCGCCGGGTATGTAGTCCTCGTCCATCAGCATTTCCGGGTGCTCGGAGCCATCGCCATTGCGTGCCGCGACGATTGCCTGTGCGGTCGCCTTTCCGAGCGCGATGCCCAGCGTCTTTGCGCTGCCCCTGCGGATCTGGGCGAGGTCGAGCTGAAGCTGCGCGTCGAGACGGGGCGCCTGTGAGGGATACAGGGCGATCAGGCTGTCGTGCGCTGCCTGCGCGATGGCCGCTTCGGTCGAGGCGCGGGAATCCGCTTTGGGGATGTTGGAGTAGCTCTGATACCTGCGATCGATTGCGTTCATGGCATCGAAGATCGCTATGTGCACGATCGCCATTGCCCGACTGGCGCGATGCGGGCCCAACTGCTGTCCGAAGATTCGCGACTCACCGGGGCGCACCGGCATGTGGTCGAGTCCGCTGGTATCAATAGCGATCGCGTTCCAGCGCAGCAGGGTGACCAGCCGGATGAGCTCATCCAGATTGCTATGCCGCGCCTTGGCCAGCAATGCGTCTGTCCCTGCCGTTTCAATCAGTTCACGGACGCTGTAGTTCGGTCCATGCGCAGCTTCGAATGCGTCGCGTTGAGCGACCGGCTCGGAGTTGGCCTGCCCGGCAGCCAACGCAACAACTGCCACCGCAAGGCGGGTTACCAGCATCAAAAAAGTTGGCTTCACGGCACAATTTCCAGAACGGGGCGGCAAGCTTGTCTGGATTGTGAATGCCGCGTCAATACGCGCGGTGGCCCAATGCCTCAAGAAATCCCGAAAGGGCGGACTGCGCTGGGTCTTACACGCGAAGTGACTTGCTCGATCGCCCATGTTTCCGCTCGCTGCTCGCCAAGCGGTACGGTCACCCGTGTCGCACCTCCGGGCATGCAACGGTCTCTTTCTGCCGGCTGATTGGTTGAGGTGCACAGGCGATTTGAAACCTTCAATGATGCTCCTTGCGGTTGTTGGTCACCTCTTCGGCACAACGGAAAATGCTGCCAGCCTGCAACGGCTGTGCAATGAGACGGGCGGAAGCCCGAATGCGTGTGAGCGGTCGCAGGGGCGATGAGGATCACCGCCCGTGCAGACTCAAAGAGCCAATGCGCAGAGGTGATCAGGGCAGCGGCTGAAACGCATGCTGAAACACGTAGTCCGCCACCTGTCTGCCCTGATCGATTCCGGCGGTCTTGTCGAATGACCAGTGGATGCCGAGATAAATGCGGCTCTGGCCATTCTCTTCTTCCGCTTCAGAGAAGTTGTCGAAGAAGCGGGGCAGGAACGGGCGCGTGTTGCCCTGGTTGTCGACGGTGCTGCCGTTGAATTCATCCGAAATGAAGAGGAACGGAATGTCGTCGCGGCCATAGAAACGGCGCAGCGTCTGGAATAAGGCCCCGCCGAAGGTGGCGTGGCCGGATGGATAGGCCGGAAACGGCGGAGTGAAGTTGGGTCCGACAAGGTTGCTGGCAGGCGCACCCAGTGGCATGAAATCGGAATAACCATGGGTATCGGGATTGCCGTCGCCGAGTCCGGAGGAACCCGTGCCGACATCTGACTCGCGCAGCCCCGCGATTGGCCGCCAGAACGCGTAGTGGTATTTGGATTCCCACGAAGAGATACCGGCGTCTGCCATGGCGGTATTGACCAGCGCAAGCAGGCGCGCAAGTTGGATCGCCGGGGTGTGACGCTGTAGCGCAATCTGCGTCGTTACCTGATTGTACAGACGCGGCGGAGCGCACAGACTCGGTGTGCCATCGTAAGCCCAGAATATTCCGATGTGGGTCTGCTCAGCGGTGCGTACAGTGGGTGTGGTGATCCCGTCACCGCCGAGTGCGACGACCTCGTTGTAGGCGGCGGTGTATTCAGGACTGTTCATCGCCGGCGGCGGGGGAACGCGGAATTGAGTCGCGGTGGAAATGACGAATGGCGCCGTTTCGCTCCAGCGCGCGCCGAGCGCCAGCGGTATCAGGCTGATCGGATCCTGTCTCCAGATGCCGGGCATTTCGCCTGGAAAATAATCCTCGTTCATTCGCATCTCGGCATGTGCAGAGCCGTCCGCACTGCGTGCCGCCAGAATGGCCTGAGCCGTAGATTTGCCGAGCGCAATGCCCAAGGTCTTGCTGATCCCGGGGCGGATGAGCAAGAGGTCGACCCGAAGTTGCGCGTCGATTCGTTGCCGTTGCGAGGGATACAGGCTGACGAGTGTGTCGCGCGCTGCCTGCGCAATCGCGGCCTCCATCGACGTACGAGAATCGGCCACGGGAATATTGGAGTAGCTCCGGTGACGGCGTTGGATGGCATTGACGGCGTCGAATATCGCGATATGTACGATGGCCATCGCTCGGCTGGAGCGATGCGGGCCCAATTGTTCCCCAAACACGCGCGTTTCACCCGGTGCTACCGGAGTGTGATCCAGTCCGCTGGTATTGATTGCGATCGCGTTCCACCGAAGCAACGAAACCATCTGCATGACTTCGGCAATGTTGCTCTGCTTCGACTTGACCAGCAGCGCGTCGAAAGCTGCCGTCTCGGACAGTTCGCGGGCGCTGTAATTCGGTCCAAATGCTGCCTCGAACGTGTCTCGTTGAACCGGCGCGTTTGGGTTGGCGGGCGCCGCAAATATCACGTGCGTCATCGCTGTCAGGGTCGTGAGCAGGACGAGAAGTCTTTTCTTCATGGCATTACCTCAAAATAGAGTCGGGAGGGGTTTCACGAATGTGAAGAATGCGTCAAATTGCGCGGCGACAGTACTCCGGAGTTATCTCGAAAATTGCGTACCGGCTCGCACATTTCACTGAATCCCGGCAATCTTCTGCGACGCCCACTGATTTGCTGGTCGAACTGAAGTGGCGTCTGCCGAGGAATGCCCGGGGCAAGTCTCTGGTGCTTGGGAACAGTCCGGAGCGTCCTTGCGACGACGGAGCTTTGGAACGTGCCAATGCGCCGCGAGCGCAGGCAGCTGCGGGCAGGAAGATCTGACCGTTCTTGCGGCAGGACCGCCGACCACGGCCTCGATCGGTGGCTTTCAGCTCAGCCAAGCGAGCGACATCGCCTGACTGGCGGCCAGTCCTCCCACCTTCTGCATCAGCCGCGCGACCCTTGCGGTCGCGCGGCGGGCAGGGGTATTTACTCGAATTCGTTCTGGAATATGGCGCTTGCCAGCACCGTGATCGAATAGGCGCGATTCAACGTGCAGGACACGATCGACGGATCGCTTCCGCTCACGGTGAAATTGAAGCTGCCCTGGGCATTGGGCGTACCGCTCAGGAGGCCTCCACTGGCCAGCGTCAATCCGCTCGGGAGCGTGCCGGAAACCAGCTGGAATTGTGCTGCCTGCAACGAGCCCGGTGCGCTGAGTTGGGCGGAGTAGGCGAGTTGCTCGGTAGCGGATGGCAGACTACCCGCGGCTGGCGTCGGATCACTGACCGGCTGCACGATATTGACCGGTGTACTCGGGCAGGTATTCAGCGTTGCCGTCGTTGCGTAGGTCACGCTGCCACTGCCAGTGAGGGTTTGCAGAATGGGATTGGCGTTGCCGCTGGCGAAGCCGGTGACGCTGCCTGAGGTATTGCTCCCGGTGTAGGCGAAGCTCGCGCCGCCTGGTGTGCTGGTCAGCGCAATGCTGGTGGCAGTGCCCGTGCAGATCGCGGAGGGCGTTTGCGCATTGACACTGGGCACTGCATTGATGCTGACGCTGGCATTGCCGCTCATCGTGGCCGAGCATGCGGTAGTCGCATTGCTGGCCTCGACGGTGTAGTTGCCCGCCACGGTCTGATTGCCAAAGTCGAGTGCGGCGCCAGTGCCGGCGACGGGTGAACCTGTCGGCGAACCATTGCGCATCAACTGGTAGTTGATTCCCGTGCCACTGTTGGCAAGCCCGACCGGCACGCCGGTGCCGCCAGCACAGAAACTCCCGCCACCGGTCATTGCAAACGCGGTCGGATTGCTGTTGACGCTGACGACGGCATTGCCCGTCATGGTGGCCGCGCAGGATGTGGCGCCATTGCTGGCCTGGACGGTGTAGGTGCCCGCTGTGGCCTGGTTGCCGAAGTTGAGCGCGCTACCTGTGCCTGCGACGGGCGCACCGACTGGCGATGCATCCCGCAGCAGTTGGTAATTTATCCCCGATTGCGAACCCGAAAGCCCGACCGCCATGCCAGCGCCACCCGCACAGAAAGCGCCGCCCCCGGTTACCGAGAATGCTGTCGGATTGGCATTGACGCTGACCGCAACGCTTCCAGTCATCGTGGCAGCGCACGAGGTCGTGCCGTGGCTGGCCGAAACCGTGTAACTGCCGACGGTCGGCTGGTTGCCAAAGGAAATCGCGGCACCCGTGCCTGCGACCGGCGAACCGGTGGGTGAGCTGTCGCGCAGCAACTGATAGTTGACGCCGGACTGCGAGCCCGAAAGTCCCACCAGCGATCCGCTTCCACCTGCGCAATACGCGCCGCCGCCGGTGACCGTGGCTGCGGTTGGATTGGCATTGACGGTGATGGTTTCACCCGTGAACGGAAGATTCGTCGGTGCCGGCGTGACGCCGGTGCTGTTCAGCATGTCCAGACGCAGCGAGCCTGCGCCGGTGCCGACATTGGCCGAAACGGTACGTGTGCTGCCGCTGCCAGTGACGCCGCTGACCGATGCGCCGGTGCCGCCATTCAAGCCAAAGTTGGCACTGCCGCCGCCGGTGATTGACTCCGAAAAAATCGCCTGCCAATCGAGTGACTGGCCGGCACAGACGGCACTGCTGCCGACGCGATTCAACGACGTGATCGTGGTTGGCGTACCCGCGGTGACATTGATGCAGCTGCTGGCGACGCTGGTCTGAGCGTCGGGATTGGTCACCGTGATGGTGCGTGCGCCCGCCGCGGCGCCGGCCGAGGCGCTGATATTGAGGGAGAGCGAGGTGGGCGAATTGTAGGTAAGGCTGTTGACCGTGACCCCGCTGCCGCTGACAGACGAACCCAGCAGGATCCGGCAACTGCCGACCGAGGCATCGGGCTGGAAAAAGCCCGTGCCGGTCAACGCGATATTCACATTGCTTTGTCCCTGGGCAATGTCCGTCGTCACTGCGCAGTTGGTCGCGACCGGCGCCGGTGCCAGCAGACGTACCGCGCGCACGCCATAGACGTTATTCGTGCTGGCGAATTCCTGGATCGTCCACATCGTCATGTCATCGCAGGGATCGAGGCTGGTGTAGGAGTAGTCGCCCCAGCGCCGGCCTCCGGCTCCGCCGGCATCAGATGCCGGGTTGTAGGTCGCGGTCGAGGCCGAGTAGTTGGCGATCGGGGCCTGCACCGTGCCGGCCGTATCGCCACTCAATCGTCCAATCGTGCCGGCATTGGGCGTCAGCGCCAGGCCGGACATGGTGAATCCGAATGCGGCATGACCCTGTCCCGACACCATCACCGACGGAATGAAGTAGTGCTGGGGATTGGTCGTCGCGGTGTCGAAGATCGTGCCGGATTGAATCAGGCTGGGTGTGGTCGTGAGTGTACCCAGCTCATACCAGCGCACCGAGTTGCGACGCGTGGCCGTGCTTGATGACACGCCGGCATTGGTGGTGCCGATATTGTGCGCAGTCCATAGCCTGCCGCCGCGTACATGTGCCGCGAAGAGCCGGTCGTCGAGAGAATCCAGCCGGCCATTATTGCCGCCGGTATTGCCTGAGTGCGGCGCTGGAATGCCAAACGCTGTCGACGGTACCGTGACCGAAAGGTTGCCCGATATGGTCGGCGTCGCGCCCGGTGTACTGACTCGGCGCACCATCAGGGTACCGAAGGTCGCGTTGTCGACGCCGACAAAGTAACCCTCGGTTGCAGCAGGGTCGTAGTTGTCGACTCCCTGCGGTGTGTAGGGGCCAGCGCTCCCGCTCGTCGGTACCAGGGCAAACGTGGTCGTCACGATGGGACCACCCGACAGCACCGACGACTTGCGCACCACCGAACCCAGCGTGCTGGAGAACGATCCCGCAAGCGTGAACATGTTTGCGCCGATGTAGAGCGCCTGGTTGTCGATGCCGAGCGTCGGGTAGTCGGCAAACAGGGTGCCCGACATCTGGAACTGATAGAACGTGAAATCAGTACCCGCTGTGATCGTGCTGCCGTTGCTCACCGCCAGCAGTACGCGATTGGCCTGGTCACCCACGCCGCCCGGAACATCGATGATGATCACAAACCAGCGCCCGCTCAGCCGGTCGTAGCGGATGCGCGGATCGCTGGTGAAATTTGTGCCAGGTGTCATCACCGAAGCGAAGAACGCATCGCTATCAGCGTTGATTACCGCATCGGCAACACCGGTGAATTTGTTGAATGAACGCACACGCCCATTGACCGCGACGACGAACTGCGTCGGCCCGACCGTGCCCACGGTGTCGGGTGGAAATGCCCCGGTGTCAGCGAGGGTGGCGCCGGTGAAGTTGGGCGTGCTGACCGTTTGCGCGGCATTGATGCCAGTGCCCGAGCCAGACTCGCCTTGGCCAGCGGGCAGCGGCGGCCAGAACGCCACCGCGGGTGAGTCGGGACCGTTCTGCGGGCGACGATACTCGTTCTCAAACTCGTACTTCATCCGCACACCACTGCGGCCGGCAGCGTCAGCCGCCGCCGCACGGACCATGATGTCGCTGACCTTCTCAGTGATACCGGCCGCCCCGGTGATCGGCGTGCCGGCACCAATTTCTGGCGCGGTCACCGACTGCGCCTGCGCCAATGGCATCGCCAAAACGAGAAACGAAATCAAACAGATCCGAAGCTTTTGACTGAGCATGAGCAACCTCCCCACAGGTTTTGGAAACGGGAATGCCGGCCGGCATCCCGCGCCATGAACTCGCACCCGTTCAGAGTGCGCGCATTTGGATTGCTCCGCAAGATGGACGCCCACTCGGTCTCAGGTTTGGGGCGCATCTGGAAGCAGCGGCTCGAGGCGTCCACTTGGGAAGTGCTGCTTCGCTGGTGGCGGTCCCGGCTTACTTCGCGACGGACACTAGGGCGTCCAACATGAGCGCCTGCTCACTTGCTCCGGCATCCATCCGCGAGCGCCGCCGATAGTCCCAGCGCGGAATCGAGCCCAGCAGAAGTCGGATGGCGAATTGCGGACATTCGTCTATGCTTCGCGCATGAGCCTGCGCCAGCTTCTGCGTACCAGTTGGATGGACTTCGTTTCCGCCGCCGCCTTCCTCGCGATGTGGCTGTTCCGTGATCGATTCGAATACGACACCGTACGCGCCTGGCTGTTCTGGCCCGTGGTTTTCCAGCTCTATGCGGCATTGGCACTGAGCGTTGCCGGCATGCTCAACTCAATCCGATCGGACGCCGTGCGCAATCTGAGCTTTGCCCTGGTTGCCGCGGCGTATGTGTTCTCCGCCTGGCTGACCGGCGCGATCGCGCACATGCCGCATGTATGGATCACCGCCGTCTGGCTGCTGATCGCGCGCCTGATTCCGCCCACCGGGCTGCGCTTTGGCGAGCCGCGTCATCGCGTCTGGGTGCGCCTGTCCGCTGGTTTTTCAGGGCTTCTATGGGGTGCCGGATTTGTACTGACCATGGTGCTTGCGATGATTTTTTCCAGCAAGCCGGTACCCGATGCCAACGGCGAACTGCGCAGCGTCGCGGCGATCTGGATTTTCCCTGTGGTCTGGACCAGCTATTTTCTCGCCGAAGGGCTGCTGCACGCCTGGCGGAAACCGCCACCGCATTCACGCTGATTGCGGGTATGTGCGATCGGCGAAGCAATCGCGCGCCGCTTCAGATCTGCGATTGCTCCGAGGCTCCAGAATCGCAGTTGCAATCGGTGCGCGGCTGTCCGCTGACATCGCTGCACGGGCAATAGGAGTTCAGGCCGAAGTTGCGTCGCGGTCGGTTGTTGCCATCCGATGGCCAGCCGAGCACATCGAACGTGCCGCCGAAATCACCGAGGCTGAGCATCAAATCGACTGGCGCCCACTGCTGTTGATTCAACCTCGCAACACCGGGGAGCGGTCGCAGTCAGCTTGAGTGGCTTGCCTGTATTGCCGATGATCCGGCCGAGACCGGATGGCGGACACCCAGCAGTCTACCGATCGGAGTGCGGCGTACGAACAAGTGATAGCTGAGCAGGCAGAGACCGCTGGTCGAAAGCACCGAGATGGCGAACTTCGTGCTCCAGGGAAGACTGACATCCATCAGCGCATACTGGATCGCGAACAGTATCGGCAGATGCACGATATAGATCCAGTACGAGGCATCGGACAGATACCGCAGCAGCCTATTGCTGCGGTTCAACCAGGATTTTCCAGCAAGCATGCAGGCAGCGCACATCCATACGCTGATGTAGGCCTCGAGCGTCGCCAGCAGCCAGGTCGCCGATGAATCATCCGCGCTGGGTGAGTGCTTCTCCAGCAGACCAAGAAATATCCCATAAAGTGCAAGGCTCGCCAGCAGCAACCAGGGCGCGAGGCGCCGATAGCGTTCGAGCACGTCTTCGTGGCCGAACAGCAGATAGCCGCATGCAAAGAACGGACCATAGAAACCGAATGCCCAGAACTGGGGAAGAAAACTCTCCGGTGCCGGATGCGGTGCGCTGACAGCTGCCAGCGCGGGAACCAGCAGAAGCGGGAGCAGACCCAATAGCCAAACCGGACTCAGGCTCCGCAGTGTGTGTGCGAGCCTGTCCAGCTGGAAGCTGGTCGCCGACCAGATCAGTACATAGAAAAACATCAGGTAGTAGAGGAACCACAAATGACCGGTACTCGGCGGCAGCTGCGGTGGATTCTCCATCAGCATGAACTGCTCGATCATCTCCAGCATCGGCGACGGATGCTGCACGCCGGCGACCGCCTGCAAGGTGCTGTAGCGGAGCGCGAGGTAAACCAGCGGCCAGAAGATCAGCAAGGGCAAGGCGATCCGTTTGAGTCGATTGAGAAACAGCCCACCCAGGCCACGTTTGTGCACCAGCATGCAGGCGAAGAATCCGGCCACGACAAAAAATAGCGGCATCCGAAACAGATGTACGAACCAGATGCCGAGATCGACAAGCACGGATTGGGCACGATCGGCGGTTGGGAAAAACGGGTGCGCGAGCGGGCTGTAGGCCAGCGCTGCATGAAACAGAACGCCCGACAGCATGGCGAGCGCGCGCAGATTGTCCATGTAATGAAAACGAGCAGAAATAGGCACGACGCGTCCTCCGGACCCGGGCGATTGGCAAGGCAGAGCGGCTTTGCAATCGATTCAGTAGAACGATGGCTTGCGACCGTGCACCCAGCCGGTGGCGACGATCAGCACAAGGCTGCCGATCAATTGCACAAGCAGGATGGACACGGCGATGCCGCCCCAGACGATCTGGTCGCCCTGGAAGTGATCGCTGACTGAGGGAATCTGGCCGAGCAGCATGATGAGGGGATTGATCAGCAGCATGCTGGCGATCATGGCGAAGATGTTCCAGCCCTCCGATTCGACGGCCATCGCAACGCACAGCGACAACGAGTACGCCAACAGGATGTGGCCAAAAAGCAGTGCCGCCAAAACCACCAGGCCGTCGGGCAGCGGGGTCAGCAGGATCACGGCCAGTGTGCCGATCAGCATGACCAGAAACGGCACCGCAAAGGTGACCAGATTGCCGACCAGTTTTGCCAGGTAATAGTCGAGTGGCGTCACCGGCAAGCTCATCACGAAGGCCAGGGTATGCTCCTTGCGCTCCTCCAGCACTGAGGTCGAGATCGAGAAGCAGGCAGCCGCGACCAGCACAATGATCAACAGCAGCGAGCCGAGATAGAAGCTCCATCCGGTCGCCATGCCGATCAGGCACAGTGCAAAGATGCCGGCAGTGACGTGGACGGCCAGCGGCTTCTGGAACAGCCGCCAGTCCTTGGCAATCAGTTGTTTGATCACAGGTGTGTTCAGTTCGGGAAATTTCATACGGCAGCTCCGGCGCGCACAGTGGTGACAAAAATATCTTCAAGGCTCATCGCTTCGGTGCTGCGGATTTCCAGGCCGCTGGACTGCAGACGCTGGATCAGGCCGTCGCTGAATTGGCGCGCCTTGAGCTCGAGCATCGAGCCGTTCTGCCTTGCAGCAGCGATCTCGGGCCAACTGGCGCCCGCCTCCCACGATCCCTGGCAGAAGATCCGGCGCCAGTCGTCGAGAAAGGCTTCCTTGTCCTTCGACGCCAGCAGGCGGCCGCCATGCACAAAGGTAATGGTGTCGGCAATCTGCTCGATGTCCTGCGTGTTGTGTGAGGAGAACAGTACGCTGCGACCTTCATCGCGCAGCACATCGGCGAGCGCCTGCAGGACTTCATCGCGGGCGACGGGATCGAGGCCGGTCGTTGGTTCGTCGAGCAGCAATAATTTCGGGCGGCGAGCCAGATTGAGCAGCAGCAATGCCTTGACCCGCTGCCCGTGTGAGAACCCCGCCAGGGTCTGCTCCGCACGCAGATCAAAACGACGAATCAGGTCGCTGGCATAGCCTTCGTCCCAGCCTGGATAAATGGCGCGGATAAAATCCATGTGCCAGCGCAGCGTCTGGCTCTTGAACAGGCGCATGTCTTCGGACGCGAATCCGATTTCTTTCTTGGCGGCCACTTGTTGCGCTGGCATCGCAAAACCGAGCACCTCGATGGTTCCGCTGTCGGCGCGCGCCAGGCCGCTCACGATACGCAGCAGGGTGGTCTTGCCGGCGCCGTTCACGCCGACCAGTCCCATCACCTGGCCCTCCGGCATGCTGAGATTGATGTCCTGAAGCGTAAAGCTGTCGTAGCGTTTGCTCACCCCGGATAGGGCGAAGGCGGCAGTCATGGCGTGGGTCCCTCTGTGGAAGTCGAATCGGATGGATGTTCATCGAGCAATCGGTGTATCTCTTCGCGCGACAGCCCGAGCCTGGCGGCGCAGCCGAGCAGGGCGTCCAGATGCTGGGCGAGTTCGGTGCGTAACAGAGCCAGCGGCAGATTGGGCGACTCGGCAACGAATGAACCCATGCCATGTCGCGTCACGATCACGCCGGCGCTGCTCAAGTCGGCATAGGCGCGTTTGACCGTGATCACACTGATCCGGCTCGCGCTCGCCAGTTCGCGGATCGACGGCAACGCCTGTCCAGCCGGCCAATCGCCCGACATCACCTTGGCAGTGATCTGGTCGACGATCTGCCGGTACATCGGCGTCCCGCTACTGGTCGATAAAAAGAGTTCGGCGTTCATCCGTGCATACTGTGTATTCACAATATGCACAGTATGCACAGCTGGTGGCGGCTTGTAAAGCCCCGCTGACCGGCTGGCGGGAAAGCTTCAGCGCAGCACCTCGATTTGCCAGGCAGCTTTGCGCGCGCGGCCGGGCTGCGCCGACTCGATGGCTCGCGGGCAACGGTTTCCAGTATAAACACCGGAATCAGACGATGAACCGGTGCCTCGATGACGCGCGGAATGCGGGCTTTTTTGTTGCTGCTTGGCTTTGGCGCGCTGGCGCTGCTTGTCGGCGTGGTGACCGTGTGGTGGTGGTGGGCGCAGTACGGAACGCGATTCCAGGACGACGTCAAGAATGGGATGGCAGCCGGCATGGAGTTTGGCAAGGACGCCGATCAGGACGCCTGCCTGAGCGAAGCCTTCGAGCGCAATCGCCGCCGGGTTGCCGCCCATACAGAAGCGGAAGCCGGCCTCGAAGACAACTTTTTCCTGTCCGGGTGCCTGAGCGGAGCCAGTCCCTCCAAGGGCTTCTGCGACGACGTGCCATCTCAGTGGAATGCCATTGCGGCAACGCGATGGACCGAACAGCGCTGCGCCGCCGAGGGCCTGGACAATGCGAACTGCGCCGGCGTGCTGACGGCCGTAGTCCAAATATGCCAGCAGGACGCATTCAGCGAAAAATAATCGCAGCCTGTGGGTATTGATGCGCTTCGCTGCGCTCAGCACATCCTACGCCAGGCGCCGAGGTAGGATGTGCTGAGCGCAGCGAAGCGCATCAATCAAGGCTGGAATTGGCGCTCGTGTCCCCATACCAGAACGGCAAGTCGGGCAATGCAAACGCAGCTCAGAGACATCCACATATCCATCGTCGCCGACAGCGAGCTGCATTCATTCGATCAGCTGCGTGAGCACATTGGATTGGATGCCGATTCGTCCTGGAACATGGGCGATTCGCGTGGGCCAGCGGCCGCTGGGCTGAAGCATCGGTTCAGCAGGTGGTCGATCGACGACCATGCGCGGGATTCCATCGAACTCGATGCTGCGCTCGACAGGCTCTTCGCAAGAATCGACAAGGTCGAGCACAGACTCAGGTCCTTGCCGGATTCCGTGCGCCGCGCCCTCGTCTTCATGGTAACCGAGTCCAATAGCGTGTTCGGTTTCGGCGTCGCGCAAGGTCATGTGCGGCGCGCCGCTGCGATCGGAGCGGAGATCGATATGAGCGTGGTCGTATCAATGCCAAAAGCCTAGCGCATCAATCAGCGCGCGAACTCAGCGAATCCCCGGGTCGGCGACCGGGGATTGAAATTCGATAGCTCGCCGACCGCGAGTCGCAGCGACTGCGTAGACCGAGGTCTACTCCGCCCTTGCCTCGATTTCCACCCCGGCATCGAGCTTGCCTTCGGGTGTGCAACTGTACGAAGGGCTAACCGGGTCCGCTGGCGATGGCGCTGTTGCTGGCGTATCGATCAAGGCCTCCAGGTCGGCACTCTCGTTGTCCGGGTTGGCACCGGATTCAGGGTGATTGTCCAGCATCTCAACTACGCGCACGTCTACCCAGTCGCCGTTGTGATACTGCATCCTGATATCGGTCGACAGATTGACACCGAGCACTCTGGCTTCCATGTGGAGGGTAGCTTTGTCTTCGTAGGCATCGACTTCACTGATGCGCACGCTGTTCAAAATTTCTTCGACCGGTAGGTCATAGACCGCAAGCACCTCTTTGACTGTCGCGATCAACGCATCGCCATGCACGACGGCGTCTTCGAAATGCAGTGTCCGGGTGTCCTCGAAACGCTTCAGGCCGGTCTGACGCACCAGCCGCGAGACCGCCTGCAAGGCACGTCGAAGGCGCTCAGCATCAGCGAAATCGACGCGGCCAGTCCAGTTCTGCACGGCGTACATCAGTTGGGTCAATTGCTGCATTTCAATCGCGTTCAAATCCTTGTCGTTGGCGATGGCGATCAGGGTCGCACCAAAACCCAGATTGAATTTCATCAGGCTGTCGCCTACTTCTTTGGCAATCTTTGGCTGCCATTCGGCGACCAGCAAATCCACGCCCTCGGCAGACTGCAGTTTTGTCCAGGCCTGCTGCATCGGGTCGTCGGACATCACGGCAGCATCGCCCGCGGCAAGCTTCTCGACAGTCTGCTCCTGAATCAGCCGACGCCCGTCTGCCTGTTCGTCCCACCGTCTGGCAATCTCAACGAGGTCTTCGTTGTAGTCCGACGCAGCCAGCAAGGCAGCGAAATCGTTTTCTTTCAGCGCCAGCAGCAGGGCGTTCGGCTGATCGCTCGCACGCGTCGGCGGGGCCTCGGCGCTGACGGCTGGCAAGGCATCTTCCGCGCTCGGCGCTGCGCTCATCGGGCCGGCGAACCCGACCGCGCAGGCCAGACTCGCTGCCAACATCATGCTGATTCGTTTCATCGGTCACGCTCCTTGGGGGTGTTCAAGTCAACGCTGCAACGATGCTAGCCGGGTTTGGCCGACGAACCAGACTATATGGCGACCATATGGGCCGGGACGCGGGCGTTTCAAGGATGGCGAAGCGATCCAAGGCCGACGGAACCCGGGCGGCAAACCCGGGTCACTGAATGAATTCGGTGACTCTCCGCTGCGTGGGGTGTTTTAACGCGCCAAGGACGCAACACAACGACAGTGATCCGGCTTGATGGCCGACGCCTGTCATAGCCGATCTTCGCGTCAAGGTACTCCGTTGCCTCGTGGAACTCATGTGGGATTGTCGAGAACGCAGCGGATGTCTACATGTTTCATTGGTTCCAATGAAGTCGCGGCGAACTTCAACGCACTGATTCGTCTGTCGCGCAGACCGGCAGGGCTTAGCGGAACTGCGCGATCGACGCGCACGCAGCCGCCATTAGGTCCTCGCCACGGCTGGTCAGAACCAGCAGTGGTCCGGATTCTGGTGTTCAAGGAGGAGCGGCGTTCCGTCTTCAATCCGCCCGTTGCTTCAAGGCTACTGCACCAGCACAGTGGCCAGGCCCATGCCGCCGACATCAATCCCGAAGTTGCAGCTGGATTCGCCGTTTTCGCCGATGCAGTCGCAGCCGGTCTTGTCGTGGTTTGGGCTGCACATGGCGAAGTCGGCCGAGCCCGGATCGCCGTCATCATTTGCATCAGCGCAGGTGCTGCTGCTGCAAGTGGTGAACCAGCGCACCGCCTGCAATTTGAGTCTGAAGTCGGTGCGGGTCAGACGAATGGCTTCGGTGCGGCAGCTGCCCTGAGCATCCTTGCCGATGCGCAGCAGGTTGTAGCCGTCGTCGAAACGCAGGGCCACCAGGTGTTGGATCGGCCCACCATCGGCGAACTGGCGTTGCAACAGTCGCTCGTCGAGCTCGGCTCGACCGGTCTGGGGCTCGATCCAACCGATGGCCACCTCCGGCGAACTTTCGGCGGCGTGGCCGACGGAAAAAGCCACCGAGATGCTCAGTACTGTTGCGATCACCACGTCCAATATACGCATGACTCACTCCTTCGTTGTTGGGATCCCACGCTGCACCAGCGGCCGCTCTGCGCTGCTGGTGCGTTGGCGCGGATCAGAATCCGTAGATCGTTTCGATTTGCGCGCCACCGCCGAGCTGTTCCACCGTGCTCAGCTCGCAGCTCTTGCATTCGCCTGCAGCGCAGTACTGGATGCCTTGGTCGCCAGTCGTCGCCACGCAGCCGCTGCCTTTCTTGCAGGCGCACGAAATGGCCACAGCATTGATCGCGCCGGCGAGGCTTGGATCGTGACGGTCGATCAGCGCCGGAACCAGATACCCACGTACGTCGAGCAGGGTGTAGACATAGCCCGCCGGTGCATGGAAGCGATTGTTGGCGAAGGTAGGTGCTGGCGGCGGTGTGTTTCCGTTGTGCCGCTGCATGAAATCCGCGATCTCGGCACGCACAAAGGGCAGTGCCATCAGTTCTGGCAGCGCTTGCGGCAGATTGTGCGCGCTTTGGCGGCTGGCGAAGGTGATGGCTTCGCCGGTGTCTCGAATGGCGACGGCACCGCGCTTGCCGGAGCAGCCGTTGGTGCAGTTGCTGGAATCGCAGGATGTGTGGCCGCTGGGCGTAATCGTGGGATTGCAGCCGCCGCTGGCGTTGCTGCAGTCGCAGGTATGTTTTGCCGACAGCACGAACGAACCGTCAGCCTGCACCAGCGAGTAGCCACTCGGCGGACGATAGGCCAGGACATTGGCCGCCGGCTGCCAGGTAACGCTTCCGGGCGGAATCCAGGTCCGACTGTTGGCGCAATCTTCGGCTGTAGCGCTGGCAGCCAGAACACTGAGTGCAAAGCTTGCGACAAAACAGATCAGCTTTCTTGCGAACATGGGATGCTCCTGCTTGGCGTGAGGGCGGAATTGCCGGACACAGGGACCAGTTCGCAGGCGGCGGGTCGAATCTGACATCGGAAATTTGGGCGAGCGGCCAAATCCGCCACAACCGACGCCGCTGCTGGGGAAATAATCCCCGCCGATTGCAAGGCTCGGCGACCGATTTTATGAACTGATGAATTCCTTGTCAGAAATCGCCCTCTGCCCTCGAACCAGTCTGCAGGGTGAGCAGCGGCCGCGCATTGGGCCAATCCAGGGAGAGCAGGGAATGATGGCCACACCGCAACAGGAACTGATTACGCTTGTTACACCAGTCGACCGCCACTATCGTGGCGCCGTCATGAGCACCTGGGAAGAGAGCAGCGATCCCGCCATCGCGGCTGGCCGAGCGCAGGCTGCGGCTGTGTCTGCGGCCGGGCAGGTGGATCAGGCTGATCAGGCCGAGCATGCCCGGATTGCCCTTGCCTGCGCGGGCAATGCAGGGGCGATTGCGCAGTTGATTCGTGAGCTGTTGCCGACGGTGCGCGCCGTGCTGCGCGCGCGTTTGGCTGGCGTCGCGGGCGTGGATGCCGCGCAGTCGGTTGATGATCTCGGACAGGAAGTTTTTCTGCGGCTATTTGCCGATGAAGGTCGCGTGTTGCGACGCTGGCAGCCGGGACGCGGCCTGCCGTTGGCTCGATTCGTTGCCCTGATCGCTGATCGCTACGCCATTTCCGAATTACGCGTGCACCGCGCGACCGACCGCGCCTGCGAGATCGGCACGGTGGCCGATAGTCTGCAGGCGGAAGAAGTCAGCCCGGAAGCCTGGATGCAAAGTCATCAGGCGCTGCGCCTGCTCTTCGACGCGATGAACGCGCGCTTGAGCCCGCTCGGCCGGCGTCTTTTCCGGCTCCTGTTCCTCGACGAGCTGAGCATCGAGGAAATCTGCCTGAGCACCGGCATGGGCGCAGATGCGGTGTACGCCTGGCGCAGCAGACTGAGACGTCAGGCAGCTCAGTTGTTCGAGTGGATTGAGGCGCCTGCACAGAGAGGAGCGCACTGATGACGCCGAACCAGTCCAATGCCGAACTCGATGCCATGCTCCGTGCCATGGCTGGCGCCGATCCTGCGCCGGATGCAGAAGTCGCAGCGTCCGCCGACAACGATGAAGAGACGATCGCGCGCATCACCGCCAGTGTTCTGGCCCAACAGTCCAAGCAGATGCCGCAGCCGCTGGCACGGCGACGTCAATATGCTCCATGGTGGCTGGGTATCGCCACCGCCGCCGGACTGGCGCTGGTCTGGTCGTTCATGCCGCGGTCCTACCCGGTTGCGCCGCTGCCCCATTATGCGATCGAGTTTTCTGGTCTGGATGCCGGACAACGCGATCAGCCGGAACCGGGCGGGGCGCGCCCTGAAGGTGTGATCAGTATCGGCAATCGGCTGATTGTGATCCTGCGCCCCGAGCAGGCTGTCGACACTGCCGTGTCAGCGCGACTTTGGCATGCCAACGGTGCAGCAATCGAGAGGCTCGACGTTCCCTTGCAGCGTTCCGCCACCGGCACCATACGCCTGGATCTTGAGGTCGGTCGCGATCTGCAGCTGACGCCAGGACACCATCGACTGTGGCTGGTGGTGGGTTCCGATGAGCAGGCGCCGGATGCAACGGAATTGCGCGCAATGCAGCAAGCGGCGGCATCCCGCGAGCGCTTCGTGCTGCCCTTGTCGCTTGACGTGCGCGTCGCCACGCCGTGATGGATGCCGGATATGCGCTGCGCGCGGCGGCACTGCTCGGCGCATTGGCCAGCGCGGCGTGCGCACCCGATTCGCCGTCGCAGGTTGACGACAGCGTATCTGTTGTCGCGCCCCAGGTAGAATTTCTGGGCTGCGCGGCCGTTGATCGTGGCGCCCACTGTGATCTGGCCGTCGGCGCGGCACTGGATCTGTGGATAGACGTGGACGATGCCCGTGCCTGGTCATTGGAGCTCGGCGCCCGCGAACTCGATCTGGCAGCGCTTGCCAGCGCGCGTGCCGGAGGCCTGGCACTGCGTCTGCAGCCAGCGGCCATCCCGACCACGCTGCGCCTGCGCGCACGTGCGGCTGATTCGCCGGTGTTTCAGCTTGCCATCGACCGTGTGCCGAAGGCGGCTTGGGATCACGAAGTCAGCGTTCTGCTTGAGCAGGGCGACACCGCGGGCGCCATCGCGCGCATGCGGGTCGCCCTGGATGAATTGGCGGCAGCTGAGCGTGGGCCCGTGCGCAGTCGGCTGGCGCGCGCGTTGACGCGCGCTGGCGACTGGCCTGCCGCCGAAGCCGAATTCATCGCGGCGATCGCCGCCAACGGCCAGGTTGGACGGGTTTCCGCTGCCATCAGTGACAGTACGGCGCTGGCCTTTCATCTGCTCAACCGCAGTGGGGATCTGGATGCTGCGGTCCGCGTGCTCGCGCAGGCTCCGATGCCAGCGTCGGGAGATGCCCGCAGTCACATGATGATCAATAGCCTGCGCGGCTACGTCGCGCGCCTGGCCGGTGATCTGGCCAGTGCCGAACGCGAATATCGAGCGGCGCTGGATCGCGCGCTGCGCCTGGGCGACGCACGTCAGGAAGCTGTGGCTCGCGTGGGGCTGGCACAGGTTTGGGCGGAGATGGGCGACTTCGCACGGGCCGGCGACACCCTGCGTAATCACCCCGCTGACGATAGTCCCTTGTCTACCTGCGATCGGGCGCGCGCGCTCAATACCCGTGCCTGGATCCATTTGCTGGCGCGCGAGTCGGGCGCAGCACTCGGCGATCCAATGCCCGATCTCGATCAGGCCGGCGCACTGCTGCAGGTCGATTGCGCCTATCTGGACGCGGACCGGAGCAATGTCGAACTCAATCGCGCGCTCGCCTGGCTGCAGCGTGGCGACAGTGCCGCGGCGCGGCTTGCATTGCAGGCGGCACGCCGACTCAATGCCCAGCCGCCGGCGCACCAGCGCGCCTGGATGCTGGAGATCGAAGCGCGCATCGCAGTCTCCGAGCAGGACCCGGCGCGCGCCCTGGTGCTCTACGGCGAGCTCGACCTCCGCGCTGCGGCCTTTGTTCTGCCCGATGCGCAGTGGCGTGCGGCGTTGGGCGCGGCGGAGGCGCAGCGCGCTCTGGGCAATATCGACGCTGCCATCACCGAGCTTACCCGCGCTGATGTATTGCTCACCGACTATCTGCACGATCTGCCTGCGCTGGAATCGCGTGCGCTGTTCCAGGCACGCTACGAGTCGCTACCGCGGCAATGGGTGGATGCGCTGATCGAGCGCGGCCAGATAGAAGCTGCCTGGCAGGTGGCGCGGCGCTATCGCAATGCGCCATTGCGGCGCGTCCAGCGGTTGGCACGGATCGGCAGCCTCGGGGCCGAAGATCAGGCGCGCTGGCGTACGCTGATGACGCGCTATCAGCGTTTGCGCACGCAACTTGATGGCGCCGCCGCCGAGGACTGGCAACTGTCGACGCATCAGCTCGAACGGGTACGCAGCGAGCGCGAACGCTCCAGGCAAGAGCTGCGCGCATTGGTGGATGAGACTGCCGCGATCGGCGCCCAGTCCGAGGTTCTGCCAGAACTGCGGACGCCCGCGCCGGACGAGTTGAGCTTGCTGTACTTCCCATTGCGTCAGGGCTGGGTGGTGTTTGCATTCAATCAGCAAGGCCTGCGTGCACAGCGTTTGCAGCAGATCGATCTGCTGGCACCGCCGGAAGTGCTCGGACGACAATTGCTGCAGCCGGTCGCCGAAGAGCTGAGTTCGGCCTCGCGTCTGCGTCTGCTCACCTATGGCGCGTTGCGCGAGCTCGATTTTCATCGTCTTGATTGGCAGGGGCGGGCCTTGGGCGCGACCCGACGCGTTGTCTACGCTGCTGACCTGGCGATGCCGGCCGGCGTAGATGTGCGCGCTGAGCGCGTGCTGCTGGTTGCCGATCCGGCCGGAGATCTGCCCGCTGCCCGCTACGAGGTCGCCGGCATAGCCGCCACGCTGCAACGCCATCAGCCCGATCTCGACATCGAACACTTGCAAGGCCGACAGGCCAGCGCCAGCGCCATCGTCTCGGGATTGGCGCTTGCTACCTTGTTTCACTACGCCGGACATACCGCCCCGGTAGATAGCGATGCGCACACTGGCTTCGCGCTGGCCGAGGGCCAGAGACTGGAGCTTGGCGACATCTTGATGCTTGAGCGCACGCCGCGACTGGCCGTTCTGGCTGCCTGTGACAGCGCGCGTTCCGGATTGCGCACACCGGCCGAGGCCTTGAGTCTGGCGCATGCTTTTCTGGTGCGCGGAAGTCTGGATGTGGTGGCGACAACGCGACCAGTGGACGATGCCGAGTCGGCTCACCTGACCGCAGCTTTGTATGCACTGCACGCCCAGGGACTGCCCATCGATCAGGCGCTGGCCGAGGCGCAACTGAGTCTGCTGCAGAGCCGGCCGACCGGCGACTGGTCAGCGTTTCGTGTCTACACGCGTTAAAGATACCGGGTCGCTGCTGATCCATCGCTTTGGGATGTGTCACCGCCTCTGACCGGAGGATTGAGTGGCATCGTAAGCCGGCTCGGAGCTGGTCGCATGATTTGTCAGGAGAGACTGCAATGAAGATCGATATACGCTCAACAACCGGGATCATGCTGCTGTTTGCGGCGCAGGCGATCGCCGCGGCGCCACTGCCTGACAATGGCGCCTGCCTGCAGTGGCGCTGGATCGGCGTCGCCGACCAGGATGACGCGCCTTGCGCTCAGATCGCACCGCCGGGGTGGCAGGGCACTCGCCTCTTCGCCGCGCCCGAGGCCAGCACGCCGCCGTCCCTGACGCGATTCTGCCGATTTGAAACCAGCACGGCCAATCCGTCGACGATCGCAATCGAGCAACTGGCCGGTCCGCTGCTCAGCAGGGTCGAGCGCGACTGCGTCGTGGTGTCGCCGCAGGCTGATCCAAGCTCGCTCGCCAGTGTGCAATGGTCGGCCCTGGCCGCCGAGTTGGCAGAACATTCGGGGGCAGCCGCACTTGCCGGTACCAGCGTACTCGGCAGCGCGCCGGTGCGCCTGGCTGTGCTTGATGGCAATCCGACCAATGCCGTAGATCCGGAAACCGATCTGGGCACATCACCCCATGGCAACGCCCTGATTACCATGGCCGAGCAGTTATTGTGCCCCGGTTCCGGCGGCTGCGGGGCGAACATCACCTCGCGACTGGCCTTGACCTTTCTGCGTGTCGATCCCGGCAAGCGTGCTGCTGCCGACATCGATGCCGTACATGGTGGCTACCTCGCCAGTGTCAGCGATCTGGCCTCGGCGACCTACAACGAAGTCGCTAGCTGGCGTGGCACGGCAGCGGGCAGTCGATTGATCGTCAATATTTCACTGGGTTGGGATGGCGCCTTTGGCGGCGATGAGCGTCTGGTCGCTGACATGCCCGTGGCAGCGCAGGCCATGCACGCCGTCCTTGTCGATGCCAGTTGCCGCGGTGTGCTGGTATTCGCTGCCGCCGGCAATCGTTCCGGTGATCCGAAGATGGAGACTGGAGCCTTGCTGCCAGCCGGCTGGGAGCGCTACTCCGCACCCGGTTTCGCAGTCTGCGTGTCGGCCCTGGGCGGCAGTGCAGCGCTCGATCCGCTGAACTTCACGGGCAGCGCCTACCGGCCCCTGGTACGTGCTGTCAGCGCCATCGAGGCCGACGGCACCGCGCTCGACAATGCCCGCGTCGGCGCTCGCGCTCGGCTGGTCGCCTATGGTGATCATGCCGTGGTCGAGAGTCTGGCACGCAGCCCGGGAGAGCCCACCGCCACACTGAGTGGTAGCTCGGTAGCCACCTTGTTGGCCTCGGCCAATGCCGCCTTGGCCTGGTCACACAACAACAAGATGAATCCGCATCAGCTCGCGGATTTTCTCTACGCCGCGGCCAACGGCAGCAGTTCGGCACTGGCAGCAAGTGCGGATATTTGTCTGCGTGACAGCAGTGGCGCCTGCACGGCCGGCGTGGACTACAGCGCGCATCGCCTGAGTATGTGTCTGACCCGACTGGCTACCGGTGATCCCAGTCTCACGCCCGCCAGCTGCGCCTGGGTAGCCGACAATCCCGCTATGGCGCTGGACTACGCTGCCTTCGACGCTGCGGCGTCACGCGTCGATCTCACCCGATATGGGAGCACCAGCATCGACAGTGCTTGCGGCGCCCGCGTCATTCGATGGAATCCCGAGCGGCCGATGCCTGCGCAGCCCTGTCCGCACCTGATGCTCCCCAGTCTCGGCGAGCGGCCCTGGGTGTTGCCGCAGCCGGGGTCAGACCTGTGTCCGCAATGTGAGGACGGGGGTCGGGCCGCCAAGCGTGCTCTCGCCAAGGCGGTGTCGACACGCGTGCTGCGCCTGCAGATTTCGCCGCGGCTCAGCGGTCAGATTACCGCGATCACCCTTGTTGCCGGCACTCAACTCTATGCCATTGCCCTGGATCGACCCTTGATCGCGGGTGACCGGCTCGTGCTGGAAGGGCTTGAGACGCTTGCCGGAGACCGCGAGCACATGACCGTCGCTTTTGCCGTCAATGCCAGTCACGCCGCGATCAGTACCGCGCTGCTGGCGCAATGAGTGCGGCCGGCCTCGATTGGCCGGCAACAGGCGAACCACCAGCAGTTCGTTCGGTCTGCGCGCACTGTGCAGGTTGCTCAGTCCTCCTGTGGCATTGGCTACAGGAGGCACTACTCAATGGCCTTCGCTGCGGCCATCCCTTCGCGATCTTGTGGCGCTTTATCCGTTGCAGGTCGCCGGAGCACCTGCACCGCAACCACGGCCGATAACCGAACTGCGCAGGCGCGGATGCGCTTCGCTGCGCTCAGCACATCCTTCGCTGCCGGCGTAGAAAGATGTGCTGAGGGCAGCGAGGCACATCAAACAATTGCGATTCCCGGCGATAGCACTCGACAGCGACCATGGATTTGAAATCCGGGGCTCAGTGCTCCCGGATCGCTCAGCCACGCCCGATGGCCCGGTCCTGCAGTGTTCGGCGTAAGGAGGTCATTCCCTCATCAGGAGCCGAACATGTTCAAAGCGATCTCTGCCTTCTCCTTGCGCACATCTATCATGCCGGCGTACGGCGGGATCCTGATTCTGGCGATGCTATCGCTGACCCCGGCCGGCGCAGGCGCGCAGGCTTACAGCTTGCGTCAGGTACTGCACGCAGCCGCTCAGGGTGAGGGTTTTGCAGGCCAGATGTTCGGCGGCGCGCTCGCCGTCGATGGCGATCTGGCCGTGGTGTCCGAGGTGCACTTTGGCGCCCCAACGCAACTGCGCGGCTATCGGCGCGTCGCGGGAACCTGGCAACGCGCACCGGAGCTATCGATCCGACGCAGCGACGAAAGCATGGTCGCCCTGGCGCTCAACGATGGCAACTTGATCTACTCAGCAACCGATCTCACGACCAATGCCCGAAACGTTCGGGTGATGCGCGCGACAGCAACGGGGTGGGTACAGGACCACGTGCTGACTCTGAACAGTGGCGAGTATGGAACTGCGGTAGCCATCGCCGGCTCGCGTGCGCTGATTGGACATCCTGGCGTATCCAACAACTCGGGTGCGGTCTATGTGATCGAGCGAATCAGCAACAGCAATAACTGGATGAGCAGCGCGGTTCTGCTGCCCAGCATCCGCCAGAGCAACGCCAGGTTCGGATCCAGCGTCGCCATCGTTTCGGGTGCCGTGGTGGCAGGGGCGCCCGGCGAAGATGTGACCGCTGGCGGCGTGCTGCAAGACGCCGGCGCAGCCTATGTGTTCGAACTGACCCAGAGCACGTGGACCGAGGTCAATCGCTTCGTCGCCGCGACACCCCAGGCGAATGACGCGTTCGGCGCTCGCGTTGCAATCAGCGGCCTCGACGAAGGCCAGCCGGATCGACTGCTGATCAGCGCGCGGACCAGCAATCTCGGTGGGCGCGTACACGCGTATCGCCGCGGCACCAGCAATTGGGTTGCGTCGTTCGTGATGAACCCGCCGGTCGCGCAGGCCGGCCAGGAGTTCGGTTTCAGTCTGAGCATGGACGGTGACCACGCCTTGATCGGCGCCCACGGTTTCGATCTGGGCGGTAGCGATACCGGTGTGGTCTATGGGGCAGACTTCAACGCTGGATTCACCGCGGCGACCCTGGTGCAACGCGCCGATCCGCAGCAGGAAGTCGGAGCGATTGCTGGGTTTGCGGTGGCGATTGATCGCGCTGGTCCGACCAGCCTGGTCGGCGCGCCCCTTGCGGACCTGTATGGCAACACCAGTCAGGGCGTGGTGCTGATGAGCGAGGGCAGTGCAGGCTCGCCGTTCCCGTCTTTGCAACGCGTCTTCGATCTCGGCCAGGGACTCGGCAATGCACGCTTCGGCAGTGCCGCATCTGCCGAGGGCGATGCACTGCTGGTCGGCGCACCGGGTGAGTCAGCCGGCAGCATCGCGGGGATCGGCGCCGCGTATCTTTATCGACGCCAGCCCGATGGAAATTACGCATTGGAAACGCGCTGGCAATCACCGCAGGGTGGTATCGGTGACAGCTTTGGCGCAGCCGTTGCAGTGCACGGCGATATCGCCTTGGTCGGTGCGCCTGGTGTAGATCTCGGCGGCACCGACGCCGGCCTGGTCTATGTGTATCGGCGCAGCAATGGCATCTGGAACATCGAGGCGCTGATTTACTCCCAGTGCGCGAGCACAAGTCGTCGCGCCTTCGGTCGACGCATTGCCTTCGATGGCAGCCACGCCATCCTTGGCGGCATCTGCCCGCCAGTATCCAACACGGGCCCGACCAATGATGTCGGCGTGGTCATCGCCACACGCCAATCCGAAGGCGTCTGGATCCAGCACGTCGAGACGTATTCCTCGCGCATGGGATCCGGCGGCTGGGACGCGGGGATGGCCGTCATCGGCAATCCCAATGTGCGTGGCGATGCCGATTCGATCGAGGCCGGATTTGTCCGCGCCGCATTGTTTGATGGCAGCAACTGGGTAGGCACCGGTCCTTCCGACAACGGCAGCAATACGCCGACGCCACAAGGTTACGGCTATGGCTTGAGCGTCGACCAGGGCGCGTTGGCAATTGCCAGTTATCGACCGAACACGCCAGTGATCGTGCGTCGCCGCAGTGGCAATGTCTTTCTGCCGGAAGCGAGTCTGATACCCACGGGCCTGAATGCCAGTGATGCCACCCAGGCCGTCGCCGTACTGGGTGACCGCATCGCCATCGGTGCTCCGCGCCACACGGTCAGTGTCAACGAGCAGGGCGCGACGTTTCTGTTCGAGCGACGCCTGGGCACCTGGCAACAAGCGCAACGACTGCTCGCCAGCAATCCCCAGCAGCAGTCCTACTTCGGCTCGGTGATGGTGTTTGCCGGCGATGCCAGTCTGATTGTCGGCGCGCCCGAAGAGTCGCCACTGTTTCCGTTCGAGGGTGCGCTCTACATCTACGCGCCACCACCGGATCTGATCCATCGCGATGGTTTCGAGTAAATCCCCGATGACCTGAATCCATTGAATAGGCAGGATGCGCTGAGCGCAGCGAAGCGCATTCGCGATCGCTGGCTGGAGCGCACAGCGCAGGGCCTAGGCTCGCGTAGGCGCCGAACTGCAACGCGCTGTATTGTCGTTGCACGCTTCCGCAGCGGCAAGGAGCGAAACCGATCAGGCAGGTCCGGGAGCGGCCGTTGATCGGCTCGCCCAGCGGTGCGGTCCGGCGATCAAGCACCGGTAGCCGAAGTACAATGCCGATTGCACAGGCTTCATGGGTCGACTGATCTTGTTCACACGCCCCATGTCCCTATGCCTGATCCTCGTGGCCGCGATGACGTGCGCGCTGGGCGTTCGCGCCGCAGCCGAAGATGCCTTGGCTGAACGCTGCCGTGCCTTGCAACAGCAGCCACAGCAGGCCATCGTCGAATGTGAGTCGGCGTTCGCGCAGCTTGCCGGCGATGCGTCGGTCGAGCAGGCGCTGGAGATGTTGTTTCGCCGCAGCGACGCCGAACTCGCGATGGGTGATTACGCCGCCGCGCAGGCCAGCCTGGAGCGCGCCGCCGCCCTGCCTGGTGCCCTGGATGTGTGGAAGGGCCGGTATCGGCTGCAACGGCGCAGCGCGATTCTCGCCTATCGGCGCGGACAATTTGCCGAGGCGTTGTCAGCGTTTCGCGAGTCACTCGATCTTGCCGTGATCCATGGCGATGTCGAATCAGAAGGACAAAGCTGGAACGACCTCGGCAACGCGCTGCGGCGGATCGGCAGTTATCGCGAAGCCCTGCAAGCCTATCTGGCGAGTCTGCAGAGAAAGCGCAGCATGGGCGATTCCGAACTTGGCCCCTTGATGACCAATCTGGGTGACTTGTACCGTGACCTCGACGATCCGGACTCCGCCCGTAATTATTACCTGCAGGCCATCGAACTGCATCAGGCGCAGGGTCGCAGCTTGCGGGTGGCGCATGTCAACGAAGCGCTGGCAACGCTGGCGCTCGACACCAGGGACTATGAACGCGCGCGCCAGCAATTGAATCTTGCCGCGGCGGTTTTTCTGGCCGAGGGCGCACGCCCGGATCAGCTGCGCGTCGCAGCACGGCGCGCGCGGCTTGAGCTGGATCTCGACCAGCGCGATGCCGCGCGCCAGCTCATTGCCGAGGGGCAATCCCTGGCGCAGTCCCTGGCGATTCCAGTAAGCGCGGACCTTTCGATCGAATCGGCACGCCTGGAACTGCTTGATGGTGCGCCGGAGCGCGCGCGTCAGCTGCTGGTCGCCGCGCTGGCGCATGCGGTAGAAGGATCACCCGAACACGCGGCCCTATTGGCGCTGCAGGCGCGTGCGCTGCGTGAGCTTGGTAGAACGGACGAGGCGTACACCCAGCTGCTGCTTTTCCAGCAGGTCGATGCCAGGCTGCGCACGGCCGAGCACGACGAGCGACTTCAGCTGCTGCGCGTTCGCTTCGAAGTGGCCGAGAAGGACCGCAGTCTGGCCGCACTGGCTGCCAAAGCCTCGATGGCATCCCTGGCCCTGCGTCAACGCACCCTGCAGATCTGGTTGCTGGCGGCCCTTGCCTTGCTCGGCATGTCCCTGCTGGGATTTTTGACTTACCGCAGCCGCGAACGACAACGCATCGCTGCTGCCCGCAGGGAGTCGCAGCTGCAGACCGAGGCCGATCATTTTCGTGCTGCGGCAGCAGCGCTGGAAGCCGACGTGGGGCGCGTGCAGGCCCTGCTCGATCAGAGCGAGAGCGCCCTGCTCGCACTCGATGCCTCGGCCACCATTGTCGCCGCCAACAATCGCGCTGCGCTGATTCTGGGTGGCGCTGTGCCGGCCTTGAGCGGAAGGCGCCTGGATGAATTTCTCGACGCTGATTCTGTAGCGCGGCTGTCCCATGCGCTGGAGCGGATCGATGAATGCGACGCCCGTCTCGATCTGTCATTTCAGCTGTCGAGTGGATCATCCAGCCCGGTTTTTCCATCCCGGTTGGTCGCCCATCAGGACGTCGATGGCACTCTGGTTCTGGTGCAGCTGGATGTCGGCGCGCAGAACGCACCGGATACTTCAGAACCGACGCGCAGTGAGCCTATTGCCGTAGTCGTTGACGGCACTTCCGACCAGGAACACGCCGACGGCTTTCGCCGCGAACTGGTCGAATTGATGCTTGCCGCGCTGGCGGCTTGGCAACAGAGCATGCGATCGGATGCAATCGAGCTCGCGCAAAAAAGCCGGATCTGGCGGGTAGCGATCGATGATGGTCGCGTACGGGTCAGGGCAATGGAGCGCTACCTCAGTCTGGCCAAGATCCCCCGTCAACCGCGCTGGCGCGAGGTACTGCGCACCGCCTATTTCGTGCTCGCCGAAGCGCCGCTGGACGCTGAGTCGCGCGCCGACCTGCGCCGTCGTTGCGAGGCGATCCAGGCCTGGGTGCGCCGACGCGCCGTTGTCTAGTTCATTGGCAACTCGCGCCTCCACTGCAAATTGCAGCGGGTCCTTCGGCCCGGGGCTGCGCCGCCGCCGAGGATCGAAAGTGTTTTCGCTGTAGCGATCGGGACGAGCGTCCTGAACGCGGAGTACTGAATCGCTCGGCCGCGTCGCGTCAACAAGCGCAGGCGCCGACGCTCACTCGGTCGGTTCGGCCGGTGGATCTTCGCAGCGCAGACACATCAGTTCCACCTGCTGCCCCAGTACGTACTGATGGTGTTGAAATTCGTCGTAGAACAGCAGTTCCGCCTGATTGGCATTGGTCGCGTTCGGCGGAATGACATCGGCCACGACTGTGCCCCAACTCGGCACATGTTGACCGCTCGGATCAAGCTGGAAACCCTGGCAAAAGGCGTCGGTCAGTCTGCGCACCAGCGAATAGTCGTCATCGAATTCACCGCAGCTGTCATCGGGTTGCTGGGTGATCAGGCAATGCTCCTCGGGAACGGTCTCGCTGCTACGGCCCAGCGCGAGTCCGCCGGATGCTGGCACTTCGCAGGCGGTTGCCGGCTGGCAGGCTTGGTAGTTCTCGACTTCGGCGAGCGAAAAAGTGACGTGCGCGACAACGGCAATGCGTCCCGGCCTGCACCAATCAGCATCCGGCAGACTGCTGTGCGCCCAGGTGATGGCTGGCAATGCCGCAGTCAGGAAGATCAGCGAGGCGGTTCGTCCAATCGAGGACATGGCAGAGAGCTCCGTTGTTGAGGGTCGCGCGCATGCTACCGGTGTGGCCCGGCAACGCCAGCGCATACTGGGACGAAATGGGGAAGGTTTCGCCGCAAGCGATTGATTTTCCAAGGCACGGTCGACGCTTGTCGAGGCGCTGCAACCGGCCGGGCGCCGCCGAAAAATCCACTTGCGATTCGCGCACATAGCCGCCGCATCGGCCCGGCTTCTGCCCACAAGCTTCCATGATTGGGCCCGGGTATTCGCTGGGCTCCTGCGCGGCCCGGCGTTAGCGTTTGTCCGGCCACACCAAGCCCGTGTGACATCCGCCAAGCATCCATCGAGGACTCATCATGCATCCGTTTGTGAAATCTCTGCTCTCTGCCGCTTCGCTCTCCCTGGTCGTTGCCACCGCCGCCCAGGCCAATGTTGTCGGACCCGGAAATTACTCGGGCGGCTACATCGGCGCGGTCAAGTCGGTGGTGGTCAATGTTCCGGGTATCGGAACCAGCTATGCGGTTCACCCGACCCATAGTGGATGTACGTCAAGTTTGAACGCGATCATCAACACCTTCAACGCGATGCCCAACGTCTACATCACCCAGGTGATCCCCTGCCACTACGTTCCGGGCATGGGCCCTGCGGTCGAAATCGGCATGGAACCCTTGTCGGCCGAACGCATCAGCCGTGGACTGCAGGCGGAACAGGATCTGCGCGATCTCTACAATATCGACGCCTATGAGCGCGCGCTGCAGGAAGTCCTGCAGCCGCTCGAAGACGGCAGTCACTGAGCGATGGCGCTGGCCGGTAGCCTGGATGGCGCGCAGCGGCTCTTAACGACGGAGTCGGTCGATCCGGGTTACCGGGCTGTTGCCGGTTTCCGCTACCGGCAAACGCCGGTGCAGATGACATCAAGCAGTCGCTTCTGCGCAAGGCTGCCGCGTGTGCGGCAGCTTTCTATGCGCAACCGGCCGCTATGCGCGTGCCGATCAGATGATCGGTGGCGCGCGTCATCGCGACATAGACGAGTCGCGCCTCTTCAGGATCCTGTCTGGCATACGATTCTGGCGTGCCGATTTCCGGGATGAACACCCACTCGAATTCCAGGCCCTTGCTCGAGTGCATGCTGACCAGTTTGACACTGGCCTCGCCGTCAAACAGCTGTTCCTTGTCCATCCCGTTCTTGGCTGCACGCCACGGAATGCCTTTGCGTTCGAGCGCGCCTGCGATGGCGGCGACATGCTTCCACTGGCGATAGACCACCGCGATCTGATTCAGCGATGTGGCCTGGTTGCGCGCATCCTGGATCAGGATGCTGATCGTTTCACTCTCTTCATGCTTGCTGGTGCAGTCGATAAACCTCGGCTCTGGACCATGGCGGCCCACGCTCTCGGGCGCGATCACTGACGGAACATCGTCATTGTCCACGCCGGCGCTCAGCAACTGGCCAGCGAAGGCCTTTGCAGCCGCGAGAATTTCATAGGTGTTGCGGTAGTTCAGCCGCAGTATCGTGGTTCGGCCGCGGGCTTCAATGCCCACACTGGCGAAACTGAAACCGCGCCCACGGTGCGCGTAGATCGACTGGGCGTCGTCGTAGAGCAGCAACAGTGAATTGGTTTTCGGATCCACCATCTGGGCGATCAAGGTCAACCATTCGGGCTCGAAATCATGGCCTTCGTCGATGAGTACCGCCGCGTACTGTCCGCGTGGAATCGCCCGCCGTTCCACCGCCTGGCTGACCGCGCGCACCTGCGCGGCGAAGTACAGTTCGGGATCAGCGCAGGCCGCTGGCGCTGGCACATGGTAGGTACGCAGCATCGCCGCGCACCAGGAATGGAAACTGCGGACTTCAACGCGACTACGCGGATTCTGCGTTGCCATCAGTTGCCGCAATCGCGCGGCCAGGGTCCGGTTGTAGCACAGCACCAGGATCGGCTTTCCGGCCTGGCGCGCCAAGTGCAGGCAGCGATAGCCGAGGATCATGGTCTTGCCGGAGCCGGCGACACCGTGGATCACCCGATGTCCTGAGCCGAGTGACCGGGCCAGTTGCTCCTGCTGCAGATCCATCACGCGGATGATGTCGGGCAATGATTCGGAGCCTGACCCGGTGTCCTGATCGAGATCGAGCAGATCTCCCTGGATCGGCGAAGAAACGCGAATCTCCGGAAACAGATGCCAGCGAATGCGATCAATCTGCGGCAGGCTCAGCCAGACACCCGCCGGCACACTGAACATTGCCCACAGGCGTTGCTGCAGTTCGACAGGGTCCTCGATTTCCCGCATCTCGTCCTTGCAGATGACCAGATGCGCAGGGATCACATCGCCCATTTCATTGGCGTCGAACTGCGCGCGGGTGATGTTGGCGAGCACCAGACCGTGCCCCCAGGGCACCAGCATCTTGCCCATCTGCGCGTGACCCGCAGGAAAACACAGCGCGGGATCGCGCTCCAGCATGCGCACCAGTTCGGTCGCGTAGACGCGTGCCTGGGCCAGCGGATTGCCGACCGTGACGTGACCACGCTCGGTCGCCAGGGTGGCACCGAATTTGTCGATGCTGTGCAGCGTATCGATCTTCCAGTCTTTCACCTCAAGAATCAGCAGGCCCCGGTTCGGATGCAGCAATACAAAATCCGGCTGGCGCTGCCGCGGGCCGATCGGCACGTCGTACCAGACCAGATAATCCTCTTCGAGCTTGTCCTCCAGGCGCAGCGCAAAACGCCGCTCACCGCCGGTCATGCGCGGCAGGCAGGCGCTGCGATTGGGGATCAGGGTCGCCATCTATCCATGCCAGATCGACTGCAGAATTGCCGCGACATTAGCGCATTGAAAGCCCGGTAACACCCGCACTGCCCGCCACCACCGCCGTGATCTTGCCCATGTCGCCGAGGGGAATGCATAGTGCAGGGCTTGCCCCGCTGCTCTTGCCCTTGCCCTTGCCCTTGCTCTTGCTCTTGCTCTTGATCCTGTAGAGCGTGGCTTGCCGCGCTGCTCTTGCCTTTGCCCTTGCCCTTGATCTTGATCTTGATCCTGTAGAGCGTGGCTTGCCGCGCTGCCCTTGCCGTTGCTCTTGTCCCCGAGGGGATTGCATAGAGCGTGGCTTGCCGCGCTGCATTGGCTCCGTCTCCGATACCAGGATCAAGATCAGCGCGGCAAGCCACGCTACAACGGCAACAGCAGCGGGGATACTCGCCCCATGGCTCTCAACAACGGAGCTGGTCAATCCAGTTGCAAATAGCGGCATTCTCAACCAGTTCGATCGGCGTTCATGCCGCAGCAGGGAACTATCAACGCCGTGTCCACTCCCTGCTATATCCTGCGGCCAGCCCTCACTTGCGGAAACCGGAATGAAGTTACTGCCTGGCTTTTTTCTGTTGCTTTTACTTGCCTTCGCAACCCCGGCGCAGGCACTGCGTTGCAATGGCCGCCTGGTCGGCACCGGCGATCACGCCCTGCAGGTACGCGAGCGCTGCGGCGAACCGTACTGGATCGATCAATACAGCGAATGGCTGATACTCGGCGAAAGTGGGCCGCAGGAACAACGCGTCGAGCGCAGCGTCGAGGTCTGGTTCTACAACTTCGGCAGCAATCGCTTCCTGCAGCGTCTGGTGTTTCGCGACGATCGCCTGCAGCACGAAGAACACCTCGGCTATGGATTCGATCGCATACCGCAACGCTGCAAGCTCGACGCCCTGCCGCGCGGCCTCAGCAATGGCGAGATCATCGCCCGCTGTGGCCAGCCCATGCGCCGCAACGAGCGTTACGCCGACCTGACCGAACGCGATGGCCAAGGCAACGCCCGCTTGCGCGTCCTCCGCCGCGAAGAATGGATCTACGACGCCGGTGCATCCCGCGACTACCGCCTGCTCTTGCTGATCGATGGACGCCTGTCCGAAGTCGAGCGACTGGATCGCTGAATCCGCCTCCGGGCTACTTGCTCAACGAAGCGGCAAGCCCATCGCCGCGATGAACCAGGCTTCCGGTTCGTCGCCTAAGTCATATTGAAAACTGGTTTGCGGGTGACGAACGGCAGCCGCATGCCTGCGCTGACCAGGAAGGCATGATCGTGCATTACTTGCAATTCCGTCTCGCCCAGGCCATCGGTGATGATCAGAATTGGGCAATCTCCCGGGAAGTCTCTTTGTCCCTGCAAGAGATTGACCGCAGGCTGCAGGACGGTGCCGCCGCGGCCGCGCACCTGCACTCGCGATGCAAGCGAATCGATCGATACGTAACCTTCATCGTAGGGCTGCGCGTCGCAGTAGACCAGACGCACCTGCTTGACCGCCTGGGCTTGCGAGTACGTCACGATCGCACCCAATGCTTTGCCCAGATCATCCCGTTGCATTGATCCGCTGGTATCGATGATCACGCCAAAAGTGCGCGTGGTGCGATCTTCATCAGGTTCGACGAAGCGCGGACGCGGGGTGTCCGGGGTTGCCGATTGCCGTCGCGACGGCCTTGCCCAACTGCGTCGCCGTTCGGGCAAGGGGAAACGCTCCTGAATCCATTCGGCGAGCTTGGCCTGCCAAGGAATTGCGGGTTGATTGAGAGTGCGGATCGCCTCAACCAGTCCTGCCGGCAATACGCCGCGCCCCGAACACTGGTGATAGTCGAGCCCCTGCAGCAGGGCGCGACGATAGAACTCTTCGCGATCGGTGAAAAACTTCCCCGGCCGTTCGTCCAGCATATCGACGTCGTCGCCACGCAAGGTGCGCAGGCGGCGACGCGCGCGCAAATCCCCAGCGAGCCGGAGATAGATGTCTTCGGCAGCCCAGCCACGCAACTCCTCGTCGTACAGCAATCCACTGTCGGGCGGGGTACCCAGATTCATGCTCACCAACCAGTCATTGATGACGAAGTCGCAAGCCACATTCCATAGGTAGGGGTCGCGCCCACGCCTGCGGCTGCTGTGGTTCAGGCCTGCGTGCAGTACTTCGTGGGCCACAACGAACTTGGCCTGCTCCAGATTCAGTTGGCGCCGTGGGTTGATGAAGATTTCGCCGGTGCTGATCAACACAGCCGCGATTGATATATCCATTCGATCGCAGACGGCGGCGTCCTCGACCAGCTCGAACTGTGTCAGCAAAGATCCCAGCAGCGGGTAGTGGGAAATCAACCACCGCCGTGCGACGGCGGCAGTGCTGTTGGGATTGCTACCGGGGCGAGTGGCATTGTTCGCTTCGTACTGCAGCTGCAAGGCACGCTTGGCGTTGTCTACCAATGCCTGTGCGAACCGCTGCTCATGATCGACAGTCTGGTGTCCCGCAGGGCCCAAGTAAGTGATCTGTCTTCCGGGGAGCATCAATGGCGACGCCGATCGTGTCAACGTCCAGGCGCCCTCCAAGACCTCGTGCGGCGGCTCGCTGCGCAGTCTGGGGCAATTTCCAGCACCGGGTGCCGACCCCACTGCAGCAACTCCGAAGGCAGTTCGAAGTGCTCGGGCAACGCACCCACTCTCAACTGATGCCACCAATACAGTGCAGCAAGCTGGGCCGCCAGATCGGACAGCCTGGATGGAATCGGCAGTCGTCGCGGTCCCCCGACCGCGAGCACCAGGGTCGCGAGCGCGAACACACCGAGCCAGTGTGGAGCGTCCAGCTTCAAGTCATCGTCGAAATAGATCGCTGATTCACCCTCAATCTGACAGTAGGCCGCACGCGGCAGCTCGAGCTGTCGATATCTGGAAATCGCGTGAAAACCCACCTTTTCCACCACCGGTCCAAGCAGATAGTGCGCCTGAATCTGTGTCAGCGCGACTTCATGGGGTTTGGGCTTGCGCGCTGCGCCCCTACTTTTGCTCATCGGTGGTTTTCTGCTGCATAAGGCGCGGCAGCTCCTTGGCAATTTCCAACACAAACCAGTCCGCCACGCGATTTCCGGCGTCGTTCTCTGTCAACACGAGTTGGGCGAGTTCGCCGTCGATGCGTGCCAGAGTTTTCAGCGCCGCTTTCGCCAACTGCGCCAGTTCGCGACTTTCCCGGCCGAGCTGACTCTCTCGCTCAGGCAGTTCTTTCACCAGCAGGTCGCGCAGACTCTGGGTCAGGAAGTAGGTGAGATCGCGATCTTCCGGAGCGCTTGGCCAAGGCTCCTGCCCCTTGAGAATTTTGTGCACGCTGAACCGATTGCGGATCTGCTTCAGAAAGGCCTTGAACCCCACGGCGTGGTCGCGAGTGAGGCTTCCGAACAGTACGGCGTCAAGAAAGTCCGGAGCGATGTCATCACCAAAGGCATGCAAGGTGTCGCTGACCGCATGCCAGCTGCGCGGCGTCGAAAAGGGCTCCTCCTTGGTCGGTGGAACTTCAGTTGCAAGCTGGCTCGGCCGTGCGCGCACATAATCGAGCACCCAGGGATGTATGCCTTGCATATTGGCCCAGTCCAGCCATTCCCGATGCGAGGCCTTCAAATGTACGTGCACCATTCGATTGACCAGCGCGCTGGGCATCTGCTTGGCGAGTGCCGCATCATGCGCGCGGTTGCCTGCACCGATGATGATCGATCCGGGCGGCAGGCGGTACTCGCCTATGCGTTTTTCCAGAATCAGGCTGTAGAACGCTTTCTGAATCTCCTGCGAGGCAATATTCAGCTCATCGATGAACAGCACGAACTCGCGTTCACGCACGATCATTGAAGGCGGATAAAATCGGCTCACACTGCCTTCGATCTTGGGGATTCCAATCAGATCTTCCGGCGCCAGTTGCGAACCCAGCAGAGCAACGCACTCGAGCCCCAGCGATGCCGCAAACTGCTCGACCAGAGAACTCTTGCCTACGCCCGGTGGCCCCCAGATGAATACCGGACGTACGGTAGCGACATTGAGCAGCAGCTCATGAATCTGGCTGATCGTCAGGGTGATCTGTGCGTGCATAGCGAGGGCTGTTTATCGGAGCGAGGGGGCTGAGTGGTAGGGTTCGCTGCATGCACAGCGCAGGCGAAGATAACGCACAAAGTCGCGGAAGCACAGGCTGAACCCTGCACAGCGGAGTCTGTGAACCCGTAAACCTGGTCGACCGCATTCTTCATGGCCGTAGGTGACGCTTCGGCCAGCGCGAGCGCCGATGCGGACTTGATATCCGCTCGCGCCCCCGAGTATGAGTCGCTACGTTGCGAATATGGCGGGGCGCCCAGTTTTCCTTGCATTTGCTCCGGCCGTGACTCCGGCCATCGGCTCGCCTCGCCTCGTATCGACCGCTCTGCATTACAATCGCCGAGTATCGCGCCCAGGCAGCAAAACTTGGAGTGAAGCTCATGATCCAGAATGCTCAGCGGTTGTTGCTTGCGGTGCTGGTGTCCTGCCTTGTTTGCCTCCCCGTCGATGGCGCTGAAACCGAGGCGGCGGCTGAGGCTCCGTACCTGATCGAGCTTTGCGCGCAGCCGCTGATCCTGCATGTCCGCCGCGCGGAAACACCCACACAGGTGCCGGCCTACGGCCAGTTCGAGATGTGCGGCGATCAATTTGCCACGCGGGTCGCGATCGATCCGATTGAGCAAACGGAGAATCCGGAGTCGCTGCCGAATGGACTCGAAATTGCATTGCTGCGACGAGATGGGCAGGTATACCTGAATCTGCAGCTGGGCGAAAAGCGCAGCACTGAGCAGATGTTGCCGATCGATGGCGACGAGGCCGTAGTCGCCTGGCCGTCCGGTGGCCCGCCACTGCGGGCACGTGTCGAGGCCAATCGTGCGATCGGTCTGGATACCCCGATCACCTTGAATGTTCAGAACGTTCCGGTGCAACGTGTGGCCCGGGATATCGCGGCGCTCGGCCCGTTCACGTTTTCTGGTCTGGAAGCGCTGGGAGATCATGCGGTCACGTTCCGTTTCCGATCCATTCCCGTGCATGCAATGGTGAGTCTGTTCGGGGATATTTCGGACGTCTTCGCGCAGCAGGTTGGCGCGCGCAGCGTACGCTTTGGCCTGCCCAAAAATCACGCCGAGATCAAGCGTCTAAGAAACCTGGAATCGACCGATTTTGACGAGCGCGCGCGCGTGCTTGCCCGGATTGTGCGTCTGTCAGAAAGCACCGACGCCCAGGGTATCGCCTATGTCCCTTACCAGGAGGTTGAAGAACTGTTGAAAATGGGTTGGTTCGTCGACCCGCCCGCGCAGCAGCACAAGTCTGTCGATCAACTGCTGGCCTATTCCGCGGCACGCGAAGGTGTGGCCGAGCCCGAGGTCGCGACCGTGGAGCACGCGCGCCTGCTCACCATGGCAGCCGACCTCGCATTGAAAAACGATGATCCCCAGCGCGCCGAAAAGTTGCTGGCCCGCGCGACCGCGATTCTGCTGGCGCGGCAAGGCCGGTATTCTTCTGCCCTGGTCGAAGTTCTGCGGCTGCGGTCCATACTGCCGAGCGCGTTTGCTGATCCCAAGCGCGTAGTAGAGCTATTGGAGCGCGCGCTGCGCATTGACGACCAGACCGGTGCGGTCTCCGAACGGCGCCTGGCCGTCCTGATGCGCTTGGCAAGCGCGCATGAAGCGCTGCGGCAGTGGCCCGCTGCCGAAGCGAGCTACCGCCGCGCCCTGCTCAAGCCGGTGGATGTCGACAGTTTGCTGGTGCGCTCGGCCAAGGACCGGCTTGCCGTCGTGCTGAGCGAACAGCACAAGTACAAGGAGGCTAGCGAACAGTGGCAGTCATCGCTGGACGAAAACGCCCACGCCTACCGCGAAACCGACAATGAAGACAGGCCGCGGAGTACGGCAGCCGAGTTCATGGCTTCGGCATTGCGAGGACTGGCACTGATCGCCCTTCGCGAAAACGATCCGGATCGCGCCTGGCGATTCTGGACGATAATGCACGCCCTTCGCAGCGGCCTGCTCGGGGCCGACCATCCGCGCACGATTGCAGCAAGGGATGAAGCGGCGGTGATCGAGCAACTGGGCCGAACTGCGCTGGGCATTGCCGGCAAGGACGTTGCGGTCCCTGCACGCCCGATCAATGAATTGCGCTTCGTCGATGGCGACCAGAAAGCTCTGGATCTTTCGCCCGCCGTCCGGCGCGAGCTTGAGCACGACCTGCTCTGGGGTTGGCTGATGGATGGACTGCTGCCCGAGCTTGATCGTCAGTCGATGGCCGGCACAGAGAGCTTCGAAGCCGCGCTTCGGCTGCAATGGTTCGCCGAAGTTTTGCTCGCCCACAAGGGGACAGCAGAATCAGATCGCGCCCGCCAGGAGTATGCACGCGCTGTCGCCATGCGCCGCAAGCTCGAACCCCACTCCGTCGCCACCCAGTTTGCCGCAGCCCGGTTGGAAACCTTACAGAACATCAAGCGAAATCATCCGGTTCCGAAGCAGTAGGGCAGAGCGCAGCCCGGATGAAGCTGCGAAGCAGCGCAATCCGGGGACAGGCTACGGGCTCAAGCGGTAGAGCCCCGGATTCCACCCATTCCATCCGGGCTACACGCTACTCGCTGGGCAACCGGCTGCAGTTCGTGAGAAGCGTTGCCCAACGGCTTGAACAGGGCCAGTTCACTACCTAGACTCGGAGCAGCCTTGGATTATAGGGGCGTGGGTGCGGGGCGGGGTGCGGAGGGGCCAAGAGAAAACCCGAACTAATGGCGGAAAGCCGCGCTATCAATGGGTTTGTGGGCGGGTCGAAAAACGTTGTATCCCTACCTGTATCCCCAACTTAGAGGCGCTGGAAGTAGCCTTGGGTGAACGATCGGATGTTTCCCGCTGCTACATTGCATTCGGCGACAGAATGGCAGTTAGGGCGCACATGTGAGTCTACTTCGCTTGTCTATCGACGAAGATCCCCATTCACTGCGGGAGGGCGACCTACTGGAGCGCCTGGTTGTCGTCCTGCGTGAGTTGGTTCCAGAGCAACCGGATGCCGTGTCCAGCGATGCCGCCATTCCCGAGGTCACAGCCTTGGTCCAGGTACCGTCAGAGCCGAACATCGCGCGCTTCATTAAGAGCATCCTCACTCTGTCCAGTACATCGGGTTGCTCCTTCACCATCGCAACCACGCTGGATAGCAACGCGCAGCGCGCACAATCACAGAGGTTTCCTTTCATCGCGCTGGGCAAGGGTCACATCGTCCACGTTCGGCCGGACGAAGGTCCTGCCTTGCAAAGCTATTTTCGCTGCCTGTTTGGTGCGCCCTAACTATCATTCAAGCCGACCGCCGGGGAAGTGTGTCGTTTAAACCAAACGCTGCCGGGCGGGAGCGGCCTATCGCAGTGCTCGTCTGCAATCACAGGAGCCGCCATGCCAGTCAATCGCCCGTACCGTAGGACATGTCGACAGTTTGTTAACGGGAGCTACGCCTCAAGCGGCAACGGGCGTTACATCACTCATCCAAGGTTCGCTAGCTCACCTGAGCATTATGTTCGTGCATTCTTGCTCTTGTTGAAGGACCTTCGCGAGTTGTTCGACTATGTCGAGCCGGCAGACAAAAACCTCACGTGCTACTCCTATCGAATTCACGCCTTACTACTCCGCGCGTGTGTCGAGGTTGAGGCGAACTGCAAGGCGATTCTCTCGGAGAATGGCTATGCAAGACCGGGCGACTGGAACATGGGGGACTACAAAAAGGTGGAACGGACCCATCAACTGTCCGCGTACGAGGTCAAGGTACCCAGTTGGAGCGGAACGCAGGCAGTCCGAATGCCGTTCTCCGCATGGACGACTGGCGCATCACCGCCGTGGTATCGGGCCTACAACACAACGAAGCATGATCGCCACGCGAAGTTTGATGAAGCCACCTTTGAACACATGGTTGATGCTTGTTGCGGGTTGCTCGTCGTGCTGTCAGCACAGTTCAACACGGAAGATTTCTCGCCCGGTGACGGCTTCATAACTTTTGAGGGCAGAGGCGACGGCATGGAGAGCGGCATCGGCGGCTATTTCCGGGTTCGTTTTCCTAACTTCCCGCCTGCTATGCGATACGACTTCGAGTGGCAGTGCTTGAAAGGCGAAGTCGACCCATTCCAGGAGTTCGACTACTCAACCGTCCCGTAGCCGCTGAGAGCCCTGCGTCAGATCGAATGCATGGATATGCGTGGATAGATTTTTTTGACGGGGGTTCGAGCCTCGGGGCCATCGCTGGCGCAGCGGCACGGTGACCGAAATAATGCACCATCGTGGCATACGCGCTGAACCCGCAGGCGCGCGCCGACTACCGCGGACCCATCGCCATCGGCGCGCGGCCTCAACGAGGCGGGCGAGCAACGCGGCTGTCACACGCGCGAGTATCGCCCGCCGCTTGCGCGCGCACCGACCTCGCGCACCGACCTCGAACATGGACACCCATCAATTGCGACATCTCCCAGCCCACGTTACGCATCCATCCGACTGACTTCGCCCTCTGATCCGATCATCGTGGTTGCCATGACCTACCCACGATCATCGCTGGTTCCGCCGGGCGCGCCTGGGCTCTATCACTGCGTTTCGCGTTGTGTACGACGGGCTCTCCTTTGCGGCGAGGATCGTTTCAGCGGCCGTTCCTTTGAGCATCGCCGGCAGTGGGTGGAGGATCGACTGCACGCGTTGGCAGGCATTTTTTCGGTCAGTCTCTGGGGGTACTCAGTGATGAGCAACCATCTGCACGTGGTCGTGCAATTGCTTCCCGAGGTTGCGGCAGGTTGGTGCGATCGGGAGGTGGCGGAACGTTGGGTGCGGCTCTTCCCGCGCGGGGATCTGAACCCGGAGATTCGCGTCGTCGTGCTGAGCGCCCATGCCGATCGAATCGCGCTGCTGCGTGCTCGACTGTCCGATCTATCGTGGTTCATGAGGTGTTTGTCTGAGCCGATTGCGAGACGTGCCAACCGGGAAGACGCCTGCACTGGACGATTTTGGGAAGGGAGGTTCAGATCCCAAGTCCTGCTCGACGATACAGCTGTATTGGCGGCAATGGCGTACGTTGACCTCAATCCCGTGCGCGCCGGGATGTGCGATACGCTCGAAGATTCCAGCCACACCAGTGCGAAAGCCCGCCTCCAGGAAATCGAACGGGAACCCAAGCACGCCGAGGTTCCGCTCGGTGCACTCTCAGGCATCCGCGGCCTTTCGGTGTTGCGCATGAGCCAGTCTGAGTATCTCGGACTGCTCGACTTCACTGGCCGGCAGATTCGAGCTGGTAAACGCGGCGCGATTTCCGGACCGATTCCGATGGCACTGCGCCGCTTGGGCCGCATGCCAGAGCAATGGCAGAACCAGGTCCTGGCCACAGGGTCAGGTTTTCACCGGGCGATGGGCGAAGTCGACAGCCTGATTGAGAAGGCCAAGGCGATGGGCCAGAACTGGTTGCGAGGCATCGGTACGGCAAGAAGGTTGGCACTGCCAGGTCACTGAGCGAACTCGCACGAAATCGCCGCCGGGCCCGTCCATCGCAGATTGGGCCAGATCTACCGGTCGACGCGACGACACTGGCGGAGGCCATCATGGCCTGAGCGCGACGAAGTTTGCGCTCGTGCCTCAAGACCTGTCGAAACACTCAATGACCGCGTCGAAGCTGACCGAATGGACACGGTTTGGTTCAACGGGATGCGGAGCATGGGTGTCCGTGGTTGTGCCCTCGTGCCTCAAGACCTGTCGAAACACTCAATGACCGCGTCGAAGCTGACCGAATGGACACGGTTTGGTTCAATGGGATGCGGAGCATGGGTGTACGTGGTTGTGCCTAAAGACCTGTCGAAACACTCAGTGACCGCGTCGAAGCTGACCGAATGGACACGGCTTGGTTCAATCGGATGCGGAGCATGGGTGTCCGTTGTTGTGGTTGTGTGGGGTAATTCCAAATCTGCCAAACGGTCAAGCGACGGCTGTGTCGTTTGCCCTGCCAAATTGCGTATAGGTTCCAAGAACGCGACCGAAGTCAGCCGGAACGGTGCTTCGGCGTAAGCAGATCGCAATGACGGGATGTCCGGTACGAACCAGGCGTTTCGGGTCAGTGCGGCGAGATGTTGTCTCCGAGAGAGGTCGATCAATGCCGCGAGCGACGGTGCGACGATGTGGCGTCTGGCTGGCGGTGGTATGCGCGATGGGCGCGTCCTCCGCTGGTGCCGAGTGGCCGTTGATCTGGGATTTCGATGGTCGGACCGACGATGCCGTGGCTGCGCAGCTCGGTTCGGGCGGAGATCTTTGGGTGCTCACCAGTTCGAGTGTGCAGGGCGGCTCGACTCCGCGTGCGGTGCTTTTGCGGATCGATGCGCAGGGTGCATTGACCTGGGCGAGCGACGAGCCGGAGATAAGTCGTCCGGTGGCATTCGCGCTGAACGCCGATGGCGAGGCGCTGGTGCTGGGCCGCATTCAATCCAACCTTCGCGTCACGGCGTTCGGTCCCGAAGGACAAATCCTCTGGTCGCGGACGCGCGCTGGCCTGGACAACGACGAAGCACGCTTTGGGCCCGACGCTGCGCCGATCTGGGACGCGGCTGGTGCTGCGTGGCGCATTCCGGTGGGGATAGCTGGCGACTTTGCAGCGGTCTCGTTCTCAGCGTCTGGGGATCCTCTGCCGGACCGGATCTGGTCGCCGCCGTCCGGGACAGCGCAGGCGAGCTCGGTACTGCCGCGCCCCGATGGCGGGCTGTTGATCAGTGGCAGTGCCGATGTTTCGCCATCTCCACCGGGCTGGTGGACCGTGGCTCTGGATGCAGCGGGCGCAGAAGTGTGGAGTCGGTTTGAAGACGGCGACACCGCCTCCGGGGTGTTCAGCGGCGCCTTCCTGCTGAGCAGCGACCCGGTGCGGGTCTGGGCCGATGACGAGACTACGTGCGGGCTCTTTTCGCTGCGTCTCTGGTCGTTCGATGCGACGACTGGCACGCCACTCTGGGAAGCCACCTGGCCAGCCGTGGACACGACCAATCCTTGCAGATCAATGACGCCACGGTCGGCCATGCTGGTTGGCAATCGCATCGTTGCCTCGGGAATATCCAATGTGTTCAGCCCAACGAGTGCGTTCGATTCGGTCGCACTCTCGTTCGACGCGACGACAGGCGCACTGGCCTGGGCACGGAGTTTTGTGGGCGCCACGGGGGCGCTCAGCAACAATGTGGCCTCCACCGATGGCGGCGCGCTGCTCGCGACATCGCTCTTCCCGGTACCCAACCCGGGTCCCTCGCCTTTGTGGCTGACGGCTTGGGATAGCGAAGGCGTGGCGTGCTCCGAACCGACAGCGCTATTGCCGGCGCGCGTACTGACCACGCTCGCCACCGCTGATACCGGCTGGATCGTTGTGGGCAGCAGCTTCAACTCGATCACAGCCGACGATGTGATTGTGCAGCGCACAGACAACCCCTGCCTCGTGCGCTTCGTGGACGGCTTCGAGTCCGAGTGATTCAGTCCCGGCGAAAGAATCGGGCGAAAGAATCGGGACACCCACTTTCTTTTCGAGTCGAATCGAATTATTGACACGGTAGCCGTGCATGAAAACCGGACACCCACATTCTGCATCACAGTGGCGCCGGACACCAATGACACGCGCGCTGCCGAGTAGCCGCGTTTCATTCCGTTCTGGAGCCTGGAGTAGAAGGCGGCCGTCACGGATCATCTGCGCGCGGGCGCCATGGGAACAGCACTCGCTGCGCGTCCGCGCCAGCAGTGCGACGCCGGGTGGTTTCAGCCGGCCACCTTGCCTAGCATCCGTGCAGTGCCGATGCCGCGCAGCCAACACTGGCCCATCGCTCGGGCTTTCTCGATCAGGCTATCGACATCTCCGATCGCGCGGCCGAAGCCTGAGCCCACCGCCATGACGTGCCGCGTCCAGCCAGCGCTGCGTGCGCCGAGCCTCGCCAACACTGCCGGCGCCGGCCCGACAATGGCGCCGCGTTTATCGGCGCGAATCCGGCGACCGCTGAAGTCGACCAGTCCTAGCTACTCGGCCTGAGACATCCGCAGTACCGACCGGAATCATGGGTGTCATGGCTTTGCGTCATCTTCGCCGAAGGCCGACCTGGTCCGTCGCGTCACCCAGCTACGGCGGCGCTTCGAGCGCCGCCCGGCTTCTTGTGCGGCCCCTACTTCTTTCGGCGAACCAGCGCGTAGATCACCAGCAGCACGACCGCGCCGATCACGGCGGCGAGGAAGCCGACCGGTTCGTCAGCGCGGTACCAGCCGAACTGCAGGCCGGCGAAGCGGGCGAGCAGCGCGCCGCCGATGCCGAGAATGATCGTCAGGAAGAAGCCGAGCTTGTCGTTACCGGGCTTCAGTGCGCGAGCGAGTAGGCCGGCGATGAATCCGATCAGCAAGGTCCACAGGATGCCGCCGCCAAAAAGCTGTTCCATGTTCGTCTCCGATATAGTTGAAGTGCAGAGAGTAGTGTCTCGGCTCGGCGCACTCTGTGCGTTGCGCCGCGCGCGCCCTGATCGAACTGAACAAAAACAGTGTCATGGCTTTGGGCACTACAGCGTCTTGGTAACGGGTGGCCGGCAACCCGCACGAATCCCTCCATCCAACGCCGGGCGATTCATGGCGGCCGCCTCCGGCTCTTCGGCCCTCGAACCTTCAGCCAGGCCTAGATGGCCATGTTCCAATACTTCTTCGAAAAATTGTATTCGACGAAGTATTGGAACATACTGCAGCCATGCTCGCCAATACGCACACCCAGCGTGTCCTCGATCTGGTCGGACAGAAGGGGCTGCTGCGCGCCAGTGACCTGGACGCGATCGATGCGCCTCGGGTCGTCCTGACGCGCCTGATCGCCGCTGGTCTGCTGGAGCGGATTGGACGTGGCCTGTACCGCCTGCCGGACGCCCAGGGATCCGAACACGAGAGTCTGGTGACCGTTGCCACCAAGGTGCCGCAAGCCGTGTTCTGCCTGCTCACCGCGCTGCAGTTCTTTGAGCTGACGACCCAACTGCCGCGTCAGGTCTGGATTGCCATGCCGCGCGGCAGCCATGCCCCACGGTTCGACTATCCACCGATCAAGATGGTGCAGTTCACCGGCGAAGCCTACACGGCGGGCGTCGAGGAAGTTGAACGCGATGGCGTCAAGTTCCGCGTCTACGGTGTGGCCAAGACCGTGGCGGACTGCTTCAAGCACCGCAACAAGATCGGCCTGGACGTGGCTCTGGAGGCTCTGAAGGACGCCCGGGCCCGCAACAAGACATCCGTCGATAAGATCTGGCGCTTCGCCAAGGTCTGCCGCGTGGCCAACGTGATGCGGCCCTATCTGGAAAGCATCGGATGAACCCAGCAAATCCGAACCGTGCAGCTTCCGTCCGTGCACGCCTGCTCAATGTTGCCAAAGCGCAGGGTGTCGATTTCAATCAGGTGCTGGTGCGATTCGCGCTGGAGCGCATCCTCTACCGCATGAGCCAATCGCGGCACGCGGATCAATTTCTGCTCAAGGGTGCGCTGCTGTTCACGCTCTGGTACGACATGCCGCACCGGGCAACGCGCGGCGAAGGGGCAGGTCTAGCTGTGTAGCATTGTGCTGACCATGATTTGCCGTATCGAACGACGAGGAGTACGGCCGCGGGTACATTGTGTCAAATCTTTCAATGTCACCTCACCCTACGGGCATGATCTGGCAATGAACGGCACGAAGTCCCCTGCCGGCTGCGCAGGTTTCGCTCGGCGAGTGTGTACGGTATGATGCCGTACAAGGAGAATGCTTATGACCGCTGCTGCCCGTCTCGACCTGCGCCTGAACCCTGCGGACAAGGCACGGATCAGCCGTGCTGCCGATCTGCGCGGCGTGGCGCTGTCCGCTTTTGTTCGCGATGCGGTGCTGCGCGAGGCTGAAAGCGTGATGGCCGCCGAGCTGACGGTTACTCTCTCGACGGCAGAGTGCCGGCGTTTTCTGAAGGCTCTGGATGCTCCGTTCCAGCCCAACGCCAAGCTGAAAAAGGCCCTCGCTCGCGTCGCCCGAGGCTGATGCGTGCTCGTTGTTGAGCTGCTCAAGCCGAAGCGACATGACCGCGAAGGGTTTGCGTGCGGCGAACCCACGCTGGATGACTACCTCCGTCAGCGTGCCACGCAGCATCACCGCGACGGCATCAGCACCAGTCATGTCCTTGTCGACAATGATGACCCCAGCCGCATTCTTGGCTACTACAGTCTTTCTGCCGCGCAGCTTCTACTGAACGATTTGCAGGAAGCGGATCGCAAGCGGCTTCCCAACTATCCTGTACCTGCGATCCGGATGGGACGCCTGGCGATTGCCGCTGGCGAGCAAGGCAAGGGTCATGGCGATTACCTGTTGGCGCATGCAGTGGCGCGTTGCCTCGCGCTGCGCGAACAACTCGGTGTGCGCGTATTGCTGGTGGACGCGTTGAACGAAAAAGCCGCACGATTTTATCGCGCCTATGGCTTTCGTGAAGCCGCAGAGAATTCACGCATGCTGTATCTGCCATTGGGGCTTGGTTGATGGGTCTGTGTGGTTCTGGCGCGCGAACAGCGCCAGCGTCGTCGGAGCGACCGCTCATCGTGTCAGAGACGAATGGCGCATACTTAAGGCTTGGCGCGCCCCGCAGGGGCAATTCAATTCAGCCCAGGGCAACGCCCTGGGAAGTCGGCGAGCGACGTTTTGTGCCCTGAAGGGGCGAGTCAATGCCTCGGTCGGCGTTGATACAGCCCGGTTTTGAATCGCCCCTTCAGGGCTTGTTGCGGTGGCGCTTTCTTACCCAGGGCGTTGCCCTGGGCTCGCTTGAGGCGCGCCGTTGGCGCTCAAGAACGGCTTAAGTAAGAGACGAAAGGGTCAAGTCAAGCTTCGTAGCATTTCTTCGCATGCACGGATGAAGTTGTGTCGACGTTGCCAAGAATCATTGACTCGGCGGCTTCCGCAGTTCAGAGATTGTTCTTTGCAACATTTGAGCAGGTGTTGCCGGGCGTGTTTCGTTGTGGTTCGTAGTTTCCATTGGAGCAAAAAAATCAACGACGGCGGGGCAAGTCCCGCTCTATGGCTCTCAACAGCGGAGCTGGTCAATCCTCGTAGGGGTAAGATCAAGATCAGCGCGGCAAGCCACGCTCTATGCAATCCCCTCGGGGCTGACGTTTCCCCTGTTTTCACTCGCATATTCCCAGCCGTTTTCGTAATGTATGCAACGCCGCTGGCGTGAAGTCGATGATTCGTTCCATACACAGCAGTCTGGCGAGCGAGATGATCGACAGCTCGCGAGAAGATC
>JBBSLG010000034.1:0-53014 GCA_038255435.1 Lysobacterales bacterium
GGATTCTGCTGCGCATCACGCACAGGGATACGTTTGCATCTGGCCTGCCGGTAACCACCAAGCGCCGCAGGAGCGGCGCCCTCCATCGCGCCGGTAACCGCCAGGCGCCGCAGGCGCGGCGGCGTCCAATCGATCCACGCTGTGCCGGATGGAGGGCCGCGCTCCTGCGCGGCCGCTCTGGGATTCTGCTGCGCGTCACGCACAGGGATAGGTTTGCATCTGGCCTGCCGGTAACCACCAGGCGCCGCAGGAGCGGCGCCCTCCATCGCGCCGGTCGACCAGGCGCCGCAGGAGCGGCGCCCTCCTTCTTGCCGGTCAGTACGCAGAACGGGAATCGTCGCGGGTTGCCTGTGGTTCGGCAGCGATGGCAGACGGCTCAACCCGGCACCGGCCGGAATTTCGATCGGCAACTGCAGGGTGGTCGCCTCTGCACCAGATCACGGGTGTCTTCCGGGTTCAACGAGCCATCAGTCTGCCCGGCCGCGTCGCGCCGCGCGCACCATGCTGACCACGGTCAATGCCATGGCGAGGCCCTTGAGCGCGCGCGGGCCCAAAACCCTCGCAGTCACCATCGATCCCAGCGCAGCGGCCAGTTGTGGCCGTTGCGTCAGGAATCGCATGATGTTGCTGCGCGGATACTCGCCCGAGCCCGCTGCGGGTGGATCGATGCGCCGCGTGATCAGCTCGCGCTGCGCACGAAGTTGGCGACGCAGTTCTTCTCTGCGTTCGCGCAGCGCGTTGGCATCTCGCTGTGTCATAGCCGGCTCTTGAGCATTTCGAGGTCGGCCGAGATCTCTTCCCGCGTCGCGGCAAACGAATGTTCGCCCTGGGCCGAGAGTTGTTGCAATTTGTGCCAGGCGACACCGGCGCTGATCGCGTAGACCACGATCACTGCGACGATTGCGGCGACGCGATAGACCGAGTCCCAACTGACCGCGATCACCAGCACGCCGGCGAACAGCATCACGCAAAGCAGAAACGCCGATCCGAGCGCTGCGGCCACCGCCAGCCGCAGCAGCCGCGACTTCTCTTCCGCCCATTCGACGCGCGCGAGCTCGGTATGCAGAGCGGCCTGGGCCAGCATTGGACCGCTGGCCGAGCCGAGAATGCGTAATGCCCTCAGTGGATTGATGGCGGCAGCCTGCGTCACTGACTCATCAACACCAGCTGGTACCTTGCGTTCGTCCATAGTCCACCCCGCGTGCAGTCGAGCGTCGATGGCTTCAGTTGCGCCGTGCCAGCGCGAAGCCGACCAGAAACGCGATGGCAGCGCTGGCGCCGATCACTTTCCAGGGCTGCTCGTGGACATAACGATCGGTGGCCTTGGCGCCCTTTTTCGCGCGGCCGGCAACATCATGCGCCATGCCCGACACCGATTCCCGTGCCGAGGCGATGCGTGCGCTGAGCTTGGCCTTGGCGCGCGCCAGTTCGTCGCCGGTCAACGAGGTCGTCTGCTTCACCAGGTCGTCAATGTCTTCGAGAACGTTATGGAATTCCCGCGAGGCGCTCGAGCCGAATTCGCTGACGGCGGCTTTCAGATTGGTTGGATTGTTCGTAGTGTTTGTCATGTGGGACTCCTGTGAGATTGCCGTGTCGTTGTGCAACCGTGGCTGGCCAGGCAGGCGCAGTGGCGTGCGTTGGCGAAGCGTCTGGTTGTCAGTCACTGTAGACCCGTCGGTACTGATCGATCAGTGCGCCAACGTACCCATCTGCGATCGCCGGGCACGTTCCGCATACTTCGTGCGGTATCGATCGGGCCGCAGTGCGGCCAGCCGCGACAAAGGTGCGGAATCAAAGCGCCAGGGCTGCGGCGCGTGCGCGCGGCCCGGCGATCCAGACGGCGTCAGTGTTGGGCGTATCGGCCCGACAACGTAGCGAACGCCGCCATCTTCATCGGAACAAGGATCAGCGCCGCCACACCGGTATTGCGGCGAATGCGAGCACAGCGGCGATCAACAGGAACAGACCCCAGATGGACGAGGTGGGCACCGCAACCTGCCCCATGCCGACAAGCACGTTCAGGGTGGCTTGTGCCGGAGCCGGATTGTTACCGAGGTCGGTCATCAATCCGCCCGCCGGGATGATATTGACATAGCTACCGGGCATCGCCGCACTGACGTCTACCGTCACGGTGCAACTGCCACTGGCAGGAATGCTGAATCCCATAGGCAGGGTGACGCTCGACGAACCCGGCAGCGCAATGGGCGATCCCACCCCCGCACAGGTCGTGCTCGCATTGGGCAATGCGGCGATCAGCACGCCGGTGGGCAGCGTATCGACCAAGTCTGCAGTCAGTGTCGCCACAGTCGGATTCGGGTTGCCGAGGATGATCGTCAGCGTTGAGACCTCACCCGCACTGATCGTCGTCGGGTTGAAATTCTTCTCGATCGTCAGCGCCCCCGCCGGCGCGAGCGTGCAGACCGTGATCTCGCCGGAGTCCAGTGTCACCGCACCATTGCGCGCAAGAACGCGACCCGCGGTGCTGGCCCCGGTGTTGAGTGTGATGCTATCGAGGGCGAGGATGGAGCCGAGGAAGTCGGTGCCGGTGCCAATCGTTGCCGAACTGCCGATCTGCCAGAACACATTGCAGCTCTGCCCGCCATTGATCATGGCGACCGTGGCATTGCTTGCCGTTGTCAGCGAACTGCCGGCCTGGAAAACGAAGACCGCATCGGGATCGCCCTGGGCATCAAGCGTCAGCGTTCCGGTCAGTCCCATCGACGAAACCGAGCAGTACACGCCGGGCACCAGGGTGGATCCGCCCAGATCCGCAGAAACCGTGACCCCGCAGGTACGACCGGCGGCATCGTTGTAGGCGGTGGTCAGGTCGTTCTTGGCCTGTAGCGCCACGCCGTCAGCGAAATGCGTGGAGCCGTTTACCACGCCGGGCGGGAACCCGGTCACCGAGCTGGCGTTGCTGGGATGGATGCCGAGATCGCCGTTGATGATGGTCGGGCCGGTATTGGTGATGGCCGAGCCGGCGAGTACGCCAAAATCGGCCGCTGTTCCCATGGTTACTGTCTGTGCCCAGGCGGCTGGCGCCAGCAGCACAGCAGCGGCAGCGAGGCCCGCAAGCCACCGCCCGACGCCCTGCTTGTGGGGCGCTTTGGGCTTGCCCGGCTTGGGCAGTGCACCCGGAGAGTGGGCGGACGTCGCGAATATCGTGTTCATGTGTTGCCCTCGCCTGGGCCGGGCAGCGCCGAGCGGGGTGCCCAGATTACTGCGACCGGCCGCTGCTGACTCCGAGTCTGTCGCAGCGGCGCAATTCTCTCTGTGCGCTGCCGAACAGACGGGCAATCTGCCCGGTTTCCGGCCACCCGGCAGATTGCCGAACGGTTACCCGCGTTCAGCCAAATTGCTGTGCGTAGTCGCTGACGACCGCGGAGTAGCACTCGCACGACGCTGTCTCCATCCCCAGCCGCGACAGGATGTTGATCTCGCCACGGGTGTAGTGGATGTACCGGCGTCGTTGCAGGGCACCCGCGGCAATCGTGACGGCACTGCGCTGTACGCCCAGCATGTCGGCAAGATACTGGTGGGTCAGATGAAAATTGTTCGCGTGCGCGCGGTCGTGGGTCAACAACAGCCAACGCGCCAGGCGCGCCTCGACCTCGTGAAACCGCGTGCAGGCCGCCGTCTGCGACAACTGTGCCAACAGCACGTAGAGGAATTTGCTCACGGTGCGGGTCAGTCGCGGACTCTCGGCCAGTTGCTCGCGCAGCACCGAGGCCGGCATGCGCAGCGCCGTGCCCGGCCCCTGGACCACAGCACGCAGCGGCGCACGTTCGACACCGAGCAGCAGGGTCGCGCCGAGCATGCCTTCGTTACCGATCAGCCCCATCTCCATCTGCGGATGGCCCGACACCTCGGTCACCAGAGAAATAAAACTGTTCAGCGGAAAATAGACATATTCGTAGGCCGCGTCGGCCTCGCACAGAACGGTACCGAACTCGAGGTCCACAGGTTCGCACAACGCAATCACGCGCTTGCGTTCCCGCACCGGCATGGTGCCGAGCAGTGCGTTGGAAACAGGCTTGGATGTTGCCGTGGTCATTGGATCCTTCCTCGGCACGATGATTGCCACATGTTGGCGCGAGACGGGTGCGGTTGCAGCCTCGTTCCTCAGTGTTGCCGGGAGCGTCGGGATTCTCTGTACGCCACTGCACATACCCGGTTTGCCGGCTGTGGCTCTCCGCTGCGCAGCCAGTCTCGTTGAGTCGAAAAGCAGACGAAGCCGGCGAGTCCATGCGTTGGCCAGCGCACCGACTGGACCGCGCGCAAAACCGAGAATGAATCCCTGATCGTCGTCATTTGTTCAAAGTGCAGGGTGTTCAGTGTGCAGGGGTTTCCAACCACGTCGGCGCCGTCTGGATCGGCCTGCTCAACGGCAGCACGCGTAGCGCGTCTGCGTTCCATCAATACCAAGCGAGGACCAGACCCATGAAAAGCCTACTGATCCCGATCATCGTCGCCTTCGCCCTGATGATGGCCGGCTGCCATCAGGCGGCGAGCGAAACTGCCGAAGATGCCGTCGCCGCGATCCAGGCTAGCGCGGATAAATCCAGTGACGCGCGTGCCGAGGCCATGATTGCAGCGGCCATGGCCGACTACGAAGTTGCCGCGACCGCGGCATACGGGCGTTATGGCGTCGACGAAGAGAAATGTGATGCCTTCGAAGGCGCTGACAAACGGGACTGCATCATTGCCGCTGATATTGCGCTCTCGGTGGCCAGGGCAGAAGCCGTTGAAAGGCGCAATGCCATCCTCGTCCAGGCCGAACCGCGATAGCAGGCGGCTCGGTACTGCGCAGACTGGCGGGCTGTTCTCCTGGCATCGGCCTCGGCCGATGCGCATGGTGTAGGCGAGAATCCGCCACGGTTCAGCGGTCCGCTTTCCACTTCCAGTGCAGGATTTCCGGCATGTCCTCACCATGCTCGGCGATGTAGCGCTTGTGTCTGCTGCGCCCCTCGTCCATCAACTGCACAATTTTCGCCGCGTCGGGGCCGGCATCGGCAACCCGCGCGATCACGTCGATGACCAGCTGGAACCGGTCCATGTCATTCATCACCACCATGTCGAACGGCGTCGTTGTGGTGCCCTCTTCCTTGTAGCCGCGGACATGCAGATTGCCGTGGTTGTGGCGGCGATAGGTGAGCTGGTGGATCAGTGATGGATAGCCGTGATAGGCAAAGATGATCGGCTTGTCGGTAGTGAACATTGCATCGAACGCGGCGTCACTCAGCCCATGCGGATGCTCGGCTTCGGGCTGCAATTTCATCAGGTTGACCACGTTGACCACGCGTAGCTTGAGTTGGGGCAGGTGTTCGCGCAACAGAGATACTGCGGCCAGAACTTCCAGCGTGGGCACATCGCCGGCGCAGGCGAGCACCACATCCGGGGACTCGCCGTGATCGCTGCTGGCCCAGTGCCAGATGCCGATGCCCGCCGCGCAATGAGCCAGCGCCGCGTCAATGTCCAGCCACTGCGGGGAAGGCTGCTTGCCGGCAACAATGACGTTGACATAGTTGCGACTGCGCAGGCAATGATCGGTCACCGAGAGCAGGGTGTTGGCATCCGGCGGAAGATAGATCCGGATGACCTCGGCCTTCTTGTTGACCACGTGATCGATAAAGCCGGGGTCCTGATGGCTGAGGCCATTGTGATCCTGACGCCAGACGTGCGAGGACAGCAGGTAATTCAATGAGGCGATCGGCCGCCGCCACGGAATCTGATTGCATACCTTCAGCCACTTCGCATGTTGGTTGAACATCGAATCGATGATGTGGATGAAGGCTTCGTAGCAAGAGAAAAAACCGTGCCTGCCGGTGAGCAGATAGCCCTCCAGCCAGCCCTCGCACTGATGCTCGCTGAGCATTTCCATGACCCGCCCATCGGCGGCGACGTGGTCATCGCCCGGCAGGATCTCTGCCGTCGAGCATCGATTGGTCACCTCGAACACCGCGCCCCAACGATTGGACGTGGTTTCATCGGGGCTGAACACGCGAAAGTTCTCCGGATTCATCTGGATCACGTCGCGGATGAACCGGCCTTGCACGCGCGTCGCCTCATTGACCACGCCGCCGGGATCCTGCACCGCCACTGCATGCGCGCGAACATCGGGTAGTTGCAGGTCATCGAGGAGTTGGCCGCCGTTGGCATGTGGATTGGCGCTCATCCGACGCCGGCCCTTGGGTGCGAGTTCGGCCAGTTCGGCGGCCAGTCGACCCTCGGAATCAAACAATTCCTGCGGCCGATAGCTCTGCAGCCACTCCTCCAAAATCTGGATGTGATCCGACTGGTCCATCTCGCCCATCGGCACCTGGTGCGAACGGAAGGTTCCCTCGGTGCGTTTGCCATCCACCCAGGCGGGACCGGTCCAGCCCTTGGGCGAGCGCAGGATGATCATCGGCCACAGCGGGCGTTGCTTGAATCCCTGTGTGCGCGCATCCCACTGGATCCGTCTGATCTCGGCGAAGACCTCATCCAGCGTGGTGGCCATCAGCTGGTGCATGGCCATCGGCTCATCGCCCTCGACGAAGTACGGCGCATAGCCGTAGCCACGGAACAGTGATTCGAGTTCGTCGCGTGGAATGCGCGCAAGCACGGTCGGCCCGGCAATCTTGTAGCCATTCAGATGCAGGATCGGTAACACCGCGCCATCGCAGACCGGATTGAGAAACTTGTTGGAATGCCAACTCGTTGCCAGTGGTCCGGTCTCGGCCTCGCCGTCGCCGACGACACAGGCGACTACCAGATCAGGATTGTCGAAGGCGGCGCCGAAGGCATGCGACAACGAGTAACCCAACTCGCCGCCCTCGTGAATCGAGCCCGGCGTTTCCGCAGCGACGTGGCTAGGGATCCCGCCGGGAAACGAGAACTGCTTGAACAGTCGCTGCATGCCGTCGCAGTCCTGCGATATCTGTGGGTAGACCTCGCTGTAGGTGCCCTCGAGGTAGGCATTGGCGACCAGGGCCGGACCACCGTGACCAGGGCCAGTGATGTAGATCATGTTGACGTGGTGATCGTTGATGATGCGATTCAGATGCACGTAGACAAAATTCAGCCCGGGCGTCGTGCCCCAATGGCCAAGCAGGCGCGGCTTGATATCGCTGTGTTCCAGCGGTCTGCGCAACAGCGGATTTTTGTAGAGGTAGATCTGACCGACCGAAAGGTAGTTGGCCGCGCGCCAGTAGGCGTCGATGTGCAACAGGGTTTTCCGGTCCAGGCTCGTAGCGTTCATTGTGGTCTCTGCCCTCAGGTTGGTGGAACCACGGCTTCGCGCGCGATCCGCGCCTCCGCCTGGGCGGCGCACAGGCAGGCGCCGAAGATGAAGATGCACCCTGCGAGATAAATCCACAGCAGCAGCGCAATGATGCCGCCGAAGGCGCCGTAAACTGCGTTCAGCGAAGCGAAGTGGGTCAGGTAGATCACGAACACGTTCTCCGATGCCTTGAGCAAGGCGGTGGCGGCGAGTGCGCCGATCACCACCTCGGACAGCCGAGTGCGTCGACGCGGCGCCAGCCTGTAGAACAGGGTCAGACCGACAAAGGCCACCAACATCGGCAGCGAGAAGCTCCACAGGTTGTGAACCCAGGATTGGAAGCCTCGGGTGGGAAAGAAGGTTTCCCTGGTCAGCTGGGTAAGCATGGGCGCGGCAATGCTGATCAACACCGACGCGGCCATCAGCCCGAGGAACACCAGGCTGGTCATTGGCAAACGCCACCAGTTGTAGCCGTCTACGCCCCAGGCCCGATTGGTGGCGCGAGTCAGGGTCGAGAAGAAGCGCATCGCCGACCAGCCGAGCATCAGCATGGCGACCAGTCCGGCCGGGCCGCGCGCACTGATCACTCCGGAGACGGTGCTGAAAATGAAGCTGCGCTGTTCGCCCTCAAGCGGGATATGGATGCCGATGAAGTCGATGATCGCGGTCGCGGCATCCGCCCGCTCGACAAAGAGGGAAGCGATGGACACGAACAGAACGATCAGCGGAAACAGCGAAAAGAACGCATAGTGGGCAAACGCGCCGGCCCACACCTCGCCCTCGATGCTCAGGAATCGTTGCACGGCGGCGACCAGGGTCGTCCAGATCCGCAATGAAATCAGCCGCGAGTCGGAGGCAGTGCTCATCGCGTTACGACCACTTCGCGTCTGGCCCGGCGCCGATTGCGAATGAGCTTGAGCGCCTCCAGTGCCAGCAGTGGAATGGTGCCCAGGCCGAGCAGAATCAGACTGTCGCCAAAGGGCAGCAAGCTGGTCTTCAGCAGGCCGCTGAGCATTTCGCTTTGCTGACTCCATATCTGCAGGGAAAAAGTCACCAGCACAACCAGTACCAGATTGAGATTGCTGAAAACTGGAATGCGCCAGACCGGTCGCGTATCACTGCGCGCCCCGAAGGAACGCAACAGCTCGGCAAACACCAGTACAGCGAAGGCCTGAGTGCGCGCCATCTCCACCGAGCCATGCTGCAAGGCGTAAAGGTACACCGCGAACGCGACTGCGGCGGTGATCATGCCGGTGAATAGCATCATGAGCAGGAAGTTTCGATCGGCAATTCGCTCGCCCCGATGGCGCGGTCGTTGCTTCATGACATCCGGATCGATCGGGTCGGTGGCCAGGCACAGAGCCGGTAGGCCATCGGTCACCAGATTGATCCAGAGCAGATGGATGGGCAGCAAGGGCATCGGCAGACCGATCAGCACACAGATCATCATCAGGGCGAGTTCTGCGGTATTGCCGGCCAATAGGTACTGCAGGGTCTTGCGGATATTGTCGTAGATGCCGCGGCCCTGTTCGACTGCGGCAACGATGGTCGAGAAGTTGTCGTCGGTAATGATCATCTGCGCCGCCTGCTTGGCGACCTCGGTACCGCTTCGACCCATCGCGATGCCGATATCGGCGCCCTTGATCGCTGGGGCATCGTTCACGCCATCACCGGTCATCGCGACCACGGCATCATTGGCCTTCCAGGCACGAACGATGCGCAGCTTGTGCGCAGGAGAGACCCGCGCGTAGACCGGTATATCGACAGCCCGTCGTTGCAGGTCGGCGTCGGACAGGGCGTCGAGTTCCCTGCCCGTAAGGGCTACGTCATCCGCTCCGGCGATGCCAAGCACGCGCGCGATCGCGATCGCCGTCTCGGCGTGATCGCCGGTGATCATCACCACTTTGATGCCGGCCTCGCGGCAACGGATCAACGCCGGCCGCGCCTCGGCGCGCGGTGGGTCGTGCATGCCGCTCAAACCCACGAAGACCAGATCACGTTCCACTGACTCCGCGTCGAGATCATGCTCGCTAGCGGAATCGAGCTCGCGCTTGGCCGACGCCAGTACGCGCAGTGCCTGCTGGGCCAGCAGCGAGGTCTGTTTGAGAATGTCGCTGCGGTCGGCGTCGCTCAGTGCGCGCACGCCATCGCCGGTGTAGATCTGTGTGCAGCGCGCCAGCAGCTCGCCGGGTGCGCCATTCACGTAGACGCGGCTGGCTCCGCTCGGCGTGCGCCGAATCACCGAGCTGAGTTTGCGATCGGAATCAAACGGGTTTTCAGATTGTCTGGGCAGCTGCTGATCGATCTGCTCGCGATTGATGCCGAGCTTTCCGGCTGCGGCCAGAAAGGCCGCTTCAGTGGGATCGCCAATCGCCGTCCAGTCGCCATCCTCGTGTACGAGTTGCGCGTTGTTGCAGGCGACCAGCACTGTGGCGAGCTCGATCAGGGCGGTGGTTTGTTCCGCGCTGACCGGCTTGCCATCGCGCACTACTTCACCCTCCGGCGCGTAGCCCGTACCGGACAGGGTGTAGCCCGTTCCGGCAACATGCAGCGCGCGCACCGTCATCTCGCCAACGGTGAGGGTGCCGGTCTTGTCGGTGCAAATCACATTGGTCGAGCCCAGGGTTTCGACTGCTGACAGCTTGCGCACCAGGGCGCGACGCCTGGCCATGCGCAGCACACCGACCGAGAGCGCTACGGTCACGACAGCGGGCAGGCCCTCCGGTATGGCCGCGATCGCCAGGCTGACCGAGGACATTACCAACTCGTACCACGGCGTCTGTCGCAAGGCGCCGAGGCCAAACAGCATCGCCACGATGGCCAGTGCCGCCCACACCAGCACGCGGCCAAACGACTCAAGGCGGCGCTCCAGCGGTGTAGTCTCATCGCCTGCGGCGTCGTCGATCAAGCCGGCAATGCGGCCCAACTCGGTGCGCATCGCCGTCGCCACCACCACCGCCGTGCCGGTGCCTGCTGCAATGGTCGTGCCGAGGTACAGCATGTTGCTGCGATTGCCGAGCGGTGCGTCCACCGCTGTCAGTGGCGCGATCTGCTTGTCCACGGCGTTGGACTCGCCAGTCAATGCCGACTCCACACACTTCAGCGCGGCGCACTCGAGCAGCCGTGCGTCTGCGGCGACCAGATCACCGGCTTCGAGGACCAGGATATCGCCGGGCACGATGCCGAGCGCCGGAATCGTGATCAGCGAGCCGGCGCGCCGCACCTTGGCCTGCGGCGTGCTCATCTTCCTGAGGGCGGCGATCGATTGCTCTGCGCTGTACTCCTGATAGAAGCCGATGCCGGCATTGAGCAGCACGATCGCCAGGATCGCGACTGCATCAACCACATCGCCGAGCACCGCTGAGAGCACGCCGGCAGCGATCAGTATCCAGATCAGCAGGCTCTTGAATTGCGCCAGGAAAATGTGCCAACTGCTGACGCCTGGGGCCTGCTGCAGCTGGTTCTCGCCATGCGCTGCGCGTCGGCGTTGCACCTCGTCAGGCGAAAGCCCCTGAGCCGTTGTTGCCTGCGCCAGCAGCGTCTCCTTGGCCGAACACAGATACCAGGCCCGGTCGTCGAGCTTCGCTGGGCCTGCCTTGGCTGGGTTGACGACGCGGCTCATCCATCCTCCGCAACCACGGTCGGCGCTGCATCCGCACGGTTTCGGTCGGACCAAGTCTCCAGCAGGACCATGGTGATGGTCAGTACAACCGGGCCCAGGATCAGCCCGGCGGGGCCGAACAGCATCAGGCCACCGACCACGGAGATGAAGGCCAGTACGGTATGCAGCTTGAGGCGATTGCCAACAAGGATCGGGCGCAAAAGATTGTCGATCGTGCCGACCACCAGCATGCCCCAGAGCGCGAGAATCAAGGCCTTGCCCCAGCTGCCCTCGATGGCGAGAAACAGCGCCGCCGGAATCCACACGACAAAGGCGCCAATCACCGGCACGACTGCCAGCAAGGCCATCACCACGCCCCAGAGCAGGGGCGCCGGCAATCCCAGCCACCAGAACATCAGGCCGCCGAGCAAGCCCTGCACCGCGGATACCGCCAGCGTGCCGTAGACGGTCGCATGGATGGTGTTACCCACCCGATCATGCAGCCGATCGGTCTCGGCATCGCTGAGTGGTGAAAGGTGGCGCAGGGCTTGCAGCGCCCGCTGACGGTCACGCAGCAAGAAGAACAGCAGATAGAAGGTGATGCAGAAACCGATCACCTGATAGACCGAGCCTTTGACGATCGATCCGGCGACGGTGCTGATCCAGGTCGCCAGCTCCTTGGTGGTTCCTGGTACATCGAATTGCTCCTCGATGCTATCGAGCAACGGCACCAGGCGCGGCTGTTTTTCCAATGCGCGTCGCCAGTCACCGGACTCCACCTTTGCCTGGATCGCAGCCGCGCCGTGCGCGGTCTGCTGCACCAGTTGCTGCACCACGAAGGTCAGCGGCACCACCACGATCAGCCCGATCGCCAGTACCGCGACCAAGGCAGCCAGGCTGGGACGCCGGAGCCGGGCTTCGAGCCAGGCCTGCAACGGCGCGAACAGCACCGCCAGTGCGAGCGACCAGGCCAATGCCGGCAGGAACGGCAGCGCGAGCAGATAACAGATCGCAACGCCGAGCCCGGTGAGCAGGATCAGCACCAGGGTCTGCGCCTGTCGTTTCGCGACCACTTCGCGAGGGATCGGCGCAACGCCAGCGGGTGGCTTGGCGGGGTTCGTCATCTAGGCCGCGTCAGCGGCGGCCTCCCGCATGATCTTGAACATGGTCGTCTCGACTTCGCTGGCGACGCTGTTCAAGTCTGGCGCATCAAACATGGCCAACAGCTGAGTCGGCCTCAGGGTGGCGAGTACGGTCTTGCCATCCTCCTCGTAGACCGAAATGCGGCAAGGCAGGGCGGTCGAAACGCCCATGTTCGCCTCCAGCACGCGTTTCGCCTGGAGCGGCTGGCAGACCTCGAAGACCCGGCATTCGCGACTGAATTCGACGCCTTTTTTGGCCATCGTCTGCTTGAGGTCGTGCACGTGCATGACGCCGAACTGATTGGCAAGGACGGCTGCCTCCAGATCGGCGGCGGTCACTGCAATGGACTTGCTGGTTTTTACCGTGAACAACATCGGCTTGCTCCTGCTCTGGCGGCTTCAACGGGGTCGCAGCGCCGTTCTCGGCGTGCGTGATCATCAACTCTTCATCTTTGCAGACAACCCGCACACAGACCCGAAGGATCGCGGCCTGGTGATCGGAGCTCGGCATCCTGCGAATGCACGGCTGACGCTTGGCTGGATCCCTGAACGCGCGGCAGCTGCCGCCGAGGCCGATGCGATCGACTTGGCTGTGCAGATTGCGCTCGAGTCTGTTGCCCGCCTGGCAGAGCGCAACGCGAATACCCGACGATCCGGCATTAAACGTGAGCAAGGCGGGCGGGGCATCAGTGCGGGGCATTGAAGGATCCACCGACACAGTCTAGGTGTACGCCGCGGCTACGGGTCGGCCGGTAATTGATCGAGATCAAACAAGGGCGCGATGGCGCGGGGCGATGGTCGGCTTCGAACATGATCAGTGCGCCTCATCTGCAGCGAGTGCCGCATCCACCATGGCCTGTGCCTCGGCCAGAATGGATTGCAGATGGGTGCCGTCGCGAAAGCTCTCCGCGTAGATCTTGTAGATATCCTCGGTGCCCGACGGTCTGGCGGCGAACCAGCCCGAAGCGGCGATCACTTTGATGCCGCCGATCGCGGCGCCATTGCCGGGCGCGCTATCGAGGATCTGTTCGATCTTTTCGCCGGCGAGTTCGGTTTGCAGCAGCGACTGCGCCGACAGTCCGGCGAGCTTCTGCTTCTGCGCGGCCGTTGCCGGCGCCTCGATGCGATCGGCTACCGGATCGCCAAGATCGTGCGCAAGTTCCCGGTACAGCACATCGATCTGGCGGCCGCTGCGCGCGGTGATTTCGGCCGATAACAGGGCGAGCACGATGCCGTCCTTGTCCGTGGTCCAGACGCCGCCGTCAAGACGAGCGAGCGATGCGCCTGCGCTTTCCTCGCCGGCGAAAGCCAAGCTGCCATCGTGGAGACCTTCGACGAACCACTTGAAGCCAACCGGTACCTCAACGAGCGTACGACCCAGTTGGTGCACGACGCGATCGATCAAGGCGCTGCTGACCACGGTCTTGCCGACGGCTGCCTGCACCGACCACAAGGGGCGATTGCGGAATAGGTAATCAATGGCGACACACAGGTAATGATTCGGCGCAATGATTCCGCGAGCGCGGGTGATGATGCCGTGGCGGTCGTGATCGGGATCGCAGGCGAAGGCGACGTCATAGCGGTCCTTGACGGCAAGCAGGCGTTGCAGCGTCCACGCCGAGGACGGGTCCATGCGGATTCGGCCATCCCAATCAACACTCATGAAGCCGAATGCGGGATCGACCTGGTCGCTGATCACATCGATCTGCAGTCGATAGCGTTCGGCGATCCGCTGCCAGTAATGCACGCCGGCGCCGCCCAGTGGGTCGACGCCCATGCGGATACCGGCGCTGTGGATCACATCGAGATTCAGCACTCGATCCAGATCGGCGACGTAGGCACCAAGATAGTCATGAACGCTGACGCCATCGCGCTGTCCTGCCGACGTGCTGCGCTCGCGCTTGACGTCTTTGTTGCCAGCACTGAGCAACTGGTTCGCGCGCGTCTGGATCCATGCCGTCGTGGCGGAGTCGGCGGGGCCACCATGGGGCGGGTTGTACTTCAGCCCGCCGTGCTCGGGTGGATTGTGCGAAGGCGTCATCACAATGCCATCGGCCAGCTGCCCGGTGCGCCCGCGGTTGTAGGCGAGAATCGCATGCGACAGGGCAGGCGTCGGCGTGTATTCGCCGCGCGGCGCGACCAGGGTGCTGATGCTGTTGGCACGGAGTACCTCGATGGCCGTCTCCATTGCCGGAGCCGACAGGGCATGGGTGTCGATGCCGAGGAACAGGGGGCCAGCGCTGTGCTCGCGACCGCGGAAATCACAGATGGCCTGGGTGATCGCCAGCACATGATCCTCATTGAATCCGCGTTCGCTGGCGATGCCGCGGTGCCCGGAGGTGCCGAACGCAACCCGTTGCGATGCCAGCGCAGGATCAGGCGCCAGTTCGAAGTAGTCGGCGAGCAGGCGCGGAACATCAACCAGCATCGATGCCGGTGCCGGTTGGCCAGCGAGTGGATTGATTCGCGCGCTCATCGCGCCGCCTCACGCAGTCGGCGATAGCGCTGGATCAGGGTGTTGGTCGAGCTGTCATGGCGCAGCGCCGGCTCGCTTGCGCTGGCCAGCTCGGCGCCTGTACGCGCAGCCAGCGACTTGCCAAGTTCCACGCCCCATTGATCGAAGGAGTTGATGTTCCAGATCACACCCTGGACAAAAACACTATGCTCATAGAGGGCAATCAGGGCGCCCAGCGTGTAGGGATCGAGCCGCTCGGCAAGGATCGTTGTGCTCGGACGATTGCCCGCGAAGCTGCGGTGCGGAACCAGCGCATTCACGATGCCGTTGGCGCGCGCTTCGTCAGCGCTCATTCCGAAAGCCAGCGCCTCAGCTTGCGCGAACATGTTCGCCATCAGCACATCGTGCTGATCTGCCAGTGGACTGAGTGCGCTGCAAAATCCCATGAAGTCGCAGGCAACGAGTTGGCTGCCCTGGTGGATAAGTTGGAAGAACGAATGCTGACCGTTGCTGCCGGGCTCGCCCCAGTACACCGGACCTGTGGCGTAGTTCAGGCGCACGCCGTCAATGCTCACACACTTGCCATTGCTCTCCATGGCCAGCTGTTGCAAATACGCCGGGAGGCGTCGCAGGCTCTGTGCGTAGGGCAATACTGCGACGGTGTGCGCGCCAAGGAAGTTGTTGTTCCAGATCGCCAGCAGTCCCATCAGGACCGGCAGATTGGAACCAAAACCGGTGGTCTGGAAATGCTGATCCATGGCATGAAGCCCGGCCAGCAGCGCGCGAAAATGTGCTGGACCAATGGCCAGCATGGTGGTCAGGCCGATCGCCGATCCGAGCGAGTAACGACCGCCGACCCAATCCCAAATCGGGAACGTGTGATCTCGGCGAATGCCAAAGCGCGCGACCGCCTCGGCATTGTTGGATACCGCGACGAAGTGCTGCGCGATGGCGGATGCGTTGCGATTACCGGCCAGGCACCATGCGCGCGCAGCATGCGCATTGCACAAGGTCTCAGCGGTGGTGAACGACTTGGAACAGACCACGAACAAGGTTTCGGTCGGATCTAGATCGCGCACTGCCTCGCAAAAATCGCCGCCATCAACATTGGCGACGAAACGGAATACGAGATCGCGACGACTGTACTGCCGCAATGCCTCGAAACCCAGCACTGGGCCAAGGTCGGAGCCACCGATACCGATATTGATGATGTTGCGGATGGGCTTGACACTTGCACCGGTCCAACTGCCGTCGCGGATCTGCTCGCAGAACTGTTGCATGCGATCGAGCACCGCATGCACAGCAGGCACGACGTCGATACCATCGACCTCGATTCGCGTTCCGGCAGGCGCACGCAGGGCGGTGTGCAAGGCGGGACGATCCTCGCTGGTATTGATGCGGTCGCCGCGAAACATGGCGTCGATGCGTTCGGATAATCCACAGGCGCGGGCGAGCTCACCGAGCAGGCCCATCGTCTCTGCGCTGACTCGTTGCTTGGAATAGTCCAGGTACAGGCCAGCGCCTTGGGCAGCGAATTGCACGCCGCGCAATGGCTGGCTGGCGAACAAGTCGCGCAGGTGCTGACCGGCGGTCCTGCCATGGTGGTGTTGCAGCGCATGCCACTGCGGACGTTCACTGGGCGAAGCCGATGCGATCGATCGCCCAGCCAAGCTCGGCGAGGAATTCATGTGCTGGCCGCCTCGACCGGGGCAGGTGATTTGCGCTTGTCGTCGATACTGCGCATCAGTTGTTCCCAGGACGAGACGAATTGCTGCACGCCCTCTTCCTGCAGGCGCAAGGAAAGTCGATCGGTATTGATACCGAGCTCGACAATCCGCTTGCGGACAAACGCCGCGTCCGAGCTATCGGCCACCGTCATCGCACTCACAGGGCCATCTGCGGCCAAGGCCAGCAAAGTGGACTCCGGCACGGTATCGATGGTGTCCGGCGCTACCAGTGCTTCAACGTACAAGGTCGGCGAAGCATCAGCCGACTTGCTGCTTGTGCTGGCCCAGAGCAGTCGCTGGGGCCTGGCGCCAAGTTCGGCAAGCTGCAACCAGCGCGGCGAGGCCAGTACGGCGCGATAGGCATCATGGGTCTCGTGGCCGATCGCGATACCGGTTCGATTGCGCAGGTCAGCGGACAGGAACGAATTGACGGCCTTGTCCCAGCGACTGACGAACAGCGAGGCCACCGAATCGACCACCGCGTCGAGGCCGAGCTCGACACGCCGCTCGATCCCGCGCATGAAGGCATTGGCCGCGGCCAGGTACTGGTTCTTGGAAAACAGCAGGGTGATATTGATCGGCACGCCGGCGAGGATAAGCTCTTCGGCAGCGAGCAGTCCCTCCGGGGTGCCGGGAATCTTGATGAACAGATTGCCGCATGCGGCTCTGGCGTGAAGTTTCTTTGCTGCATCGATGCTGGCCTGGCTGTCGTGCGCGAGCAAAGGTGAAATTTCCAACGACACCCAGCCATCGACGTGACCGGTGGCTTCATGCACCGGCAGAAACAGATCCGCGGCGCGGCAGATGTCTTCGAGGGCCAACTCGGTAAACAGCGCCTCGCTGGTCTTGTCTTTCTGCGCATGCGCCTGAATCGACGCGTCATAGCCATTGCCGCGCGCGATGGCCGCCTCGAAAATGCTCGGATTCGAAGTCAATCCGGTGATCGAGAAGGCGTCGATGTAATGGCGGAGGGTGCCGTCGTCGAGCAGGCGACGGCTGATGTTGTCGAGCCAGAGACTCTGGCCGAGTCTATGTAGTTGGCGGGTTGGGTCCACGCTGCTGACTCCCGGAGTAGAGGTTCAGGACTGGCGACGAGGCGATCGTGTCTGCGCCAGGTACAGTTGATTCGAGTGCCACGGAAACGAGTTGGTCCAGATCACCGGCATGCCCGCCCAGCACCGTCCGGGCGCGGGGCGCGCCCTGGGCAGTGCCGCGTTCGATGCGGACAAGCATTCGATGCGGGATACCGTCGTCGATCAGTTCGATGCCGCCATCGCTTTGCTGGACGTCATCCAGCGTGGTGGTAACGCCAGCGTTGGCGCCGGCCGTCCAGGACTGGACGACTTCAATGCGATAGTCGGTAGTGCCGAATCGGTAGTTGATGGCGTAGGCGTCCCATTGCTCGTTCACGCAGGCCTGGATCTGCAGGCGGTTCGCGCTGCGCCGGAGCCCAAGCAGGGATTCGACAATCAGTCGATACATCCAGCCCGCAGACCCGGTGTACCAGGTCCAACCGCCGCGACCGATATGCGGCGCAATGGCATAGACGTCGGCGGCAACCACATAGGGCTCGGCCTTGTAGACGGCAACGGATTCCGCGCTGTCGGCATGGTTCAGCGGATTGATCAGGTTCAACAATTCCCAGGCACGCTGGCCATCGCCCAGGCGCGCGAATGCCATCGCTGCCCAGATCGCCGCATGCGTATACTGTCCGCCGTTTTCGCGCACGCCGGGGACGTAGCCCTTGATATAACCCGGATCCAGACCGGATTTATCGAAAGGTGGATCGAGCAGCTGCACCAGCCCGTGCTCGCGACGTACCAGGTGGCGGTCGAGCGAGTTCATCGCGGTGATGACACGCTCGCTGCTGCCGGCGCCAGACAGCACCGACCAGCTCTGCGCGATCGAATCAATGGTGCACTCCGCATTGATCGAACTGCCCAGCGGGGTGCCGTCATCAAACCAGGCGCGGCGGTACCAGTCGCCATCCCAGGCGTGCTCGTCGAGGTTGCGACGCAACTGCGTCGCCTCCTTGTGGCAGCGCTCCTCGAAGTCCAGATCACCGCGCAGTACCGCAATCTTCGCGAATGACAGCAACACCTCATAGAGGAAAAATCCCAGCCATACGCTCTCGCCCTTGCCGTGGATGCCGACCAGGTTCATGCCGTCGTTCCAGTCGCCCGATCCGATCAGCGGTAGCCCGTGCTCGCCAAAGCGCAGCCCATGCAGGATCGCGCGCACACAATGCTGGTAAAGATCGGCGGTTTGCGTCGATGGGTTGGGCAGGTCGTAGTAGGACTCTTCGTCCGCCTCCAAGGCACGTCCCTCGATGAACGCCACGTCTTCGTCGAGCACCGCTTCATCGCCGGTGGTCAGCACGTATCTGCAGGTCGCCATTGGCAACCACAGATAGTCGTCGGAGCAGCGTGTCCGCACGCCGCGTCCGGCCGGCGGATGCCACCAATGCTGGACATCGCCTTCGACGTACTGACGCGCCGCGCTGCGCAAAATATGCGCGCGAGCCAGCGCAGGCTCGGCATGCACCAGAGCCATCACGTCCTGCAACTGGTCGCGAAAGCCGTAGGCTCCTCCTGACTGGTAGTAGCCGCTGCGTGCCCAGATCCGACAACACAGGGTTTGATAAAGCAGCCAGCCATTGGTCAGCAGATTTATCGCCGGATCCGGTGTCTCGACCTGCACCGCACCGAGTACATGCCGCCAGTAGCCGCGCACCTTCGCCAGCGCGGTGCGTGCCGATCCAGCCTTGCGCAACCGTTCGGCCAGTTCGCGCGCGCGCCGGTGATCGCGCCCGACGCCGAGGCGAAAAATGATTTCGCGCTCCTGGCCGTCGGCAAGTTCGAATGGCACCTGGATCGCGGCACAGGGATCCAGCGCCGGACCGACTTTTCCGGAGAGGCGTACGCGGCCCATCGCGGCAGGCTTGGCCAGGCTGCCATTGCGGCCCAGAAATTCGGCGCGGTCGCCGGTCAGACTGCGCGCGCTGTCGTCAGCGTCGAAGAAGGCCACGCGCCCGGAGAACTCGGTGCTGTAGGCATTGCGGGCGAACAACGCGCCGCCACCGGTATCGATCCAGCTGACCACGTGCATCGCCGTTTTTGCGCGCAGATCACCGAGTACCCATTCGACGAATCCGGTGGCAGAGAGCCGCCGCGTCCGGCCGGAACCGTTGCGCACCTTCAGCACCGAATACTTCACCGAAGCATTGAGGTCGACATAAATCCAAAGCTCGGAACGAATGCCGCCCGCCGTGTGCTCGAAGACGCTGTAGCCAAAGCCATGCCGGGTTACGTAGGGCATGGAGCCACTGCAGGGCAGCGGTGCCGGTGACCAGTAGTGTCCACTCTCCTCATCGCGCAGATAGATCGCTTCGCCGCCGGAGGCGCCGACCGGATCGTCGCTCCACGGGGTCAGGCGAAATTCGTGGGCGTTCTCGCTCCAGCTGTAGGCGAGGCCGCTTTCGCTGACGACGCTGCCAAAATCGGCGTTGGCCAGCACATTCACCCAGGGCAGCGGCGTTTTCTGCGACTGCGACGTGGTGATGATGTACTCGCTGCCGTCGGCGTTGAAACCGCCCAGACCATTGCCGAGCAGCAGATCGCTGCGCGGCGCATCGAGCGCGGCCGCTGGCTCATGACGATGGCTGTGGCTGGGCTGCAGTCGCGCCATGCGGTTTTCCGGCGGCATCTGGAAGTCCACCTGGTCGGCGAGCGAACCACGGCTGTCGGCGATGATCACGCGCGCCACCGCCTGCAGCAGGATGCGATCCTCGGCCGAAATCTGTTCGGCGGAACGGACGAAAATGCCGCCAGGGCGATCGATCGTGTTCGCCGCCATTCCGGTGGCAATCAACCCCAGGATCTGATCCTGCAAGCGTTGCCGGTAGCCGACGTGATCCTCGTTCCAGATCACCAGGTCAACGACCAGACCTTTCAGGCGCCAGTAGGCGTGGCACTTGATCATCTGTCTGGCCAGCTCGATATTGCTGCTGTCGGCGATCTTGAGCAGAACGATTGGCAGGTCGCCCGAGATCGCATAACCCCAGAGGCCGGATTGGCCGCGGCGATTCTGGATCAACACGCTGGCCGGAGCGCGCAAGGCCGCATGTGCATACACCACCGCACTGGCCAGTCGTCGGTACAACTGCGCATCGGCCTCACTGGCATTGATCTGCCGAAGGGCTATGCCGCTGTGCGTGCCGGACAGATCGAAGACGCGGTGGGCGTGGTGACGATCCTGATACTTGTCGACCAGGGCGAGACAGGCTGCACGGGTCGCGGTGACTCCGGTTACCAGATCCAGGGTAGTGGACTGCTCGGGATCGAGATGGACCGAGCAGCGGATCGCGACGATCGGATCGAGTACCGAGCCGGCGCTTCCGGCGAGCGCCCCTAGCGCAATCATCGCCTCCGGTGACGTCGTGCTGCGACCGCGACCGATAAAGCGCAAGCGGTCGGTCTCGAAGGAGACTCGGTTGATGCTGTCGCCATTGCTGGCGAGCAGATGAAACATCCATGGCACGTGCTCCCCGCTCGAACGCGGTCGGCGCGTGCACAGGATGGCGCGTTGCTCTGGTACCAGTTCGGTCTGCACAAAGAGATTGCCGAAGGCGGTCTGGGTCGCATCCGCCGCGGGCGTCGCCAGAACCACCTCGGCATAGCTGGTCAGCTCGATGGTGCGACGCACGCGCGAGCGATTGGTGATGCGCACGCGGCGCAGCTCGATATCATCCTCGGGTGACACGACGATCTCGCAATACGTCTCGATATCCTGATCACAGCGGCGGTACTCGACGCGGCCTTCGGAGAACATCGCCTCGTAGCTCTGCGCCTTCTTCAGCGTGGGCTGGTGCGCTGCCGACCAGAATTCGCCGCTGGCGACATCGCGCAGATAGACGAACATGCCCCAGTTGTCACGGGTACCGTCCTCGCGCCAGCGGGTTACCGCCAAGTCGCGCCAGCGGCTGTAACCGCCTCCGGCATTGCTGATCATCACCTGGTAGCTGCCATTCGACAGCAACTGCAATTGTGGTGTTGCCGTCTCGGCCGCCATCGGCGTGTACACCGAGGGCTCGGCCGCATCGCCGGAATTGCTGGACTCCGAATCGCCTGAAGCGCGCGGATGCATGACCGAGTTCTTTGGGATTCGCTCCTGCAGCAGGAGCAGGGTCGCCTGAAAGTTTGGATCGGTTTCGAACCGACGTTGCATCGGACGGTCGAGCAGCAGATGCGCCAGCGACAGCAAGGTCATGCCCTGATGGTGCGCCATGAACGAACGGACGATCACGCCAGTCTGGCCGCGTGCCAGCCGCGAAGGGGTGTAGTCAATTGCCTCGTAGAATCCGTATTCGCCTTCCAGGCCAGCGGCAGCCAATCGCTGCAGGTTGGCGCAGGATTCCTCGGGCGCCACCATCAGGGCCAGCGCGCTGGCATACGGTGCAATCACAATATCGGCGGCGAGTGCCCGCTGCAGTCCCAGCCCCGGCACGCCGAATGCGTGATACTGGTAGTTCATGCTCGCATCGATGGTGTTGTAGCCGGATTCCGAGATGCCCCAGGGCAGGGCCAACTGTCCGCCATAGGCGATCTGGCGAGCGACCGCGGCCTTGCCGGTCTGTTCCAGCAGCGTGCCGGAGAACGTCGGCATCACCAGCATCGGCATCAGATACTCGAACATCGAGCCGCTCCACGACACCAGCACCGGCTCGCCGCCGACGCTGGTCAGCAGACGACCCAGGGCGAACCAGCTCTCCTGTGGCAACTGGCCCTGGGCGATGGCCACGAACGTGCACAGCCTGGCCTCGGAGGCGAGCAGGTCATAGAAGCTGTTGTCGCGACGAAAATCGTCGACGTTGTAGCCGATCGCCAGCAAGTGACTGCTGCGCTGGTAGAGGAATTCGAACTGCATCGTCGCCAGTTCATCAGCGCGCGCCGCCAACTGCTCGCAGGTCGCGATGTGCTCAGCTGCCCGCGCGCCGGCCTCGACAATCAAGTCGCGCAGGGTCGTCAATGCGGTGGACTGGGCCGAGGCCACGGTGTCCTTGCCGTGCTCGTTCAAGCGTGCGTCGAGGGCGCGCAAAGCCTCGGCGCTGTGCTCGGAAAATTCGCGCGGACTCTGCATCGAGCTGAGTCGCGCCGGCAGTACGAAATGCGCTATTGCCGAGAGCGATGCGGCAAGGTGATCAGAGCCGGAGGCATCGGCGGTCACCAGCCAGGGTGCGAAATGGCGGATCCCGGCGATGGCCTGCCGGCCTTGTTGGGTGAAGGCCGCGATCCTGTGTGCGTTGGCGCTCTCGGGCAGCGGTGCGGCGCCGGGTGCTGTGCTTGAGGCTGCATTAAGCACAGCATCCAGACGCTGGATGGTTTCGCGCAAGGAATCCGTTTTTGATTCGGCGCCCGCCACCAACAGGCTGCGCAGCCGTGCCTGCCATTGCGGTCCCGGTTCGGCTGCCGTCGCATCGAGCAGATCCAGGGTGTCGATCAGCCCTTCGAAGATTCGCGCTCCGGAAATCGCCTGGTCGGGAAGCCCGAGCAGCCCGGCACGCAAAGTCAGCAGATGCCCGGCAAGGTTGCCGCTGTCGACCGAAGAGACATAGCGCGGCGGCAACGGCTGCAGGGTGCGGGTGTCGTACCAATTGTAGAAGTGCCCCTGATGACGCTCCAGTTTCGCCAGCGTGTCGAAGGTTTGCGTTGTGCGGCTGAGCAAGGCCGCCGTGCCGATGTAGCCAAAATCATGGGCAGCCAGATTGGCCAGCAAGGCCAGGCCGATATTGGTCGGCGAAGTGCGATGCGCGATGATCGGACCGGGATCCTCCTGGTAGTTGTCAGGCGGTAGCCAGTTGTCCTCTGCCGCGACAAATCGCTCGAAGAAGGCCCAGTTCTTGCGCGCGAAGCGGCGGAGAAACGCCGTCTGCTCAACGCTCAAGCGGGCTGGACGACGCACAATCGGTCGGCTCAACCACCAGGCGCCAGCGGGCGCCATGAACCAGAGCAACAAAACCGGAAAGGCTGCCCAAAGCATCTCGCCACGGATTATTCCAAGCATGCCGGCGCTGGCCACGGCCGCGATCGGTGCGATGGCCATCTTGCGATATTCAGCACGCAGACTCTGCAAGCGAAGTGACAGGGAAGCCGGCGCCGATGCCGGGGCCGATGTGGCCGGCGTGGCGGCCGGGGAAACCCGCCACTCCAGCAAGCGTTTTTTCGAGACCAGCATCCGCCATAGCGCGCGCATGATGGCTGTCGCACTGAACTGCGCCTTGTAGGGCAGACAGGCAAAGCGGAATCCAGCCAGAACCAGACTACGCGCAGCTGCGCGCAGCACCGTGTCCAGATGTTGGCGCGGACCAACCTCGCGCGGCCAACGCAGCAGATCAACCAGGATCGCCAGTATCGGCTGCAGCAGCACGACGGCGAGAACGGCTGCCGTCCACCAACCCGGCTGCGACAACAGGAGCCAGCCACTGATCAGCAGGGTGAACAGAAACGCGGGCATCAAGCTGCGGCGCAGATTGTCGAAAATTTTCCAGCGCGACAAAGCCGACAGCGGATTGTCGAGCGTGCTGTTGCCTGGCCCCGGGACACTCGACAGCAGCCAATGCGCGATCTGCCAGTCACCGCGCATCCAGCGCTGCTGGCGGCTGACGTCGGCTTGATAGCGCGATGGGTAGTCCTCGTAGAGTGGGACATCGCTGAGCAGGCCCGAACGCGCATAACAGCCCTCGAGCAGGTCGTGGCTGAGGATGCGGTTTTCCGGAAAGCGATCCTTCAGCGCGGACTCGAAGGCATCGACGTCGTAGATGCCCTTGCCGATGAATGAGCCTTCGCCGAATACATCCTGATAGGCATCCGATACCGTGCGGGTATAGGGATCGATGCCCGGTTCGCTGCCACTCAATTGCGCATAGAGCGAACGCCCTGCGCTGGACAGGCTCGACGCCATGCGCGGTTGCAGAATGCCGTAGCCAGCGACGACACGCCGTTGCGTTTGGTCATAGCGCGGCCGGTTCAACGGGTGCGCCATCGCGCCGACCAGCCGGCGCGCCGAGTCGCGCGGCAGTTCGGTATCGGTGTCGAGGGTAATGACGTACCTGGCACCGACCAGTGCCGCGACAGCACCGCTGGTCAGCGAAAATTCCTGCCAGCCGCCGCCGCGCAACGCCGCGTTGAGGTCGCCCAGCTTGCCGCGCTTGCGTTCGTAGCCCATCCAGATCCGATCATTTTCGTTCCAGCGGCGCGGGCGGTGCAGCAGAAAGAAATTGTCCGCCGCCGACCCGGGATACTTCAGATTTAGCCGTTCAATGCCGACGCGCGCGGCATGGCAGAGCAGATCATCTTCGTCCAGATGCTCGGCGCTGGCGTCGCCAAAATCAGTCAGCAGTGCGAAATGCAGGTGTTCGTCGCGATTGCCGAGGAAGCGAACCTCGAGCGCTTCGAGTAAATCCTCGATGCCAGCAATGCTGTTGAGCAGGCTGGGTACCGCGACCACGGTGCGCATCTCGGGCGGGAGCCCGAGCGAATAGTCCATGCGCGATAACAATTGTGGCGTGACCAGCAGGGTGCTCGCCCAGTTGGTGAGCGCAGATGCAAGCTGGCTTGCGACCCCGGCGGTGAGCACGCCCAGCAGCGCCAAGGTCCATCCCGCTGCGCCGCCTCGTTGCGCCAGTGTCAGCAGCAACCAGGTAACCAGGGCGGTCACCAGCACGATGGCGCCGACATGGATCAGCAGTGGTGATCGCCGCAGCGCGCGCGCCAGCGATAGTCGCAATGCGGGGCGCGCCTGCACCGCAGCTTCCAGTTGCTCAAGTCCCTGGTCGACCAGGTAGTACCCCACATGTCCGAGCTGCGCTTGATCGTGCGCGACGCTGGCGTGGCGTTTGGCGAGTACCACGGTCTCACGTGCTACTTCTGCTTCGGACAACGCGCAACGTTTGGCAAGTTGATCGACCACTCTTCGATAGCGGTCGCGCGTGGCGAAATCCATACCGCCATACTGCTTGAGCGGATCCTCCAGCAGGATGGCCTCCACGCAGCTGGCGGTCTCGACGAACACCCGCCAATCCATTACCCCAAGAAAACGCAGGCTGCCGATGCTGTTGCTGATCGACACCTGATCGGCCGCCTGTTGCTGATTCTCCGAGAGCACCAGATGTTCGATGGTCAGCCCCGATCCAGCCAGCCGCTGCTCGATCCACGTCAACGGCAGGGCCAGGGCTGGGCCGTGCCCTTGCAGGCGTCGAGTCAATTCGGCAACGAAGGCACTGGCCATCGGCGGGGCGGAACGCGCCATGTCGGCGATCACCAGAATCAGGCTGGAGGGTTCGCGCTCGCCGGTCTCGATCATCCGGGTCGCCCAGTCCTGGGCCAGGTTCAGTTGCACTCTGGATGCGGTGATGCGCGCGCCGACGCGACGTAGATTTTCGATCAGGGCCAGGCGCAGCATGATTGGAATCGCCCAGAGTTCGCCCAGGGCGAGCGGCGTCGTTCGCTGATAGGCCGCAACGAAGTAGTGCAATGCCTCGCCATCGACACGCCCGTCGCCATGCGAAATCACATGCAGGGCGAGGTCGTAGACGCGGGGCAGTCCTGCTGAGGGCCCATCGGCCAGGCGTGGCAGTTCGCGGCTGTAGTCCTTGGGCAGATGTTGACGCGCGATGCGCACCTGCTCATTGATCAGATAGAAATTGTCGAGCAGCCATTCGCCGGCCGGGCTGATTCTCTGCTTGGCCTTGACGGCCTCAGTGAGCAGATCGCAGGTGGCGGCGAGCACCCGCTGGTTCTGGTCGAGCCGGTGCAGCAGCCGGTCCTGTCGACCCGACTTGCCCAGCACATGCGCCTGGGCCAGGGTGCTGCCGTGTTGCGCCATCTGCGCGGCACTGAACAACTCGGCACGCAGCGGCGTTTGATCCTCGCTGTCGGAATCGGTTCGACCACCTCCAGTCAGCACCGCCAGTGCATTGCGCAGCAACCCGCTCATCCATGTCGTGCTGCTCATTTCTTCGTCTCGATATTGCGACTCTTATTGTCACGCCGGTTCGGGGTGTGCTCAGAAAGCTCGCGTAGTGTGATCAAGCATGGCCAGGATGTCGCAGGCCTGTTGGTCGAAATCCTGGTCGCTGATTGCTTGCGCAGACTGGATCAGTCTGATCGGGTTGGACCGGGCTCCCGATTGCGCCGTCCCCTGGTCTGCCTTGGCCCAGCTTGCCTTGACTGCCTGCTTCAAGGCGCTTTGGTGGGCACGGCGCTGCGCCCGGTCCTCTCTGAGCAGCAGACGCTGTTCGTGCTGGCTGCGCAGATCGTCGATCAGGTCGGAACGGGGGTCGGGCGCGGAGCACTCGGCGGGCTTGGTCGGGAGCGTATTCATCGCCAGTCCTGTAGCGCCGCAGTCCGACGGAGGACATTAGTTATACCCCTGCGCCGCGCCGCCATCCGTCTGTTACCGAACATTGGTAGCCCGGCGGATGGGCGCGCGAGGATCACTCCACACGGTCTGAACGCCTCAAGCGCGACGCAGATTCTTCCTGGGCATACCGACTGCAGGCGGCGCCGCGCGACAATCAGAAAACTTGTCGCCTGGCTACTGTGCTGCGGCTTCGCTGTGCTTCTTGAGAGAAGGCGCGACGGCTTCGGGGTGCTGCTTGATATAGGGCAACAAGCGGTCGGTTTCTTGCTTGACCACGGCGTAACACTCGCAACTCAGGCGCTCGAGCAATGGCCGGTCGATGATGGTGATCGCACCGCGGTGATACTCGATGGCGCCAAGCTTCTGCAGCTTGCCGGCGGCCTCGGTGACACCTTCACGGCGCACGCCGAGCATGTTGGCGATCAATTCCTGGGTCATGGTCAGGTGATTGCTCGGCAATCGATCCAGCGACAGCAACAGCCAGCGGCAGAGCTGCTGGTCGATTGAATGATGGCGGTTGCATACGGCAGTCTGCGCCATCTGGGTGATCAGCGACTGCGTATAGCGCAACATCAACTGAAGCAGTTCGCCGTGTCGGTTGAACTCATCTTTGAGTAGCTGGCCCGGCAGACGGTAGGCCGAACCCGCGCTCTGCACAATCGCGCGGCTGGGTGTGCTTTCGCCGCCCATGAACAGGGCGACACCGATCAGTCCCTCATTGCCGACCACGGATATTTCGGCCGAGGCGCCGTTTTCCATCACATAGAGCAGGGAGACGATCGAATCAGTCGGGAAATAGACATGGCGCATGGCGCCACCGGACTCGTACAAGACCTTGCCGAGCGGCAACTGCACCAGCTGCAAATTCGGGAACAGACGCGCCTGTACCTCTTCTGGCAGCGCGGCCAGCAGGTGGTTTTGTACAGGCGAAGGAGAACTGGGCATGCGGGTCCTTGGCTACAGAGGCGCAGTCGACGCCGCTGAATTGGCCAATATACTACGCCGATTACGGGCTATTGGTTCGCTATCGAACAGACGCTAATGCCAATACCAACAGAGGCACGTATGCGTCGTATTCGCTGGCGGCTCATAGCGCGTGAGATTGCGCCTACTCGTCGGTTTCCTGGGGTTCTTTGGCGCGCGCGGCATCGATCTTGGCCTCGGCCTTGACGGCCGTGTCGCTCAGGCTAGGCAATAGATTCGGCGATGCCAGCAGCAGGTAGGGATCGATCCGCGCCCCCATCCAGCGCATGCCCAGATGCAGATGCGGCCCGGTCGAGCGCCCGCTCGATCCGACCTTGCCGAGCGTCTGGCCGCGCTTGATCTCATCGCCGGCCGAAACCAGCAGTTCGGACATATGGAAGTTCATGCTGATCAGGCCACCGCCATGATCGACAAAGACCGAGTGACCGGTGAAGAATTGCTCCTCAGCCAGCAATACGGTGCCGTTGGCAACCGCCTTGACCGGCGTGCCCGTCGCTACCGGGGCATCACGCCCGGTGTGCTGGCTCTTGCGGATGCCGTTGAACAGGCGCCGACTGCCAAAGTCGTTTTCGCTGGCCGGCATGTTGGCCGGTTGTGCGAGTGGCAATGAGAATCGGACCGGGCCCGGCTTGCTCTTGAACAGCGCGAGGACGCGCGTTCGTTCTTCCCGATGTCGCTTCAGGTTTTCCGCGGATACCTCGACATAGGTATCGTCCGGCAAGGTGATCTCGATCTTGGGAAAGACCACCGCCTCGACCGTCAATGAAGCAAGATGCTGCTTGCCATCCTGGTCGTAGAGCGCAATTTCATGCACGCCAGGTTTGGCGCGCAGATCGATCGGGTAATAGCAGACTGCGTCCACGGCCGGATAGCGCTTGCCCATGATCGCGCAGTCCTCGGCGGCAAGTCCGGTCCAGCGGGCGACGCCGCCTTGTGCGACCAGGCCGCTCGGCGCGGACTGCGCGATTGGGCTGACCAGCAGGGCGAGCGTGGCCCAGCCAAGGGCCGCGGCGACGCGCGTCGTGTGTCGCCTATCGGCTTGGCGGCGAGCGTCGGCGCGCATCGGCTAGATCCTTCCCATAAAGACGAGCACCAGCAGGATGACCAGGACCAGGCCAAGTCCGCCGCTCGGGCCGTAGCCCCAGGAACGGCTATGGCCCCAGCTCGGCAGAGCGCCGACCAGCATGAGGACGACGAGGATCAATAGAATGGCACCAATGGACATAAGAGTTCTCCGGAGTGGGATGAGGTGATGTGCAAAGAGGCCGGGCGACGGACGCGCCAACAAGCCGCGCCCAGCGCCCGCTGTGAGCGGCTTACCAGTTCATCGACCCGCCATTGCGACCGATGAGGCCGAGGATGCCGATGATGATCAGGTAGATCGCCACGATGAAATTGAGCAACTTGGGTCGCACCAGGATCAGGATGCCGGCGAGCAGGGCAAGAATGGGGGCGATGCTGAGTTGGATGTTCATGGGCTTCCCTCGGGTTGTCGTCTTGCTGCGGATCGGGTCGGCGATCCGGCGGGGGTCCGCCGAAGCCGTAGGGACAATCTGCGCGCATGCGGCGCCCAAGTCGGTGCGATGGCACACCGAGTTGCCAATGCGTCTTCGGCGATCCGGCATTGCCGATCGACGAAGCGGGGACTGGCACGGCTTTGGGCCCGGCTCGACAATCGGCGCTGGCAATGCCTCGAATCCCGCAAGAAGGAGGAAACGCTCCATGAAGATGACCCGCATCATCCCGATGCTCCCGGTAGCGAGCATGCCGGCCAGCGTCGCGTTCTATCAGCAGCTCGGTTTCAGTGTTGAGCAGCGCCGTGATGACTGGCGCTGGGCGATGCTGGCATTCGGCGATTGTCGGCTGATGCTGGACGAGTCGATCAACCTGCATGACGGTATTCCGCGCATCTCGGTGCTGTATCTCTATCCGGACGATATCGTTGCCTACCATGCCCAGGTCCGCCAGAGCGGAGTGACCGTTCCCGATCTTGATGCCAGCTTCTATGGCATGACCGAATTCCGCTTCAGCGATCCCGATGGCAATCGGCTATGGGTTGGACAGACGGACGCTTCGAGTGGGTGATGGCTGCGCTGCCCTTCGCGCACCGGCATGATTCACCGATTCGAACGGGTGTGTCGTCCACGACGCATTCAGGCATGTCTCCAAGCGTGCCCGGATTTGCTCGTCGCCGAGTCAGGAAGCGCCTTGTGGATTCGCGGCGCATTGCTCGATTGCGCCTGGCTGTTATGCGAATCCGGATGATTCAGCGTACACAGGCGAGCTTCGACAGCGAACCCGATAGCAGATAGCCTGATCCCCCCCGTCCGGATCGGACCCGCATGCCCGGCTATGAGTTGAAGACCGTGGCCGTGCCGATCGGCGGGCGCGAGTATCTGTTGTGCGTCCTCTCCGACCATCAGCAGTTCGCTGCCGATCTGGGCGCGGCGGAACGCGCCGGAATTTCCTCGGCAACCTGGCCGCACTTCGGCCAACTCTGGCCGGCCGGCAGTGTGCTCGCCGAACATCTCGCCGGGCTCGCGCTCGAGGGCAAGCGCATACTGGAAATCGGCTGCGGCATGGCAGTGTCGAGTCTGGTTCTGCATCGGCTCGGCGCCGATATCACCGCCAGCGATCATCATCCGCTTGCCGGCGAGTTTCTGGCGCGCAACTGCGTACTCAATGAGTTGCCGCCCTTGCCCTATGTCGATGCCCACTGGGATCGACCCGATGCCAGCCTCGGCCTGTTCGATCTGATCGTCGCCAGCGATGTGCTCTACGAGCGCGGCCATGCCCAGGGCATCGCCGGCTTCATCGCGCGTCACATCAGTGCCGAGGGTCAGGTCATCATCGCCGATCCCGGGCGCGGCAATGCCGGCGCCTTGCGCCGCCTGTTGCTGGCGCAGGGTTTTGTCTGCAGCGAACAACGGCTCGCCTTCGTCGCCGGCGCGCTGCCGCCGCATCGCGGCATGTTGCTGAGTTTTCAGCGCAGTGAAAGGGCGCCGCTCGGCTCAGTCGACTAGGAACGCGCGAACGGTTGTCTCATGCGTGCGCGCACCCGGAATTGTTGCAGCGCAAAACGACCGCTTGAAACATACGTTTGATTCCGGCAGAAAAGCGCGCTAGATTCCAGGCGTCGGCGCAAGTCGACTGGCCGGGCGCAGGCGTCGTGAGACGCGAGCGAACGCGCGACAGGGACGTGCCACTGGATTTGGCAAAGACCGGATCCGCAAAACTCATAGATCGCTGACCTGGGGAGGGAACAGATGAATCATTCGTCGAAGGCGGGCCTGTTGCTGCGGCTTGTGGCTGTCACTGTGTTGTCCTTGTTTGCCAGTACGCTGGCATTCGCGCAAAGCACCTATACCAAGACCCGGTATCCGGTGGTGCTGGTGCACGGCCTGCTCGGTTTTGATTCCATCCTCGGTGTCTACGACTACTGGTATGGCGTGCCCTCCAATCTGCGTTCAGGCGGCGCCCGCGTCTACATCCCGAATGTCTCGTCGAGCAATTACAGTGAGGTGCGGGGCGAGCAGTTGATCCGCGATCTCGATTCGCTGCGTGCGGTCTACGGGCACAGCAAGTTCAACCTGGTCGGTCACAGCCATGGCGGTCCGACGATCCGCTACGTCGCCTCGGTGCGGCCTGATCTGGTGGCATCGATCACCTCGGTCGGCAGTCCACACAAGGGCAGCAAGGTCGCTGATGGTCTGAACAGCGCGCTGCCGCCGGGTTCGCCACTGCGTCCCCTGGTGGTCGGCTTCGTCAATGCGCTTTCGGTCTTCATCGAAGTGATGTCGGGCGACAACGATCCGCAGGATGCGCTGGGCGCGCTGGTTTCGCTATCGACGCCGGGCTCGAACGCGTTCAACGCGCGGCATCCGCAGGGCATACCGACCTCGAGTTGCGGCAGCGGCGCCAGCGTGGTCAATGGCGTGCGCTATTACAGTTGGGGTGGCACCTCGGTGCTGACCAATATCTTTGATGCCAGTGATGCCATGCTCGGCGCGAGCAGCCTGTTCTTCGGTTTCGAGCAGAACGATGGCCTGGTCGGCAAATGCTCGTCGCATCTGGGCGTCGTGCTGCGCGACGACTACGGCTGGAATCATCTCGATGAGGTCAACCAGATTCTCGGTCTGCGTGGTCTTTTCAGCTCCAGCCCGGTTTCGGTGATCCGCACCCACGCTAACCGTCTGAAGACGGCCGGGCTCTGATTACGATGCTTGCGTCCGCGCTGCTGGCGGTCGATCGCCAGCAGCTGAGGGATTCGACGGGAACCTGACCATGTCGAGGAATGTGCGCGCGCTTGCCGGCGGACTGGTCGCCATCGCGCTGATCGGCGCACTGCTCTGGATCGGAGCAGGGCCGGCCCGCGACAACCAGCCTGCGCCGGTGGTGCCCGAGCCGACTGACGCCATGGTCGACGAGGGTGCTCCGCCAGGAGCGACGAGCACGGATATCGGGCGCGCAGCTGCAAGCCTGCCGGCGCGCGTCGATGCCGAGCGCCAGTCCGGTTGGCCGGCCTCACTGCAGGGCAGTACACCCGATGGCGAGGTCAGCCTGGATGCCGCGGGACGCCTGGTTCCGACGCTCGGCCTGCGTCGACTGTTCGACTACTTTCTCAGCACGATCGGTGAGCTCGATCTGCCGGCGATACGCACACTGTTGCTCGACCATGTCCGTGGCCTGCACGGCGGCGAAGTGGCCGCCGAGGTCGCCCGCCTGTTTGATCGCTACGTTGATTATCAACGCGCGCTCAGCGACTCCGAATCGCTGTTGCCACGTGATCTTGATGCAAGGCTGGATTTCGCCCAGCAGTTGCGTCGGCGCCACTTCGACGCGGCAACCGCGGATGCTTTCTTCGGTGAAGAAGAGGCCTATGCCGAATACACGCTGGAACGAATGCGGATCGCGCGCGATAGCGCTTTGAGCGAGGTCGAGCGCACGGCCCAGCTGAGCGCACTCGAAGCCGGGCTCGGCGAGGCGCAGTTGGCCAGCCTGCGCGAGGCGCGCAGTGTTGAAGGAATCGAGGAACAATCCCGTCAGTTCGAGGCGCTGGCTATCGATCCGGGCGCGCGTTTCGACGAACGCAGCGCGCTTTATGGCGAAGCGGCCGCCGCGCGATTGGCCGAACTCGATCGCGAGCGCGCCGCCTGGGATCAGCGGGTGCACGCCTATCGGCAGGCACGCGATGACATCCAGCGCAATGCAGGATTCAACGCCCAGCAGCGTGCACAGGCCATTGCCGATCTGCGGGCACGAAGTTTCGACGCTCAGGAAGCGCGTCGGATCATCTCATTGGAGTCAATTGGTCAAATCTGATCGGCGCGTCGGCGACCGATGATGCGGTTCGCTGCGCTCACCACATCCTGCGTTGCCACCGCACTCCTCGCGAATCCGTAGGATGTGGTGAGCGCAGCGAACCGCATCAATGCAATCGCATCAATCTCACCACATCGCATGAACCCGCTACGCCGCGACTCAGGACTTGCGGCCACCCACCAGGAGCAGGCCCGCGCCGATGACGATGGCGCCGATACCGGCCCATACCGGCACATTGACGGTCTCCTTGTCCTTGACCGAGAACTCGATCGGTCCGATCTTGGCGTCGTGGCTTTCCTTGGTGTAACTGAAGCTGCCGTAGACCAGGCCGAGGATGCCAGCAATGAGAATAATGATTCCTGCAATCTTCATGGGTATGACTCCAGCGGTGGGCGGTGATGCCGGTTGAGGGCTGTGACAGGCGAGACTTCGGAATCAGCTCAACTGGGACGATGTCTGCCATGCGCGCTTCAATAACACGCCGAACTTCGCCGTGTCAGTGGTCCAGCGCACTGCGAATCCGCAGCCTCGTTGCCGATCGCGGAATCAAACTTACATCAGATGACGCCAGATCAGCAGGGTCAGGGCCAACAATACGCCCAGCGCCATCGCGCCCGTGGTCCAGGTTGCGGCAATCCAGCCCGAAGGCCGATGCGGCGCGATGACCATATCCCGCCAAAGCGCCAGCAACTGCTCGAGCGCGGCGTCGATGCCACGATCGATGTGCTTCCAGAAGCGTAGCCAGACGCGCAGCAGCATGGGCAGCAGGCTGCGATACAGCCAGTCGGTATCCAGGCTGATAGTCAGCGTACGCTTCATCCACGGCAGCATCGCGAAGAATGCCAGTCCGGCAAACAGCAGCAACTGCAACTGGGTGACGACATGGGCGGTCGTGTACGGCACGTAGTCGACCGGATAGGGCAACAGGGCGTAGAGCGGGCCGGGCGCGCAGCCGATCACGATACAGGCGATCGCCATCAGCACCATGGCAGCGCGCATGTTCCAGGCCGGCTCGGCCGGACGCATGCCCGAATCCTTCTGGAAAAAAACGAACCAGGGAAACTTGATGCCGGCATGCAGGAACACGCCGGCCGAGGCCGCGGTCAGCAGGTACCAGACCACAACGAGATGTTGATCGGCCGCACCCTGGGCGATCATCGACTTGGAAATGAAGCCCGAGGTGAACGGGAATGATGAGATCGCCAGTGCGCCGACGATGGCGCACACCGTGGTCAGCGGCATCGACTGATAGAGCCCGCCCAGATCACTGCAGCGGCGCTTGCCGGTTTGCATCAGCACGGCGCCGGCGGTCATGAACAGCAGGCCCTTGTAGAGGATATGCGCGAACGCATGCGCTGCCGCACCATTGATCGCCATCTCGCTGCCGATACCGATGCCGACCAGCATGAAGCCGACCTGGTTGACGATCGAATAGGCGAGAATGCGCCGCATATCATTCTCGAGCAGGGCGTAGAGAATGCCGTAGAAGATCATCACCAGTCCGACCACGATCAACAGCTTGGTGCCGGGGAACATCAGGATCAGCGCCAGAACCGCGGCCTTGGTGGTGAACGCCGACAGGAACACCGACCCGCTCGGGCTGGCCTCCGGATAGGCATCGGATATCCATGCTGCCAGCGGCGGCGCGGCGGCATTGATCAGGATACCGAGCAGGATCAGCCAGCTCTCGGGGGAGCCCAGCGTGAGCGCGCGCAGATCGATCGATCCGGTGTGCAGGATCACGCCGATGATGCCGAGCTTGAGCAGGACACCGCCGAGCAGGTGCAGGGCCGCGTAGCGCAATCCTGCGCGACGCGCAGCATCACTGCCTGCGGACCAGATCACCAGGGTGGAGCACAGCGCCATCAGCTCCCAGAACAGGAAAAACGTGATCAGGTCGCCGGCGAAACAGACGCCGATCGCGCCGCCGGCATAGGCGTAGGCGGCGGACAGTTCGTACCAGGTCGCCTGGCGCAGCGCGTAGAGGCCGCCGGCAAAGCTCATCAGGGCAAAGATGGTCGCGAACAGCCGACGTACCTTGTCGGCCTCGACCAGTTCGAGCGAGTAGCCAAGAAAGGGCGCGCTCTGCAGAACGCCATCACCCAACTGCCAGATCGCCCATAGCGTGCCCAGTGGCGTTGCCAGCACCAGCAGAGAGCGCCAGCGGCCACCCAGCAGCGCGATCAGCAGGGCGCCGACCAGCATGATGATGGCGGGTGGAAAGACCAGATCAGCCATGCGTCAGCTCAGTCGCGCTCATAGTAGTCCTCGCGTCGCTTGAGTAGATAACCGATCAGTCTGGCGACCAGGACCATCGCCACGCAGCTGACAAAACCGAAAATCGCATGGAAGGCTGGCCAGCCGTCGACGCTGAAGTGCGGATGCAAGTCGACCAGGAATTCGGCGGCAACGGTCAGCAGCAGGATTCCGGCAAACAGCCACCACAGGCGGCGAATATTGGCTGGACGCTGCAGCCAATGTGGATCCTGCTGCGGGCGGGCTGGCTCAGGCTGGCTCACGGGGATGCTCCGGACAGGCCGCGGGTCAACGCCAGTATCGGCGCATGAAAGAAGAACATCAGCAGGCTGGCCGCGGCGGTGGCGACCAGGGCAACGCGCATCTGCCACGGCGCCTCGCCATGCGAACGACCCTTGGCTGCGCGAAAGAACGCGCGGTGCAGGATCGGCAACATGTAGAACGCGTTCAGTGCGGTCGACAGCACGATGACAGCGAGCACGAAGTACTGATCAACCTGGTAGGCGCCGGCGATGATGAACCACTTCGATACGAAGCCGGCGGTCGGCGGCACGCCAATCATGGTCAGTGCGCCGACCGCGAATGCTGCCATCGTCCACGGCATGCGCCGGCCCATGCCATCAAGCTCGGAGACCTGCGTCTTGTGCGCGGCGACGTAGATCGCGCCGGCAGCGAAGAACAGGGTGATCTTGCCGAACGCGTGCGCGACCATGTGCAGGCTGGCGCCGGTCAATGCCAGTGGTGCCAGTGCCAGCGCGGCCATCACGATGTAGGACAGCTGGCTGATCGTCGAGTAGGCGAGCAGGCGCTTGATATTGTCCTGACGCAGGGCCACCACCGACGCGGAAATCACGGTGAATCCGGCCAGATAAACCAGATAGCGCTGCGCTGGCAGGGTCGCAAGAAATCCGGTACCGAAAATATAGATCACCACTTTGGTGATCGTGAACACGCCGGCCTTGACCACCGCGACCGCATGCAGCAGGGCCGAAACCGGCGTCGGTGCCACCATCGCCGCCGGCAACCAGCGATGCATCGGCATCACCGCCGCCTTGCCGACGCCGAGCACGAACATCAGCAGCAACAGGCCAGCGAGCGCAGGCGACAGCTTGCCGACCAGGATGCCGCCCGGAGTGAATTGCAGGGTGCCGGCAACATGCAGGGTCCACAGCATCGCCGGCAGCAGCAGACCGATCGAAGTGCCAAGCAATACACCGAGATAGACCCGGCCGCCGCGCACCGCGCCGCGATTGCCGATATGGGTGACCAGCGGATAGGTCGAGAGCGTCAGCACTTCGTAGAACACGAACAAGGTCAGCAGATTGCCGGCCATGGCAATGCCCATGGTCGCGCTGATCGCGACGCAGAACCAGAAATGAAAGCGGGTCTGATGCTCTTCCTTGCGCGCCCGCAGATAACCGATCGCATACAGCGAGGTCGGCAACCAAAGGCCGCTGGCGAGTACGGCGAACAGGGCGCCGAGGGGCTCGACCTCAAGGGTCAGGCCAACCTCGGGCAGCAGCGCGATCAAGTCCAGTCGCATCGTGGCGCCGGCAAGAAACTGCTGCAGCACCGCCACGGCGCTGGCGAACGACAGCGCAGCGGTCAGCACCAGGATCAGTTCACGCAGTCGCGGCTGGCGATGGGCCAGCAAGAGCAGGCTGCCGCCGACCAGGGGCAGGCAAAGACAGATCAGCATCAGCAACTGCGCGTTCACGGCGTGCCACCCATCAATACCCGCACGCCGGCCTCGGCCATACCGACGCTGAGCCGGGTATCGATGCCGAACCAGACATTGGCCAGCACCAGGATCCACAGGGGCACCAGCATCGACAGTGGTGCTTCTTCGCGACGCCGGCATTCGTTGGGCGCGAAATAAGCGAGTGCCACCACCCGCCAGACGTAAATCAGCGCCATCAGCGAGGCGACCAGGATCAGGATCACCAGCGGCCACCAGCCGGCCTCCAGCGCGGCCAGCACCAGATACCATTTGCTGATGAAGCCCGCAGTGAGCGGGACGCCGACCAGACTCAGCCCGGCGACGACGAAAGCCGCGGCGGTCCACGGCATGCGCCGGCCGAGGCCGCGGATGGCGTCGAGATCACAGCGGCCGACGCGCAGCATCACACAGCCCAAGGCCATGAACAGCGCGCCCTTCATCAGGGCATGATTGAACAGATGCAGCAGGCTGGCGGTCAGTCCAGTCGGCGTGGCGAGCGCGGCACCGAGCACGATATAGCCGACCTGGGCGACGCTCGAATAGGCAAGAATGCCTTTGACATTGCGTTGCTGCATCGCCGCCAGCGAGGCCGACAGCATCGCCGCCGCGGCCAGTGCGAGCAGGACTTCATTGAGTGCGAGCCGGCCGAAGGCGAAGTCGACACCGAAGATGTCGAACACGAAGCGCAGCATCAGATAGACCGCTACCTTGGTCGCCGTGGCCGGCAAGAGCGCACTGATCGCCGAGGGCGCAAACCGATAGGCATTGGGCAGCCAGAGATGCAAGGGGAACAGCGCCATCTTGATGCCGAGGCCAACCATCACCAGGGTGACCGCGGTATGCGCGGTTCGGCTATCGGCGACCGCCGGCAGGCGCGCCGCAAGATCCTGCATGTTCAATGTGCCGGTCAGCGCATACAACAGTCCGATGCCGATCAGATAGAAGGTCGCACCGATGCTGCCGAGGATCAGATAGCGATAGGCGGCGAGCAGTGCGCGCCGGTCACGACCGAGCGCAATCAGCGCATAGGTCGCCAGCGAGGATATTTCCAGGAAGACGAACACATTGAACGTATCACCGGTGGCGACAATGCCGAGCAAGCCGGCGATCAACAGCAGCATCAGCGCGTAGAAGCCAGGCTGGCGGTCAGCGGCGATCTCGTCGTCGACGCTGCGGCCCGCGAACGGCAGTACACAGGCGGCGAGCGCCGCGACCAGGAGCTGGACCAGAGCGTTGAGGCCATCGAGTCGATACTCGATGCCGATCGGTGCCGGCCAGCCGCCGACCGCATAGCTGATCACGCCTTCGGCCTGGACCCGGACCAGCAGAATCGCTGCAATGGCGAGGACTGCCCAGCTGACCAGGGTCGCCAGAAGCCAGGCCAGCCGACCGCGCGGCAGCACGCTGCAGATAGGCGCCGCCAGCAGCGGCAGGATCACCAGCAGGATCGGTAGATGTTCGCGCATCAGTGGTGCTCATCCTGATCGTCGAAGTCATCGCGCGGCTCGAGGTCCTCCACTTCATCGGCGAGTGTGGCCAGTTCGGCCTCGTCGATACTGCCGTAGCGTTCGCGGATGCGCACGACCAGGGCAAGGCCGAGTGCGGTGGTGGCGACACCGACGACGATCGCGGTGAGAATCAATACATGCGGCAGCGGATTGGAATAGCGCTCGGCGCCCTCGGTCAGGATCGGCACCTGGGCCCCGCGTACATAGCCGAAGCTGATGTAGAGGAAAAACACCGCCGTCTGGAACAGGGTTACCCCGATCAGTTTGCGCATCAGATCACTCTGCGCGACCGCCATGTACAGGCCGGTCATCATCACGATGATGACCACCCAGTAATTGAAATGCCCGAGCCAACTCATGCGTTGTGCCCGCGCTGCTGAAAGGCGTAGGCGAGCAGGGTCATCACCGATGCCACGGTCAGGCCAACCCCGGCCTCGACCAGCAGGATGCCCAGATGCTGTCCGGCGACCGGGTCGCTGGCGAGCACGTTGTAGTCGAGGTAGTTGCCCCCGGCCAGCAGCGCCGCGACACCGACACCGCCATAGATCAGCACGCCGAGTGCCGCGCAGACTTTCAGGATCGAAGTCGGTATGGCGCGCTCGGTCGCCGCGTGGCCAAACACCAGCAGATGCAGGATGACGGCGGCGGCGAAGATCACTCCGGCCTGGAAGCCGCCACCCGGACCAAAATCGCCATGGAACTGCACGTAGAGCGCGAACAGCAGGACCAGCGGGATCAGGAATTTCGCGACGATGCTGAGGATGAGATGCGATTTCACTTTGCGTCGTCGTCCTGGTCTTCCTGGCGGCGGCGACCGATCAGCAACAGCACCGCGAGCCCGGCAGTGAATACCACGACGATCTCACCGAGGGTGTCGAAGCCGCGATAACTTGCCAGTACCGCGGTCACCACATTGGGCACGCCGATTTCCTTGTTGGTCTGTTCCAGATAGTGATTGGCCACATGCTGATGCACCGGATTGTCGGGCGCAGCAAACGGTGGAAGATCAAGGGTTCCGTAGGCGAGCAGGCCGCCGCAGAGCAGGGCGACGGCCAGTGCCGGCCAGGCCACTTTGCGCGGCCGGGTTTTTGTTGGCGCAACCGCATGCAAGGCCGAGAGCATCAGCAGGGTAGAGATGCCGGCGCCGACAGCGGCTTCGGTGAAAGCCACATCGGCGGCGTCGAGCAGCAGGAACAGACAGGCCGAGATCAGGCTCGACAGGCCGGCCAGCATCACCGCGGTCACGGTATCGCGACTGCGCACGATCGCAATCGCGGTGATCGCGAGGAACAGCAAGAGCAGGATATCGATCATGGCGTCGATGGCGGTGTGCTCCCCTTGCTGTCGGCCTGCCAGGGACGCAGGCCCGAGGCGAACGCCGTATTGGCCAGCGCATGACACGAGGTCGGACTGGTGAACATCAGGAACATGAAGATCAGGGCCAGCTTCACGCTGGCCAGCGTCGCACCAAAATGCAACGCGAGCCCGGCCAGAAACAGTGCGCTGCACAGTGTGTCGGTGACGCCGGCCGCATGCAGGCGCGTATAGAAATCCGGCATCCGATGCAGACCGATGCCGCCGATCACACCGAGCAGGGCGCCGCTGCCCAGCAGAACCGCCGCGATCACCTCCATCGGACTCATGCCGGCGGCTCCGATCCGGACTTGGCGCTGACTTCGTGATAACGCAGCAGGGCGATCACGCCGATGAAATTGATCAGTGCATAGAGCAGGGCGATGTCGAGATAGTCACCGCGTCCGACCAGGGCGGCGATCAGGGCGATGAAGAGTACGGTCTTGGTGCCGAACATATTGACCGCAAGGATGCGGTCGTACAGGGTCGGCCCGAGCAGGGCCCGGGCCAGCGCGAGTGCCATCGAGACCAGGACCGCGATGCCGGCCGCCGCCAACATCAGGGCGCGCTCCCGCGTATCGCCTTGGGGATCATCGCATCGAGCTCGCCAGCAAGTACGCCTGCTGCCGTCTGTTCGGTAAGCGCATGCACCAGCAAGACACCGCCGTCCAGCGCTACGGTCACCGTGCCCGGCGTCAGGGTGATCGAATTGGCCAAGATGACATGGCCGAGCTCGGAATTCTGCTGGCTGCGCACCTCCAGCATGCGCGGCCGCAGCCGGCGCGCCGGTGCCGCGATCGCGGCGACTACCTGCAGATTGGAGATGACGATCTCGCGCAGCAGCTTCAGCCAGAAGCCAGGCAGCAGCCAGGCCAGCTGCAAAGGCTGCGCCTCGGCGCCAATCAGGTTCATCCGCCAGGCCAGGCCGGCGCTGGCGAGCACCGAGCCCAGCCCGAGCAGCAACAGCAGGGGCTCAGCGATGCCCGAGAGGGACCACCAGAGCAAACCCAGCATCGCGATCAAGGTGATCAGATATTTCATTGCGTGCCGTGCATCCGCTGCATACCAAATAGGGGAGTCTGCCCCGCAGGTCCCGCCATTGCAAGGCGAGCGCGGCATCGATTGCCGATCTCCGGCGCGGTGCGGGCGCTGGCGGACCGCCCCGACATCGCGGACTGCTGCGGCTGTGGCGCGCTGCTGCTGTGTTGCTGTCGCCCGGATGCCGGTTCGGCGAGAATGCCGCTGCGGATACCCCGCCCCTGGACGCAGCAGACACATGCTTGATGCCCTTGCCCTGATTGTGGTTGTCGTCTCTGGCCTGTACCTGCTCGGCCTCGGTGTACTGGCTTTGACGCGGCCGACGCTGGCGTCGAAATTCCTGCTCGGCTTTGCCGGCTCGGCGCGCCTGCATTATCTCGAACTGTTGCTGCGGCTGATGGTCGGCGCTGCGTTCCTGCGTCGCGCGCCTTACACGACGGTGCCCGAACCGTTCCAGCTGGTCGGCTGGCTGCTGATCCTGACCACCCTGGTGATGTTGGCGGTTCCATGGCGGTGGCATCATCGCTTTACCCAGCAAGCCGTGCCGCGTGCCCTACGCCATCTGCGCTTGCTCGCAATCGCCTGCCTGCTGGCCGGGTTGGCCGTGCTGGTGGCGGCGGTCTATCCGTCGCCAGACCAGCTGGGCGATGGCCGTCCGGAGCCCCAGGCGGAACGCGCACCATGAAGACCATCGGGATGATCGGCGGCATGAGCTGGGAGTCCACGATTCCCTACTATCGCCAGATCAATGAGGCGGTAAAGCGACGGCTGGGCGGCCTCCACTCGGCGCGCCTGGTGCTCTATAGCGTCAACTTCCACGATATCGAGCGCCTGCAGCACAGCGGAGACTGGCAAGCCGCGGCCGCCCTGCTCATCGATGCGGCGCGCGCCCTGCAGTCGGCTGGCGCTGACTGCCTGGTGCTGTGCACCAACACCATGCACAAGGTCGCCGCCGAGATCGAATCGGCGGTGCCGCTGCCACTGCTGCATATCGCCGATCCGACCGCCAGCGCGATCCGGCATGCCGGGTTCGCGACAGTGGGCTTACTCGGAACGAAATTCACGATGGAGGAGTCGTTCTATCGCGGCCGGCTGCTCGAACGCCATGGCCTGAACGTGATCGTGCCTGACCCGGAAGCGCGCGATGAGGTCCATCGGATCATCTACGAGGAGCTTTGCCTCGGCCGGATCGAAGCGCCATCGCGGCAGATCTACCGACGCATCATGCAAGACCTGGTCCGTCAGGGCGCGCAGGCGATCATTCTCGGATGCACGGAGATATCGCTGCTGGTCGGACCAGAGGATTGCAGCGCGCCCTTGTTCGACACCACCGCCCTGCATGCGCAGGCTGCGGCCGACTATGCGCTGAGCTGAGGAGTTTGCGGCGCGGGTTTCAGGACTCTGGGCGGCGCAGCCCGCTGCCGCGACTCAGTTCGCGCAGCGTTGATCCTGCGAAGCGCAAGGTGCGCGTCGAGATGAAGACTTCGCGCAGATATAGCGACAGTGCGCAGATCAGGCCCAGCATCGACAGGATGAATACCACGGCGATCGGAATGCCGGCACGGAATCCGTAGCTGGCGCCGAGAAACAGGATCGCGACCAGGGCCGCCACCAGCAAGGCGGCGGCGGTGCACAGTGCGATTGACCAGCTGACCAGGCGGGCGCGATGCGCGATCAGGGCCAGTTCGGCGCGCTGATTCTCGATCGCTTCGCTGCCCTCGGCGACGCGCGATTCCAGAAAACGGGCGCGATCGACGATGCGGGCGAGCCGACTCGTCATCATCGCGAGCAGGGCGCTGATCGCGGTCAGCAGAAATACCGGAGCCAGTGCAAGCTGGATGGCATGGGCGATGCCGGATGTGCCGCCGTCTGGAAACATGATGGGCTCGCGGTTGCGCTGCGGGAATCCAACGATAGCGCGTCCGGCTCCGATCGACCGGTGCAGTGCATTTGCAGGGCGCGCGCCGGCTGCCACGCTGCGTGCCGGCGGCTCAACTTCCAACCGGAGCCAGCGCCGGGTCGCGGCCGAGTCTGCTCGCGGCAACGGCGCCCGCGATGCGCCAGCGTGCACATTCGGGACCTGACCGCACGCGCCGGCAGTCGCGGCTATGATGAGCACATCGATGGCCCCGGGCGGGGCCGCGGTGCGACCGACTTGCCAGAATGGCCCGAAGCTGGGGAGAATCCTCGTTCCGGCGCCGTCAGGGGAATGCCGGCCCTTTCGCGGAACCGGTGAAACAAAGCGAGGCCTTGTGTCGGGGATTCTTGTTGTAGAACGTTCGGCGACCCTGAACCACTTGCTGCAACGGACGTTGCAGGCTTCCCAGCTGGGCAGCTGGGCCGAGTTGACTGGCTACGCCGATACGCTTGATCACTTGCAGCGTGCCGCCGACATGGGCCAGCCGTATGGCCTGATCATGCTCGGCGCCCCGGCGCGCAGCACCCGCGACTTCGAAGACCTGCTGATGTTCCTGCGCAGTCCGCGGCAGGCCAAACTGCCGCTGCTCTTGCTCGCGCACGAGAAAAGCACCGAGATCGACAACTTCGTTGCCGGGCGTCCGGAGACCACTTTCCTGCTCTGGGCGAATTTTTCGCGGATTCCGGCGATCATCCGCCAGCTTGCGCCGACCCCCGAGCCGGCCCTGCCGGAGACGACGGACAAGGGCTCGGCCATGGCTGGCACGCCGGCCTTCCACGCCGATGCCGCACACAAGCCTGCCAATGGCGTGCGGGTACTCTTCGTCGATGATTCGGCCAGCGTCAGACTCGCCTACAAGCAGTTGCTGGATCGCAATGGCTACCAGACCGAGACCGCCGGATCGATCTCCGAGGGCTATCAGAAGGCGACCAACGGCAACTTCGATCTGATGGTGATCGACTACTTCCTGCCCGATGGCAATGGCGACGAACTCTGCCGCAAATTGCGCCACAACTCGGCCACTGCCCACGCTGCCATTGCCATCATCACCGGTACCTACCGCGAGGACGTGATCAAGCGTTGTCTGGAGGCCGGCGCGGTCGAGTGCACGTTCAAGAACGAGGCCAAGGAGCTTTTCCTTGCGCGCATCAATGGCCTTGCCCGTCAGGTGCAGATGCAGAAGTCCTCGTTGTCCGAGAAGCAGCGCCTTGAGGGCATTCTCGGCTCGGTCGGTGATGGCGTGTTCGGCGTCGACGAACAGGGCAAGATCAGTTTCGTCAATCCAACCGCATTGCGTCTGCTCGGCCACGAAGACGAATCCTCGCTGATCGGACTGCCGGCGCATATGGTGGTGCACCACTCCGCCGGAGATGGCCAGCCGATCGAGGAAAAGGATTCACCGCTGGTCCGCGCCTATCGCAGTGGCGAGCCGCTCAACAACTTCGAAACCGCGTTCTGGAACCACAGCCGGGTCGCAATGCCGGTGGAGTGTTCGGTGCTGCCGTTGTCGGTGGGTGCGCTGCGCGAAGGTTCGGTCGTGGTATTTCGCGACATCTCCGAGCGCAAGAGCGCCGACCGGCTGCGCTGGGAACTGATCCACGACTCGCTCACCGGCCTCTACAACGCGCGCCATTTTTCCCAGATCCTGACCAGCGAATTGCTCAAGCGGCGTGACCAGGGCGGCTATGCGGCCGTGCTCTACGTCGACATCGACCGCTATACCCACATCCTCGATGCCGGTGGCGTCAGCGCTGGTGACCGCCTGGTCGCCGATATCGGCGAGGCCTACAGCAAGCGTCTGCGCGAGGGCGATGTGATGGCCCGGCTCGAGGGCGATCGCATGGCCCTGCTGCTCACCGGCGTGGCGCTCGACAATCTGTTCACGATTGCCGATGGTTTTCGCGAGCTTGCTCACCAGTGCCACTACATCGCCAACCGGCACAAGCGCCACGCTACCGTATCGCTTGGCGTCGCCGTGTTGTCGCGCGAGACGCCGTCGGCCGAATACGCCCTCGAGCATGCGCGGGTGGCCTGCAAGACCGCCAAGCACCGCGGCCGCGACCAGACCCAGATCTATGTCGGCGAACACGATGTGCGTGTTGCCCGTGAGCTGGAGGCCGGCTGGACGTCGCGCTTCCGCGAGGCGCTGGAGCAGAACCGCTTCGAGTTCGACCTGCAGCCGATCGTGCCACTGGCCGCGCTCGCACAGACCGAATCGGCGATCGAGGTACGCAATGGCTGGCGACTCGGCAGCGCTGGCCCCGAGATTCTGTTCGAGATCCTGATCCGTATGCGGGATCGCCGCGGCGATGTGGTCGCGCCCAGCGTGTTCGTGCCACTTGCCGAACGCGTCGGCATGATGCCGAAGATCGATCTCTGGGTGGTCCAGCATGCGCTCCAGGCGATGGCCGGTCATGAGGCCCTGCTTGGCCGGATCGCGTTCAATATCAATCTCTCCAACCAGACGCTGGCCGATCCCGAATCGATGGCGCTGATCGTCAACGCGATCAAGGCGTCGACCGTGCCCGCGCGTGCCCTGGTGTTCGAGATCACCGAGACCAGCGAGATGACCTCGATGCATGTGGTCCGCAAGGTCATGCAGCAGCTGCGCGATCTCGGCTGCCGATTTGCTCTCGATGATTTTGGAACCGGCTTCTCTTCGTTTACCCATCTGCGTCACCTGCCGGTCGATTTCGTAAAGATCGAGGGCAGCTTTGTCGAGGGGATGGCCGACAACGACCTCGACCACACCATGGTCGCGTCGATCGCCGGACTGGCGCGCTCGATGAAGCTCGCCGTGATCGGAGAACACGTCGACAGCTTTGCCACCTTGCAGGCGTTGCGTGATTGCGGCGTCGCCTATGCCCAGGGCAATTATCTGGGTGAGCCACGCAAACTGGCCGAACTGGATTTCTCGTCGGTATTGCCGCCGCTCTGATGCGATGAGCCGGTCCGCGCGTCTGCGACAGGCTCTGGCTGCTCCCGCGGCGGGCTATGCCCTGATCATTCTTGGCGTGCTTGCTGTGTCCGCCCTGGTCGGTCCCTGGCTCAGTCCCTTCGACGCCGAGTTCACCGACTGGGAACGCATCCAGATCGCGCCCGAGCTCGCCCACGCGCACTGGTTCGGTACCGACGCGATCGGCCGCGATGTGTTTGTGCGCACCCTGATCGGCGGTCGCGTGTCCTTGCTGGTTGCGCTCGGCTCGGGCACTCTGGCGCTGGCGCTCGGCCTGATTTATGGCGCCTACGCCGGCAGTGTCGGCGGTACCAGCGAGCGTCTGCTGATGCGCGGGCTGGATGTGATTTCCGCGCTGCCCTTTCTGCTCATCGTGATCCTGCTGCTGACCCTGTTCGGCCGCCATCCGCTGTTGCTGATCGCAGCGATTGGCGGCTACGTGGCACTCGATCTGGCCCGCATGGTGCGTGCCGAGGCGGCGCGATTACGCGTGCTGCCCTTCATCGATGCCGCGCGCGCACTCGGTGCCGGGCGTGGCTGGATCCTGTTCCGCCACATCCTGCCCAATGTGCTCGGCTTTGCCGTGGTCTATCTGACCCTGGCCATTCCACAGGCGATCCTGGTCGAAAGCTTTCTCAGCTTTCTCGGGCTCGGCATCGACGAGCCGGCAGTCAGTCTTGGCACCCTGTTGTCGGAAGGTGCTCAGGAGCTGACCGACGCGCCCTGGGTCTTGATCGCGCCCGCGCTGTTCCTGGTCACTCTGCTCGGTGCGCTGACCGTGCTCGGCGATGCCCTGCAGCGCCAGCTGTCAGCACGCGGGGACGCGGGCTGATGAACGTGGTCGAGGCAGTCGGTCCAAGCCGCGCCGTGGAGCTGAGCGATTTCAGTCTGCGTTATCCGGGCGCCAGCCGCTGGGCACTCAACGAGGTGTCGTTTGCGCTTCGGCCAGGCCAGTGTCTGGGCATCGTCGGTGAGTCCGGCAGTGGCAAATCCAGTCTTGCCCTGGCCCTGATCGGACTGCATGCGGGCAGGGTCGAGCAATCGGGCCAGCTGCGAATCTGCGGCCACATCCTGCGCCATGGTGTCGAAGCTGACTGGCGTGCCCTGCGTGGCAGCACGATCGGCTACATTTTCCAGGACGCTGCGTTGAGTCTGCATCCCCTGCGCAGCGTGCGCACGCAACTCGGTGAGATGCTGAACAATACGCTCGAGATCGCGGGCGCACTGGCCGAGGTCGGCCTGCCCAGCGACCGCGGCTTCCTCGATCGCCATCCTCATCAATTGTCCGGCGGGCAGCGGCAGCGTCTGATGATCGCGCTGGCCCTGGCATCTCGCCCCAGGCTGCTGATCTGCGATGAACCGACCAGCGCCCTCGACACCCTGGCCAGCGCCGGCGTGTTGCAACTGCTGCGCCAGTTGAAACAGGAGCGCGGCCTCGCCCTGGTCTTGGTCAGCCATGACCTCGATGCGGTCGCCGCAATCGCCGACCAATTGCTGGTGCTGCGCGATGGCCGGGTCGAGGCCCAGGGCCCGACCCGGCAGGTGCTCGGATCGGATCAGCCGTATGTGCGTCTGCTGCTCGCCAGTCGGCCGCGCCTGCACGGCAATCCAGCACGATTGGGCGCGACCAGTGAGGCAGCGGGGCCGCGCCCGCCGCCCGGAGCATTGCTCGCCGAAGTTCGCGGTCTGTCGGCACATCACGCCGGTCGCCGTGCGCTGGTCGATATCTCGCTGTCGCTGCGCGCCGGCCAGACCCTGGGCATCATCGGCGTCTCCGGCAGCGGCAAGTCGACCCTGGCGCGTACCCTGCTGGCCCTGCATGCGGCCGATGCCGAGCGCCTGCGCATTGCCGGGGCTGATCCACAGCAGTTGCGCGGTCGCGTGCTGCGTCATTGGCGGCGCCGCGTTCAAGTGGTGTTCCAGGACCCGGGCAGTGCGCTCGATCCACGCCAGCGGGTACGCGATTGCATCGGCGAAGCGCTCGATCTGCATGCGCTGGCGGTGCGCCCCGAGCAACGCGAGGCGCGCATTCGCGAACTGCTTGCCGATGTCCGGCTCGATGTCGAGCTGATCGATCGCTATCCGCACCAGCTCTCCGGTGGTCAGCAGCAACGTGTTGCGATCGCGCGCGCGCTGGCGACGTCACCGGATCTGCTGATCTGCGACGAGGCGATCTCGGCTCTGGATGTTTCGGTGCAGGCTGGCGTGTTGAACCTGCTCGCCGATCTGCGCGATCGGCGCGGTCTTGGCCTGATCTTTATCGGCCATGATCTGGCCGCGATGCGCTTCATTGCCGATCAGCTGATCGTGCTCGACCGTGGTCGCATCGTCGAAGCCGGCAGCACCGCCGATGTCCTCGGCGCGCCCCGGCATGCATTGACCCGATCCCTGCTCGCTGCTAGTCCCGACGCGCTGGCCGTCGCCGAGGCCAGCACCTTGTCTGGCCCATCCTCCGGCGTGGCCGAGTGACTCAGTGGCGCTTGCCGGGCGTCGGCAGACGCTGAACCCAGGACTTGATCTTCTGCTTGATCCGGGTCAACAGCGGCAGCGTTGCGCTGGCAGCTGGCGCCGAAGCATTGGCGACGCCGGCATTGCCCGCTTCAGCGGTCTCGATGCGGCGCTCGCCACGCGGACGGCGACGGCGCTTGCGTGTGCGTTCGGCTCCGGCACTGTCCACTGCACTGGCAGTCGGCGCCGAAGCAGCCGCTGCCGGCCGCTCAGCGGCGGACGGGTCCTGTTGCGAAGACGCTTTCGCGCCGGAGTCGCGACGCGGCTCGGCCGAACGCGAGCGCTCGGGTCCGCGGCCCGCGCTGGAGCCAGAGCTGGAACCCGAACCCGATCGCGAGCCAGAACCCGTCGAACGCGAGGATGAAGCTCCGGGTCCGGAGCGACCGCCACCACCGCCACTGCGCTTGCCATCGCGTTGATCGCGTTCGCGGCGTTTCTTGCGTTCGGCCGCGGCATCGGCGAGGGCATCTTCGATCAGGCTGGGCGCGGCGGCTTCGCCGTCGACCGAGGGCCGTGGCCCGCTGCGCGGCAGCGGCAGCAGCAGGCTGGCGTCGTAGGCGGCGACCGGAATCTTCTGTTCGATGAAGGCCTCGATATCGGGCAGGCTCATCGCATACTCATCGCAGGCGAAGCTGAGCGCATCGCCCTCAGCGCCAAGGCGCGCGGTGCGGCCGATACGGTGCACATAGTCCTCGGCGTCAAACGGCAGGTCGTAGTTGAAGACATGACTGACGCCGGGAATATGCAGTCCGCGCGCCGCGACATCGGTCGCGACCAGCAGGCTCAGGTCGCCTTTGACGAACAGGCCAAGCAGAGTTTCGCGTTTCTTCTGCGGCACATCGCCGGACAACACGCCGACCTTGTATCCGGCACGCTCGAGCGTGCGCGCCACGCGTTCGCAACCCATCTTGGTATTCACGAAGATCATGCTGCGATTGGCGTCCATGCGCGCCAGCAGGCCGAGCAGGAGGGGAAGTTTTTCTTCGGTCGCCGGGAAGTAGACCAGCTGGCGCACGCGCGCAGCGGTGATCGTCTCGGTCTCGATGACAAGCTTCTCGGGCTCGTTCATATGCTCGTAGGCAAGCTCGAGGACGCGATGGCTGAGGGTCGCCGAGAACAGCAGGTTCTGCCGCTCGTTGGCACCCGGCATGCGGCGCAGCAGGAATCGGATGTCCTTGATGAAGCCGAGATCGAACATGCGATCGGCCTCGTCCATGATCATCATCTCGACGGCACGAAAGCTCACCGCCTGCTGACGCAGGAAATCGATCAGCCGACCGGGCGTGGCGATGATGATGTCGACGCCATCTTCAAGCAGCTTGCGCTGCTTCTCGTAGTCGACGCCGCCGTAGATCAGGGCCAGCTTGAGCCCGGTGTGGCGGCCGATCTGCTGGGCGTCCTTGTCGATCTGGATGGCCAGCTCGCGGGTCGGTGCCAGGATGACCGCACGCGGATCCTGGGCGCGCCGCTCGGGGTGCGCCGGCCCGGTCAGCAGGCGGTTGTACAGGGCGACCAGGAAGGCGGCGGTCTTGCCGGTGCCGGTCTGCGCCTGTCCGGCCACATCCTTGCCGGCCAGGGTCAGCGGCAGGCTGATTGCCTGAATCGGTGTGCAGCGCAGGAATCCGGCTTCGTTCAAGCCCTGAAGCAGACTGGGGTGCAGTTCGAAACTCTCAAAAACCACATCGGTAAGCGTTTTGTCAGACACTGTGTATCCTGATCCCGCGGGACTTGTGCAGCGCCTGGGCGGCCGCATGTGAAGTTGCACGTCTGGCCGCTGACTTGATCGAAGGCACGATGGGGGTGAGAATCCCCTGGGCGTCGAGCAGTCACTGCCGGAGCACGAGCCAGCGGAAAGATTCTGCAGTTCCGGCCGGTCGTATCCCGCGCAGTGTAACCGGTTTCGCCGTGGACCGAGGGCCATCCAGGCCGCTCGCCGCGGACCTGACCGGTTGCAGTGGACGTGAATCCCGCGTGATGCCGCCCCTCATCCGCATCCCGCTTGCCCGCGTTCCGACCTCGGCGGGGGCCAGCAATGTCGTAGCATTCGGCGAGCACCAGCCGGGTCCAACCAGGAGAGTTTTGTGAATCCACATATCAGCCACGCCGATGATGCAAGCTTCGATAGCACCGTCCTGCAGTCCAGCGAACCCGTTCTGGTCGATTTCTGGGCCGAATGGTGCGCGCCCTGCAAGGCGATCGCGCCGATGCTCGACGACCTCGCCGAGAGTTATCAGGGCCGGTTGAAAGTGGTCAAGGTCAATGTCGACCAGTCGCAGAAGACGCCGCGCACCTACGGCATCCGCGGCATCCCGACCCTGATGATCTTCAAGGATGGCAAGGTCCAGGCGACCCAGGTTGGCGCGGTCAACAAGGCCCAGCTGACCCAGTTGATCGACAAGCAGCTGGCCTGAATCGCCGTGCCGTCTCCGGGCCGGTATGGCCCGGAGACCAGCCAACAGGTGTGTCGATGAGCGACCCGATCCGTTTCCAGGCCCTGAACGCGCCTGTGCAGCCCATGGCTGGGCAGGGCTTTGCGCTGGCGATCGATTTTGTCGTCGCCGCCGATCTGGTCTTCCAGCCCGATGTCAGCATCAGCATCTGCGCAGCGGATGGCAGCGTCGTCTACTCGGGAAATATGCGTCAGCAGCTCGGTGTCAGCTGGTTGCCGGCCGGCAATTACCGCGTGCACTGGCTCTGCGCCGCCTTGCATCTGGCCAGCGGCCGTTACCGCCTGGTTGCCGATCTGTGGAGCACCCGGCGCAATCTATCGACGAAACGCGCGGTCTCGGCGATCGAGTTTGTTGTCGGGGGCAGCGGCGCAACGCGCGCCTTGCAAGGCAGCTGGCAGATCGAATCGGCGCCCGGCACCACGCCGATCGAATCGCTGGCCTGGCACCGCGGTGGCAGCGACTGGTTCCACCGGCATTTCGATCATGCTGCCGAGACGGTGATCAGCTACATGCTCGGCGATTCCCCGCTGCTGCAGGGGCGCATTCTCGATGTCGGCTGCGGCGATGGCATCAGCGATCTTGGCATCGCGCTGCGCTGCGAGCCCGAACTGCTGGTCGGGGCCGATCCCTTTCGCGGCTTTGACCGCCTGCCCGAGATCCTCGCCGACAATCAACTACCGGCCGCGTTGATTCCGTCCTGCCTGCGTTTCGATGCGGTCGATGCCAATGATCTGCCCTATGCCGATGACAGCTTCGATGTGGCGATCAGCTGGGGTTCGCTCGAGCACATCGCCGGCGGTTACGCCAAGGCCCTGTCCGAGATCCGTCGCGTGCTGCGCGATGGCGGCCTGTTCTTCGTGCATCCGGGTCTGTTCTATTCGGACGCCGGCAGTCACCTGAGTGAATTCTCCGACGAGTCGCTGTTTCATTTGAAGCTGCCGCGCGAGCAATTGCGCGAGTTCATTCTGGGCTCCGAGCCCAGGCGCATGGATCGCAGCGGTCATATCGCGACATCGGCAGAGTACTGGCAGTGGTTCACCGAGCTCAATCCGATCACCGTTGCCGGCTTCGAGCAGGAACTGCGCGCACTCGGCTTCGAGCCCTGGCGCGTCGCCCTGCGCACCGCCGAGCGGATCGAATACACGCCCGAGCTGCAGCAGCATTCGATGCAGGACCTGGCCACCAATGAGCTCTACGTCAGCGCCTATCTGCGCAAGTCGCGCAGCGCGGACCGTGCATGAGCGCGCAGTAGCCGGGGCGACTGGCCGTGGATCAGATGCCCGCGCTGGCCGATTGCGTGGCTTGGGCGTCGGCGTCGATCAATGCCGTGACCGACTGCTCGAACTGCTGCAACTGCGGCCAGAAATGCCAGGCGGCCGGATCGCTATCAACCAGGGGCGCGAACCATTGCCCCAATGCCGCGGCCATCTGTGCTGCTGAACCTGCATTGATGATCGGACCAATGTGGATCTCGCGCATCCGGCCATCGCCAACCATCGACAGCATCGGCACCACCGGAACACCAGCGGCCAGCGCCAGCTCGAGTATGCCGGTGTGCAAGGCAATACGACGACCGAACAACTGCACCGGCTGCATGCCGCGAGCCAGTCCCTGCGGATTGTCGAGCAGGGCGAAAATGCTGTCGCCCGCGGCCAGCGCATCGAGGCAGCGCCGACGCGCACCGCCCGAAAAGATCACCTCGCCAGCCATGGACCGCTCCACGCAGCGGCGCCGGAACCAGGCGATCCAGCGCGACAGCGGACGGCCCTTGAACCAGGCCGGATCGACGCGTTCCAGGATCATGTGCGCGCGCTGACCGGAAAGCCGGAAATGGCGCATCGGAAACATGCCATTGCCATAGTGCAGGGATACCACCAGGCATGGCCGCTCCGGCCACGCGCCGTGCACGCGCCAATGTCGACGCAGGTGGCGATCACCCGGTAGCAGGGATAGCGGTGCGTCAATCAGATCGAGCAGGCGCACCCACAGTGCGCGCCGTGCGAACGCCGCATTCGCGCCAGCGCCGAGCGCAGCCACGGCGCCGACGCGACTGCGTTCTGCGTGATCGCCGAGCCGCTCCGCATGCTGACTGAGGCGGTGCGCATAGCGCAGGCTTGCCCGCCACGGCAACAGGCTGGCCAGCAGCGGATGCAGGATCTGATCACGCAACTCGACGAGTTCTGAAATCCACTTCACAAGGGTTCGTTTGCCTGAGCCGCCCGATAGACAGCGAAGGAGTCTAGTGTGGTGTTGCGCACTTGTCGGCACAAATAAAATCGATGGATTCGGCCCTGTGGCGAGGCGCGTATCGCCGCCAAGGCTGGTGGCCTTGGCAAGATGCGCAACGACGGCACAGGGGCGAAGACGCGATTTTATGTGTCGCATAGTGTGCAACA
>JBBSLG010000035.1:0-50881 GCA_038255435.1 Lysobacterales bacterium
CAACCGCCGGCAGCGACTACGTGGCGATTGCCGCGACGACGCTGAACTTCGCCGATGGTGTGGCGACGCAACCCTTCGCGGTCACCGTGAACGGTGATCTGGTGGTGGAACCCGACGAAACCTTCAACGTACTGCTGTCCAATGCCAGCGCCGGTACCAGCATCGGCGATGGCACCGGCCTCGGAACCATCAGCAATGATGATGTCGCGGCGACCGTGTTCTCGGTGAACGATGTCACTGCCGCGGAAACCGATGCCGGCACGACCCTGTTCACGTTCACTGTCTCGCGCAACAACAGCAGCGGTGCCGCGAGCGTGGATGCTGCGACCGCCGACGTCACCGCAACCGCCGGCAGCGACTACGTGGCGATTGCCGCGACGACGCTGAACTTCGCCGATGGCGTGGCGATGCAACCCTTCGCGGTCACCGTGAACGGTGACCTGATGGTGGAACCCGACGAGACTTTCAACGTATTGCTGACCAATGCCAGCGTCGGCGCCAGTATTGGCGACGGCACTGGCGTCGGCACGATCAGCAACGACGATGGGGTCACCGCGCTGTTTTCGATCGACGATGTGACAGCCGCTGAAACCAATGCGGGCACCACCTTGTTCACCTTCACGGTGAGTCGAGACAACAGCAGCGGTGCCGCGTCAGTGCAGGCCGCCACGGCCGATGTCACCGCTACGGCAGGCAGCGACTACGTCGCGATTGCTGCCACGACGCTGAACTTCGCGGACGGCGTCGCAACCCAGCCGTTCGCGGTGACCGTCAATGGCGACCTGACCGTGGAACCTGACGAGGTCTTCAATGTGCTGCTGTCCGGCGCCAGTGCCGGCAGCGGCATCGCTGATGGCACCGGTGTCGGCACGATCAGCAACGACGATATGACCGGGGCAGTGTTCTCGGTCAATGATGTCAGCGCTATCGAGACTGATGCCGGCACCACGACCTTCACCTTCACCGTGAGTCGCGATATCGGCACGGGCGCGGCCTCGATCCAGGCAGCCACAGCCGATGTCACCGCGACGGCCGGCAGCGACTACGTGGCGATTGCCGCAACGACGCTGAACTTCGCCGATGGCATAATGACGCAGCCGTTCGCGGTCACCGTGAACGGCGACCTGACGGTGGAACCCGACGAGACCTTCAATGTGCTGCTGTCCAGCGCCAGCGCTGGGACCAGCATTGGCGACGGCACCGGCGTCGGCACGATCACCAATGACGACGCCGCTGCTGCTGCGGAATTTTCGGTGAACGATGTCACCGCCGCCGAGACCAATGCCGGAACCACGATCTTCAGCTTCACCGTCAGTCGCAATATCACGACGGGGGCCGTGTCGGTACAGGCAGCCACAGCGGATGTCACCGCGACCGCCGGCAGTGACTATGTCGCCGTCGCGCCGACGACGCTGAACTTTGCCGATGGTGTCGCCACCCTGCCGTTCGATGTGATGGTCAACGGCGATGTCATGGTCGAGACCGACGAGACCTTCAATGTGCTGTTGTCCAATGCCAGCGGCGGGAGCAGCATCGCCGATGGCACCGGCATCGGCACAATCAGCAATGACGACGGTGTCAGCGCCCTGTTCTCGGTCGACGACGTCAGCGCTGTCGAGACCAATGCCGGCACCACCACGTTCACCTTCAGCGTCAGTCGCAACGACAGCACCGGTGCGGCCTCGGTACAGGCGGCCACCGCCGATATCACCGCGCTCGCCGGCAGCGACTATGTCGCCATTGCGGCGACGACGCTGAACTTTGCCGACGGTGTCGCCACCCTGCCCTTTGCAGTCACGGTAAATGGCGACGTGATGGTCGAAGCTGACGAGACCTTCAATGTGCTGCTGTCCAATGCCAGTGCCGGCACCGGCATTGCCGATGGCATCGGCGTCGGTACGATCATCAATGATGATGCCCCCGGCGCGGTGTTCTCCGTCAACGACATGTCCACGCTGGAGACCGACGCCGGTACGACCACACTGAGTTTCACGGTCAGCCGCAGCAACAGCGCCGGCATGGCTTCGGTGCAGGTCGCCACTGCCGATGTCACGGCGCTGGCCGGAGTCGACTACGTTGGAATTCCCGCCAGCGTACTCATCTTCGCCGACGGCGTCGCCACTCAGCCCGTGGTGGTGACGGTGAACGGCGACACCGATGTCGAGGGCAATGAGACCTTCAATCTGCTCCTGTCCAATCCCAGCGCCGGTACCAGCATCGGTGATGGCATCGGCATCGGCACCATCACCGATGATGATCTCGCGACAGTTGGCGATGCCGTACCGGTGCCAGCCGGTGGCGCCCTGACCTGGATGGCGCTGCTGGCTCTGATCATGCTGCCTGGCCTCGCAGTTTTGCAGCGTCGGCAGTAGGCCAACGAGGCCGGCTCTGGCTGCGATTGCAGTCAGAGCCTGGCCGCTGAGATCCCACTCGTCGCGGCCAATGCTCATCGTGACCGGCGTTTGAACCTGCCCGGAGCACGGCGCGAGCAAGCGCCACAACATGGCGCGTCCGCGTGCGTCATCGCATCCCGCATCCGCGCATCGCGCCAATCCCGCGCACCGGATCATGCTCGCGGCATGGCCCGCTTGAATGGGTTTTTCCGTATGAGACGGCAAGACCCCTCCAAACTGCGGGAGCAGCACCATGATTCTTCGTCGTTTCCTTGTCGCCACCTTGCTGTTGTCGTCCGGCCTGCACCCCATGCAGATCCTTGCCGCCGACGGCGATCTCGATCCCAGTTTTGATGGCGATGGCAAGACCTGGTTTCAGTGGCCAAGCAATCTCGTCCAGGTCGAGACCACGGCCGTGCTCGCGCTCGCCGATGGCAGTGTGGTCACCGCGGGATGGGCAGACAACGGCAACAACAACCGCGACTTCGCGCTGACCAAATTCACCGCCGCTGGCGCACTGGACAGCGGCTTCGGCAATGTCGGCAGCTTGATCACCTCTTTCAATCAGGTGGCCAACGGCGATGATCGCGCGGTTGGCGTCTTTGCAGTCGGCGGCGGCAAGTTGCTGGTGATCGGACAGGCAGACGTTGGCGCACCCGCGTTCAGGCGCCCGGCCTTGTTGCGGCTGCATGCCGATGGCCTGGCGGATACAAGCTTTGGCGCTGGCGGCAAGCGCATCGTCGCAAGTCACCCGCTTGGCGCGAATGCCTCCTTCAGTTTCACGGTCGCGCGACGTGCACCGGATGGGAAATTGCTGGTTGCGGGCTACTGTCAGAACTGCGGCAATGGCGGCCCACCAGATTTTGTCGTGCTGCGTCTGCTGGCGGAAGGCGATATCGACACCAGCTTCGGCAATGCCGGCTGGGCCAGCCTGGGTCGGATCGAGAGCGGCATGTATCTCAATGAGCAGGTCAAGGACATCGCGGTCGATACCACCGGTCGCGTGCTGCTCGCCGGGACCAGCGAGCTCGATAGCGACCCCAACGATACCGTGCATCCCCTGCTGGCGCGCTTCACCGCCACCGGGCAGCTCGACACCACGTTCAACGCGACCGGCTACTTGCAGATCGATCTGCTCGGAAGCTGGGGCGCATCCGCCATCGCAGTGGACCCAATCACTAACGGGCCAATCATTGCGGTGAACCTGGTCAATCCCGGTGCCGCCACACCCGCCACCGCCCTGATGCGCCTGAGCAGCAGCGGCGTAATCAACTCAGCCTTTGGTGACAGTGGCCTGGTCAATCTGACCCGCGACGAAGGCAGTCATCTCGATGCGCTGATCATCCGCGCCGACCGTCGCATCATGGCTGCCGGCTGGATCGATCCGAACGGTACCGGTCAACGCGACTTCTACCTTGCGCGCGTGCTGGCCAACGGCGATCTCGACAACAGCTTTGACGGCAATGGCGTCAAGCGTGTGCCCTTCGATATCGTGACCAACGCCTTTGATCAGGCGAATGCAATCACCCTGTCCAACGAACGCGCGGTGGTGGCCGGCAGCATCAACGCCACTCAGGCACAAACGGCCTATGCGACCGGCGTGTTGCGCTTGCAGTCTTTCCTGCTGTTCGACAACGGCTTCGAATGAGCTGAAGCCCTGTCCTGGCAGCTTTTACGGCGCGCATTGGCGGGTTTATGCTGCGATCGGGGTTTAGAGAGAGACCCCGCCGATGGAGCGTCCCGATGAAGCTGAATGCCTCGCTGTTGGCAGTCCTGTGTGCAGTCGCAGGCGCGGCTACGGCTGCGCAAGTGGATCTGGTCGCACCCGCCGGCAGTGGACGCTTCGGCGAACAGGTACACGCGCTGCCAAACGGCAATTTCGTGGTCAGTGACCCGGGATTCGACAGCCTGACGCAGACCGACGTCGGCGCCGTCCATCTGTTCAACCCGGCAGGTGGTTTGATCAGCACACTCCGCGGCAGCAGTTTTGAAGACAACGTCGGCGGCGGAGTCGTGGTGTTGTCCAACGGCCACTTCGTTGTGATCAGTCCACGCTGGGACGATGCCGTCGGCACCATATCCGATGCCGGAGCGGTGACCTGGGTCGATGGCAGCACTGGCTTGAACGGGACCGTATCGATCGGTAATTCATTGATCGGATCGCGCGACGGCGATTCCATAGGCCGTGGTGGCGCAGTGGGACTGGCCAATGGTCACTATGTCGTACGCAGCCAGGAATGGGACAACGACGTGATCGCCGATGTCGGCGCGGTGACCTGGGTGAATGGCAGCAGCGGCAGCAGCGGCCTGGTGACAACCGCCAACTCCCTGATCGGCAACGTTGCCGGCGACCGCTTCGGCGATGAGGAACCGGTCCTGCTCGGCAATGGCAATCTGGTATGGCGCTGTCCCGGTTGCGATATCGCGGGTGTCAGCGATGCCGGCGCGGTGACCTGGATGAATGCCGCGACGGGGCGGGTTGGCGTCATCTCGGCGAGCAATTCCCTGGTCGGCGCCAGCGTCGACGACAGTATCGGTACCGATCAGCGCGGCCTGGGTGTCTACGCCCTGAGCAATGACCACTATGTCGTCGCCAGCACCGGTTGGGATAATGCAGCGGCGCTTGATGCCGGGGCAGTGACCTGGGCCGATGGCACAGTCGGGCTGAGCGGCGTGGTCGGCACCGGCAACTCTTTGGTCGGAACACGAAACAGCGATCAGATTGGCAATGCCGGCGTGGTCGTATTGAGCAATGGCCACTACGTCGTAGTCAGTGACCAGTGGTTTCTGAGTGACACGATGTCCGTGGGCGCGGTGACCTGGATCAACGGCAACGGTCCGCACATAGGCACCGTGGCCGCTTCCAATTCATTGATCGGCAGCGGAACGCAAAGCAGGATCAGCAGCGCTACCGCATTGAGCAATGGTCACTATGTGGTGTCCAGCCCAAGCTGGGACAACGGCACCACGACCAATGTCGGCGCGGTCACCTGGGGCGATGGAACTGCCGGGACGGTTGGGGTGATCAGCAGCAGCAATTCGCTGATCGGTCTGCAAAGCAATGACGCGGTCGGACAGGTCACTGCCCTCACCAATGGCAACTACGTGGTTGCTGCCCCACAGTTCAACAACGGCACGGCAATCGATGCGGGCGCGGTCAGCTTCGTGCTCGGCAACGGTCCCCGCGTCGACGTCGTCTCCGCGGCGAACTCATTGCTTGGCAGCAGCAGCAACGATCATGTCGGCGGTACCGGCGTCACCGCGCTCAGCGATGGCAATTATGTTGTCAGCAGTTTCGAGTGGAACAATGGCGGAATCGTCGATGCGGGCGCGCTGACTTTCGCGAGCGGTAGCGGCGGATTGATCGGGCTGGTGTCCCCGATGAATTCGCTGATCGGCGCCAGCACCGGAGATCGCATCGGATTTGGAGGAATCAGTGCGCTCAGCCTGGGGGGCTACCAAGTGAGCAGTCTGGAATTTGATCAGGGTGGTCTGACCGATGCGGGCGCCAGCACCTGGGTCCGCAACGCGAGCGCACGCGTCGGTGTGGTCACGGCGCAGAACTCCCTGGTCGGCAGCAGTGCCCTCGATCAGATCGGCAACTTCGGCATACGCGAGCTTGGCAGCGGCGACTTCGTCGTCCTGAGCGCCAACTTCCGCAATGGTGCCATCGTCGGCGCCGGCGCGGTGACCTGGTTGCGCAAGGAAGGATCGCTGCGCGGCATCATCGACCTCAACAACAGCGTGATCGGCAACACCGATAACGCAGGCCCCAGCCTGAACTTCGATCACGAGCCGATCACCGATCGACTGATCGTCGGATTGCCAGGAGACAATCGGGTCACCCTGTTCTCGATCCCGCCTGAGGCGGTGTTTGCCAATGGGTTTGAGTAGACGCTAACGCGATTCCCTCATTCGCTGGTCCCCCGCGAATCGAACCCACGGAGACTGTCCAATCCAGATTCCGGAGATCGGATAACCTCAGGGCCGATTGCAGTCTTCTTGGGAGCCGGGGCATGGCGTCAGCGCAGAAACTCTTTTTCGTGTTGGCTGCGCTGCTGGTACTGCTGCCGTCCGCCGCCTTGCTGCTGCGCTGGCTGGCCCGTTCGAAGCCCAGCGCGCCCTGGCCATACCACGTCAAGCCCCTGCTCTCGCAGCCAGAGCAAGTGCTTTTCCATCGACTTGTCAAAGCCCTGTCCGAGCACATTGTGATGAGTCAGGTACAGGTCTCGCGCGTGCTTGGCGTCAACAAGGGCTTCAATTTCCGAGAGTGGAACAATCGCATCGATCGGCTCAGCTATGACTTTGTGATCTGTGCCAGCGACACCAGCGTACTTGCCGTCATTGAGCTGGATGACGCCACGCACGAGGGCAGAGCGCGCGCAGCGACCGATGCCAAAAAAGACAAGGCGACCGCCGACGGAGGCTTGCGAATGATCCGTTGGCACGTGCGCTCGCTGCCCGATCAGGCGACGATCGGGGCGGAGTTTGCCAGGACTCTACCGTTGCCCGCCGACCCAGGCCGGCGGCCCGCCAAGTAGGCTGCAACATCGCCGGCCACCGGCCAACCCCATGCCTCCCGCGATTTTGTGCGGGTAACCGCCACCCAACACAAAAAACGGAGCCCGCTTGCGCGGGCCCTTGCTTGATTCAGCGCTGGATCGAAGCAGGCTCAGTCGAGCATGTTGTTGACGGCCTGGATGTCGGCGACATCGATGGTGCCAGCGGATTGCTTCAGACGCAGATTGCTGAGAATGAAGCCATGACGGGCGCGGGCATACTCGCGTTCAGCGGCGAACTGCTGTTGCTGGCTGAGCAGTACGTCGACGATCGTCCGGGTACCCACTTCGAAACCGGCTTGGGTAGCCTCAAGTGCGCTCTGCGCAGAGACCAGCGCCTGTTTGCGCGCTTCGACTTCGCTGACCCCGGCAACGGCCGAGCGGTAGGCGCTACGGGTTTGGCGCACTGTGGCACGACGGGTCTGCTCGAGTACGTCGCCGGTGGCATCGCGATCATAAATCGCCTGCTTGTGGCGGGCATTGGTCGCGCCACCGGAGAACAGCGGCACATTGAGCGTCAGCGTGAACGAAGTACTGCTCGGATCACGCACTGAGAACGGACCGACATCGCCGCTGCTCTGTTCCTTGCCATAGCTGCCACCGAGCGACAGGTAGGGCAGATGCTCCGACCAGGCGCTCTTGGCATTCGCAGTCGCTGCATCCAACTGATTCTGCTGCGCAGCCAGGGATGGGCTATTGGCGATCGCGGTTTCCACCCACTGTTCGGCATCTGCGGGTTGCGGAGCCTTCAATTCAATCTCGGCCTTCAGCGGCTTGACTGCATCAAGCGGCGCGCCGGTGATTTCGATCAGGGCTTCGAAGGCATCGTCGAGGGCATTGCGCGACAGGATCGCGGCGGCGCGTGCACCATCGAAACGCGCGCGCGCTTCATGCACATCGGTGATCGCGGTCAGGCCCACTTCGAATCGCTGATCGGCCTGTTCGAGCTGACGACCGACGGCACGCTCTTCGGCCTCGGCGGAAGTAACATTGGATTGCGCGGTCAGCACGCCGAAATAGGCCTCGGCAACCCGGTACAGCAAGCTGTCGAGCGCAGCGTCGTAATCGGAGACACCGCGAGCCGCCTGAAAGCGCGCGGCTTTGAGATTCATATAGTTGCTGTGCCGGTAGATGCTCTGCTGCAGGCTCGCACCGTAACTGCGATTGCGGCTGTCCGAGCTGAAACCGACGTCACGGCCGAGTTCCTCGCTGAAGATGGTGCCATCGGTCGTACTACGCCGCGCATCCCAACTGGCATTGAGTTGCGGCAACAGTGCCGAACGCGCCAGTGGCACGTTTTGACCGGCACCCATCCGCCGCGACTCGGCAGCGGCAAGCTGCGGATCGCTGGCGCGTGCCAATTCATAGACCTCAAAGAGATCGGCCGCGGAAACCGAGGCGGAGACCGCCAGGGCGAGAGCGGAAATTACAAAACGATTCAACATGATCAATCCTTGTTATGAACCCGCTTACAGCGCGAAGCGCTTGGGCGGAGCAGCGTTGACGAGGTAGGGCAATTGGGTTTCAAACAGACTCTGCTCGCGATAGGCATCGCTACCGATGCGGGTAATCACGACAGCCTCCATGACCGGTGCCTCACCGCGCACCAGGAACAGTCGGCCACCGGGCTTCAGCCAGCGACGAAACTTCTCCGGTTCGCGATAGACCGCGCCGGTGAGGGCGATGGCATCGAACTCGCGTTCCGGCGTAAAACTCCCCAAAGCATCCGCAGTCACCACGCTGGTATTGCTTGCGCCAGCCTCCAGCAATTTCCGCCGCGCTCTTTCGGCGAGGTCGGCATGAATTTCCACACTGAGCACATCGCGCGTCAGGAAGCCGAGGCAGGCGGTGATGAAACCGCTGCCAGTGCCGACTTCCAGCACGCTGTCGCTGGCCTGCAAGGCCAGCCCCTGCAGCATCCGACCTTCGACCACCGGCGCCATCATCGACTCGCCATGGCTGAGCGGCAGAGCGGTATCGGCGAATGCGAGATCACGGTACTCGTCGGCAACAAAATTCTCGCGTTGCACCTTGCTCAAGGCATCGAGCACACGCATGTCGACAACATCCCAGGGACGCACCTGCTGTTCGACCATGTTGAAGCGGGTACGTTCGAGATCAAGATTCATAGATTGCAGTTCCAAACCGGAATGAAGGCGCCAAGTTTGGGCCTTCGCTCCTTTTCCGGCAAGTTGAATGATTGCAAGACATTGATTTTTCAGAGAGTGCAGGAAGTCACTGACGGCGCTTGACGGCTGTCAGATTGCCTCAACGACCGCCGGCCACCTCGATCTCGTCGCCCGGCCAGGGATCCACGCCCAGATGGTCGGGACGCACCCTGGGCCGTTCGACCTTGAACCAGGCGGCGTACAGGGCCGGAAGGAACAGGACGGTGAGCACCGTGGCCACGGTCAATCCGCCCATGATTGCCACCGCCATCGGACCGAAGAATGCGCTCCAGGCCAGCGGAATCATCGCCAGCACGGCGGCCAGCGCGGTCAGTACGATCGGTCGGAATCGACGTGTTGTAGCGCCGACCACGGCATCCCAGGGCGCCTGCCCGGCGCTGATGTCCTGGTCGATCTGGTCGACCAGGATCACCGAGTTGCGCATGATCATGCCGGCCAAGGCAATCGTGCCGAGCATGGCGACAAAGCCGAATGGCACCCGGAACACCAGCAGGAACAGGGTGACGCCGATCAGGCCAAGCGGTGCCGTCACGAACACCAGGAAGGTCCGCGAGAAGCTCTTCAGCTGGATCATCAACAGAGTCAGCACGGTAATGATGAAGAGCGGCACGCCAGCGGCAACCGATTTCTGTCCGCGCGCGCTGTCTTCGACGGTGCCACCGAGCTCGAGCAGATAGCCGTAAGGCAGCTTGGCGCGGATATCGCCGAGTTCGGCATTGACCTCGGCAGTCACGGTTGGCGGCTGGATCTTGCCGTAGACGTCACCACGCACGATCACCGTTGGCAGACGATTGCGTCGCCACAGCACACCCTCTTCGAGGCCATATTCCAGATGGGCGATCTGCGCCAGCGGCACGCTCTTGCCCGAGGGCGTCGGGATCGCCAACGAGTCGAGCAGACTGAGTTTGGCGCGTTCCTCCGCGGGACCGCGCAGCACGACATCGATCAACTCGTTGCCTTCACGGTACTGGGTGATGCGCGAACCGGAGATCGAGCTCTGCAGAAAATTGGAAAGATCCTGCGAGCTGACACCGAGCACGCGCGCCCGATCCTGATCGATCGACAGGCGGATCACCTTGCTCGGCTCCTCCCAGTCCAGATGCACCCCGGACAGATTCTTGTTCGCGCGCATCACCTGGGCGACGTCTCGGGCATATTTGCGCACGGTCTCGACATTTTCGCCGGACACGCGGAACTGCACTGGAAAGCCCACTGGCGGTCCGTTTTCCAGTCGGGTCACGCGCCCGCGCAGTTCCGGGAACTCGTGTTCGAACACCTTGACCAGATCAGCGCGCAGGGCCTCACGCGCTTCGATCGAGGTTGTCAGCACGACAAACTGGGCAAAGCTCGCCTGCGGCAGCTGCTGATCGAGCGGCAGGTAAAAGCGCGGCGAGCCGGTTCCGACGTAGGCCACGTAATTATCGACACCCTTCTGCTTTTCGAGAAAGGCTTCCATCTTGATCACCGCGTTTTCGGTAGCCTGGATCGAACTGCCCTCGGGCAATTTCAAATCAACCATCAGCTCCAGACGCGTCGACGCCGGGAAAAACTGCTGCTGGACAAAACGGAACGAAAACATCGAGACCAGCAGCAGCGCGATCGTCGCCAGGATCACCGTCTTGCGATGATCCAGACACCATTCGACGGTCTCGCGGAAGCGTTTGTAGAACGGCGTGTCGTAGGGATCGTGGGCCTCGACGCTTGCTCCGCCGGCGAGGCCATGCTCGGGCAACAGGCGATAGCCGAGGTAGGGAATCACGATCACGGCGGCGATCCAGCTCAACAGCAGGGCAATGGTCACCACCTGGAAAATCGAACGGGTGTACTCGCCAGTGCCCGACTGCGCGGTCGCAATCGGCAGAAAGCCGGCCGCCGTGATCAGGGTACCGGTCAACATCGGGAAGGCGGTGCTGGTGTAGGCGAAAGCAGCCGCGCGGAAGCGATCAAAGCCCTGTTCGAGTTTCACCGCCATCATCTCGACCGCGATGATCGCGTCGTCGACCAGCAGCCCCAGTGACAGCACCAGGGCGCCCAGGGAAATCTTGTGCAGGCCGATACCAAAGAACTGCATGCAGGCGAAGGTCATCGCCAGCACCAGGGGAATGGTCAGGGCAACCACCAGGCCGGTGCGGAATCCGAGCGAGAAGAAACTCACGGCGAGCACGATCAACACCGCGATCGCCAGCGTCTCGATGAATTCGGCGATGGAACTGCGCACCGCCTTGGGCTGGTCGGCCACGCGGGCCAGCTCAAGCCCAACCGGCAGGGTGGCACTGATCCGTCCGGTCGCCTCATCGAGCAAGCGACCGAGTTGTACGATATCTCCACCGGGCTTCATCGCAACGGCAATCCCGAGCGCCTGCTTGCCGAGAAAGCGCATGCGCGCCTGCGGTGGGTCGACGAAAGCACGATGCACATCGGCGACATCGCCTAGCCGGAACAACCGACCACTGGCGCGGATATTGATATTGCGGATCGCGTCGACGGTCTCGAAGGCACCGCTGGTACGCAGATAGATGCGATCGCTGCCGGTTTCGAAACTGCCGGCGGGCGTCACCGCATTCTGTGCTTCCAGCTGGCGCACGACATCCTCGAAGGGAATGCCGAAGGTCGAAAGTTTGGCATTGGATATCTCGACGAATACGCGCTCGTCCTGCAGGCCGAGCAACTCCACCTTGGCGACGTCGGGCACACGCAGCAGTTGCAACTGGAGGCGTTCGGCGTAGCGCTTGAGCAGGGCGTAATCGTAGCCATCACCGATCAATGCGTAGATATTTCCGAACGTGTCGCCGAATTCGTCGTTGACGAAGGGCCCCTGGGTGCCTGCTGGAAACGTATGGCGGATATCGCCGAGTTTCTTGCGCACCTGATAGAACGAATTGGGCAGGGCCTTGGACGGCAGCGAGTCCTTGGCGACCAGGAACACATTGGATTCTCCCGGTCGCGAGTAGCTGCGGATGAATTCGAAATCGGGCAGTTCCTGGATTTTTTCTTCGACCCGATCGGTGATCTGACGTGCGACCTCGTCTGCCGTGGCGCCCGGCCACATGGTGCGTACAACCATCACCTTGAAGGTGAACGGCGGATCCTCGGACTGGCCCAGGGCGCGGTAGGACATGACGCCGACCACGGCCATCACCAGTGAGAAGAACAGCACCAGGGGCCGATTGGACAGCGCCCAGGCGGAAAGATTGAATCCGGAACCGAGCGGCTCCTGCGCGGAGGTGGTCGGCTGGCTCACATTGTCACCGCGCGGTTCTCGCGATCGATCGGCTGCACCTGCTGACCACTGACCAGCTTGTGCACGCCGGCAGTGACGATCCAGTCACTCGGCAGCAGGCCGGAAATCACACTGACGCCATCCTCGCGGTATTTGCCGATGCGCACCTCGCGCAGGCTGACCTTGCGCGTCTGCGGATCGATCACCCAGGCGGCGGGCTTGCCGTCCTTTTCATGCAGCGCTGCCAGCGGAATCAGCACCGCGGCCGGTGTGGTGGCATCGGTAAAGAACACGCGCGCGGTCATTCCGAGCTGCACGCTTTCGTCGGGCTGATCGAAGGCGACCCGGACCGAGTATGTACGTGTGGCTGCGTCGGCTTCGGAAGCGACTTCACGGATCTGACCAGCGTAGCGTTTGCCGCCTTCCGACCACAGCTCAAGGATCAGCTGACGACCCGGTTTGAATTCCGCATAGCGCGACTCCGGCACATCGATTTCGACTTCCAGCTCGCCGGCCTGGGCCAGCGAGACAACGGGCGTTCCCGCGGCTACAACCTGGCCGATCTCGGCATTGACCGAGGTGATCACGCCGTCGGCCGTGGCCAGCAGGCGGGTGTAGCGACTCTGATTGCGCGCCACCTGCATCTGCGCATTGGCCTGTTCGTACCGCGCCTTCGCGGCCTTCTGCTGGTTGATCCGCGCGTCGAACAAGGTCTTGCTGACGTAATTTTTTTCCAGCAACTGGCGATGGCGTTCGAGTTCGGCATCGGCGAGGGCAAGATCGGCGGCGGCCGAGGCCACGGCGGCCTGCGAAGAGTTCAAAGCAAGCATGGCATCCTCGGGTGCCAGGGTCGCCAGCACATCGCCCTTGCGTACGCGTTCACCATTATTGACCGGTCGCGTCTCGATTTTGCCGCCGATGCGGAAGCCGAGCATGCTCTGGTAACGCGCCCGGACATCGCCGGAATAGGTCTCGATCGCGAGTGATTCCAGCGGCACCGGTTGCGCGGCAATCGCCGGACGTACCGGCTCCGCGACTTTCTCGCCGCCACCGCAGGCGCCGAGCAGCAAACTCAGGATGATCAGCGCAGACCGGGGAAACGAGCGCAGGGATAGGCGGGACATGGACGACTCCGGAACAGTTGGACTGGACGATTTAGTGAACCAGGCGGTATGCTAAAGATACTAAACCGAACTGTCCAGTATTGTTTTTATGAATCCAAGCCAGATCACCAAACCCGCCCCAGGCCGCCCCAAGGACATGGAGAAGCGCGCCGCCGTGCTTGAGGCGGCCAAGTCGCTGTTCGTCTCGCGCGGCTTCGAAGGAACCAGCATGGATGCGGTGGCCGCCGAGGCGGGGGTGTCAAAACTCACCGTTTACAGCCACTTTGGCGACAAGGACACCCTGTTCAAGGCGGCAGTCCAATCGCGCTGCGAGCAGCAGATGCCCGAACAGATGTTCCATGTGCCGCGCGGCACGCCGATCCGCAAAGCCTTGCTGGCCTTGGCGCAGGGCTTTCACGAATTGATCCATAGTCCCGATGCGATCGCGCTGCACCGGATGATGGTCACCACCTCAGGGCAGTCGACCCATCTCGCCGAACTGTTTTATGAAGCCGGACCCAAGCGGACGCTGGCAGGCTTCGAGGGCTTTCTGGTCGAGGCGATTGCCGACGGCCAACTGGAGATCGATGACCCGGCGCGCGCCGCTGGCCACTTCCTGGTCCTGCTCAAGGGCCTCAGTCATATGCGCCAACTGGTCGGCTGCGCCTGCTCGATGGAGCCCAAGGAAACCGCGGCGCATATCGGCAGTGTGGTCGACCTGTTTTTGCGCGCCTACCAACCGCGTACCTGATCCAGGCACGGCAGTCGTCGCGACGCTGGCACCGACATGCCCAGCGGGTATATGGCCATGCCCTTCGATCCTTTCCGCGCAGGGCCGGCCTATCTCTAGGATGAATCCATCCTGAGAGATTCCGATGAAGCCTGCTGTCACCTCACTAGCCGATGCCCTGCCCCAGATCGCCGGGCTGCGCGACAAGCTCGCCTGGCTTGGTGAGGGCCTGGATGCGCGTTCCCTCCTCTGGATCTCGGGCTATGCCGCGGGACTGGCCGCGGCACGACCGGCCGGCGAACTCGATGCTGCCCTGATCGCGAATGAAACCAGTGCCTCGCCAGCGCTGAGTATTCTGTACGGATCGCAGACAGGTAATGCCAAACGCGCCGCCGAAAAATTGCATGACCAGGCATTGGCGGCCGGCATCGCCGCGCGTCTGCTCCGACTGGATCAATACGCCGCGAAAGATCTGCAGAAGGAACGCGCAGTCTGGCTGGTGCTGAGCACCCAGGGCGATGGTGATCCCTCCGATGATGCGCGGCGCTTTATCGAAGTGCTGAACTCCAAGCGCGCGCCGCAGCTTCCCGAACTCCGCTACGCCGTGCTCGGCCTCGGTGATTCGTCCTATCCGAAATTCTGCGAAGTCGCGCGCCAGGTCGATGAGCGTCTGGCCGAACTCGGTGGCGAGCGCTGGCTCGCGCGCGGCGAGGCCGATGTCGATATCGTATCGGTCAGCGAGCCCTGGGCCGAGCAGGCACTGAAGCTCGCCCGCGAGGCCCTCGCCTCGGCGCCGGGCGCCGGCCGCGTAACACCTTTGCGCGCGCGCAGCGTGGCCGGCAGCTGGCACCGCGATCAACCCTTCGCCGCTGAGGTGATTGCCAACCAGCGCATCACCGGTCGTGACAGCAGCAAGGACATCCGTCACATCGAACTGTCACTGGCCGACTCCGGCTTGAGCTATGAACCCGGCGATTCTCTCGGCGTCTGGCCGGAGAACAGCGATGCCGCAGTGGCGGCGGTGATCGCGGCCACCGGCCTCGATGCCAGCACGAGTGTGCAGATCGGTGAACGCAGCCGCAGCCTGGGCGAATGGCTGCGTCATGAACGCGAAATCGGAAAACTGTCGCGACCATTTCTGCTGCGCCTCGCCGAGCGCAGTGGCAATGGCGAACTGCAGCAGTTGCTGGCCGCGGATCAACGCGCGACGCTGGCGCAATATCTCTCGGCACACCGAGTACTGGATGTGCTCGCCGCGCACCGGGCCGACTGGGACGCCGCGTCCCTGGTCGGCGCGCTCGGGCCACTGGCACCGCGCCTGTATTCGATTGCTTCGAGTCGCAAGCAGGTCGATGAGGAAGTGCACCGGACCGTCGCCAACATCGGTTGGGACGCGCACGGTCACGCCCATCGCGGCGTCGCCAGCGACTGGCTGTCCTCGCGCGTCGCCGATCAGGACAAGGCGCGCGTCTACGTTGAGCCCAATGCGCATTTCCGTTTGCCGGCCGATCCGGCGACCGACCTGATCATGATCGGACCCGGCACCGGCGTCGCGCCGTTCCGCGCCTTCGTGCAGGAACGCAGCGCCATTGGCGCCAGCGGGCGCAACTGGCTGCTGTTCGGCAATCCGCACTTCGCCAGCGATTTTCTCTATCAGGTCGAATGGCAGGAGGCCCTGCGTCGCGGCCAGCTGCAGCGCCTCGATCTGGCGTTCTCGCGCGACCAGGCCGAAAAAATCTATGTGCAGCATCGGCTGCGTGCCGCGGGACGCGAACTCTACGCCTGGCTGCAACAGGGTGCCCGCCTCTATGTTTGTGGCGATGCCAGCCAGATGGCCGGCGACGTACACCAGGCCCTGCTCGATGTGATCGAAGGCGAACGCGGCCGCGGTCGCGCCGATGCCGAAACCTATCTGGCCGAGCTCGATGCCGGTCAACGCTATCTGCGGGATGTCTACTGATGAGCCACGATACTGCCCTGTCCCCGGTCGAGGGCATCAAGACCCGTAGCCGACTGCTGCGCGGCACCCTGGTCGAAAGTCTGGCCGATGACGTCACGGGCGCCTTGGCCGAGGACGACCAGACCCTGATCAAGTTTCATGGCAGCTATCAGCAGGACGACCGCGACATCCGTGAGGAACGCCGTCAGCAGAAACTCGAGCCCGCCTACAGTTTCATGATCCGCACCCGCCTGCCCGGCGGCGTCTGCACACCGCAACAATGGCTGGCCCTCGATGCACTCGCCGATCGCTACGCCAATGGCAGCCTGCGCCTGACCACACGTCAGGCGTTTCAACTGCATGGCGTGATCAAGCGCGAACTGAAGGCCACCATCGCAGCGATGAATGCCGTGCTGATTGACACCATCGCCGCCTGCGGTGACGTCAATCGCAACGTGATGTCCGCGGCCAATCCTTACCTGAGCGCAGCCCACGCCGAGGCGCTCGGCTGGACACGCGCCCTGTCCGATCACCTGCTGCCGAAGACGCACGCCTATCGCGAGATCTGGCTTGACGGCGAAAAAGTGGAGGCGACTGAAGAAGAGCCAATGTATGGCCCGACCTATCTGCCGCGCAAATTCAAGGCGGCAATTGCGATCCCACCATTGAATGATGTCGATATCTACTCGCAGGATCTCGGCTTCATCGCGGTGATCGAACACGGTGTACTGCAGGGTTTCAATCTCTGCGTCGGCGGCGGCATGGGCAGCACGCATGGCGACAGCACAACCTTTCCGCGCCTCGCCGATACGATTGGATTTGTCACACCCGATCAGTTGCTGGCCGCTGGCGAAGCGGTGCTCACCACCCAGCGCGATTTTGGCAATCGCGTCGTGCGCAAGCATGCGCGTCTGAAGTACACGATCGAAACGCAAGGCGTGGACTGGTTCCGCAGCGAAGTCGAACGCAGATTGGGTTACTCGCTGGCGCCAGCGCGGCCGGTCCAGTTCGAACACAACGGCGATCGCTTTGGCTGGGTGCAGGGCGAGAGCGGTCAATGGCATCTGACCGTGCGCATCGAGGCCGGACGCATCGCCGATCGCGGCGGCCGCAACTGGCGCAAGGCGCTGGCGGCGATTGCCGAGGTGCACCAGGGCGAGTTCCGCATCACGCCGAACCAGAACCTGGTGATCGCCAATGTGGCGGACGCTGCACGCGCGGGGATCGATCGCCTGCTGTCGGAACACGGCGTCGACTCCGGGGTTGCTCAGTCGCCGCTGCGACTCAATGCCCTCGCCTGTGTATCGCTACCGACCTGCCCACTGGCCATGGCCGAGGCCGAGCGCTATCTGCCGGAATTCTCCACAAAGCTTGAGCAACTTCTTGTCGCCCATGGCCTGCGCAATGTGCCGATCGGATTGCGCATCACCGGCTGCCCGAATGGTTGCGCGCGTCCGTTTCTCGCCGAAATCGCCCTGGTCGGCAAGGCCCCCGGTCGTTACAACCTCTATCTCGGCGGTGATCGTCGTGGTCAGCGACTGAACGTGATGTATCGCGAGAACATCGTCGAGGACGACATACTTTCCGCACTCGATCCCCTGTTGGCCGACTATTCCGGCGAGCGGGGCGACAACGAGGGCTTCGGCGATTTCGTGATCCGCAAGGGTGTCATTGCGGCGCCGTCAAGCGTGCCGGTGCTGAGCAATGGCTTGGAGGCGCGACAATGAGCCTTCCCGACCTCGAAACCGCCGCGCATGATCTCGCTGCACGCCAGGAGATCAATCGCTGGCTGGAGACCCAGAGCGCCGAGTCGCGCGTCGACTGGTCGACCTGGACGCTGCCGGGCAATCAGGCATTGGCTTCGAGCTTCGGCGCGCAGTCAGCGGTCTCCCTGCATCTGCTGACACAGCGCGTGCCGGACATTCCCGTATTGTTGATGGACACCGGCCATCTGTTTGCCGAGACCTATCGCTTCGTCGATGAACTCGACGCGCGATTGAAACTCAACCTGCGCGTCTATCGTGCCGCGGAAAGCGCTGCCTGGCAGGAGAGTCGCTACGGGCGCGAATGGGAACATGGCGTCGATGGATTGAATCGCTACAACCTGCGCAACAAGGTTGAGCCGATGCAGCGCGCACTGCGCGAACTGGAAATCCGTACCTGGTACGCCGGACTGCGCCGCAGTCAATCCGATTCACGCCGCCATGTGCCGATCCTCGAACACCGCGACGGCCGCTGGAAATTCCATCCCCTCGCCGACTGGAGCGATCGCGACGTCTGGCACTATCTCACCCGCCACGACCTTCCGTATCACCCGCTCTGGCATCAAGGCTACGTCTCGATCGGCGACCACCACAGCACCATCCCCTGGGCCGAAGGCCTGCGCGAACAAGACACCCGATTCTTCGGCCTGAAACGCGAATGTGGATTGCATGGGTTGGAGGAGGCGCCTTGACGATGCCCCCAGGCATCGTCAGCCGACGACAACGCCCAGCCATGGCGAGGGCATGGATGCCCGAGGTAGAGCAACGCAGGAGCAGTTGCCGGATGGCTGGGCCGGCGCCCCGCACCAGGGATGGTTGCTGCCCAAGTCCCAAACGAAGCCCGATTCGAGGCATCGTCAGCCGACGACAACGCCCAGCCATGGCGAGGGCATGGATGCCCGAGGTAGAGCAATGCAGGAGCAATTGCCGGATGCGCGGGCCGGCGACGCACAGGGACGTGCAAGTGTCGCGAGAGGCAGGATGCCGAGAGCGACCGCCCCGCACCAGGGATGGTTGCTGCCCAAGTCCCAAACGAAGCCCGATTCGAGGCATCGTCAGCCGACGACAACGCCCAGCCATGGGTGAGACCTGTCGCTTTCGACATGCGTCGAATCGCATGTCCAGACAGGTCGAACGCCCGCGCGGATGCGCGGGCCGGATGCGCTGCACCAGGGATGGTGTCTGCCTCACTCCCGAACAAGGGCCTGGTCGAATCGCATGTCCAGACAAGTCGAACGCCCGCGCGGATGCGCGGGCCGGACGCCCTGCACCAGGGACGGTGTCGACCTCACTCCTGAACGCAGTTCGACGTATACGCGTCCCAACCACCCTCATCCGGCCCTTCGGGTCTGTCTCCCGCAGAGCGGGAGAAGGGAACTGCTCAGTGCGCTGAGACTGCCCGCGCGCGCAATTGATCCCCTCTCCCGCCTGCGGGAGAGGGCCAGGGTGAGAGAAACACACCGCGCCGTCGGATCGCAGCCATCATGTATCCACGCAACAACACGCGCAGACCAACCACCCTCATCCGGCCTGCGGCCAGTCTCCCGCAGGCGGGAGAAGGGAACTGCTCAGTGCACCAGAGCTGATCGCGTGTCGATAGAATCATGCCCCACCCTCTTCCTGCAAACTCCGCAGAATCTCTTCCAGCACTGCCTCAATTCGCAACAGCACGTCATGGTTCCAGAAACGGATGACGCGGAAACCCTGCGCTATCAGATGCTGGCTCCGGCGCTCGTCGTACTGGGCATGATCGAAGTGCTGGCTACCATCCAGCTCGACAATGAGACCCGCCTCAAGGCAGATGAAGTCGGCAATGTATCCATGCACCGGATGCTGACGGCGAAACTTGAAGCCTGCGAGGCGGTTGCTGCGAATGTGACGCCAGAGCATCGCCTCGGCATCTGTGGAATGCGAACGCAGCGCGCGTGCAAGATCGATGAGTTTCCCGGATCGCATCCTGCGGCTCCATTCCCTGCAAGCGGCGGGATTGCGTACGTTTCCCTACACTATCAAGGTTATGTGGCGATGCGCCAGAACGCCGGCACCCCGGGGCAAATGGCAAACCAACCACTCTCATCCGCCTTCGGCTGTCTCCCGCGACGCGGGAGAAGGGGACCCAGAACCCGCTACTTCGGACTCCGCTTGATCCCCTCTCCCGCTCGCGGGAGAGGGCTAGGGTGAGGGAAATCTGCCGAAGTGCTGGACGCTGTCGGTCCGGCATCGCCACACACATCAGGCCAGCTCAAGCCGCTATCGCAAACGCGCCCGGCAGTGGCGAGGTCGACCATACCGGCACACTGAGATTGTCGATCAGCGCCGGGCGCTCGCGGAGTTCCTTCAACAGCGAGCGCGTGATCCGCGGTGCGTAGAGGGAAATGAACTCGGCGACGAAATGGGGCACCACGTCATTGCGACGCAGGGCGATCCAGGTGGTGCAACGGGGGAACAGGGTCGACACATCGAGTACAGCCAGAGTCTCGTGATCGCTGGCTTCGACGGCGACACCGGCGATCAGGCCAACGCCGAGTCGGGCCTGTACATGGGCCTTGATCACATCGGCATCGCGTGCGGTGAATGCGACATTGGGTTCGAGGCCACGTTCGGCGAAGGCATGCAGCAGGCTTGAGGTCGGCAGGCGTGACGAGCTGTAGCTGATCAAGGGATGTTCGGCGAGGTCTTCCAGCGTGATCGGTCGCTTGAGCGCGGCCAGCGGATGATCGTGCGGGACCAGGGCGACGCGGTGCCAGTGATAGGCCGGAATGGCGAACACGCCTTCGGGCGGAGCGCCGCTGGTGCTGAATACGGCGACGTCGACATCGCCGCGGATCAGGCGAGCGATCGCCTCGTCGTGCTCACCGGTTTCGATATCGATCGAGACATCGGGCAGGCGTTTGCGCAGTTCAGCGGCGACCGGCGGCAACACGTAACGCGCCTGCGTGTAGACCGTGGCAACGCGAAGCGATCCCGCCTGCGAAAGACGGATATTGGCGGCGACGGTGCGGATCTGGCGCACTTCGGTGATGATGCGGCGCGCATGCACCAGGATGCCCTCGCCTGCTGGCGTCAGACCCTGGATGCTTTTGCCCTTGCGGATGAACAGCGAGACGCCGAGGTATTCCTCGATCTGCTTCAGTTGTTTGGAGAGCCCGGGCTGGGTCGCGTGGACGCGCTCAGCGGCATGGGTGATATTGAATCCGGCGTCAACGATGGCAACGATGATGCGCAGCTGGTTCAGGGTCATGTCGTATTACTCCAGAATGAGACGAATGGCGAATGCTTGCGATGTCCAAGGCCATGGAGCCTGGACAACAACAACACATCGACATTTGCATTCGGAGTACGGACATGGCGGTAACGCGATCCTGTGCCTGCGTAGCGTTGACGGGTGTCGGTTTGATCACCGACAGCCCGACTATAACCATATGAATTTAGAGTTCAAGCTCTGATCAGACCGATATAGCCACAGGTCATATGCACGGGCTGCGGCATTGGGCATAAGCGCATGCAGGCGCGTTATTTCCGCCAGGCCCGCTGCGCAGGCAGTCTCGTGTCCCATCGAAACTGCGGGATCGGCCATGGACTATTACCCCTTGTTCCTGCGCTTGCACGGCCAACCTGTCGTACTGATCGGCGGCGGCGCGGTGGCCGCGCGCAAATTCCGACCGCTGCTGGCTGCTGGCGCCGTGGTGCAGGTGGTCGCGCCGGACCTGGGCGCCGAGCTACAGCGCGCCGTCGATGCAGGACAGGCCAGTTGGATCGAAGGGCGATTCGCCGCCACGCATCTCGATGGCGCCCGACTGGTGATCGCCGCCAGCGATGACGCCAGTGTCAACGCCGCCGTTGCCACAGCCGCCGAGGCGCGCGGCATCTGGGTCAATGTTGTCGACGATGTTGCGCAATCAACCGCGATCGTGCCCGCAGTCGTCAATCGCAGTCCTGTGCTCGTAGCGATTTCCAGTGGCGGCGCGGCGCCGGTGCTGGCGACCGAGATCCGCGGCCGCATCGAGGCGATGCTGGATCACTCGCTGGGTCCACTGGCACGTCTCGCCGCAAAATTTCGCGCGCGCGTATCGGCGCGTATCCGTGACAACGACCAGCGCCGCCGGTTCTGGCGGCAATTGCTCAACGGTCCGGTTGCCGATCACGTGCGCGCGGGTCGCATCGACGACGCCGAGCGCGCGGTCGAGCAGTCACTTACGATCGCGGATGGTGCGCTCAGTCAGGGTCGCGTAGTGCTGGTGGGTGCCGGCCCCGGCGATCCCGGGCTGCTGACCCTGCGTGCACACCGTGCGCTGCAGGATGCTGACGTCGTGCTGTACGACCGACTGGTGTCGCCGGGGGTACTCGCCGTGGGTCGCCGCGACGCGACCTGGATCGAAGTCGGCAAACGGCACGGCGCCGCCGATGCAATCCAGAACGATATCGCGCGCCTGATGATCGAACATGCACAGGCCGGCAAGATCGTGGTGCGTCTCAAGGGCGGCGACCCCCTGCTGTTTGCCAGAATCGAGGAAGAGCTGGAAGTCTTGCGCACGCATTCAATCGCCTTCGAGATCGTTCCCGGCATCACCTCGGCCAGCGCCTGCGCGGCCTATGCCGGGATTCCATTGACGGCACGTGACAGTGCCGATGGGGTGCGCCTGATCACCGCTGCCCACTGCCAGACTGGACGCGAACCCGATTGGCCAAGCCTCGCACGCAGCGATGACACCCTGGTCGTCTACATGGGTGTATCCAGCATCGCCAACAGCGCGCGTGAACTGATCCGCCATGGGCGATCCGGGCGTACGCCGGTGGCCTTTGTCGAGAATGGAAGCCGCCGCGAACAACGGGTGCTTGTGACGCGACTCGATCAGATGCACGGGGCAGCCGAGCGTTACCAGCTGAAGGCCCCCGCTCTGGTGATCATCGGACAGCAGGCCGAACGCGCGCTGCGCTTTGGCTGGTATGGCGCCGCGGCGATCGATACCCGCACCCTGTCGATGCCCGACCTGTGCGTGGCGGCCTGAATCCGGCCGCGTTCGCGAAAACGCGGGCGTGTGCATGATCCGCCATGGCCGTCCCTGGCCAACAATCATCCTGTGCTGCGGGCTACCGGATCAGGGTGCGGCCAGATAGAAGTTGTAGGCACCGCTGCCCGAGTACGACAGCACGCGCCAGTAGTAATAGCCGGCGCTGCCGTTGTACTGGACGGTCTCGGTGCTGGTCGGGCTGATGCCCTCGGCCACTTTGACCCAGCCACTGCCGCTCCAACGATACAGTTCGATGTCGAAGTCGGCGCTGGCCGGACCGGTCAACCAGCCACGCTGGGTGCCAGCACCCGAGCTGTAGTAATTGCCGTTCGGTTGCACGTCCCTGTCACCGGTATAGCTGAGCGAACCGCTGTACTTGGTGCAGCCGGTGCAGGGTGCGCCATCGGGCGGCGGCGGATCACCACCGCCACCACCGAGTCGTGACTGCACAAAGCGATTGGGCGAGCCGCTACCAACGTTTGAAATGACATTGCTCGCCGCACCGCTATTGAGTGCCGACGCGACCTGGCTCGGCGAAGCACTGGGATTGCCAGCGAGGTAGAGCGCGGCCACACCCGCCACGTGTGGCGATGCCATCGAGGTACCGCTGAGCGTCGCGGTCGCGGTATTGCTGCTGTTGGACGTCGACAGAATGCTCGATCCGGGTCCGAAGATGTCCAGACAGGTGCCGTAATTCGAAAATGACGAACGGCTGTCATTGCTCGCCGTCGAGCCGACTGTGATCGCGCTGGGGGCACGTGCCGGCGAATAATTGCAGGCACTGGTATTGTCATTGCCGGCCGCGACCACAACCACCACGCCGGCGTTGACCAGATTGGCAACGGCCGAGTCGGTCGATGACGAAGCGCCGCCGCCGAGGCTCATATTGGCGACCGCTGGCGTGACCCGATTGCTGCGCACCCAATCCATGCCGGCGATGATGCCCGAGGTACTGCCGCTGCCATCGCAGCCGAGTACGCGGACCGGATAAAGCTTGACGCCCTTGGCGACTCCATAGGTCGCGCTGCCGACCGTGCCGGCGACATGGGTGCCATGGCCCTGGCAGTCATTGGTGCCATTGCCATCATTGATGGCGCTGTATCCGCTGCGCACCCGGCCACCGAAGTCATTGTGCGAAGCGCGGATGCCGGTATCGATGATGTAGGCATTCACGTTCGATGCGGTGCTGTCGTAGACGTACTGGCCATTCAGGGGCAGGTTCGGCTGATCGACACGATCCAGACCCCAGGTGGCATTGTTCTGGGTGACCTTGATCGATACCCGGCTGTCTTCCTCGACATAGGCTACGCGCTCGTCTTCGAGCAAGGCGGCCAGTGCATCATCACTGACATCGGTCACCACAAATCCACGCAGCACGCTGTTGTAGCTGCGTTCCAGCTGGATACCCTTGCGGACCTGGGTCAGCGCGCGGGCGACTTCGGCGACCTGCGGCTTGCGCGCGTGCTCGGCACCTTGCTCGTCGGCCAGGCGCGCCGAGGCGTCTTTCAACACCACGATATAGCGCCCCTGGATCGGCTTCTGGCTGAAACGAAGTTCGCCCGCCTGCGCTGAATCCGCGTAGGCACCAGCACCCAGCACGGCAGCCATTGCCGCGGCCAGGTTCAACATGCGATTGCTCATTGTCCACTCCCCAATATTTTCTGATCAAACCTGCATGAGGGTCGTACCGATGCGGCACGGCCAGCCTGCGGCAGGTTGGCGCAGGGCCATGAACATGTATTGCGATTGCCGGCTGCTCGCTTCTGCTGCACGCTCATTTATTTCTCAATTCGTGCTCAATCCATTGCGCAGTGCAGCACTGGACGTCATGAACGGGGCTTCGTAGGACATGCGATTTCTGCATATCGCTGCGGTTGTGACGCCTGCTTGCGCGTCCTATGCTGCGGGCTCGCTTGAACAGCTGTCCTGGGGAGGTCGCAGCCGTGCATGCCGTCGTTTGTCCGCCGTGGCCAGCCGCCACGCCGAAACTCCAGCTGGGTGCCATGCAGATCGATTTGCGCTACCGCCGCATCCTGCGCGCCGATGGCGAGATCGAGTTGCCGGCGCGCGTCTTCGATCTGCTCGTGTTGTTCATGGCCGAGCCCGGCGTATTGCACCAGCGCACGCAATTGCTGGCGCGGGTGTGGGCGGGGGTGGTGGTTGAGGACGCCAGCCTGTCGCAGGCGATCTGGACCCTGCGCAATGCCCTCGGCGCGCCACAACGTGCGTGGATCCGTACGGTGGCCAAGAGCGGCTATGTATTCGAGCCCGATGTTGCAATCGTACCGATACAAGCGGATGCGCTGATCCCGCTGCACGAAAGTGTCGAACCCATCCCGACGGGATCGACAATGGAAGCAGCGCGCCCAGCGCCATCCGCACGATCGGCGATACCCGGAATCCGGACTCGGCCGGCACTGCGTTACGGCCTGCTCGCCGCTGTCCTGATCATGATCACGATCGGATGGCTGTACGCGGCAAATGTAGAGCGTCAGCCCAAGCTGATCGCCATTGTGCAGATCGCCGATGCCGCCGCGCCCAGCAGCGCGCGATGGCCGGCCACCCTGCTGCGCCAATGGACCGAATGGAAACTTGCCAAGCTGCCCGATGTGACCCTGCTCGCCCGCGATCACCTCGCCGCCGATCAGGGTGATCGCGACAAGGTCAGCGTGGTCCTGGTTTCATCCGGCGAAATTCCCGGCCGCCAGGGGCTTTGGTTCCTGCAGGCCCAGTATGAGATCAACGGCAGGATGGAGCGGCGAAGGTCGGAAGGCCGCTACGAGGAACTGCCGGCGCTGGCGGACCGGATGTCGGCGACCCTGGTACGGCAATTGATTCCGGAGCGCCGCGATCAGGCCTGGCCGAGCTTGCAGGTTTCCGCGCCGGCAGCCGCGGCCTACGCCGATTTCGTGGCAGCACACGAGGCGCGCAACTGGTCGCGCGCCGCCGAACTTGGTCGCAGCGTCGTGGCACGCGCTCCCGAGTTTGGGCTGGCACAGGCGCAGTTGGCCCTGGTGGAGATGCAGCTTGGCCAGATCCGCGAAGCAGGCGTGCTGGCTGACCGCGCCGCAGCCTCCCTGCAACCGCTGGCCGAAGACGCTGGAGAGATTGTCGAGGCCGAGCGACTGCTGCCCGACCCCGATCCGGCACTGGCATTGCACGCCTACGCCGAACTGGCGCGCAAGTATCCGGGCCAGGCGCAGTTCGTGCTCGCGCTTTCGCGCCAGATGCTGCGTGCGGATCGTCCGGCTGATGCACTGGCCGCGTTGGATCAGGCCGAATGGATCGGTCAATCGATCGCGGTGCGCAATCAGCAATTGCAGATTCGCGCGCGCGCCATGCTCATGCTCGGCGATCCCAAGGGCGCACGCGACAGCGCCAGCGAGGCCTATCGTCTGGCCGAGGCTGCCGGCTGGGAATGGGAGATGGGCGATGCAATGCTCAGTCTTGCCGCGTCCGACATCGTCGAATTGCGCGGCGTGGTCAATGACCGTCTGTTCGCCCAGGCGGCTGTGCATTTTCAGGCTGCCGGCGACGAGATGCGCGCATCTGAAGCCCGGTTGCTTGAGGTATCGCGCGGCGGCGGCGACAGTCCCGAGGGCGAACTCGACAAGCTGTTGGCGCAGGCGCAGGCCGCCGGTCACCGCGCGCTCGAAATCAAGGCGCTGCGCGTTGCTGCGTTCCGCAAATTCCGCGCCGGTGACCTGCACGCCTATCGCCAGCTGTTGGCGCAGGCGATCACACTGGCCGAAGCCGCGGGCGATCATGTCGCCCTGCGTCGTTTCGATCTGGATCTGATGGTGCTGGACATCGACACCGGAGATTTTGCCTCGGCCGACACCCGTCTGCAGCGACTCGACCAATCCCCGCGGCAGGGCGAGTCCGAATTCTGGGTGCAGCATATGGCAATGGTGCTGGCCCTGCGCCGCGGTCAGTTCGACCAGGCCGAGGCTCGCCTTGCCGCTGCTGCCGAATTGATTTCGGCTGATCCTGGCCGACCCACCGTTGCCGCCTTGATTCTTTGCATGCGCGGGCAGTTGGAACTGATCCGCGGCCGTGTCGCACCGGCACGCACGGCGATGCAACGCTGTGCCAACTCGGCGGCGCCGGTCTATCAGGTGATGGCGCAGATCGGATTGAGCCGGCTGGATCTGTACACCGGCAATCGTGAAGCGGCACTGCGTCGCCTGCAGCGGGCGCGCGACCAGGTTGCCGACGTGCCCAGCGTCACCGATCAGCGCGGGCTCTGGTCCGAGATCGCTGATGTCGCTGTCGAAGCCGGCGCTGCCGAGATGGCGCGGCCGCTGCTGGCCCAGTTGCTGCAGGCTGCGCGCAGTGATGGCATGCGCACACTGGAGGCCGAGACCCGGCTCGCCCTGGCCCGGCTCGCCGCCGAGGAGGGCCGCTGGGATGAAGTTGCCGAGGCCGAAACTGCCGCCCGCGCATTGGCGTCAAGCGAGGACTGGTCGATCAGCAGTGCGCTCGAGATGTTGTCAGCCCTGCGTGCCGCGCAAGCGGGCGACCAGGGCGCGGCCGCGCAACAACTTGGCGCGCTCGCCCACGCGGCCATGCAGCGCGGCGACGCCCTGACCGAAGTCGAGGCGCAGGCATTGCTCCACCGCATCGGACGGACGCCGGATTGCTGCATGCCCAAAGCCAGACTCGAACTGGTCGCGCGCACCGGTCTGCAGGGACTGCGCGACAGCTGGCAATCGCTGGACGAAAAATCCTGAGCTTGCCGAGGTGCTGGCGGGCGCCAGTCGCGGCCGGCGGTGAACGACGGGCATGAATTGGGCTGCGCCATGCGCCCCTGTTCTGGCACCATGGACCACTCGGTCGCGCGCGGCGCAAGCCGGCACCGACATTCGGCAGGGAGTGGAATCAGGCGATGACATACAGCACAGCAGGATGCCCGCTGCGGCAGCAAGGCGATCCGCCGCGACGGCAGGACCAGGCTGCGCCGTCTGCCCCGCCTTGCTCGTTGTTCGCTCGAGTAACAGCGCGCTCCGATGCAGCCACGTAACGATCGCATCAAATCGCTGGCCGCGATGTCGCGGTTCCGGGTCGGCCCGCTGCTGGTCCAGCCCGATCAGCTGCTGATCATCCACGACGGCAGCGAGATCGCGCTTGAGCCCCGCATGATGGAAGTGCTGGTTGCCCTGGCCGAGCATGCCGGCGAAGTCATCAGTGCCGAACAGTTGCTGATCGAGGTCTGGCGCGGCAGCTTCTATGGCGACAACCCGGTGCACAAGGCGATCGCGCATCTGCGCCGACTGGTCGGCGACGATAGTCGCGCGCCGCGTTTCATCGAGACCATCCGCAAGCGCGGCTATCGCCTGATCGCCAAGGTCAGCTTCCCTGATGACTATCGGCGCGCGGCAATCCAGACCAGCGCCTGGTCAGGGCGTAGTCCCTATGTCGGACTGTCCGCATTCGATGGCGATCATGCCAGCGTATTTTTTGGTCGCAGTCGACTCAGCGCCGAGTTGCTGGCGGCCATGCGCAGACAGATCGACAACCAGGGCCGCTTCGTGCTGATCGTTGGCGCCAGTGGTTGCGGCAAGACCTCGCTGCTGCATGCCGGGGTGATTCCACTGCTCCAGCAGGACGGCGGCTTTGACGGCACGCGCGCGCTGGCCGTCGCCTGCTGCGACCTTGCCGGCGCGCATGGCGGCGACGTCCTCGCCCACCTCGCCGCCGCCTTGATGCAGTGGCGTCACGGCGATCGCCCGGTCTTCGCGGCACAGCCGCCCGCCGATCTGGCACGCGCCCTGGTCGAACGACCGGCAATGCTCGCCGAGGCCATCGACCAGGCCATCCTCCGCCATCCGATCCGCGATCTGGCGGAGACGCCACGCGCACATTTTCTGCTGGTGATCGACCATGCCGAGGCGCTGGTCGCCGAGCCCAGCATTCGACGCGATGAGCGCCGCGATTTCGAGCGCGTGCTCGGGGCACTGTGCGAGAGCCCGCGCGCCCTGGTCACGATGATTACCCGCAGTGATTTCTATCCTGCCCTGATCGAGGCCGTGCCGGAGTTGGCCGAGCGCAAGGGTGGTGATGGTCACGTCGACGTGCTGACGCCGCGACCTGGCGAGATCGCCCAGATCATTCGTGGCCCCGCCTTGCTGGCCGGACTGAGCTTCGAAGAAGATGCACATACGCAGTCGCGGCTCGACGACGTGCTGCGCGATGCCGCCGGCACCCATCTCGACGCGCTGCCACTGCTGCAGCACACGCTGCAATCCCTGTACGAGCAGCGCGACGAAGCGGGCGAACTGGGCTTTGGCGCCTACCGCGCGATCGGCGGACTCGAAGGCGCACTGACCCATCGCGCCGAAAATGTTTTCGCCACGCTCCCGCCGAATGCCCAGCAGAGTCTCGAAGCCGTCCTGTCGCGACTCATCGTGATCCAGGCCGATAGCGAGAGCATCAGCGCGCGGCGTGTTGCCACCTCCGCCCTGCCCGACGAGGGCGCCCGCATCCTGGTCGAAGCCTTCATCCGGGCCCGGCTCTTTATCGGCGAGTTGAGCGATGGCCGCCCGGCCTTTGGCGTGGTCCACGAGTCCCTGCTGCGACAGTGGCCGCGTGTGCGCGAATGGGCACAGGACAACAGACGTCTCTTGCAGGCACGCGCACGCCTGCAACGCGCCGCCAGACGCTGGGCCGAGGAGGGTTGTCGCAATGACCATCTGCTCAATCCCGGGCGACCACTGAGCGAAGCTCTGGAGGCAGCTCAGCGCCTGCCCGATGAATTGAGCGCCGATGAACGCGCCCTGCTCGGCGCGTCGGAGCATCAGCAGCAACGCAGGCGCTGGCTCAAGATCGGCGCCACCGTCAGCCTCGCCATGCTCGCCATCGTTGCCAGTGGACTGGCCGTGTTCGCCCAGCGCGCCCGCACCGAGGCCGAACAGCGCCGCGAGGAAGCGCTGCGACTCAATGAATTCATGCTCGGCGACCTCGCCGACAAATTGCGACCCCTGGGGAATCTGGCGTTGCTTGACAGCATCAGCGGCGCCGCGCTGGCCTCGCTCGACCGGCAGCCGGATGGGCAGTTGCAGACCGCCGATCTGATCAATCGCTCGCGGGCATTACGCACCCTGGGCGAAGTGCTGATGGAACAAGCCAAATTCGACGCAGCGCTGACCGCATTCTCGGGCGCCGATGGCGCAGCACGAGCCGCCGTCGAACGTGCCCCGCAATCCGAGAGCGCGCTGGCAGAGTTCGGCGTTGCCGCCTACTGGCTGGGTAACTATCACTATCGACGCAATGCATTCTCCGAGGCGGAGAAGCACATGCTGGCCTACCTCGACAGCAGCCAGCGGCTGGTACGGATCAATCCGCAGAATCCGACCTGGCTGGTCGAGGAATCCTACGCCTACGACAACCTGGGTGCGGTGGCGCGGGATCTTGGCCAGATCGACGCGTCCATCGCCCATTTCCGGCGATCGGCAGCGCTCAAGCAGCGCGTGGTCGAAATCAGGCCCGACGACGAAAACCTGCGCTTCGACCTGATCGACACGCTGTCGAGCGTCAGCCGCGGCGACGAGTCGACCGGACGACTTCAGGAAGCCGCCACCGGCTATGCGGAGCAGATCGGCATGCTGCGGCAATTGCTCGATGCAAATCCCGGCGCGCGCCGTTGGGAGCGAAGGCTTGCCACATCGCTGATCCGCAGCGCCACTCTGGCCATGATGCGCGGCGGACTTGACGATGCGGCAGCACTGATCGAGGAGAGCGTGGAGCGCCTGTCCCGACTGACCGAGCAGGAGCCAGACAACCGGTTCTGGGTGCGCGACCTTGCCGATGCGCACATCAAGGCCGCCGAGATCGCACGCATGCGTGGACAGCGGGAGCGCGCCGGCGCGCACGTCGGACTCGCCGCGACGCTGGCCGAAAGAATGAGCGATGAAGTTTCGCCACCACTGCCCTGGCGCAGGCTCGATGCCATCATCCGGATCCAGTTCGCGCAACTGGCGGCGACAACCGCCGCAAGTGCACAGGAGGTTGCCGATGCACTGACCGAACTTGAGTACGTCGCATCCCATGCCGGCGGCGACGTGGTCGAAATTTCTGCAATCGCCAACTTCCTGATTGCCCGCAGCCTGCAACTGGTAGATGCCGGAAACCGCACGGGTGCACAGTCCGACTGCCAACGGGTGATCGGATTGCTGCGGGATATCGCACCGGATTCAAACGAACCCAATGTGTTGGCAGCGTGGGTGAGCGCGCATGCCCTGCTCGGCGAGCGCAACCGGATTGAACCGCAATTCGACTGGCTCAAACAGATCGGCTATCGCCATCCGGATTTCATCAGGGCCACCGATGGCAGCATGAGCGCTACCGTCCTGGCATTGGACACCGGAGCGAGACCGGATTGATGCCGACACAATAGACTGGGCCTGACAGGCTGTTGGCGCCCGCGTTCGATCCGGAATCGCCAATCCCAGCCTGGGGATCGATCAAACGTCCGGGGAGTTCGCAGACCTCGGATTCTGGCTGCACGGCGTTGAATATTTCACACCAACCGAAGAGAGGAACCCCATGGTCGCAATCGTATCTCCCACACCCACCAAGGCCGGCGGCACTGAGCTCCTGATCGTAAACCTTACGGTCACCGGCAGTTCGGGAAGCTATTCGTACTCCTACGATGTACCGCACATCATCAGTCAGGAAACGACGGGCGAGCTGCAGGTCAATCTGATCGCGGCGGGCCTGCCCTCCGGTTACAGCGCCTACATTCGCGAATACGCCTGCACTGATGTGAATGCACTGGCACCGAAGTCGCCCTCGGAAGCGCCATTTCCAGTGACAACGCAGACGGCGACCTTCTCGCTTACGCTGGCGACCCATCAGCTGATCAGCTTCGCGATTTTTGTGGAGATCACCGATACCGCGCGCAACACCACGACCGTATTCTGCGATCCCCAGATCGGCAACGATCCCAAGTAGCCGGCTGCCCGAACACAGCGATCGGCGGCACGCTGGGCGCGTTACGCTGGTGGCGCCGCGCTGCTTGCTCGGGCGCGGCGTGCGCCGCCCAACCTCGCTGGGCGGCGCAGCCATCCAGTTCGACGCGAGGCGCTGCACGCGTCCTCACTTCGGGACGACCGATGTCGCGCCGCCGCCCTGCGCCGCGCACGCGGCCGGATCTCGTGCCCGGCGTATTCAGCCGGTTTCGGCGCGGTGCCAAGGCAAGTGATACCACAGCGCGTCCGAATCGAACCCGCCCACTCCATCCGATGCGGTGATGATCAAACCGTGGAGCTGCTCCACTCAAGGATGCGGCACAGGAACGACGAACTTCGTTCAGGGGGCCTGTGCCGCATCCGCGCTCCGACTGATCAGGCAAGGCGAATTCAGGATGCCGCATGGGCAAGCAAAATTCCGTTGCATGGACCGAGGCCTGGCATGCGGTGTCCGAGGCGGAGCGGCGGGTCTTCGCCAAGGCAACAGCCAGTTTTCAGAGTGTTCGCTACCGACCCTGCAGCTGCGCGATTCAAATCGAAGCAGGCACGCGTTACTCCTTCCTCTGCGAAGCCGAGTATGCCGCCGACGCCCCCGGCTGCGGCGTGGTGAAACTGCGCATCTTCGAGCCCCTGCACGGCCCCAACGCACCAATTGAAATTGCCCCGATCCTTGTCTCCATCGAGACGATCACGCCCGCCTAGGCGGTGTGGACTGGCCGCGTGGCGGCACCGGCATCCGAGCTGCGGCTGTGGCTCCTTGCCTTGAACAAGCCGAGTGATACCGGGCAGCCACCGCACTGGGCCCACAGCGCCAAATAGATGCGGGCAGAATTACCTTCTGCGGACACCGGCGTCGATCCAGTCGAATCGTGCCTGTGGAGCGGACCGCAACGATCACCCTGGAGCGCACCATGACGCACAACAAGGCCATCTGCTGGAGCAGTTTCGATTTCACGCTCTCGCCTGAGGCCAAGCACGTGTTCGAGGAAGCCACCGTGGGCTTGCTGGGTGTGAAATACACGCCGTTCGCCTTCGCCACCCAAGTTGTAACGGGTATCGGCTACGCGTTTCTGTGTGAGGGAGTCGCGCCCACCCGCTCGCCGAACAGCAGCGTGGTGAAGATCCGTATCTACCAACCCTTGGCGAATCCGGCAACAGCGGTCGAGGACCGGCCCATGATCGAATCGATCGAGGCGGTCGTGCCCTGAGCTCGCCGGGCGCACTGGAGGCGACCAAGCGCTACCCGGAGCCGCTCGCCTGGACCGATCTCAGGTCGGAATTGCCGCTCCCAGCATCCCGCTCGTCCGCCGCTGAGCGTTCGGCCAAGCTGTCACGACCGGCCAATCGACGCGAACAATTCCTTTGAATACAGCGCGTTGAAAACCGGCAGGTTTCCGGAAGGTTGGCCGTGGGCAATTGTCCGAGGATTCGAACCACGGCGGCACGGTCCCGATCTTTGACGTTTCGCCAGCACCGGGAATCCGCTTCCGGTGCTGGCGGATCACCCCCGAAAGATCAGGCCGTGACCGCCGAGCCCCGCCATCAATCCGGTGGCGTACACACGATCTGACGAGGACTTGCCATGCACGACGCGCTCACGACCAGGGATTCATGGATATCAGATGACAGCGATCTCGACTTTGGACCGACATCGGTCCAGAGCCGGCACGCACCGACCGCAATCTCCGCGTCGCCGCTCGACCAGAGTCAGAAGATACTGAATGAAGGCAAGATCGCCCTGGACAGCGCGGTGCTGCGCCAATTGCGACAGAGTCGCCTGTTCAGTCAACAGGATCTCGCCGACGACTGCTGGCGGCGCAATATCCGCATCTCGATCGCGACGATCAAGCGCGCCGAGAACGGCCGCGCCGTACGCTTCCGGATCGCCCGCGAACTGGCACGCTGCTTTGACGTCCCAGTCGCCCGGCTGATCGCTGAGGACAGCGGACACCCGCACATCTGTCACTGAACCCGCCCGCGGAATTTCTGCGGCGCGGATTCCTGCGCTGTACTGCGTGGCGCACGCAGGCTGAAACTGTGCAACGCCAAAACAAGGCGCGGCCGGTTCGGCTCCCTGCCTCGCGACAACTGGAGCACATCATGATCAATCGCATCTGCCAGGCAGGCTTCAGTCTGCTGCTGAGTCTGGCCGTCATCCCGCTCGCCGCGGCCGATCCCGCCGCAGCCGAAGCCGCCGATTCCGCGCGGAAAACCGGCACTACGCTGAGTATCCGCAATGCCACAAACGCCGCGGTACCGGTGCAGATAACCCTGGGCTCGGCCGCAAATCCGGCGCAGGGCTATGGAATCAGCAACATCCGCCAGTTGCCGACGGCCTGGGCCATCGTGCCGGAGCAATCGGCACCGACGACGCAGGGCATCTTCATCCTGCCGGCCAAGCAATCGGTATCGTTCAATTCCGGGACGCGCAGCTTCAGCGGAAATGTTGCCTTCGGTCCAAAGTTCTCGGGGCGCGGCTGTGGCGATTCCAGTGCCGGCGCCTGCTATCCGAACTCGATCAATCTCGGCGAATTCACCTTGAATATCGGTGGCGGCGCGGAGACCGTCGACATCAGCAATGTCAATGGCGCCAATGCCTATCTCACCATCAATTTTCACGGCCAGACTGCGGCGAACCTGTGGAATGACGGCTCGTTCACCGGCGCCAATGCCAATGTCCGGCGCATCGCCAATCTGCCACTGAACAAGGCGGTCACCCAGTCCGGAGTCTATGGCTGGCAGGCCACCAACTGCACCAACGTCGTACCGCCCCTGCCCAACCCGACCGCAAGCTGTCCGGCACCGATCAACGGACCCGCGACCGCGCAACTGCAGGACCAGGCACGTTGCAATATCCAGCGCGCAAGCGGCGTGCCCAGTGGCGGGATCGTCGAGATCGTGTTCGGCGGCTATCTACCCAATTCGGCACCGGGCGTGTCCTGCGTCTCCACCCAGAAAATCTCGCCGGCGGCTGCCATCCAGGCTGGCGGTACTTCGGTCAGCATCAGTGGCTGGGGGCTCGCCGCGGTAACCGGAGTGAGTCTGCAAGGCGCCGCGGCCAGCCAGATTGTGGCGACCAATCAACTGCTGACCTTCACTACCCCCGCCTGTAATTTCTGTACGGCCAGCGCGCCACAACCGTGGAATTCGAACGTGATCCTGACCCTTTCCAATGGATCTACGTACACGTTGCCGGCCAGCGCAGCGGGTGCGAATGCGGTTGCGGCATTCACCTATACCAGCATCGACTAGTGTGGTGTTGCCCACTACGCGACACATAAAATCGCATCTTCGCCCCTGTGCCGTCGTTGCGTATCTTGCCAAGGCCACCAGCCTTGGCTGCGATACGCGCCTCGCCACATGGCCGAATCCATCGATTTTGTTTGTGCCGACAAGTGCGCAACACCACACTAGCGCTCCGGCAGGCGCAGCGCAGGCCACACCTGCGCCGTCCTGAAGAATTGGATAGGGCGGCTCAGCCCCGCCCCGGATGCAGGGGCACGTCGGCCTGCAGCAGACGATACAGATCGACCTCGGCGCGGCTCAAGGAAAACCCCATCAGTGCCTGCAAGGCATTGTGGCGATGCTCGGCGGCCTCGTCGCGGTTGGCTGCCAACGAGAACAGGGCGTCAAGCAATCTGGGGGAGCGAACGCCGGATACGCCGATGGCCGCGATCGCGGCCGCACGAACGCCGGGGTCGCGGTCGACCAGCGCATCGAAGCAGGGACCTTCCAGTTGTGCGGCGCCGGCCCACGCAGGCAGTTGCGGCAGTACGCCAGCGCGCACCCTGGGGTCTGGATGCAGCACCAGGCCCATGAGTTCAGCGCCGATCGGTCCGGCGTCCTCGGCAGCGAGCAGCCCCGGATGCATGCCGCTGACCAGTGCACTCAGTGCGGCCGGATCGGACTCCTCGTGCAGGCCGCGCAATACCCTTGCGCGCACCATCTGATCATCCAGAGGCAGACTGCTGAGCAGGCGATAACCATCGGCGCGCCGTTGCGGATCGGCATCGGCGAGCAATAATTCTGCGAACTCCAGTTGTTCGACCGTAGGCGCGCGCTCCAGAAGTTGCAACAGCAGCGCGCGCAGTTCCGGATCAAGCGTGGCCAGATAGCGCTGGCGCAGCTCTTCACGGAATGCGCCATCCCGCTCCGCCTGCTCGAGCAGCGACTCGAGTGGAATCCTGCCGTTGCGCAGGGCGCTGACCAGATCGATCCGGCGACTTGCTTCCACCGCAACGCCCGTTGCACGCGGCTTGCGGGTACCGACTTGCAGATTGGCAACAACATCCGGTGCACTGGCGATGGCCTGAGGCACGAATGAGCTTTGCCCTGCAGTCGGTGGGACGGCAGTGCGTTGCTGCATCCAGGCCGCACCAGCGCCGGCAACCAGAATGCCGCTCGCGATTCCCCGACGCATGGTCCAGCGCGGCGGCCAATGCCCGCGACGCTTTCCGTTCAACGGCACGGCAGGACTGCTGCACGATTCCGGATGATCCTGATCCATGATGACCTCGAACAAATTCGGTTTCTACATCACATCAATACAACAGGCGGCCAACGGCGTGGCCGCCTGTCGAACACTGTCACGCTGATCCGATCACTCAGCCACAGGAATTGCGGCTGGTCCAGAACACCACCGCGTAGTACGGCATCGCCACACCATTGAAGCGGGCCGAGACCGCACGACCGGAGACGCGCTGTTCATAGTGCAGGTGCGCACTCGAAGTACCACGACTGCCAACCGCGCCGATGCGCTGGCCCTTGTTCACCGACTGACCGACCGAGACGCTGAATGCACTCAGATGCGCATAAAGTGTGCTGTGGCCATTGCCATGATCGATCACTACGTAGCGGCCGTAGCTGGTGTCGCCAAGGTCGCGTGCCGTGGTGACCCTGCCGCCGGCAGATGCCACAACGGCATCACCGAAATCGTTGTCGCGGTTCATGTCGACCGCGCGATCCGGATTGTGTCCCTGCCAGGTGGCCAGACGCCAGGTTTGTCCGCATGGGAAGGGCATCTGATAGGCCGGTGCGGCCATCACGGCACCGGTGCCGAGCAACAGGGCAAGGCTCAGCAGGCGACTGGCCCATCGCGCTGCGCGATTGTTCACGTGTTTCATAAGTTTGCTCCAATGGAATGTTGTGGCGCCGACCTTTGTGGCGGTCGGACGGTAGGGGCTGGATTGCCGAGGCGCAGACGGCCGCGGTGATAGCGGCGACCGATCGGCGCAACGGACGCTCGCCTGCGCCAGATCAGCTGCAGACGCGACGAATCCTAGAGTCCGGGCAGGCAATGAGGTGTCGCAAAAACGCGATCAATGCTTGCAGTAATCGCAAATAACGATTGCTCATTGCTGCGCCATTGAGGGTCCTGCGACACCCGCCTCCGACCCGAATGGGCAGGCCTTGCGCGCCCTTCAGGCAGGGATTTCACACGACAACCTCCAACGATGGCGCAGAGTTGGCTACAGTCGAACCAGATCGTGCAAAGCGGGGGCGGCATGAAGGTGGAACGAGGCGGAGTGGATCGGATCGAAGACGTCGATCTTTTTGTGCGCATCGTCGATCGCGGTTCGCTGACTTCGGCCGCGGTCTCGCTGGGTCTTTCAACATCACTGGTGAGTCGCCGGCTGGCCAGCCTGGAGAGCTCGCTCGGTGTGCGACTGATCGATCGCAGCAGTCGCATGCTGGTGCTGACCGAGCACGGGCGTGACTTTCACGCGCGTGCCGAATCGATCCTCCTGCTGGTCCGAGAGGCCGAGGCGGCCCTGCGCTCCAAGGCGAATGAACTCAAGGGCACACTGCGCATCAGCCTGCCGACCGCGGCCGCGGAAACCGGCGTGCTCGATGATTTCGTCGCCCTGTTCCGCAAGCACACCGAACTATCTATCGAGATGCGGCTGTCGGATCGACCCGTCGATGTGATCGGTCTCGGCTTCGATGCCGCGCTCTATCTCACCGATGCGCCGGATCGTCATCCGGGCGATGTGATGCTGGCCCAGCATCCGACCATGCTCGCCGCCTCACCCGGATACCTCGACCTCGCCGGTCGTCCGACATCGCCCGAGCAATTACTGGAACACCGGACGGTGCGCGCGGTGTCGCATCGCGGCAAGGCCAGCGATTGGCTGCTGATGCATGAGGACGGCCGCGAAATCGTGTTGCCGGCAGCGGGCGGGATGTTCCTCAGCGATGAAGTGCGGGTGCTGTATACCGCAACCATCTGCGGCGCCGGAATCGGTCGCATGCCACTCGGCTTTCTGGCCAACGCCGCCAGGACCGGACAGCTGGAGCCAGTGCTTCCAGAGTGGCGCTTCCGACCGATCATGATTGCGGCCACTCTGCGACGAGCAGGGGTGCGCTCAGCAAAGGTCGCCGCCCTGCTCGAACTCGCCATGGGTGCGCTGCGCCGAATCGATGCCTTCGCCAGCTCTGCGCCGAGCGAGGACTACTACCGTCGCCAACTGGCCAAGGTCTCCGGTCTGGTCAAGGGCGAAGACAAAGACGATGACTCCGATGAAGGTCGACCGGACGATATCGCCAACCAGTGGAAATCCTGGACGCTGTAGCCCCGTATTCAATCCCTGACGTCGTTCGACCCCGCTTCCGCATGGTGCGAAAACGGGGTCGAACTGTCTCTACGTGCACAGGAAGGCGTGCACGATGCCGTCGTTGAATCAGGTGTGGCAGCCGCGAATCGCGCAGTGGATCGGGCCATTCAGATAATCGTCGGCGGCTTCGCGCCACTCATCATCACAGCCATTGCCGTTGTGGCTGCGATTGCAGATGTCGTGACGCAGGCAGTCATGCATCCAGGCGCCGCGTCCATCGAGACCGCAACCGCCGCCGCAACGGCCATAGCACTGCGATGAAGAACAGCCGTAGCGCTGATTGGTCAGGAGGTAACCATGCAGGGCACCCGGGCCCTGGCAGTAGTCGTGACCGGCATTCTTCGAGAAGGCCAGATCACTGCGACATACGTCATGACCATTGTGCAGATCGGTGAAGCTGTTGTGGCTCTCGCCAGCGCAGGCCTTGGCGAGCGAACCGACGAGTTCCGCACCGGTGGCGGGCTTGGCATCGAACAGGGTGTCGACCGGATTCGGCTCGGTTTGCGGCACGGTGCGCTCGATCACCCAGGATTTTTCCAGCATATGGTTGAGCGGTGCCTCGGAGTACATCTCGCTCAGACGCCAGAGCGCGTCCTGCGCGGTGGACATCGATTCGAGATTCAGCGAGTCCAGATGTTTGGCGATGGCGGGCTGGAACGACGCGAACAGGTCCAGCTCGCGCCGACCCAAGCGCACACCGTTGGCCGTGGTGACGGTGACCGCGCCGGTGCTGTAATCGAACGCGTGGCGGATCTCCGCACCGTTTACTTCCAGACTGACGATCACTGCGTCCGGGGTCTCACCGAAGGCGGCGCTCTTGGCACCCTTGCGGCTGACCGTGCTGAAGTCGAGCACGCCGGCACTGGTTGCCAGGCGGCCGCCGACATCATCGCTGCGGGACTTGCTGCTGCGGATGCTCAGCACACCGGTCTCGACAGCGCCTTCTGCGATCTCCGCTTCGGGCTGGGTATCCAGTGGTGTTTCCGCCGAAGCCGCAGACGCCATGCCGAGGGCAACCACCGCCCAAAGCGATACCCATACCGCCATACCTTTCTTGCTATTCATGGTAACTCCCCATTGGTGCCGAGAACCGGACGCAATCCGCCATGGACTGGTCGGAGTGAAATGAGCCGGGTGCATTGGGCGGATTGATCAGACCGCCCAACCGATTCCGGCTGTACACAGCTTAGGTGCGGGCTGACCCGAGAGGCGCAGCTGATGTGGGAACTGCTGTTGCAGAATCTGCAATCACCGGAATGTTCCACCCTCGGCGCCAGTTGCTGTTGCGGTTGTCCCCTGGCCACTCCCTTCGGTCGTGACCGGGGGACAGGAGCGAAGATGAAGAGCAGCGGGTCGATCGCCGCGAAAAAACGGCGGCAAACTGAAATCCTGATCCAGACAACGCAATCAATGACCTACGGATAGAACGCCCTATTCGCGATCACCCGCTCGCGCTGGTCGGCGGGGAGGTATGGCCCGGCTAGCAGTCGGTCCACCGCGTCGGCACCTGCCTTCAACGCTACAGCGTCACCGACGTAGTAGGCCGAGATGCCCAACTCATCGAGCGCCTGCCATTGATAGTGCGAGAGCTGGATGAACAGGCCATCTTCCGGCAACGCCAGTTGCGCGGCACGCTGCGCATAGAGAAACCCGAGGGCGAATTCCTGGCGCAGGCGATGGAATCGCGCCAGATCGACGAGCGGCTCAGCCCGTCGCGGCCGCATCTGGTACGCCGCCAGATAGGCAGCGCTGATCTCGGCTGGCGGAGCCTGAAGTCGTTCGAGCAGGATGCCGACCTGCCACTGTGCGTACCAGCGCTCCTCCGCCCAGCCGTCCATGTCGATGCGCTGACGATAGTGCTGCAGGGCGAGCGCCGACTCGCCAGCATCGCGATAGCTCTGGGCAAGGTAGAACCGGTAGCGCGCATTGTCCGGCTCATCGATCAGCGCGCGCTCCAGCACAGCGGCGTCATCGTGAAACTTGCGCGGATTACCGCTGCGCGCGCCATCCGGTCGCACCTGCACCCAGGGACCATCGAGATGCGCGCTGGAACGCTGATCGCTAGCCTCAAGGTATTCGTGCAGCACGCCGCGATAGCACCAGTTCAGCGCATCACGAATCAGACAGACGCGGTGGTAACGCATCTCGCCATAGCGCATATCGAGGCTGTAGGCATCGGCTGTCAGAACCGGCAGCTCGAAACCTTGCGGCCACTCGAGGGTTTCATCGGCGTCGATCACAAACACATAGTCGGCACGGCCCTTGGCAAGCGCCAGCGCTTCCGAACGATTGTGGGCAAAATCGCGCCAGGGTCGCTCGTGCAGCGCACCGGGCAGGTCTTGCATCAGGTTTCTGATCAGATCCTGGGTGCCATCGCTGGACCCGGTGTCGACGATCAGCCACTCATCGATCAACGGCCGCAGCGATTGCAGGCAGCGCGCAATTACCGCCGATTCGTTCTTGACGATCATCGACAGACAGACGCGTGGTCGTGGTGCGGGCATCGAAGGCTTTCCGTGTACGAGCGACTGGGCCGGGCAATGGTACGCACAAAGGCGCGGCGCAGGGACGAGGGTCGTGACCCAGCCCGACCGGGTTTTACCCGTGATGATCCGGCCCGCTCATTCCGTGTCGGCCTGCGCACACTTGATGCGGCGCCCTTCGCCGAGCTCGCGGTCGACCCGCTCCGCGCACAAGCGCAGGCGGCAGCGCGTCGATGCAGCACGCCTGTGCTGGGGGTTTTCCCCCAGCACCGGTGAGGACAAAGCCGGATGCCCAGTCACGACCGAGGCCTTCAAAGTCGCCGTTCCGAAATATTCGGACACCCTTTTTTACAAACAGCGAGTGAGAGAGCCCAATGACTGAGAAATCCACCGTGAATGTTTTGAGCAGTTTTCCCCGGAAGCGTCGCCTGGCCCTGAGCCTCGCCGCGATGCTGTCCAGCGGCAGCGGCTGGGCCGACGCCCACATCGGGACCGATCTGAGCCAGCGTCTGCTTGGCGCATTGCCCACCGAGGAGCTGGAAATCATCATCAGTTATGGCCAGTCCGGGCCACCCACCGTTGCCCAGCTCGCTGATCTGCGTGCCCTCGGCATCGAGCGCGGTGTCGCCATGCGGAGCCTGCCGATCGCTGGCGCCCTGGCGACCCCGACCGAGATCGCCGCGTTGGCGCAGATGATGAAGTTGTGTCGATCTACCTGAATCAGCCGCTGCGCTACTTCAATGAGCAGGCGCGTCAGCTGACCGGAGCCAGTCGGGTTGCCGAGCGTCCGGCCGAGTTCAATCGCGCGATTCCCTACAGCGGCCAGGGCATCACCGTGATGGTCAATGACTCCGGCGTCGATGCCACCCACCCTGATCTGCGCTACGGCAGCCACGTCGTCGAGAATGTGCAGGCGGCGACCAATCTGCATTCCATCGACAGCCTGCTTCCAGTCAGCTATCTCGAAGGCATGCCCAACACCGACACCGGCTCGGGCCATGGTACGCATTGCGCCGGCAGCGTTGGCGGCACGGGCGCGGCTTCGGCCGGCAAACATCGTGGTGTGGCACCGGGTGCCGACCTGGTCGGTTACGGCTCGGGCGGCGTCCTGCTGATTCTGGATGCCATCGGCGGCTTCGACTACGCCATCACCAACCAGTTCCGCTTCGATCACCCGATCCGCGTGATCAGCAACTCCTGGGGCAGCTCTGGCACCTTCGAGCCGCTGAATCCGGTCAATATCGCCAGCTATGAATCCTACAAGCGCGGCATCGTCAGCGTGTTCGCTGCGGGCAATGATGGCTCCAGCGAAGACACACACAATCCCTATGCACAATCGCCCTGGGTGATTTCGGTTGGCGCCAGCGAGAAAGACGCAGTGCTCACTGATTTCTCCTCACGCGGCAAGCGCGGCGAAACCGGCACCTTCAACATGCCCGATGGCAGCCAGTGGACCTATCGCAACCAGCCGAGCATCGTCGCGCCGGGCGTGGACATCGTCTCGACGCGCGCACTGACCGGTGCACTGCCCTTGCTGGCTTCGGAGCAGGACATCAATGGTCTGGAGCCCGCCCACCTGCCCTACTACACGCACATGAGCGGCACCTCGATGGCAACCCCGCACGTGGCCGGCGTCGTCGCCCTGATGCTGAAAGCCAACCCTAACATGACCTCGGCGCAGGTCCGCGACGTGATCGAGCGCACCGCGACCAATATGACCGGCCGCCTGGAATGGGAAGCCGGCGCTGGCCACATCAACGCCTATGCCGCGGTTGCCAACGCAGCGGGTCTGCGCACCGACTACGGCGCGACGGTCAATGCGCGGCGGAGCTTTCACGCCAATGCCAATCTTGCCAGCGGCGCCAGCTTCCCCTTCGAAATTACCTTCCTGCCGGTGAGCGAAACGGAAGTGCAGAGCTTTGAAGTGGGTGCCAATGTCGCCTGGGTGGCAGCGCGTGCCGAAGTGGACGCCAACACCGTGGCACTCGTGCTGACCGATCCCGATGGCAACCGCTACGGCTCGTCGATTGCGCTGCCCGTGCTCGGCAGCACCGTGGTGGCCGGCGGTCCCGGCAAGCCATGTACCTGGACGCTTACCGTGCGCGGCATCGGCTCGGTCTCCGGTGTCGGCCTCGATCCGCTCGGCGTAACCAATGGCGTGGCATTGCCCGGCCCGATCAGTGGCGAGGTCAGCTTCCTCAACAGTGCCGGCTACTCCGGCATGGCTGATGTCGCCAATCACCCGGCGCGCACGGCGATCGAATATGCCGTCAGCTATCGTCTGGTCGATGGCTACTCGGACCGCATGTTCCGTCCGGACGACTATCTCAAGCGCAGCGAGCTGGCCGAGTACCTGATGATGGGCACCAGCATACGTCAGGCGCTGCCGTTCAATCGCGTGCCGAGCTTCAGCGATCTTGCCGTCGGCAATGCCAGCTATCCGTTTGCGCAGGCCGCGGTCAGCACTGCCGCTCCTCTGCGCGATCTGAGTCAGGCCCAGGATGGCGTGATGCGCCTGGTCAATGGCCAGTTCCGGCCCAACAACAAGGTCAGTCGCTACGACCTTGCCTATGCGCTGACCCAGAGCCTTGGCTTGCAGAGTGCTGCACGCAGCTTCAGCGGCAATGTCAGCGTGGCCTATGGTGCCCAGCGCATCGTGCTCGATGACAGCGCCATGATCCCAGCCGATCTGCGTGGCTATGTGCAGCTGGCCTTGGATGCGGGCGTCATCAACGCGGTGTTCAGCGTTACCCAGGGACCGTTCGATCTGCAGCCCACGGTGCGCGCCAGCTACAAGGGTGATCTGTCCGTCACCCGCGCCGCCTATGCGGTTGCGGCCGGTCGCTTCATGGGGCAGTTCCTCAGCGCTACCGACTGAGCCTCGTTGCTCAGCTGATGTACCTGGCGGCCCGCAGATGCGGGCCGTTTTTTTTGTGCTGAGCAAGCCGCGTCACTGCACCGTTCAGGACGTAGCGCGCAATAACCGAACGGCATTGCGCCGCATTGAATTTGCCTTCAAGCGCAAGTGTGCGGGCAGTCATCCGGCGCAATGCCGTTCGGCTATTGCGCCCTACCGCGCTGCCCCGCTACCGGATCAGTTCGGCCGCCACTGCACCTCATCGAGATGCACGTTGACGGTGTAGGTCGTGTGCGCGCGCTCCAGCCAGATGGCGTCCAGGGTCACGCTCGCCGAATTGATCGTGCCATTGCCGCCCACCCAGGCATTCCATTGCGCGGCATTGCTCAGATCCCATTCGACATAGGTCCAGGTGTTGGCATTGATCGCCTTGAGCGTCGAGCGTTCGGTGCCATCGGAACTGTCATCAATGCCGACGCCGACGCTGAATCCGCTGCCGGCGACGAACACCCAGAAGCCAATGCGCCCGTTGCGCGAGAAGCTGGTATTGCTCGCTGGCGCTCCGCCACCTGACAGAAAACGCACCGACCAGGCGGAAGAATTGGATGAATTGTCGATCAGGGTCAGGTGTTCCGAGCAACTGCCCACCCTGGACATGGCGCAGTCACGCACCGCAGTCGAATTGGCACTGATGCCCGTGGTACTTCCCGAGTAACTCGGCGTGCTGGTGAAATGCCCTTCGTTGCTCTCGAAGGTATCCAGAATGCGCGTGCTGCCTCCGCCTGTGCCGGGATTGAGCAGGCCGTAGTAGCGTGACCAGCTCCAGTTGATGCCCGGATCGGTATGCGTGTTGTTCGGGAAGTGCTGATGGCCCTTGATCCGGATGGCACTGGACAGCACCACCACACCGCTATGCGCGGGTCCGCTGTAGGCCGAAGCACAGGAAATACCATAGCGACTGCAGAAATGCCGGGTCAGCGCCGCCGAAGCGTTGTACATGGCCGTCGTGTACCAGGCCGCATTGTTGACATAACCTTCGTGCTCGATGCCCAGGGTGTAGTTGTTCTCGCTGCCGACGTGATGAGCCGCCGAACTCTCACGCACCATCTGGGTGATCTGGCCGTCGGAGCTGCGGATCAGATAATGCGCGCTGACCGAGTAGGGATTGCTCTTGAACCAGGAAATGCTGCCGGCATAGGAGCCTTGCATGGTGTGGATGGTCACTGCGGTGGCTGAGGTCCCACGCGAATGATAGTAGGGCGATGCAACCCAGAGCGCCGGGCCGTAGTCGGTACTCTTGGCCTGGATCGACGGCGCCAATGCCGGCGCACGCAGGGTTTCGTCGAGCGCATCGATCCGGTAACCATCGGCCTCTACGCTGCCGCGCTTGAGGTCCAGACGGACGAAAGGCGCACGCTGACGGCTGAGTGCCTCGACATCGAACTGCGCTTCCCAGACGATCGGCCGTGACTTGATCAGCACGCCGTGATCATCGACGCCGCGATCGATACTCAGCAGCACGTCGAAGGCAAAGCTCTCGCGCGCAAAGGCGTCGATGCGGTCGCCGCTGCGTTGTTTGCCGAATCCAGCGTAGGCTTGCAGCAGCTGCGCCTCGGACAGCGGGTTGGCGGAGCGCTGCGACTTCGCCGAGAGCAGGGCGGCCGCCGCCATGACATTCCAGTACGGCTCGGATTCGATCTGACTGCGCGCAACACCGAGCAGAGCAGCCGCCTCGCCGACCTGATCGCTGAATCCCTCGCCCGCATACAGGCCCATCAGGCCGATGGCGGTGGCTGACTCGGGTGCATGCTCATGGTGTGGGGTTGCCTGCAGATGCACCCAGCGCGTTTGCACATGGGCAATGGCTTCGAGCGTGCCCGCTGCGATATCCGGATAACGCGCATAGGCAGCCGCGAATACGGCGGGGTAGTCGACGCGCTGCTTGGCCAGCGCCGACTGCTCGGCGGTCACGCGGGCCTGAAACTCGGGATCGACATCGACGGACTGCAGGCGCGATTGCGCCGAGAGCGAACCACATCCGAACAACAAAGCGAGGGTAAAGCATCCCAACAGACTGGAGCGCATAAGGAATCTCTCGTTGAAAGTTCATACGGGAAGTGCGCGTGGCGGCATTGCGACTCGGCCCCGATCGCGCGGCGTGGACAGCGACGCAAGTACCCGAGTCCCCAAACCCGGCCTGCATCCGTCCCGATACTGCGCCAGCTCGGCCCCCGGATGCCATTCCAAAATCATTCCAAATCGATTTCCGGAGGCACTGGACCGGAGCGGAATGCCGCAACTGGGGCGTAGTCGACAGTTACCCTGCCGAGTCATGGCCCAATGCCTGGATGGCAAATCCGCTTGCAGCGGTCGACAGTCGCAAGCTTGAACGGATGCCCTGCCGGGTAGGCTCGCGACCGCGCGGGCCCGAACGCCAAGGCGGGCAACCGACAGTTCGCCCGCGCCGGCACCGCACGATCCTGTGCACTCGCACTACCGGCAGCAACGAGCTTCGTCCAGGAATTCAGGGCATCGGCCGGGGTCCGCGGATTCTTCGCTTGCGTGGTCCAACGCACCGCAGCCAGCGGCTCGCGCGCGATAAGCTCGACCCATCAACGCACTACCCGACCGCCCCAGCCTGCCTAGCGCCATCATGGACGACCATCAAGAATGACAATGACGCCTGCCGAATATGTAGACATCGTCTGCAAGGCCGCCGCAGCCGGCGATTGGGATCCCCTGCAGCCCCTGCTGCGCGAAGCCTGCCAGGGCTTTGCCGAGCGTCGCGAATGGGCCGAACTCGTGCTCTTCTTTGCGCAGACCATGCACGCCGGAACCAGCGCAGAACGGCGCGGCCAGGTCCATGCCTGCCTTGGCGGCCTCAGCGATTTCAAATCGGAGCTGGCCGCCGCGTTCGCCGTAGTCGCCGAACGCGTTGCCGGCGACCCTGGGATCAAGGCAATCTACTTCGAATATTTCTTCGATGGCGCCGAGGCCACGAACGGAAACTTTTTTCTATGCACGCGCCACTCGACCAGCGACGATAGCGACTGGGCGTCCGATTCCCCCAGCGATGGCGTGGTGCCGGGACCGGGCGTGGCAAGCCTGCTCAACTTTGATCCGGAGTCCGACTGGGACGAAACCGTTCGCTTCCTGGCCAATGGTTATGTCCACGCCTGCTTTCTCGCCGCGCTGGGTGAGCTGCTCGACAAAACCGGATTCCGCTCGATCCCGGTTGGATTTGCCCAGCACGATGGTCTGACCGTGCACCTGATGCCCCCGACCGACTGAGATATCTCCAAGAACGCTACGGCTGCTTGCGGGCCAGGCGACCGTACGTGTTACAAGCAGTCCGGACGCCCGCGAAGGAATGGACCGCATGCCAACAAGCCACTCGCCCCTCTTGCTGCATGTACAGCGCGGCATCCCCGCACCGGTGCCCGCCACCGACGCCGATCTCCCTGAGTCCGACCGGCTGCGCGCCGCCCTGTTCTGGAACTATTCCTTCGAGCTCTATATGTACGATCCCGGGCCCGGCTTCTCGATCCGGATCCGGTTGGGCGCGGACAGCCCCGACGCAGCGACTGCGGTCGAATATCGAAGCCTTGATGTGGCGATCAGCTCCGAAGGCGATCAGCAGACGCTGCGCCTGACACCCGGCAGCGGCGGCACCGCGGTCACCAGCTTCGAGCTGATCCCGCTCGACAGCGAGGGTATTGCCGTCGCGTTTTATCGGCTTGATGAAGGCAGCGATCTCGCCACGCTGAGCTATCAGAGCGAAACGCCATCGCAGAGATTCAGAATCGACCTGTGCGCACTCAATGTGGCGCGGGTCGCCGAGCTTCGTACTTGCGCGCTCGCGCCCGATACCGAGCCAAACTGTTTCGCCCACGACTTCCAGATCGAGATTGATCGCGCGGAGGTGTTTCACCTGGACCGGCTGAGCGGCACCACAGAACTCATTCGCGGCATCGCAAGCCAACTGCGCGCGCTCTGGGACATTGTCCTGAATGACGTCACCGAGTGCAGGCTCGGCGTGCAAGTGCAATACCGGGTCGCCGGCGCGCTGCCGATCACAACGCCAGTTCTGCTGCTGCCACCGGCCGTCTATGCGGCATCCTCTGTCGACGAGCTCAGCAATAAGCTCGCCGATGCAATCAGCCAGTGGCAGCAAGCGCTCGATCCCGCGCCGGGGGAGTACCTCCTCGATCTCAGCCTCTCTCCGGCCAACCTGTCGACGCCAGCTCCCGCACTGCGCCTGCGCAATCTTGTGCTCGCCGCAGACTGATGGGTGAAACCTTGCATGGAGCGCACGCGTCAGCAGCTTGCTGATTCCGAACCATCCACAGACCTACCTTCGATGCGCTCGGGATTCTCTGCGCCCGCAAGCCTGGCGCATTGTCGGGAATCGTGACAAAGACAATACCGGGATGAGCGAACCGGCCGAAGGCAGGTCGGTTGCGTGCATCAATGCATCATTGAAACCCATCGCGAAACACGAACTCGCTGCTGTAGAGCACCTGCACCGCGCCGCGATCGGCAAAGTTGCCGTCATCGATATACGGCGCGCCAATGGCGAGGTCGCGCTCGCCGTCACCGTTGAAATCCCCTCCAGCCAGCGCCGCTCCAAAAAGATCGTTTGCTGCAGGAGGGCCGCTCTCGAGCGAGGCGCTGCGGGTGTAGCGCACCGCCTGTGCGGGCAGCAGGCCCGACGAAGAACCGGGGATCACGTTGACCGATCCGGCTTTGATCACACCATCAACAGTGTCGAACGTCGCGCCGATTGCGAGGCTGGACCGGCCCGGAAAAATATCGAAGGGGTTCGAGTTGAAACGCCCGGCGGCCATCGCAATACCGAAACGCAAATCGCCGTCTGCGCCACCCGGCAGTGAGGCCGGCGTAATGCGCTGGTCGCCGTCCGTGACCAGGCCCGTCAGCGCCTCACCGTACAGCACATGCACCGCACTTTCGTTTGTCGCGATCGCAAGATCCGAGGTGTCGTCGCCATCAAACTTCCCGGCGGCCAGCGAGTAGCCGAACACGATATTGTCCGTACACGATCCCAGCACGCCGAGCACGCCCGGTCGGAACTGGCGGGTGCCAGTATTGACGATACCGCTCGCACTGCCGAGCATCATCACGACCGCGCCGGCTGAATCGGTGCCGTTTGGACACCGTGCGCGCGTCGCACCGATGGCAATGTCAGCAAAGCCATCGTCGTTGAAATCGCCGCTCGCCAACGCCGAGCCGTAACGCTCGACGGTCGTAGGCGGCACGGTCAGACCATCGCCGTTGCGGGTGATCAGATGGTCGCGCGCACCGGTAATGCCTGCGGAAGAACCGTAGGCGATCAGCACCGCACCGGCATCATTGACCGCACCCACATCCTCGCCATTCGCGCCGATCGCCAAGTCGTCATAGCCATCGTTGTCGAAATCGCCCACGGCGAGCGACGAGCCTAGCCGGTCGCCGCTCTCCGCCACCCCTGAATATCCGCTCGCGCCCTGCTCGATGGCTTCCTGCGTCAGCCAACTCATGCCGTTGAAGTCCATTACCAGCACCACACCGGCAGTGGGCACCGTACCGCCATTGTCTTCGCCAATCGCGAGCTCATCGTCGCCATCATTGTCGAAATCGCCGCTGGCCAGTTTCGGCGCGGACAACTGGAATGGAATGGAGATGACCGTTTCGATGAACTTGCTCTCTGGCGCCGCACCGACCTCCCATTCGACCCCGAACAGGACGTGCACTTCGCTGGAGACGTAGGCGACGACGGCCAGGTCCCTGATGTTGTCATCGTTGAAATCCCCCGAAGTCATCGAGATGCCGAACTGCACCGATGTCTCCGGCGCCGGATTACGTACAAACACATTGTCGACCGGCCCGAGCCGGTGGATGAAGTCCGCTGCCATGCCCAAGCTCGGCAGCAGGCCAACCACGATCGCCAACACGCATAGACGCGGACTCGGTGCGGAAAGCAGCTTCATGGGAAGAATCCTGACGGGGATGGATAGCCTGGCAACACGCCAAAAGCGACGCGCCGGGGCCAAGGCCGCGATCAGCGCCCCGTCAGGCGCGAAACAGAGGCATCGGAGCAGCCGCCCTGATCTCGACAACCGCGTACTGCTGACATCTGCCACCGCTATGGCATCGCCCGGCCTAACGTTGAGTCGGCGGTGCACTGTGTCCTGGATCTTTGGCCATCCTCGCGTTCGGAGTTCGGGAAGTAAGTGTCTGCTTACAATGCTTTGACGCCCAACGGACCAACCCCTACCCTCCAGGCAGCAGAGGGGACAACCATGGACAAATGGGACAAATTCCTGGAGTTGCTCAAGGGCATACGAGCACCAGTGCTGGTGGCAACTGTCGTGATGTCGACCGGGCTACTGCTATTCGCCCAAGAATTGCTTCCGAGTCAGCTTTCCATCGCAACCCTGGTCGACGATCATCGGCAGTGGCTCGGTTTGACCTTCCTTGTAAGCAGCGTCCTGGCCCTCGTTCTCATGACCGCAGCCGTTGCGACGCGCATCAAGACTGGGTGGGTGCGCTGGAGGTCGCGGCGAAGAGCAGCCGGAAAGCTCCTCGCGGAGAAGCATCGACTTCTAAACGTGCTCTTGGAGCTCACCCCGCAGGAGAAGCCCCTAATCCGGAGGTACTTCCAACTTGGGTCTGCGGGAGTGAGATTGGAAGCATGGGAAGATCAACCCATCGACTTAGTTCGTCTGGGCGTGCTTCATCTCCCTGACCCGTTTAGCCAGCGTTACGGACTTGCCGGCGAGGCTAGGGACATCTTGCGTGCTATGCCGGAACTCCTCAACGATTAGCGAGTAGCCTGGATGAAGCTGCGAAGCAGCGCAATCCGGGGAGACGATGCGGGACCGGGCGGCGGGACCCCGGATTCCATTTCATTTCATCCGGGCTGATATGGTCGCCTATGTCAAACGGGGCGTGTTTTCCCATGAAATTGCCAATGGGCGTCCTTCGTCAGGGGCGGCCGCAGGCCGGCGTAGCGTACCCTTGACGACGCGAAGTTGCGCAGACTGGACTGCG
>JBBSLG010000036.1:0-47694 GCA_038255435.1 Lysobacterales bacterium
AATCGCTTACGTGCCGTCAAGGGTCCGCTTCGCCGGCCTACGGCCGCCCTTGACCGCTTTGTTGATCAGGCGTATCCATAGACATCAAGCCCAATGCGCTCGACTTCGCTTGACACCGGCGGCTAAATGGTGACCCCTTTTTTTCTGACCGGAAGCCACAAGGTCTTGCCCTCGCCCGGCGTGATGAATTGCCTGACGCTGTTTCGCCGCAATTTACGCGTATAGGACTGATCCTCATCTCTTGCACAGATGAACAAGGCAGCGGCGCGTCCGCATGGAAAGATACGGTAGGCTGCTCGGCCAGACAGGGAGCCAATGATGAAGCGCAGTGGATTGACAGCCAGCATTGCAATGACACTGGCGCTCTCGGTGACAGCGATGCCGGACGCCCGGGCGATGCACCTTGACCGAAACGGCTTGGGTCAAGTGCTGATCTTTCCGTATTACACGGCCAACTCGGGCAATCAGACCCTGATCTCGGTCGTCAACCAGACGTCGCGCGGCAAGGCAATCAAGGTGCGCTTTCGAGAGGCCCGCAATGGGCGCGAAGTGCTGGACTTCAACCTCTATCTCTCGCCTCATGATGTATGGACTGCATCGATATTCTTGATCGGCCCCGCAGAGGAGAGCCGTCCGGCCAATCTGACTACCGATGACAACAGCTGCACGGCGCCGGCCATCAAGCGCAATAGCAACCTGCCTCAACTGCCCAATGGCAGCAGGTATGCGCCCTTCTCAAACTACCAGTACTCGGGGGCCAGTGATGACGCCGGTCCAAATACGCTGGATCGAACGCGCGAGGGATATTTCGAGCTCATCGAGATGGGCGAGGTTGTCAACACCAGCCACGATTCGTTGTGGGCAATCACCCACGGATCGAATGGGATTCCCGCTGACTGCCGCCAGATCGAGTTGGCCTGGCATCCACCGGGATCACCGCTGAACTATTGGACGGTGGATCCGCTCAGGGACATGCTGCCGCCGGGCGGCGGCCTGATGGGCACGGCATCGATCATCAATGTGCGGGACGGCACGCTTATTACCTACAACGCCGAAGCCATCGCCGATTTCAGCGATATCGTGCAGCACACGAACCCCACTATGGAGCAGCCATCGCTGGCCAGCGGGCACGATGCCAATACGCCTGGCACGGTCACCGCCAATGTGTTTCACAATGGCACGATGGTGGCTTCACGTTACCCGGCGGAGCGCGCCATTGATGCGGTCTCGGCCTTGCTCTCTCAGCAGGAACTATTGGGAGAATTTGCCACCAGTGCAGCAACAGGGGCTGATTCCGAGTGGGTAGTGACACTGCCCACGAAGTACGCATACGTGGACCAGGCGATTGTTGGCAATAGCGCGATCGCTCCGTTCCCGAGCATATTTCCAACAACGGAGAGCGTTGGTAACACGGGAATTGCCCGTGTGGTGATCGATGAAGTCTACTTCAATCAAGAGCGACGCAGGCCTCCGCCGTGCTTAGACCCGCAGGGGGAGTGTTTTCCCTTCGGTCCAATGCCCGGAATCGTTCCGCCCCCAATCGAGCTGCACTGGTCAAGCAATGTCATCAGCCTGAATCAAGCCCAGGCCCAGACTAAAGGGAGTCACATTTTTGGGTCTGCGCTGGTGAAGGACGTGGATGCAAATGACTACAACATCCAAGAGGGTTGGATGCGACTCGGATTGAATTTTCCGCTGCGGTACAACAGCAGTTTCCAGTATTACCGGATGCGGGCCGATCTGGACGGTGGCATTTGGCGGGGGCTACCGGCGGTGGGCTTTTCGGCCATGACTTTTAATAGCGGTCAAAACTCGTTTGGACTACTGTCCAGCTACGGAGAGACGTCTAGACTGATTCGCTCCAATGACTACCAAGCTCCCGTAGTCGAAGCACCGATCTTCAGGGACCAATTCGAATGAACTGGCGACTCTCCAGCGCGGCTGACTCTCGTGACGCCGAGCACTCCGGATGTGGTGCGAGTGATCAAGTGAAATCCATCGCGACACATGCAACGCAGAGACGCGACCAATTCGCCGGGTCGCACTCTTCCCCACTGATCGCAGTGAGACGGAGCATAAAAATGAAGCGCAACGCATTGACGGCCTCGATTCTGGCGGCCATGACCCTGGCCGTCAGCGCCGTGCAAGAGGTGCAGGCCGTGCATATCGATCCTGGTGGCATCGGCCAGGTATTGGTCTATCCGTACTACACAGTAAATTCAGGTAGTCAGACCCTGCTGTCGGTGGTGAACAACACCGACGGAGCCAAGGCAATCAAGGTACGGTTTCGTGAAGGATATAATGCACGCACCGTATCGGAGTTCAATGTGTATCTTGCGGAGTTCGATACCTGGACGGCTTGGGTGTTTTCGCTGAGCGACTCCGGCTCGGAAGCGCCGGCCAATCTGTTGACCACCGACAATAGCTGCACAGTGCCTCGCATCAAGGGCAATCCGTCATTGCCGATCCTGGCGAATGGCCAACGCTATCTACCCTTCTCAAACCACCTCTACATCGGTAGCCACGATGAAGCTGGTCCGAACACGCTCGATCGGACCCGCGAGGGTCATTTTGAGCTGATCGAGATGGGTGTCGTAACCAACAGGGACTATCGCTCACTGGATGCCATCACCCACAATAGTGCCGGCATCCCCGCCGATTGCGCCCAAGTTGAAGACGCTTGGATGCCGAACGGCTCCGCCTCCGCCGGCTCGAATTACTGGAGCGTGAACCCCTCGGCGGATTTCGATCCACCTAGCGGCGGTCTCTACGGCGCGGCTTCCATCATCGACGCCGGCCAGGGCACCATGATGCGCTACAACGCTGAGGCAATCGCTGCCTTCAGCAATCTGGTGTCGCACAGCAATCCAGCGGCTGCACTTCCGACGCTGGCCAGCGCGCACGAGGCCAGCGTCGACAATACGATCACCGCCAACGTATTTCGTGACGGCATGGTGGTTGCGTCACGTTATCCTGCGGAGCGCGCCATCGATGCTGTGACGGCCTTGCTGATGCAGGATCAAGTCTTCGGTGAGTTTGCGACCAGCCCCGCGTTGGCCCTCTCGTCAGAGTGGATTCTCACCTTTCCCACCAAGTACGCCTATACGGACGAGGCGATTGTCGGCGCAACGGCCATACCGCCCTTCACGCGCGTTTTCCCGACCACCGCACCGGGTGGACTCCCGAATCCCGCGGTTGGCGTCGAGCTGAGCATCTTCGACCGAGAAGCAGGCACCGGCGCCACGTTCTGCGTCGACCCAGACGGCTGTGTGCCGTTCTTTCCACCACCGCCTCCACCAAATCCATTTCCTGATCCAGTGCTGAAATGGTCGACCAATGTGCTGACGTTCAATCAACCGAACTCCGGTTCATCGGGCAGCACGATTCTGGGTTCCCGACTGAGCAATGGTGTTCGAGCAGACGTGGTGGACATCTCGGATGGCTGGGCCCATCTGAACTTCCAGAGAGCCAGCGCACCTGCGGCCAGCCACTACATGCGTGCCGATCTCGATGGTGTGGTCTGGGCCGGACTCCCGGTTGTCGGTTTTCGAGCCACCGAATATGGCGCCACCGAGGTGATGCCCGGTGTATCGTCGACCAATGCCGAACTCTCCCGACTTCACGCAGTGCAGCGAGTGCAGGGTGAATTGTCGGTCCCGGTAGAGCCGAAGCGGGCAACGGCGGAGTAGCGGGCGAATCTTTGTGGAAACGGTGCTGGAAACGGTGCTGGAAACGGTGCTGGAAACGGTGCTGGAAACGGTGCCAGGGACAATTTCCACGATCAATTGTCCCTGGCACCATTTCCTATCGGGACGCATCAGCGTGCGCGATGGCTCATTCAAAGCCATTGGCAAACAGCAAAGGGCTTGGCTCCGAGTAGCGATAGACAGCGCCTTGGCCAAAGAAATCGATTGCGCGAATGGTGGCCGCAGCAAACAAGGTGCCGTCGGGATGGAATGCAAGCACATCACCGAAGCGATCACCATCACGGGCGTTGCCGATGGTGAGTTTCTGCGATTGGGTCCAGTTGCCGCCGACTTTCTCGAACAGATAGGTCGCACCTGGGCCCGACGGGCCGGGTTGATTCAAGCAACCGAGTGCGACACGTCCTGCATGCACAGCCGATGCTACGCAGGACGAGCTGGAGGTGGCGTCGTTCGGAAAAAGCGACACTTCCGGCAACCAGTTGCTTCCCGTGCGTCGAAACACCTGCAACGGCAGGGCGGCGCTGCCATTGGAGGACACCGTCAGCAGATCGTCGGCCATCGCGATATGCAGACCAAAGCGCTGACCTGGACTATTGCCTGTCAGCGCGCCCTGCAGCTGCCACTGGCCGCCACTGCGTGTGAAGGTGGCGACTTTGCCGACATCGGCTCCGGAGCCATCGCCGAACAGATCGTTGAGCAGCAGCAGACCACCCGACAGTTGCGGGCTGCTGCAACGATGCGCGACGGTCTGTGTCCAGGTCCAACTGCCACCCGTGTTGCGTTCGAAGATCCAGCTGAGTTCCTCAAATCGGCCGCAGATGACGGCGGTGGTGCCATCGAAGGCTAGACCCTGACCAAAGCCCCCATTGTTGGTTGGCGTCGGCGAGATCAATTGGGCTTCAAGATTCCATTGGCCGGCGCTGCGTCTATAGGCATACACCATGCCGGCCTCCGGCAAGCCCTGAACACCCCGGCCCGAGGCGCCGATCAAGAGGCTGTCGCCCTTCATGGCCAACGCATATCCGAAGATGTCATCGCTCGCGCCATCGGGCGCCAGCAGTCGTGACGAGAGCGTGTACTGGCCGCTGCCATCGCGTTCCATGACGTAGACGGCGCCGCGTCCGGGTTGCAGTCCGATATCCTCCTGCGGTGCGCCAATCGCCAGGGTATCGGCATCGGTCGCGATGCTGGTACCGAAGGTGGAATTGGTCAGGCCCTGGCCAAGGTCCAGGGTTCGGACCGCGCGCGGAACCGGATCGCCGCCATCGCCACCACGGCCAATCATCACCACGCCTTCGCTGCCGTTACCATAAACCTCGGCGCCGGGCGCACCGACGAACATCGTCGGCCCACTGCGATCGATCGAGACCGTGCTGCCCATCGCATCGTTGGTGGTACCCAGACTGTCAAAACGATCCGTCTGCGAAATCAGACTGGTGAAATTGCTGCTGAAGCGCAGCACGGTGACCTTGCCCGAAAAATTTGCCGTGGTGTGACTGGTCGGTGCCCCGAGCACTGCCCAATCGCCATCCAGCGACATCACGCAGCCCCAGCAGTCGTCGATGTTTGAGCTGAATACCTGGCGTGCGGTCCAAACCCCCGAGGTGCGCGTATAGCTGCGGACGTTTCCGCCTACTGAGGATTGTCTGCGAAACGACGACACCAGCAGGCGATCCGGCGTCGCCGGATTGGCGCCACTGATCGCGACCGCCGTGCCAAATTTGGCGCCATGCCAGAGGTTGTTATCGGGTTCGACCAGGCGGGCAGCCTGATTCCAGGCACTGCCTGTGAGTTCGAACACGTAGGCCGCACCGGCATCGGTGTACAGCGTGCCATTGCCGGAGTGGCTGACGTCTTCGTCTGGGGCGCCAACCGCAACGCCACCCGCAGCGATCGCAACGGATTGGCCGAATCGCGCATTGTCCGGCAAGGGACTGGCCGTCACCTGCGTGCCGCTCCAGTCGCCGTTACTGTCGCGGCGATAGATCCGGATATAGCCGGACGTGAAATTGGGATTGCTGGCCGATGGCCCCGGATGACCCAGAACCACCGTATTGCCCTCGGCGGCGATGCTTTCGTATACCGTGCTGCCGACGCCGAAGGACTCTTCCAGCTGCCATTGCCCGTTCACCCGTCGATAGATGCGCGCCTGCGTACTGCCCGGTGTAGAACCGGGATACATCAGCGCCAGCGTGTCGTCGCCCAGCGCGAGCTTGATCCTGTTGCTTGGCGAACCGGTATTGAAGCCCAACTCCTGTGCCTGGCGCGTCCACACACCAGCATTGCGCACGTAGGTCCGGACGATCGCGGGACGGATACTCAACGTGGACGCCAGATCGGCCACGACCGCCAGGTCACCATCCACAGCAACCTGAGTACCAAACCCGCGCGCCGGCGCGCCCTGGCCGGAAGCCGGTGCTGCCAGAGTCTGCCGCTGCAGATAGTTCGCCGCAGCTGCGTTCATCTGCAGCGAGCAGCTCAGTACGATGGTTCCGATGATGCTGAGGTATCTAATCATGAGCCGTGCTCCTGTGATGTCGACTACCACCACGACAAACACTGATGCACGGGGCCACAAAGTGATCCCGCAACACCGAAACAGGGGTCACCATTCAGCCGCCGGTGTCAAGCGAAGTCCAGGCCGTTGGCTTTGATGTCGATGGGAGTGCCTGGTCAGCAAAGCGGTCAAGGGCGGCCGCAGGCCGGCGCAGCGGACCCTTGACGGCACGTAAGCGATTGACCGAGTGATCCCGTGCGGGGAATCCTGGCCGGCGCGCCCTGGCCGGAAGCCGGTGCTGCCAGAGTCTGCCGCTGCAGATAGTTCGCCGCAGCTGCGTTCATCTGCAGCAAGCAGCTCAGTAGGATGATGCCGAGGAATCTGATCATGAGCCGCGCTCCAGTGATGTCGCCTACCACCACGACAAACAGTGATGCACGGGGCCACAAAGTGATCCCAAAGTGATCCCGGGCACCCAAAGTGATCCCGGACACCCAAAATTCCGAACTTTCGCAGCTGGTGCTGGGCGCTGATCTGACTGCAATCAACCGTCGACGATGGCAGTCTGTGTGGCATGACCTATCCACGTTGCACACTAGTTCCTCCCGGGTCGCCCGGCGTGTTCCACTGCGTATCGCGTTGCGTGCGCCGCGCCTTCCTGTGCTGTGAGGACAGCTACACAGGTCGTTCCTTCAAGTGCGAAGACTTGGACACCCATCATTTGCGAGATCTCCCAGCCCACGGCGCGCAAGCATCCGACTGACTTGGCCCTCAGCATCGATCATCGTGTCAGGCATGACCTACCCACGATCATCGCTCGCTCCACCCGGGTCGCCTGGGCTCTATCACTGCGTTTCGCGCTGCGTGCGGCGGGCTTACCTGTGCGGTGACGATCATTTCAGTGGTCGATCGTTCGAGCATCGCCGGCAGTGGGTGGAAGATCGATTGCACGCGTTGGCAGAGATTTTCGTGGAATACTGGACACCCACACTCTGGGATTCGCGACATGCGATCTGTAGGCACATTTGACGCAGAGGCTACGAACGACTCGTTGTGGTCTTTCTCCACTTCGTCACCAGATCCATGAGCGACATGACACCACTGAACAACTTATGGAGAAGAGCAAGATGCTGCGTCATATAGCACTTCTGCATCCCCTGACCCATGCGCTCCGTGCCGCGATCGCGATGAGTGCGGTCGTCACGTTGCTCGGCCAGCCGGCTCGTGCGCAGGAGCGCGTCATTCCGCTAGCAAGCCTGAATGGGCAGAACGGCTTTCGTCTGGATGGCGTGCTGATGGACGAACGCAGTGGAGGCGAAGTCTCCAGTGCTGGCGATCTCAATGGAGATGGCCGGGATGACCTGGCAATCGGTGCCATTTTCGCCAACACGAACGGATTGAATTCGGGTAGTACCTATGTCGTATTCGGGCGCAGCGGTGCCGCGCCGTTCGCACCAACCATCGAATTGTCCACCCTCAACGGAGATGACGGTTTACGGCTTGATGGCGCGGACTACAGCCGAAGCGGTTGTGGGGTGTCCTCGGCTGGTGACATAAATGGCGACGGATTGGATGATCTGATCGTCGGCGCTTACTGGGGCGAAGCGAGTCTTATCCATTCAGGCGTCAGCTACGTAGTGTTCGGACGCATGGGCGCGTCAGCATTCGCGCCTGCGGTCAATCTGGACAGTCTGGATGGAAGTAATGGCTTCCGAATTGACGGCCAGGGCTTTAACCACTTCAGCGGCTTTTCTGTTTCCGGAGTAGGAGATGTCAACGGCGATGCTTTGGACGATCTTGTTGTCAGCGCCACCGGTGCCAGCCCGAATGGAACCAACTCAGGCAGCAGCTACGTGGTGTTCGGACGCAGCGGGGCGGCGGCGTTCCCCTCAAGCATCAATCTCGGAGACTTGAACGGCAGTACCGGCTTTCGACTGGATGGTGTGTCAGCACACGACCGCAGCGGTTTGGCAGTTTCTGCCGCCGGCGACATCAATGGCGATGGCATGGCCGATCTGATCATTGGCGCGCCCTACGCGGCTTCAGCCGACTATTCCACTACAGGCAATGGCTATGTAGTGTTCGGTCGGCAGGCGGCGGTACCATTTCCACCCGTTATCAATCTCAGCACGCTGGACGGCAGTAATGGCTTTCGCGTGATAGGGGTTACCCACAACGACCGTGCCGGTCGAGCGGTGTCGGCAGCCGGTGACATCAACGGCGACGGAGTAGACGATCTGATCATCGGCGCATTCGGTGTCGGCGACAATTTCACGTATTTCGGGAGCAGCTACGTCCTATTCGGCCGCACCGGAGTGGGAGCGTTCGGCGCTAGCGTCAACCTCAGTGCCCTGGACGGCAGCAATGGCTTCCGTATCGATGGCGCGGCAGCGCACGACCGTGCCGGTCGAGCGGTGTCGGCGGCCGGCGACGTCAACGGCGACGGTTTGGACGATGTGATCGTGGGTGCCTACCATGCTGACGCGAGTGGGCCAGACGCAGGAAGCAGCTATGTCGTGTTTGGACGTAGCGGGCCTGGAGCATTCCTACCCGTCGTCAGTCTTGGCACCCTGAAGGGTAGTGAGGGCGTTCGTGTGGATGGGGTGAATGCAAATGACTCCAGTGGCGTCGCAGTTTCCGGCAATTTCGATATCAACAGTGACGGCCTGAGTGATTTGCTGATAGGTGCAAATCGCGCTGGCCCGAATGGGACGGCTTCGGCCGGCAGCAGCTATGTGGTGTACGGCAATGCTGCACCTTTGCGCGACGGGCCGTCGGAGTACATACTGCCGCCCATACTTGAAGACACGGCGGCAGTCAGCGGATATCGTGTTCGCAATCTGGTGGGAGGCGTCTACCTGGACGCACAACCTCTGACCGGTGTGGCGATCGACAGCAGTCCGAATATGGCAACCGGCGCCTGGCGGTATGCAATGACCGGCACACCTGGTGCTGCTGTACCTGCTGGCCTAACGGCAATGAATGCGCTCATTCTCGGGGCGTCGTCGTCCGGACCGGACGCCGGCCAGCTGGGCTTCGCCCCGTCTCCTGATTTCTTCGGAGATTCTGCCCCGATCATGCTCCGTATGTGGGACGGGACCGGTCGCGCACCGGATCCGGTCAATCTGGTGTTCGGGAGCGGGCAGAACGTCTCGCCTGTTGTCAATTCGATCGGTGGCTTCTCGAACGACGCCAATCTTGTGCGGGTCATACAACCAGTGCTGCCGGTTAACGATGCGCCGAGTTTCAGCGCAAGTGACCCGCCGTCGGTCATCAATACGTCAGGAGTAGTACAGTTCTATGGTTGGGCGTCGTTTGCACCGGGGCCGTCAAATGAATCCGACCAACTCGCCGTAGCGTATATCGTCAGTGCTGTCAGCAATCCCAGCCTGTTTGCCGCGGGTTTCGCACCGCGGGTAATTTCCAAGGGCGGAAGTGGAACGCTTCAATTTGCACCAGCAAGCACTACCACCAGCGGCACCAGCACTTTCAGCGTGCGCGTACGTGACACAGGCGGCACTGCCAACGGTGGTGTCGATTTGTCACCGGCACAGACCTTCACTATCACAATCACGCCAAGCACACCGCTTGTTTTCCTCGATGGGTTTGAATAGGTGCGCCGGCAAAGCTGGGACATCCGCGATAGCGAAATTTCCTAGTCTGCTCAGCGCCCTCACTGAATTGCCGCCTCCAAGAAAATGGGTGTCCAGATTCTCGTCGGACTGAGATCGGGGAAATCGTCGAACGAGTCGACGGTGATGTCGAAGCGCCGTTCGAATGCGCCCAGATCACAACCAGTGGAGCGCGCCACCCCGCGCGCATCGGTGGCGCGACAGGCAACCAGGGCATTGGCACTGCTGGGATTGCCCGCATCAATGGCCGCACTTCCAGTCAGCAAGGCATGCGTGGGAACTCCGGCGCCAGCATCAAACAAGGGCGACAGTCTTGCGTCGCTGCTCGTCGGAATGCCGCTGAAAGAGGCAAAGCTGCACCCTTCAATCGTCCCGATCATGGTGTAGGCACGTGCGCCCAGGTTGGTGTTATTGCAGCGAAGGTCGGAGGCCAATCCGGTGTCGTTGATGTTCTCCACCAGGACACTGTTGGCCAGATTGACCGCGGTGGAGTTGACCGAACCGGCGAAATAGACGCCGCCCGCATTGAATGCTCGATTGCGCGCGACGGTGACATTGCGCAGGCGCAGCCCGCTGCTCGAGCTGACATAGATGCCGCCGCCATAGATGTCGGCACGATTGCCACTGAGGGTGACGTTGATGAGTTCCGCTTCGACGCCGCTGTTCAGACTCAGGAAGATCCCTCCACCGCCCCAGCTCGCAGTGTTGTCGAGTACCGACGTTCGATCCAACCTGAGGGTGCCCGATCCGACCGCGTAGAGCGCGCCGCCGTAGTAACCGGAACCGCCGCGCAAAACGCTGCGATTGATCGTCAGCAATGCGCCGCTGTTCTTCCGTGCCACGCCGCCACCACTACCGGATCCCGGTGGGCTGCCGCCGATCACGGCGACATCGTTCAAAGTAAGGTTGCCCCCGGAATGCACATCGATGGCGCGTTGCAGCTGCTCGCCTACGAGCACCGATTGCGTGGGATTTTCACCTTGAATGATGATCGTGCTGGTGATGTCGAGGTCACCGCTCTGATTGGTGTCATCGTCTACATCGCCAGAGAAGCGATAGTAAGGACGCTGGTCATACTGCACCAGCAATAGAGTGTCGCTGCCAGAACCCGCAGCGCAATCCCCGGAAGCGCTGTCGGTGTTCGCAGCATGGATCGCTGACCGGATCTTGCAGCCAGTGGCGCCATCGGGCACCACATGAATAGTCGCCGCCTGGGCAGCCATTCCAAGGACCGCGGCCATGACGGGCAGAACGGCGCCGACGGCAATCCGGAATGTCTGCGGGATACGCACCTTGATATTCATCGCGAACGACCTCGAAACGGTTGTGGCGTGATTGATCGGCTGGGCTACTGCCCGCGCGACAGGCGGGATCGAGCCCGCTGCAGCCTGCGCATCCATGTGTTCATGCGGCCATCGAGACAGAAAGAATGGACCCGGGGCGCCTTGAACCAGGATTGCTGAACTGAATGAGGCAGGCCGGCAAAAGCGAACGCTGCGGCCGTCCTGACTTGTCTGCTGACTTGTTCATCCTCGCTGCAGTTCGTTTTGCCAGCGCCCGAGCATTCAACCAAGCAGCCGAGTGGAGGTCTGGCGGGTTCCCAGTCCATCCAGGTTTCGCTCGTTGCCAGGCAACTGTTTCAACCCGAGCAGGTCGGCAATCGGACACCGAGGCCCGCGGCATTCTGCTGCGGGCGCTCAACATCACTACTTCGAGGTCATCATGCACTTCATCGATCGATCGATCATGCTGTCTCTGCTCTGTGCACTATCAGCATGGAACGTTGCCGCCGCCGACTTCTTCGGCCCCACGCCGTATGTGCAACGCAGCGACACGCCTGCTGCGTTCCTGCCCGACCGCTTGCACTTGGAGGATTTCGAAGACAGCCAAATCGATCCTGAGCTCATCATCAACGGCGCCAATGTGATCGGCCCAAGCAGTTTGACCGACTCGGTCGACGCCGATGACGGCCTGCTGGATGGCAGCGGCACGAATGGCCACTCGCTGTTTGCTGTAGTGCCGATTCGGATCGTGTTTGCTGAACCTGTCGTCGAAGCGGCCTTGGTCTGGACCGACGGTGGTGGTGGCACACAAGCCACGTTCGAAGCATTCGATCCCCAGGGCGCGTCGCTCGGCAGCCACGGTCCCTTCATGATCGGCGATGGCAGCAATTCCGGTACCACGGCAGAGGACCGGTTCTTTGGCGTGAAGCATGCCGACGGCATCGGCGCGATCGAAATTCGGCATACCTCCGGCGGCTACGAAATCGATCACGTGCAATGGACCGCAAACGTCGTGTTCATGGACGGATTCGAAGACTGAACTCGAGAACGCCCAACGCGCGACCGGCTGCGCCCGGACGTCCAAGCCGAATCAGCGGGATCGAAAACATGGGATCGAAAACATGGACACCCAACAAATGCGAAATCTCCCAGCACAAAGGGCGCTCTTGTCCGACTGACATGATCTCGGAAGGCGATCATCGTAGTGAGCATGACCTACGCACGATCATCGCTCGTTCCACCCGGCGGACCTGGCCTGTATCACTGCTTATCCCGCTGTGTTCGCCGGGCCTCAAAAGAGCTGGGCACCCAAAAAGAGCTGGACACCCAGTAACTTTCGCCCACGGCATCAAAGCCTGGGTGTCCAAAGTTATTTAAAGTTCTTCTCCAAGGTTCTTCCCCACCAAACGACCGTCGTTGCCAACTGGCACTTCTGTTATGGAGGTGTGGGTGTCCAATGCTCTCTCTCCAATTCTCGCTTCGAACTTCCTGAAACGCGTCTGATCGCGTCGACGATGGGTTAGCATTCGCCTTTGCTCCTGCAAAGCAGCCATTCCATGAGTCATGACGACTTCATTGAAGTCTACGAAAACGCACTGCCGCGCGAGGTATGCACGTCGCTCGTCCAGCGCTTCGACGCCAGTGCGCAAGCAAAGCGCGGCAGCACCGGCGGCGGCGTCGATGTCAGCCACAAGAACAGCTGGGACATCGGCCTCGCCGGGAAGCCACAGTGGGCGGCCGAAGAGCAGGCCTTGAACCACGCGATGCTCGCCGGCTTGCTGCAGTACGTGCGCAAGTACGCGTATGCAATTCTCGGCCCGCACTGGTTGAACCTCGTCGACCCCACCACCGGCGTAAAGAAGGCACTTGATCCGGAAGCCGTGACAGCGCTGCCGGACGACACGCTGCGCGCCGTGGTGACGAAAGTGTTCCGTCCCGGCCCTGTAAACCTTCAGAAATATCTCGCCGACGAGGGTGGTTATCCGCGCTGGCATTGCGAACTGGCGCCGAAGGCGGACCGCTTCGAGACGCTGCACCGCTCGCTGCTTTGGACGGCTTACCTCAACGACGAATTTGACGAAGGCGAAACCGAGTTCTACTACCAGCAACGCAAAATCGCACCGAAGACCGGCGCCCTGCTGATCGCCCCGACAGCGTTCACCCACACCCACCGCGGCAACATGCCAAAACGCGGCGACAAGTACATCGCCACGTCATGGATACTGTTCCAACGAGTCGAGCCCGCTTGAGGTTGGTCGGCCGACACTCTCGGACTTATGCCGGACTCGATCTTCGCAGATTGGAAGGAGCTGGGCACCCAGGAAATTTCGCCCGTGGCATCAGAGTCCGGGTGTCCAAAGTTCTTTGGCCCAAAGTTCTTTAACGTTCTTTCCAAAGTTCGTTGGGCGGTCGCTGTCAGGTGATGCACCGGAGTGCCGGGCATTCGCGGCCAGAGGTCGACCACGCAACAGCGGCGCGTCATCAATGCCCGCTGGTGATCGTGATCGGACCGGGAACGTCTTCGAAGCCGCCAGCAAACAAGCCAATCGGCACGATCGGGTCCTGGTCGGTGGTCGTGTTGTTGGCCGGGTTGCTGTCCTGCACGGGTGCGCTCGCAGAAATCGTTGCCGTGTTGCTTACGAACGCGCCCGGATCGGCTGCGACGGTAGCGCTGACCTGATAGCGCAGCACGCCATTCACCGGCAGTTGCAGCAACTGCGCAATGGTATTGCCGCTGCCCTGTGCATTCGGGCAGATGGCCGCGCCGCTGACTGTGCTGCAAGTCCATTGCACGTTGCTCAGGTTGTTCGGCACAGTGTTGCTGAGCGTGGCTTCGGCGACTGCGCTTGGACCGGCGTTGGCGACCAGAATGTCGTAGACGGTGGACTGGCCTGGCAGTAGCTGTGTCTCACCGTTGCTCATGCTGATCTGCAGATCAGCCTGCGGCGGCACTGCGTCGAAGAAATAGACGGAGCCCGAGTCGGTGTTGGATGGTGCGCCCGGTGCTTCGTCGGTGTACGCACCCACGATCAAATCGTCGCCGGATATGGCCAGCGCATGGCCGAAGGTATCGTGCGCGTCGCCATCGCTGGCGATGATCTTCTGCCCCTGTGTCCAGTCGTTGCCGGTGCGCGAGTACACAACCACCGATCCCTGATACGGAGTCGATACTGAATCGAGACGAGCGCCAGCCAGTAGTTTGTCGCCGTCGATGACCACCCCAAGGCCCAGCTGGTCGTCAGCGGCGCCAGCGGTCATGAAGAGCTGGGCCTGCGCCGACCAGGATGCGCCGCCGCGCACAAAAACATGCACTGAGCCCTGGTTGGATTGGCCGTTGACGTCGTCGAGGAAGGCGCCGACGACGACGGTGTCTCCGGATACCGCCACAGCGCTGCCGAACAGGTCATTGGCGGTGCCGTCGGCGGCCGAGAGCTTCGCCTGCTCGGTCCAGGCGGAGCCGACGCGCGCAAAAGCATAGGCTGAGCCCTGCAGCGCATTGCTGCCGAAGGTGTCATAAGGGGCGCCGACCACGGCGGTGTCGCCGTCGAGTGCGACCGCTGAACCGAAATAGTTGACCGGCTCGAAATCACTGGCAATCAGCTTATGCTGCTCGTTCCAGTTGGTGCCATTGCGCACAAAGACAAATGCCGAACCATGACCGTAGGAATCGCCAAGGTCATCGCTGGGCACACCGATGAGCGCGGTGTCGCCTGACAACGCGACGGCGTAGCCGAATTGCTCGCCGACACTGCCCTCGGCCGGCGCGAGGCGGGTTTGCAGCGTCCAGTCACCATTGTCGCGCACATACACGTAGGCCGCTCCGGGGCCACCGGGCGCACCCACCAGTGCGGTATCGCCTGACAGTGCCACGGAACTTCCGAAGTAGGAATCAACCGGTGCATCGCTCGCGGTGAGCTTGGTCTGCAGCGTCCATTGGCTGCCGTCGCGGACCAGCACGTAAGCCGCGCCCTGCGCGCCATTCGGACCCTGATCGCGCATTGCGCCGACCAAAGCAGTATCGCCCGAGATGGCGACGGAGACCCCAAAGATCACATTATTGGTCGCGGGCGTCTGCGGGTAGCTGAACTTGAACTCGTGGCCGTAGTCGACGAGTTGTCCGTCGGGGCTGCTGTTTGCCGCCAGCGCCGCCAGCGCGGCAGTTGAGTTGGTCAGCATGCAGCACGCCAGGGCGGCCCACAGCACGCGCGAATTCATCGTCATGTCGGTACACATCGTCAGTCTCCGTGGCATCCCAGGCCGCCGCGCCCGTCCGATGGCGCAGAAGTGCGGTCCGGGACGGCGGCGCAGCGGCGCTCCTGAGTGACATAACGGAATTTCGCGGGCGTTTTATCAGCGCGATGGAAAATGTTTTTTGGGTTGTCAATGCGGGGTCCGACCCGAGCGCTCTTGATCTTCGGCGCGATGGCGAACGTCGAGCGCGTGCGGCTCGGGCCCAGTGCCTACAATGGCGCCAGCACTGCCAACCGTTTCGCCCAGTAGCCATCGTCAGCGATGCTGGCCGCTGCCTTGCTGGCGATGTCGGCCGCCAGGGCACGTGCCGCCGCCGGCTGGGCATCAATGGCCAGCCATTCGGCGCGATCGATGCGGCTCAACCAGAGGTCCGGGTGATCGGTGCCTAGTCCGCCGCCAAGTTCGGCCTCGGCCAGCAAGGACTGCGCAATCGCGCCCTTGATGTCACCGCGTTGAGCAGTGATGCGCGCGCGTTCCAGATCGAGGAAGCCCCGGCGCCAGGGTTCGTCGACGTATGCCTTGCTGTCGATCGCCCGGATCTGCGTTTCGGCGGCGTCGAGTTGGCCTTGATCGCGCAGCAGTGCCGCCATTTCCAACTGTGCCTTGACCAACTGGTAGGCCGAAGGCGACGCGCGATTGGCCTGCAGCGCAGCTGCCAGCAACGGTTCTGCGCGTGCCAGATCACCTTGCAGGCGCAGCGCTCTACCGAGGTAAAGGCGCGCATCCGTGACCGGAAAATCAGCCTCGTCGAGCAGGTCCATGCGCAGCTTGATCACCTGCTCCAGCCGCTGCACCGCGCGATCCAGTTTCCCGGCTTCTAGCTGTATCCGCCCCAGTCGGGCGAGCGGAACGGTGGCTGCAAGTGTGTTGCCGCCATCGAGGCGCTCCTGGATATCAAGACAGCGCTGCAGTACCGGAATCGCCTCCATGCGTCGGCCTGCGCGGCCCAGCATGTCGGCGTGGGCATACAATGCGAAGCCAGCCTGGTTGCTGACCTCGCCATAGAGCTTGATGCGCTTTTCGCTGGTTTCGCGTGCAAGCGGCAAGCCTTCGTCAAAGGCGCCGGTGTAGCCCAGCGCCACCGACAGTGCCTCCAACGCGTTGACATACTGGTAGTGGTCGTTGCCATAGTGTTTGGCGAAGACTGCACGCGCGGCCCGTGCGTGCGCGACGGCTGGCGTCGGAAAGCCGTCCATATAAACGTGGAAGCGCGCGAAATCGAGGTGCACGCGCGCCGCTTCGACGCTATCGACCCCCGCGACGCTCTCAGCCATCTGCAAGGCGCGGGTCAGCAAGGACAGTGATTCGTCGCGCCGATCCTGATAGAGGAGGATGGTGCCGAGCAGGCGCAAACTCTCGACGAGTTCGACCGATTCGGGCGCCAGCCGCTCGCGCAGCGCCAGCGCTTCGCGGGCAATCGGCTCGGCGCGCGCAAAATCTTCCAGATCGTAGATCGCGTAGGCCTGTTTGTGCAGCAGGCCGGCAAGCATGCGCGGGCGCGCGTTATCGCGTTCCACTGCGATCGCCTGTTGATACATTTCGATGGCCTGATCGCGTTTGCCGATATTGAGGTAGACGCCGGCCAGAATGCCCAGCATTTCGGCCCGCACCTGCGGTTGATCGCCGAGTTCTGCGCTGAGTTTCGCGCGGCCGGCCGCGAGCAGATCCGACAGCGGCAGATCGCGCTGACCGCTCACTTCCGGATCGGCGCCCTGGAACACCGAGACCATGTAGTCCTTGACCGCCAGCGCCGCGCGCTGTGCATGCACGGCGTTGTTGCGCTCGCTGCGCATGCGCCAGGCGAAGGTCGAGACGGTTGCGACGAAGATCAGCGACACCGCGACCCAGGGCCAGTGCCGGCGCAGCAGCATCGTGGCGACATAGGTCGTGGTGTGCGTGCGAGCCGCCACTGGTTGGCGTGATTGGTAGCGCGCAAGATCGTTGATCAGCGCCTCGACACTGGGATAGCGCTGCTGCGGCGAGTCGTGTGTGGTCATCGCAACGATCGCTGCCAGATCCCGCGGCACTTTCTCTAGCCCGCGAAGCTCGGTCGCCGCAGGCGCGTGCGCGCCGGCTTCGTGCAGGTCAGCGCCTAGCAATTCGGCCAGCAGCATGCCCAGACTGTAAAGATCGGTGCTGGTGCCGACACGCTCGCCGCGACGTTGTTCCGGGCTTGCGTAGCGCGGCGTGAACGCGGCCCCGGTCGGGGCACCCGGCGCGCTGGTGGCGCCCGGGTCGATGGATGGTGGCACCGCCGAATCGGCGAGCAGATGCGACACGCCGAAATCGAGCAAGAATGGATGACCGCTGTCGCTGACCAGGATGTTCGACGGCTTGATGTCACAGTGCACCACCAGGTTACGATGCGCGAACGCGACCGCGCTGCCCACCTGCGCAAACAGTTGCAGAATCTCGTCACGACCCAGCTGCCTGCTCCGGCAGTAACGGTCGATGGGCATGCCTTCGATGTATTCGATGACGAGGTAGGGTTGGTCCTGAGGTGTACTGCCGCCATCGATGAGGCGTGCGACATGGGGATGCGTCAGCGAGGCGAGGATCTGCCGCTCACGCGCCAAATGATGGAGCGCTGCCGGGTCGGAGAGGCCGGCGAGCAGCTTGATTGCCGCGGTTTGTTCGAAGTGTCCATCGCTGCGTCTTGCCTTGAACACGCGGCCCATGCCACCGCGGCCGATTTCTTCAAGCAGGGTCCAGGCGCCGAGCACATCACCGGAGCGCAGGGCGGCGCCCGGGTTGGCTTGCAGTGCGTCGATCACCGGACGCGAAAAGCGCCCGGTGAAGCCTCCCACTTCAGTGCACAGCAGTATGACGTCGTCGATGATCCCGGGATCAGTGCCTTGGCGCTTCAATTCGGCAAGGCGCTCCGCCTCCGGAAGATCGCAGACGGCATCGAACAGGGACTTCACGCGCGCAAAGCGCTCAACATCCATCGTGCGCGGGCGTTCCGATTCAGAAGGCATGGTGACGCAGCCAGGATTTGGCGAAGCGCAGTTCGCGATCGACGATCTGTACCGATACCTTCAGCACCTCGGCGATCTCGTTGCGCGCCAGGCCGGCGAACAAGGTCAGATGAAGTACCGCGCTGCTGCGCGCATCGAGCTGTTCCAACCGGCTCAATGCCTGGTCCAGCGCCAGCAGGTCGACGATACTGGACTCTTCGCCGCGCTCGGCTCCTTCCAGCGTGACATGCACTGCGCCTGCACCGCGTTTGTCGCTCAGCCGCGCACGTGCGTGGTCGACCAGCACAGCACGCATATAGACCGACATCGACGCGAAGAAATGCGCTCGGTTCTGCCAGGTCACACCGCCGCCCAGCACGCGCAATACGGCCTCGTGCAGCAGCTCGGTGGGGGACAGTGTGGCGTTGCCTGAGACCTTGGCGATGCGCATCGCGGCGATTTGCCGCAGCTCCGCATAGGCCTGCTCGAACACCGACGAGAACGCTTCCGCATTCCCCTGTTGCCAGGACTGCAGCCACTGAGTCAGCGGGAGTTTTGCGGATTCAATGGCGGACATCAGGACGCCGTGCCGGAAGACGAACGGCGATCTTGCACGCTTCCCGCCGCGAATGCGAGCGATGCCGAATCTACTGCCGCCGGAAAGAATCGGACACCCAGCACTTCCGACAGCTCCCCGCCCAGCACGCGTCCGTCCGACTGAGTTCGCGCGCTGATCCAGTCATCGTGGGCGCAATGACCTACCCACGATCATCGCAAGTTGGGCTCGCCCTACGGTTCGACGCGGCGACGCCAGTGGAAGCCATCATGGCCTGAGCGCGAGGAAGTTTGCGCTCGTGCCTCAAGACCTGTCGAAGCATTCGATATGCTTGCCGCAGCTGAGGGAATGGGCACGGCGTGGATCATTGTCAGGCAGGAAAGTGGGTGTCAAGTGTTATGGGTGTCCAGTGTTATGTCCCAGTGTTACGGCACGGCTCGCGACGCCTGCTGATGGGTCGGGTGCCGCGCGATACTGACCAGGAAGACAAGTACCGGCAGCGTTTCGGGATTTAGCGCTGCGGCGCGCCTATTCGAATCCGTGCGCAAACAGGGGCTGATCGAGGTTTCCCAGTCGCTGCGCGACGAAAGCGCGTGCCAGCACATACTCGGCTTCCTGCAGCTGGTGTCCTCCAGACGGCGCGCGTACAAAGACCGAATCGACGCCAGCCATCTGCAGCGCGTTGTACAGCCGCTGGCTTTGTGGCCATGGCACGATCTGATCGTCATTCGCGTGCCCGATCCAGATCGGCGGATCGGAAACGTTGACCTGCAGCACCGGATTCGCCAGATTCGCCTGCGCGACACATTGCGGCCACGGCGGCGCGGGGTTGTCCAGATTCGCGAGGATGGCGCCCATGCCCTGGGTGCCGCAGCCGATGAAGACGGCGTGCGCGGTATTTGGCGCGTCCCAGCCGGCGCCGTTGAATCCAGCCTCGGTCGCGTCGAGGCCCATGCGCAGCAAATCGCTCGGTCCGTAGGCGACGACGACGACTTGCACGTTGCTGGAGACGCCGATGTGGTTGCCGACAGCGCCCTCGAGCGCGGCGTCGCCGCCCGACAAACCGACCAGGGACGCCAGGTGCGAGCCGGCCGAGCCGCCCCACAGCCCAAAGCGCTGCGGGTCGAGGCCCCAGGTGCCGGCATTCGCGCGCAGGAAGCGGATCGCGGCCTTGATGTCGTGCACCGCGGCCGGGAAGATCACCGCACTCATGCCGCCATACAGGGTCGCGTGTTGCGCATTGACCAGGCGATAGTCGACGCTGGCGAGCGCAAACCCGGCATCGAGCAGCGGCAACATCGCCGGTTGGATCACGTCCTTGTTGCCGCTGTTCCAGCCGCCGCCATGCACAAAGATCATCAGCGGCCGGCCGCTCACCGGCGCGCTCGGCAGGTACAGATCCAGACGCAGTGGCTGGTTGTTGACGCGGGCATATTCGACATTCGCCGGCATCGGCGACTGCGCCTGCAACTGCGGCGCAGCGATCGCCAGCAGCAACAGCCAGCCGGCCTGACGCGCACGCATCGCGATCTGCCCCCAGTGATTATTCGAAGCCATCTTTGAACACCTGCTGGACGCCGTTGCCGACGCTGATCGCATTGAACCATTCGCTGAAGGTCATGCCAACAAATTGCTCGAAGTCGTCGGTGCGCGCCAGCTCCTCGGCGACGCCCGCGGCCAGCGCCGGGGAACCGGCATCGCCCCAGCCTTGCACGACGGCGCGCGCGTTTTCGATCAGCGCGGGCTTGAAGCGGAACTCGTGGCCACGGGATGGCGATTCGACGAGCGCACTCAGGCCGGGCAGCAGGTCGCTCAGAGTACGCGTGCGTTGTACCAGCAGCGCCGGATCGCTCAACGTCAGGGTGATGATCTCCGCTGCATGCTCAGCGAACAGCGCCAGGTGGTAGCGCCCCGCGGCTGTTGTCGAGAACAGTTCACGAACGACGGCAAGTACTTCGAGTGAGCCTCGGGATGGACTGCCACCTTGCCCCATGGTTCCGGCAGTACCCGCCGCTGCGATCGCAGTTCGGCCTGCCGAACTGCCGATGTCCTCAAACAGCGGCGACAGCAGGAAGGCGGCGCAATAGCCGACGCCGCCGTTCGGGTCGCGGCCGAGAAACCCGGTCATGTCCGTGTCGGCGCCGAGCGCTTCGAGGCGCTGCAGCATGAACAGCCCGTTGCCTTCGCCGTAGGTGATGCGCGACGGCCCGGCCACGCCTAGGTGCAGCGGCGCGTTCGACGCGCAAACCCGGAGACGCGCAAACCCGGACACCCACAATTCCGATTTCTCGCAACCAGTGCTGGGTTCTGATCTGACCCCGATCAACGCTCGATGATGGCAGTCTGGGCGGCATGACCAGCCCGCGTTTCACGCTGGCTCCTCCTGGCTCGCCCAGCGTGTTCCGGATCAGGTGATCGCGTAAACGCGTGTTCAGCATAGGATTCAGCTACTTTCAGAAAATTTCACTTGTCTGGCGAAATCCCGGACACCCACATTCCCCAACACTGGGAATCTTCCACGTAGGAGCGCCCAAGGGGCGCGACCGCTGTCGCGACGATTACCTTGACGGTCGGCCCGCATCGGGCCTCCCACGATGCACGCGCGGGGCGTCCGAGGGCCTCCCACGATGCACGGGCGGTGCGTCCCACGTTGCACCACCGAACATGGCGGCCGTGGTGCGCGATTCCTTCGGCGATTCACTCGGTATTATCGAGACTTCGCAATTCGAGCCGACCGCGCGCAGTTCGGGTTCAGATCACTGGTCGTGCCGGAACGCGTAATGGAATGCTTCGATCCCGATATCTACCGCCGCGTGGAGGCACGATGAAATCGCCCTGGAGATGGCCATGCTGTTGAACTGCGGTCCCTGTCAGGTGCGCGAATGGCGGGCCGATGACCGAGCAGCGCTGCTGCGCGTCGCCAACAACCGCAAGGTATGGCGCAATCTCTCACATCGATTTCCGCATCCGTACACCGAGGCCGAGGCCGACTACTGGCTGGATCCGCAGCGGCGCATCGAGCTGCCGCGCGCCTGGGCGATCGAGCTGGAAGGCACAGCGATTGGCGGGATCGGCGTCGATCCCGGACAGGGCATCTTCGCCCGCACCGGAAGTTTCGGCTACTGGCTGGGCGAGCCGTACTGGGGGCGTGGCCTGATGACGGCAGTAGTGCGCGGCGCGGTCGCGCATATCTTCGCGACGACGGAATTGCAGCGTCTGGAATCTCCGGTATTCGCCTGGAATCCGGCATCGATGCGGGTGCTGGAGAAGTGTGGCTTCGAGCGAGAATGCGTGCAGCGCCGCAGCATATTCAAGGACGGTGAGCTCATCGATGCGGTGATGTACGTGATGCTGCGTTGAGCCGCCTCGCCGCTTCGGTGGTAGAAGCGCTGGTGTGCTTGCGCATGCGCCGGATGCAATGCGAACCGTTACTTGAGATGTGGGTTAACCGCCAATAACTTTGGCCACAGCGTTATTGCTAAGATGAGGTTTCATCGCCCTGTCTATCGCCCCCGTCCTTTACCCTGCACTGATTCCATTGGAGTATCCGCAATGACCACGATCAAACCCAAGAGCCACATCGAGATTGCCCTGTCGTCGATAAAGATTTTCGGCAATGACGGCACCATCGATCTTGCCGAGTTGAACTTCATGCTCGGCTTGGCGCTGCGCGATCAGACGGTCGACGAGGACGAGAAGGCCGTGCTTTCGTCGATATTCGCCAAGGCCGCCAAAGGCAGGCTCTCGGCGAAGGTCAGCGAGCGCATCGCGCAGGTCAAGGCGCAGCACGGCATCAAATAGTCGGCCCGGAATAATCCCGGCAATCTGCCAGCGCCTGGTATCGAGGGACCGGAAAACTATGGCAGGCCCGCAATGATCGGATCTCTGGATTCGGTTCGCCGGCGTTTGCGGAGCCAGGGTCGGTGAACGAGTTTCCGTTGAGAATATCAACGGGATATCACGTCAGACCTTGTGTCACGCAGCGGTACGGTGCGTCCTTGTGCCGGGTCACGAGCGAACCCAGAACAGGGAACGGCAGCGCGCCGGAAGCCGGATCATGGCGCGTCCTTGGCGATCTCGAGAAACCCCTCGTGCACATCACGATTGTTGCCGGTGAGGTCGGCCAGGCGCGTTTCCAGGTCGGCGATGCGCTGTCGAAGGAATCGCAGCGCCTGCGGGTCGGCGCGCAGGGTGGCAGCGGCCTCGTCGATAATGCTGTCGGAGAGCCCCGTCTTGCAGGGGTAGTCGATCACATGATCGAAGTCGCTGTAGTTCCCCGGCTTGATATAGCGATCACCGCACTGGCCTGCCAGCGTGCGCTGCACGTCGTTGGCAATGTTCATCCGGAACAGTGCGCGATAAGTGGACTCGACGCTTTCTTTCACAACGTTGTCGAGGGTGGCCAGGCTGTAAGCGCGCACGGCGAGATTCAGCAGGCCACGATCTTCGATCAGGCCGATGTTGCCGGTGGAGATCAGTTCGTCATAGGTGGCGCGCCGACTCGCGCCCTGCTTGTACTGGGTGGCACGATAGGCGTTGATGAGCAGGTCTTCGTTTGGCAGCGCCGCCTTGCCGCTGAGCGCATTGGCGGCAGCTTCGCTGGCATCGCGCACGTCGTTGTAGTAAGCCAGCAAGAAGCGATAGCGCCACGCCTCTTCCCGCAGATCGGCATGGAGTCTTGCGGTGAATACCTCGGCCTTGGCGCGGGTGAGGCGTGCTTCGTTCCAGTTCGCCACCTGGATGCCGAAAAATACGCCGATCACCACGATGACGAAGTCGATGCCGATCGCGGTCCAGTTCTGGTCGCGGACGTGCTCGATGACCCGGCGTAGCAGCATGGTGCGCTCCTCGGATGGGATGGTTTGCCGATCACTCACATTGATAGACGCCGCTCGCCGCCTTTCCGCACAGATCCGGCGCGCCGTACTGGTTTCACACTGCAAAAAACCGCGGTCGCGCAGAAACTTTGGGAACCCCGGCTGCAGACGCAGCGCGCGACCCAGCGGCGACCACGGGCGGGCGCGTCCGCTGTTGTCGACCCTTACCGCGATGGTCGGCCCGCATCGGGTCCCCTACTGTGCACGCCCAGAATATCCTACGGAGTAGCGTACCAAGGCCCGCAGATGGAAACTGAGTATTTGCCTGGTCCGGATTGCGCAGCCCTCCTATCTCAGATCAGAAGTGATTCGGACACCCACTCGCTACCGCGTCTCACGGTCGATCGCCAGCTGTCCTCATCCGGACTTTTGGCGGGTGTCCATTCTTCCGTGTTGGCGGTAACGTCACTGACGCCAAGAATTCCGGAGCAGAAGCAAGTATGGATCAGTTGATCTACCTGGTGCCCGTCGCGATCGGACTGCTGGCGTGGTACCTCCACGGCCTGAGCACGCGCGATCCTATTCACACGCTTTCCGAAGAGGATGTCCTGCCTTGGTATCAGCGCCAGGACTTTCGGTTTCGTGTGTCGTTTCCGGACGAGGCCGCTGCACTCCGATGTGCCGGGTTAGTGTCGTTTCCGCGCCTTGCGTGTGCGGTCGCTGCAACCCCAAACGGGCTGCGTTGGGCGGTTGAGTGGAGCATTCGAGCCCGCGCCGCTGGTCCCTGGTACCGAAAAGTGACAGCCCGGATTGCGGCTGCAGCCAGGCAGTGCGGCATCAGCGAGCCACTCATCGTTGCCACAGCCAACGAACCGGGCTCAGCCGTAGGGTTCCTGTTGCAAGTCCCGGACAACGAATTGCCGAATGCGACGGGCCAGGCTTTGAAAAGCTGATCGAAAGGCGCGTCGGGCAAGGCGTCGGACAGGCCACCACTCCCTGTAGCCAACCGCCCGTCATTCCTGGGCATCCACATCCGCAGTAGCACTAGAGCGGTTGCCAAATCCTGCGACCAGAATGCACTATTCGTCGCACTGAAAATGATCGCGAATGTTCGGCCGCCAGGGCATGCGTCGAGGGAAGGCGTTGTGCCCTTCGGATGGCGGGCTCACACGGCCGTTTCGGATGTCCTTGCCGTGTCGACACAGAAACTGAATAGTCTCCGGCACATCATTCTCCTGAATGATGGCCTTGCCGCCGCAGCTGTTGATCAAACTGAATCCGCGATGGCGCAGGCTCAGAAACAATCCGCCGAATGAAATCGCCACTTGATCCCCTATGGGCTGCCCGCACTCGGGGCAATCCACCAACTCGATTGTATGCCCGCGCTGCGCCCAGTGGCACGCGCTGCACTGTTGAACCAACCAACCGTATTGATACCAACGACTTTGTAGCGGATCGGTAATCGCCATTGTGGTTCCCCGGCTCAATACGCAGGCTCGGTGCGCCGCGCGGAGAAAGCCTGCGCCGGAAGCATCGCAGCCACTGAGATCGCAACGCTGAAAATTCAACCCGCGACCGCAGCGCAATCGCGCACAAGCGCGGCGCATGAGTGTGCACACCCGGCAGGCGCGGCTTCTCCCAAGTCGACAGCCGCCACGCCTCCTACCGACCTTGAGTGGGGGACCACTGTTCCACACATGCAGTGGGTGTCCCATTCTCCCTGGGCAGGGCGATCCGATGAACGCCGATCCTGCGCGGCGATGGGTCTGCGTCTGTGTTTCGAACGGGTCACTGACCCCGAGATTTCCCGCGTCAGGGCGTCAGCGGACTCTTGAATCGAACCCCGCGACCACTGCCCTGGCTGGGCGAGTTTTCCCCGATCAATTCAATACCGGCCGCCTCTAGCGCCGCGATGATCTTGGTGAGTGTGTCCACCACACCCCGAACATTACCGATGCTGGCTTCCATGCGCTGGATGGTCGGAAGCGACACGCCAGCCTGCTTGGCGAGCGTCTTCTGGTCCAATCCAGCCAAGGCACGAGCGGCACGCAATTGCGCCGCCGTAATCATGACTCGAGCTCCGTTTCATGCGTCAGCATAGCGATGCAACATATCCCTATTGATGCTCTAGACATCATTGTGGCCCGTGAAGACGTCCGCAGACGCCAACCATGCGTGCATCATCCGGAAGTCCGGCGCGAAATGCCACCACCGCGTATCGCCGAGCCGACGCTCGTCCGACTTCGCGGCACTGGATTAGTATGTGGAACATCGTTTATCATGTGCCATACATTAGTGATCACGGTCTGACAGTCAAGCTCTGACCGCAAAAGCAGCCCTCGCCGACAGCAAGCACTCGCCGGGAGGGAGAGTGACCGCCACGGTTGGCGACGATTGGGAATCTCCGCAATGATCAACGAGCAAGCAGTCCTCAGGCCGAGCACCAGGCGGCGCCGTGCCACCCAGCCAAAGCCCATCCCGGCCCCTGCACCACACCTGCCGGAACGCATCGCGTTTGCGGGCTGCGCCAATGCGCAGAAGGATGCCCAGGCTTCGGTGCACGTCCAGGTGCTGTGCTGGCCTATCGTCCCCAACGCATGGTCGTCGCTCACTCAGGCGTGGGAAATCGTACGTGCAGGGCGCGGCGAAGCTACCGCTGGACTCGCTGCATTGAATTTGCCGGCGTCATGGATACGCGGCTGTGCGCCACAACTCGGCGCTCCGTTCCGTGACACGCCGGCCGAAGAAAGCTCCGTGGCTGCATTGCTGACGCGCACGCCCATTGAGATTGCCATCGCAATTGTCGACTCGCGTGAAGCCCAGGGAACCGCAGGAGTTGTCGAGCGAGCGCAGCCGCAGGCGCTTTCCAGCTGCCTGGCCACTTACAGCAAAGTCGTTCGCGCGCAAAAGCGAGCGCCTTGTGCGCTGCTGATATCTCGGACCCAGGGAACCGATGTGGATGAACGGTTCCTCAATGAGTTCGCGCACTGCCGCACGGTCATGACCGAGTCGGAATGGCTCAACGAATTGCATCTGCGATTCTGGAATCAGGCAGTTGAACCGCTCCCGCTGGAATTGGCCCAAGTTGTTGCAGCGGCAGTATTGCGCCACCAGCTGGACGACCGTGGATTCAATCCGATCTTCGAGGCCGTGTTGACCAAGCTGGTCCACAACCCCTTCCCCTACAAGAGCCCGACCAAGGGCAAGCGACGATAAGCAGTCGCTCAACGCAGTCGTCAGGAGAACACCATGACGAGCAAGATCCTTGGGGACCCTTATGCCGGTGAGGCGCACTGGGTAATGGAAGTGGCCAGCCGATGCTTGCCGAAAGTCCAGGACATCCACGATTGGTGCGAAACCTGCGCACTCGAAAAATTTCATGGGCGCACGGCGGCATCCCTGGTGCGCGATGGCTACGCCATCACCGTCGCGTCCTATCTGGAGACCTTGCGTGAGTGACGAGTCTCAGTTCTCGTTGGAGGTCGACGACGCGGTAGACCAGTTGATCGCAATGATCACCAGCCATCGCGCAGAGCAGAGCCGCCCCGACACTCTGCTGCCAGGATCAGCCGCAGCGGTACCGCTGGAGTGGGCGTCGGACTTCAGCCGGCCCTACGTCTACGAAACGCGCTATTGCAAGTCGTTGCACTTCAACTCGGTTGAGGTGCAGAGCCGCATGCTCAAACGCGAGCCCGACAGACTGGCGCTGGACTACACGCGCACCATGATGGGATTTCTGCTGTTCAATACACGACCCCAGCGCATCGCCATGATTGGACTCGGTGGTGGATCGCTCGCCAAGTTCTGCTTTCGCCATCTGCCTCAAACCCGCATGGATGTGGTGGAAATCAACCCGCATGTCCTGGCCTTGCGCGATGAATTCCAGGTGCCACCGGACGACCATCGTTTCCGTGTTCATCTTGCTGACGGCGCACATTTCATCGCCCACGCGTCCAATCCTTACGATGTGCTGCTCGTTGACGGATATACACAGGACGGTGTTCCAGCAACACTTTCATCACAGGAATTTTTTCGGCGATGCCGCGAGGTGCTGAGCGTCGACGGGATTCTTGTAGTCAATCTGATTTGCGTGGATTCGGGCGCCCACATCGACCGGATTCAGCAGTGTTTTCCCGGCACCGTAGTGACGGTCGATGAGACTACCTGCAGCAATCGAATCGTCTTCGCATTTGTCAGTGACCTTGTTCGCACTGGGCGCATCATCAACAACGAGCTGACGAGAATGCTTTGTCCGACGGTGGTTTCCCTGCTACGGCGAAACTTCGCAAATGTCATCGCGGCAACGCAGTCGGTATAATCCGGCTGCCGATCAGGGTTATGCGAAAGAGCAGGACGTCCACGAGTCGCGAGATCTCCCGTTCCCTCGTGCACATCGTTCCGACCGGGCTTGAACGCTGATCCGCGCAACGTGGTCAGACGGTTGGCGGTGCCAAGTCACCGAGCGTACTTGTTGGAAATCGCCGCCGCGTTCATTCATCGCAAATTGCGCTCGCCCTGCCGATCGACGCGGCGACACCGGTCGAAGCCATCCTGGCCTGATCGCGAGAAAGTCTGCGCCCGTGCCTCAGTCCAGTTCTCCTTTCCAGTACTCCTTTTTTGCTGCAGCTGACGGTATGGGCACGGCGTGCTTCAATCCCAGACAGCAGACAGTGGGTGTCCATTGTCGTGTTGTTGTGATATCAAACACGAGATAGTGCGTGTCCATTATTGTGCAAGCTAACGCCTGACCCCGTTCCTGGCTCAGGCTGGCGACAAGGCACTGCCGGAAGATGACTCCACTTCACGGCCGCTCGATAGCGAACTGGAGTCTTGCCTAGCCTGGGAGCCACAATGTCCGATCCTGTCGTCAGCATTTCACCTGCGCTCACCCTGCCGCCGACAATGGCGGGCGCGCCGTATGCGATCGAGGCCTACAACCTGTGGGTTTCGATCCCGGCCAACAACGATGTGGGTGCGATCATTTCCGGCGTGTTGCCGGGCGACACGCTGATCGTCTACAACGCTTCAGGCATCGCATCCTTCGACAGCACCAGCATGCTACTGGTCGGGGCAGCGCTGGGCCTTGCCAATGCCATTGCCGGCGATGTGCTGATGTTTGCTACCGAGGGTGCCGCTGCGCCATTCGTGGCTGCCTGGAACACCGCCGCGTCGAAGGTCATCGATGCCGTCGGCAATGCCGACATCAAGAGCAAGCGTCGCGACGCCTACGGTCGTGATCCTGGCACCGGCGAGTACGCCACCCACGAGGGCGGCTTGATCGTCTGCATGCCCGAATGCAAGGGCGCGATCTACGCCAGCGAGGATTACTACCTGAGTGACAATTCCCACAGCAACGGGCGTCGCTATCCGGACTACAGCGCAGCTGCCAAGAAGAACAACGTGCTGTATCCCTGTCCAGTAGCTGGTGGGCTGCTGACCGCCACCGCCTCCATCGCCGGCGCCATCAACATCCTCGCCTTCGACTCCACGTTCGACGACAACGCCGGCTCCTACAACGTTGGCCTGTGCGTAGTACGCGGTCAGCGACAGAGCGGTCGCAGCGTAGACGAGCTTGTCGCGGCACTGCAAAGCGCGGGGCCTACGCTGGGTTGAGGCTGATGGTGGCGGCGCTGAGGAGTCTGCAAAGCAGGGCGGTGAATCATTTCGGCCCTGCTTCATCGAGAAATACTTCACTGACCCCGGTCTTTCTCTTTCCAGCTGCGGTCGACGACCGGGACAGTTGTGACGCAAATTGTGGGTGTCCTGCTCTTCGGTGTCCTGCTCTTCCGCTACCCCGAGGCTAGTGCTGCGACCGCACTCGTGCGATCCCTGCCGCGATGCCGACCAGCCAGGGCAGCGCGATAATCAGCGCACCGGTACCAAACCACGAGCCGAAGAAACGATCGAGCCGCGGCAATCCACCATAGGCGAACCAGCCAATGCCGGCGATCAGCAGCAACTCCGCGAGTAGCAGAGCAGCCAACACAGTGCCGGATGGAAAACCTCGCCATCCCGTCAGATAAAGCGCGGTCATAGCCAGCAACAGCGCCATGATGGCGGCCGCGGGCCGCGGGTCACGCCCCCACGACCCGACTAGCACGTGCACGATCACCGCAAGCAACGCGCAGGCCAGCATGGCGGCAAATGCGATCAGCACCTGCCCCACCCCGGCGCGACCCGCCAGCACCGGTGTCATCGCCGCAAGCGACACAGGCGGCGCGAACGGAGCGCGACTTCGCGCTCCGTTGCATGCGTGCGCCCTGGTTTCACGGAATCGACGCGCGCGCCGCACATGATTGAATCGCTCCCTTTTCGCTGCCGGTGATGATGCCATCGGCGCGCAATTGATTGGTGAAGTGCGCGACGCCACTGACGAATTGCCCATGATTGTTGGCGTTGGCGGCGATCACTGCGATATGGTCCGACAAGCTGCATCCGCTGGCTTGCAACAGATTGGCGACCCCAGAATCGCAACCGTCGATGACGATGGTCGGCGCCAGGTTGGAACTCGGGCAGGCATCGGAGTCGTCGGGAATGCCGTCGCCGTCGCCGTCCGGGGTTCCGACCGGAAGCCCGACCAGCGCACTGTTTCCGATATCAGGAACGCTGGTCGAGCGCGCGAACACAGTGAGCGTGTCGAACGCACGCGTCGTCGCCGCCGGCACGACCATCGACACGCTGATCACGGCCGACTCGTTATTGCCCAGCGTGACGACCGTAGGCACGGTACCGGCGGCAAAACGCGCGTCGTCACTGGCGGTAATTCGGAACGCTCCGGAAACGCCGAGATTGGTAACGCGAAATTGCACCGCTGTGGTCGCACCCGGGACCAACGTGGTACTGGCAGTCACCGGCTCAACCTTCACGGTCTGACCGCGAAACACCGGTGCGTAGGCACGGCGGAACGCAGCGCCACTGGTGTCGACGCCACGCGCATAGACGCGGAACGGAGCCTCTGGCGCGAACATGCTGCCAACATACTCGTCCGCAGCCGCGTCGATATGGCCACCGGCACTAAGCACAAGTGGGCCAAGCACGGTACCGTCGAGTGCCACACGCTCGAATTGAATGCTGGCGAACGGACCGAAGGCGCGCGCGCGTGCGATGTATTCGTCATCACGAATAGGCTGTCCGTTAAGACGAAACAGTCCCTCGTGCTCGACACGGCCACGCCACTCGACAAAGGCGAAATCGGCAAAATCGATCGGACTGTTGCCGAGCACCGCGAGCGACAGATCACCGCTGCCGGCAACCGATAGATTCCAGTCGCCGGTCGCGGGGGCGTCGATGGTGTAGATGCGCGCCGTGGACAATGGCGTATAGGTGACATCGCCGTCGCTGGTCAGTACTTCGGCGCCGGACGGGCGAAACACGCGTACCGACGACAGTGCATCGGCGCTGACCGAAAAGGTGATGCTGCGCACCGTCGAGTCGACCGGCACATCGTAGCTTTTCGCCGCGCCGGTGAAGCGATCGTTGAGCACCAACATCGGCCTCAGGTCACCGGACAACGAGGGTTCGATCAGGTGGAAGATCGCGCCAACCTCGGAACGCCGGATAAGGAACACCTGGCCGCCGGTTTCCTGAGCCACACGGATATAGGCTGGATCGATGGGCGAACAGCTGCCGGTGATCACATAGTTGATCGTGATCTTTTTGGCAGTTGCCGCAGCGGCGACGTTGCCGCCCAGCGCCGAATCCTTCGCCGACGCGTCGCTATAGAAGTACAACTTGGCGCCGCTGCTGGCACCTGAAATCGCCGACAACAAGCCGCTCTGCGACAACTCCGGGCAATCACCGCCGCCACCGGGAGAAAGGGCGTTTACCGCAGCGAGCAATGCGGAGGCGTCGGAAGTCTTGAACGGCGCGCCTACATCGGGATCGCCGAAGCGCACCAGCAAGTAATTGTCGGGCGCGTTTTCGGTACCGGCGACGGCGTTGACGATCTGCTGTACCGAACTTCTCACGCCGGCGATATCCACGCCCATGGAACCAGTGTCGTCGACGACGAAGCCAAGCGTACCGCGGATGTCCATGAACGCTCTGATCGCCTCGTCATTGCCGGCGACACCGGGCGCATCAAGGATCTGATTGATGAAGTCGACCGTGCTGGCGACCGCCGCCGTACGTGCCTGTGCGTGAAAGGGACGGCCCGGCGCGTCCTTGTGAATCCCGGCGCCAGCGATCACACCATGCGCACACTTGCCCGCGGGTGGTTCGACACTGCCGAAATAGCCCGTGGTAATTGAAGTCAGTCCGGCCCCGGTCAATGCGTCGTCGAAGAAGTTGTCGATGCAGGTGACGGTGGCACGCGGCAACGCGGTCATGACGCTGCGCCCGAGCGCGCTATTTGCGCCCGTATTGCCTGGGCCGGGCGCGTTTACCCAATTGCTGTGCGCGTAGAAATCCTGCAAGGTATGCAAGGCCCGCCCGGCCTGAGCGCGCGCTGCGGCGCCATCGCGCGAGTCGCTGCTGAGGTTGGCGATAATGTCGTTCTTAATGGTCATGATGCGCCGGCTGCAAGCCGGCAGCAATTCGTCGTCGCAGTGCGCATTCGGGACGCTCAGCTCGCCGCGATCGGAGAATATTTCGTCGACGCCAGCGGTAGCGTCGCGCAATTCGTCGATCGCTCGTGCTGAAAAGCGCAGAGTTTCACCGCTGGTCGCGGTTCGAGTTATCGGGGTGACAGCATCGCGAACCACACCGACGTGGCCGAATTCGGCGGTTGGCTTGAAGGCATTGCCTGCGCTCATCGGCAGCGCGGCAATGGCCAGCGCACAGACGACGGCAGCCAATTGGTGTCGCAAAGGCGCACTAAAAACGTGATGTTGCATGGTTCCTCCGGTTATTTTTTGCACGGATTGTGCGGATAGCTTATGAAATCGCAAGCGATATCGCAGACGTGCGCTTTTAACTACAACTGCAAGCAGGGGAAGTATTCCGCCCGCCAAATGGCGTGCATGAACTACATCCAGAGATTTGCCGCGCGCAGCCTCGCAAGGCATGCAATGAAAGTCAAGCCAAATGGGTAGCAATTCAAAAATATATCTGGCGCTTTGTCGAGTTAACGGCCTGGGCTTCAAAGCCATAGCGTCTATATTGCCTTGCCTGCAAAACGCCGACGCCGCACAATTCTCCCGACGCGCGCGGGTACAACAGGCCGTCGCAGGCAATGCGATTCAACAGAATTGCTGATTCGCACATCGCGGTGTACAGGGTTGCGCAACCTCATTCGCGCGCTCGTCGCTGCCCCGCACCCGATTCGCAGGCGTGCAAACAGCGGCTCGATGCCTCCGCGCGCGATCCCGCGCATCAACCAACGCAGGCTATAGCCGACTGCACACAGCGCCGCATGGATAGCATCACCTGTGCTGGCGTTGAGCCAGCAGCGGCCCATGCGATGATCTTGCGCGAGGCGACCGATCCTGTGTTCTCTCGCCTGGTGGTGCTTCAGCCACTTTCGTTCCTGCACAGTCGTGTCCACGACCACCCGCTCGAACTCACTCGGCAGCACTGCCGTGGCTGTCGTAGGGTGGGTGCCAAGCCAACGTTAGATGACGTTTGACAATGGCGGGTTGGCAACCGCCCTACGCTTAGGCGAACAGTATCGGGTCTGGCCCCGCTTCTATGACCGATGGGCTCGCAACAACGGAGCTGGTCGGGCTCTGAAATCCATAAGGAAATCCAGGACACCCAGAGAACGTCGAGCAGTGGACACCCATGAGTCGGGCCGCGGCTTGCTTCAAGGGACGGGTGTCCGGTCCTGGCAATGAATGGGTGTCCAGTATTGCCCCAGTATTGCCATTCCGGTGGGTGTCCGGTCCTGGCAGTGAATGGGTGTCCAGTACTGCCAGTGTCCAGTACTGCCATTCCGGTGGGTGTCCGGCCCTGGCAATGAATGGGTGTCCAGTATTGCCTTTCCGGTGGGTGTCCGGTCCTGGCAGCGAATGGGTGTCCAGTACTGCCAGTGTCCAGTACTGCCATTCCGGTGGGTGTCCGGCCCTGGCAATGAATGGGTGTCCAGTACTGCCCGCAGTACTGCCGCCGCGGTACTGCCGAGAGAGTGGGTGTCCACTATTCCCGGGGACTCACACCCCTGACCCGTCGCCGTTTCGGCCGGCGCACCTCATTCGAAACCGTCGCGGAAGATCCGGGTAACGCCGACTGCGTCGGTCGGCGTCCAGAAGCCCGCGTTCAACGTGGATTGCAGGCTGTTGGAGGTCGCCACGGTGGGCTGGCCAACACTGGCGGTGAGTTGAAATTGCGCAGATCCCGACGGACCGCCGCCGCCCGGCAGCAACGGATCCAGGCGCAGCGTGCCTCCGGTCAGGCTACCGTTCGGCACACCCGAGCCTTGGGGCACTACCAGTGCGTCGATCAGAATGGGCCCGCCGCGCGAGGTGCCGCCACCCAAGGGCTCAACCAGGATCGCAAGCGGCACGTCGATCAGCTGGGTTGTGGTCATGAAGGCCAGCAACGACTCACCGCCATCGAGCACGATACTGTCGAGGCTTGCACCACGGCGCAGTTCGGCGAGCTGGTGCGCGCTCATCCGCGATAATGCGTCCTGCCACTGCGCGGGGAACTGCGCGCTGAGTTCGATATGTTCGCCGCGCACTACACGCCAGGCGCTGCCACGGTCATCGGCACAGGCTGCGCTCGAAAACGTCAGTAACGATGCCGCGATGAACGAGGCCAGCGCAATTGCTTCCGCGCGCTTTCGCCCAATGCAACTCATGGCTGCGGTACGGGTACGTAGGACAGCGTCGCACTGAATGAAAGCTGGGTGACATCGGCGGCCGAAGGATCTGTGCTGTTGCGCGTACGCACACGAATGCCGATGCGGTCACCGGCGACAACTTGCAGCGAACCGGGGATCAATGCCGTTGCACTGCGGAACGTGCCTGCGGTGATGACCGTATTGGGAAATCCAAATCGCAGCGAACCGGTCAGCGGCGTCGTCACGAAGGCAGGCGCAAAATGATCGATGCCATTGTTTGGCGACGACGGGGCACGGAACACGGTGAAATCGTATTCCAGGCCGAGTGTATTGATTGACACCACCGATGCGACCAGCAGATCCGCGCTGATCTGCAGGTTCTGGATCGTGCCGTCGAAGGGAATCGGAAAGGCAAAGCCGTTGGCCTCCGGAGGCATCGTGGACTCGCCGCTACCATCAATCACCGCCACGGTACTGTTGCCAAACCCCATCAGCCTCGGTGCCGCCGAGACCATGGTCGCGCCGCTGATAATGATCCCGGTCGAAAACGGAATCAGTCCGCCGAGTTGCGCCGCGTCGCGCCCGTCGAGCTTGTCAGCATTGATCGCATACGGCGTCGGCGTTACTGGCTGGCGCGGCGTCAGCAGGACGAAACTGCTGGCCGGCGCCTGTACCTCGATTTCCAGCCAGACCGGATCGCCGAGAAAAACTGCGGTGCCAAAATCCAGCGTAGTGCTGAATATGCCGTCGACTACATTGACCGCCGGCACCGTGAGCGCCGCTGCCAATGGACCGCCACCGGTGACCTGGGTATAGGGCCTGATCCGCAACGCGTAATTGCCGCTGGCAAGCACGCCGTTGTTGTACAGCCGGCCCTGGTAGGTGAATGTGGTCGGCGTCTGCGCCATCAACCCCACCGAAACCAACAACAGCAGCAGAGCCAGCAGCGCGTATCGCTTGATCATGGGGCCATCTCCGTGAACAAAACTGCATGACAACGGATCTATGCGTCTGATTATGGCAGGGGAGAAAGCGGTCATGTCTTGCCTTTTGCAAAAGCCAGTTCGGAGGGCAAAAGACAAGATCGGAGTCACCAACGTGTTTCAGCGCGCGTAACTCTCCACGCCCAATTCGCCGAGGATGGCTGCGCGTAATTCCTGCACCGGCGCACTGGACAGTTTGCGTGGATGCGGGAAGGGGACATCGAACGTGGCCTTGATCGTCGTGGGGCGCGATGTCAGCACGATGATGCGATGGGCGAGGTGGATGGCCTCCTCGACGTCGTGGGTGATCAGTACCACGGTATGGCGCTCCTCATCTAGGATCCTGAGCAGTTCGGTGCGCATGCGCAGATGCAACAGCGCGTCGAGTGCGGAGAAGGGTTCATCCATGTAGAGGATTTCCGGCTTGACCACCAGGGCGCGCGCGAGCTCGGCGCGCTTGAGCATGCCACCGGAGAGCTGGTGCGGATAGCGGTTCTCAAAGCCCTTCAGGCCGACCAGCGCGGCATAGTGATCGGCGAGCGCGGCCTTCTCGCCGGCCTCGATGCCATTCAAGCCGAACATCAGATTCTGTTGCACGGTCAGCCAAGGGAAGACAGAACCCTGCTGAGAGATCAGGATGCCGCGCGAGCTGGGTTTGCGCAGCAGCTCGCCATCGATGCTGACCGAGCCATGATCCGGGCGATCGAAGCCGGCGAGGATGCTCATCAGCGTCGATTTGCCACAACCCGAGGGCCCGACGATCGCGACGGTTTCGCCGTCAGCAACCTCGAAGCTGAGTGTGTCGAGCACGCGCAGGGTGCCGTGCTCTGAAGCAAAGCTCTTGGTAATGCCCTGGACGGAAATCTTAGTGGGCATAGCGCCACCTTACGGTTTTCAAGCCTTCAAGCAGGCGCATCAATCCATCCAGCAGCAGGCCGATCAGGCCGATGATGATCATGCCAGCGATAACCAGGTCGTAGCGATTGCCGGCATTGCGCGAATCCATGATGAGGTAACCGAGGCCAGAGCGCAGCGCGATCATTTCCGCGGCAACCACGACCAGCCATGCCACACCCAGCCCGATGCGCATACCGACGATAATCTGCGGCAACACGGCGGGAATCACTACCTGTCGAAACAGGACATAGCGCGATACGCCGAAGTTGGCTGCCGCACGCAGATAGCGCTGCTCGATGGTATGCACGCCGGCGGTGGTCTGCACGATCATCGGAAACACCGAGGAAATGAAAATCAGAAAGATCGGCGACACATTGCCGACGCCAAACCAGAGTATGGCAATCGGAATCCAGGCGATCGGCGAAATCGGTCGCAGCATCTGGAACACCGGATTGAGCGTGATATAGGCGCCCTTGACCCAGCCCATCCAGAGTCCGAGCGGCACGGCGATCGCAACTGCCAGCAGAAATCCGCTGCCGACGCGAAACAGGGACGCACCGATGTGCAACCACAAGGTACCGTCCCGCACCAGCTCTGCGGTGCCACTGATCACTTGCCCGGGCGTAGGGAATATGACGCTGCCGGTCGCCACGACCACAGCCCACCATGCGCCGACGATCGCGCTGATCACCGCAAGGGGCGGCAGCACCCGCTTCAATGTCTTCATGCAATTTGATTCCATAATCTGATGGCGCGCCAGCGCAGGCGCGCCCAGGGCGACAGCGGCTGCGGCTGGACGACCACGGTCATCTGGCCACTGGCGTGCGCGCTGCAGGCGAAATCGTAGCTTGAAGCCACCTCGAAGGGCAGGCGGAAACTCTGACCTGGCATCATCAGGGTCGGGCCAAACACCTGAGGTACATCATCGAAGTTACGCAAAAGCAGTACATCGCGGATGCCGAGCGTGAGGTGTATCTGCGAGGGCAGGATTTCTACCGGATCGCCGGACATGCGTCGCGCCCAGGTGCCCTTGGGAATCTCAAACACTTCCTCTCGGGATTCAAAACGCACGGGCGCCATTGCGGCCCATATGACAAGCCCGCACGCGAGCACGACCGCAGACCAACACAGCCACTGCCAGGCACGCCGCCTCACGGTGCGCCCAACAATACCTTGACGTCATGAACATAAGCGTCCGCAGACTGGCCATAGGGCATCAGCGCGCGCAAGCGCCCCGCGCGATCGATCACATAGATAAACGACGAGTGCGAGTAGTCGCCATCGGGGCCAACGCGTTTTTCGGCGAATACGCCATAGGCTTTACGTACCGCGGCCAATTGCTCGGCCGTTCCGGTGCCGCCGACGAAGCTCGGGTTGAAGGCCGCCAGGTACTTCTTCATGCGTGTGGCGTCGTCGCGCTCGGCATCGACCGTGATGTAGACGACTTGCAGCGCGCTCGCCTCTGCACCCAGCTTGCGATGAGCCTGCGCCAGAGTCGTCAGGGTGATCGGGCAGACCTGAAGGCAAGAAGTGAAACCGAAGCCCAGCAACACCACTTTTCCGCGGTAGCGCTGGAGCTTCAGTTCTGTCCCATCGGAGCCTTGCAGCGTGAAATCGGGCGCCATCCGTGCCGGCTCGAATACCCCGGCTTTGAGTGCTGCAGGTGCATCGGCCGCAGCGGGCAACACGCCCAGGAGCAGGGCGACGAACAGAATCATCGATCGGGTCACCTTCCTGCTCCCCCTCAGATCAAGATTGTCGACGCACGTGCGCGCTGCGCAAATGTCTCATTGAGGTACTTCTCGTACGGGATCTCATGCTTGATCGTGCCGGCCTGCAGCGACAGTTGCATCAGTTCGTCAAACTCGGCACGGATCATACGCAGATCACCGTAGGTGACGCGATCGGTTGGATTCTCCATCACAAACCTGAGTATTTTGGGGTCCTGATTGAAGAACTGGCGACCGGCCGCGATCATCACTGCCTTTTCACGGTTGGCTTGTTGCGTGTCGAGCCATACGCCAGCACCGAGCACGTGGTTGACCAGGTCCTGGACGATTGCGGGGTTCTCGGCGATCAGTTCCTCACGCACCGTGAGTACGCAGCAGATGTAGTTGCGCCACTCGTCACGCGTCATTCGTAGTGGGCGCGCATACCCGGCGCTTTGCGCCGAGGCACCGAAAGGCTCGCCGGTGCAGTAGGCGTCCACCGCATTGGCATAAAGCGCCGCCGGCATATCCGGCGGCGGCATCTCGACAATCTCGATATCGTCCGGCGTCATCGCTTCGCGCGCCAGCATCTTGCGCAGAAAGAGAAAATCCACCGCGAATCGGCTCGGAATGGCGATGCGTTTGCCAGCGAGTTGCTTGAACTGCTGATACGGCGATTCGGTACGCACCATGATCACCGCACCGGAGCGGTGCCCGAGTGAGACGATCTTGACGGGGATTTTCTTGTCTGCCAGATCCATGACCAGAGGCGCCAGCATATAAGCAGCCTGGATGCGCCCGGTCATCAGCGATTCCTTGATCTCGGGCCAGCCGTTGTACTTGCTGTATTCATAGTGGAATCGGGGCGCGCCGGTCGCGGCGGCGGCGTTGGCAGCCTGTCGCGCGACGCAGGCCACCGGCAACGTCAGGTTGCAGGTGACCGGCAGGCCGCCCACTTGCAACGGCCTGTCCTTCTGCTCGCCACAGCCGAGCAAACTCCACGGCACTGTCGCCGCCAAGGCGGCGTGCAGCACCCGCCTGCGCGAAATCGTGCTCATGGCGACCAATTGCCTGACATTGCTATCGCCACGTGCGCGTCTTCGTTTGCTGCGGAAGATGCCACCCTAGCTGGAAAACAGACCGAGAAATAGGGGCGAGTGCGCGACACGCCATCTGACCACAACCACCATTCCCGATCCTGGAAGTCCCGGTTCCGCTTGTTGGGATCTTGGGTGACCCGGTTCGGTGCTTCCTGGTCCGGAGCGGCTCGGTGTTTGCAGTCAGACGGAAGTGCGATGAGGGCTAGGAGGACTCTGAATCTTGGATGTCCAGTTCTTGAGTTCGGTCGGCGTGCTCAGCGCGGTTCGGATAGGTGCCAAGCGGGCAGCCTCCCAGCGCGAGCTGCGACGCTCATTGTCCTACGCGCCTCCTGCTGCCAAGGCGAGTAGCATCGCCCCCATGAATACCGCCCCCGCTCGTGCGCGGCTGATTCTGTGCGGCCTGCTGCTCGTCATCCTGGCCCTGGTCTGGGTTGGACGGGATCGCGGATATGAAGAGCGCAAGCCCGTCGGCGATGGCGACGCACAGACGACGATGAATCCGCGTCTCAGCGGGACCGATCAGGCTGGCGCCGCGCCGCATGCCTCTAGCGCCCCTGCCTCCAGGCAAACTTCGCCGATGCAGGGCCCGTTGCTTGATCGCGTTCCGTTGCTGCGTCAGCGCGCGCGCACGGGCAACGCTAGGGCAGCCTGTCAGCTTGCGCTGGAATTCAGCACTTGCCGCGCTGCATCCAAGCGCTGGGATATGAGCAGGACGATGGAATATGCCGCGGCGACCTCGGAGGCGGCGCGTCTGGATGTGCGGGTGATCGACGCCATCGCTGATGTTCGTGAGGATGCCGATCGCGTGGAATCCGACTGCGCTGGTCTGGAAATCGAGGGTGACTCCGATGTGGTGGCCTTGCTGCAGGCAGCTGCGCCCAATGGCAATGCCCGGCAAAAGGTGATCGCGGCACTCACTCAGCCAGACGGAAGTCTGTTGCGGCTGCCGCGCGGCCCGGAGCATACGCTGCCGATGGACCCCTGGGTATCGGCCATGGCGAGTCAGTTCTATGCCGACAATGCGCTTCGCTATCTGCACGAAGGATTTCGTGCACGCGATCCCTTGGCGCTGGAAGGGCTGATCCTGGTGCATGCTCCGGATGTGCTGGTTCCGACCGCCAGCACCGATGCCGCATTTCGCCTACCCGACCCGCGCCGCTTCGTTGCCCTGGCCTTGCTTGCCGAAGAAGTCTACGGAGCCGACATGCTCGGATCGCAAGTTCGACAGCTGCTGCAGCGCACCTTGGAAGCGCTCAGCGCAAAAGAACGCGGGCGAGCCGAAAGCGATGCCAAGCGCTGGGCACAGACCTGGCGTGCGTCGACGGTGTCAGCGCTGCCTGAGGAAGGAATTGATGCAGTGTCGATCGACGCGGTGTGTCGGTGATCGCGCTGACCGTTGCTGCGTGCATGGGTGGAGCACTGTCGGGTTGATTGGCGGCAGCGACCGGGCTTGCGCATCACCCTGGCCAACTGTGAACTACCGGTACCGCACAATTTCTTGCTGTTCGTCGGCGAGAAGTGGGCGTCGGCGAGAAGTGGGCGTCGGCGAGAAGCGAGAAGTGGACACCCATGAGTCGGGCCGCGGCTTGCTTCAAGGGACGGGTGTCCGGCCCTGGCAATGAATGGGTGTCCAGTACTCCCTGCATTTGTTGGATGTCCATGTTTTCTTATCTCATGTTTTCTTTAGAGGGGATGGGCACGGCGTGGTGCAATGTCGGGCTGGATAGTGGGTGTCCAGTATTGTGCCGGATAGATCTCCGACCGCTGCCTTGCTCGGTTCAATTGAAGGCAGGGCCCAGACGAAAACAGGCAATCTGCGGGCCACTGCCTGCGACCGGACCATTGGCACATGAGCCGCATGCCTGTGCCGACAAGACTGCGCGCCTGCCTCCGACGGACTGACGCATGACGCTTGCATTGAGTACCCACGCGCTCACCCGACGCTTTGCGTCCGGCGGCGGTATCGAAGATCTGAATCTTGAGGTTCCCGTCGGCAGCCTGTACGGTTTTGTCGGCCCCAATGGTGCTGGCAAGACCACGACGATCCGGCTGCTGCTTGGCTTGCTGCGGCCGCAGTCGGGCGACATCGTCATCGGCGGACAGCCGGCATCGCGCAGTGCGCGTGCGGCGCTGGGCGCGCTGATCGAGACGCCGTCGGTATATGGGCACCTGAGCGGTTACGACAATCTCGAAGTGACGCGGCGTCTGCTCGGCAAACCGCGCAGTGCAATCGACGCGCTGTTGGAGCGCGTCGGCCTGCGTCACGCGGCTGGGCAACGCGCAGGCGAGTACTCGTTGGGCATGCGCCAGCGCCTGGGATTGGCGCTGACCTTGCTCGCCGAGCCCTCGGTACTCATTCTCGACGAGCCCGCCAATGGTCTGGACCCGCAGGGCATCGCGGACCTGCGTCTGCTGTTGCGCCGATTTGTCAGCGAGGATGCGCTGACCGTGATCGTGTCCTCGCACTTGCTGAGCGAGGTCGAGCAAGTGGCAACCCATATTGGCGTGCTGTATCGAGGCAAATTGAGGTTCCAAGGCTCGATGGCCCAGTTGCAGTCGCGATCCAGCCCCTACGTGACCCTCACCTGCGATCGCCCGGAAGAAGCCGCGCAATGGCTTGTCGCGCGGGGCATCAGCGCGACGGTCGAGCGCGCACGGCTGCGCATCGTCTCGCCGCACCCGGCGCACGAGATCAATCGCCTGATTGTCGCAGCTGGCTTCCATGTCAGCGCGCTGGCGACCGAACGACCCTCGTTGGAATCGATGTTCTTCGACTTGACGCAAATGCGCGCAGGAGCCTGACCATGAGCCATTACGGACGCGCGTTGTATGCCGAAGTGTTGAAGCTGAAAGGCACGTTGGCGCTGCGACTGACGCTGATCGCGCCGCTCGTCGTTGTTGCCCTGGTGACCCTGCAATGGCTGCTGCAGCGCAATTCACCGGTGGGCAAGGATGCAACGCCCGAAAGCGTTTGGGTCGACTACACGGGCGCCATCGTGGGCATCTTCACCTTCCTGATGTTGCCGCTCTACATCACGCTGCAATCGGCACTGCTGGCGCAGTTGGAGCATCAGGATCGGCAGTGGAAGCATCTGCTCGCATTGCCGTTGCCGCGATCGAGTTTCTATCTCGCCAAGCTGGTGGTACTCGCATTGCTGGTGCTGCTGAGCATGTTGCTGCTGGCCCTGGCGTTGATACCGCTCGGCGGCCAGCTGCTGCAGTTGCGTGCATCGATTCCGTTCGGAGGTTGGCCGGACGTCGGCGCGCTGTTGCAGCGCCTGGGCGAGGTGTACCTCTGCACCAGTCTGCTGATCGCCTTGCAAACCTTCATTGCCCTTCGCTGGAAGAGCTTTACGGTCGCGGTGTCGATTGGCATGAGTGCCACCGTCATGGGCTTCATCATCGGCCAATCGCCGGAGTTCGGCCCATGGTTTCCCTGGACCATGCCGATGCAACCGCTCACCAAGCATCCTGCGCCGGAGATCGTGATGCTGGTGAGCAGTATCGCTGCACTGATGGTGACCGTGGCCGCGGCGGTCGAGTTCAGCCGTCGCGAGTTCTTCGACTGATCCGGCGGAACGTCGCGTCGCGCAGTCGGCGCCGATCGTGGCGTCATCGGCGGCGCTTGCCACAAGCACGATCGTCTGGCGCCGCGCACAACACCCGCGCCCCGAAGAGGCAACTCAATCCAGCCCATGGCAGCGCCCTGGGTACTGGGCCAGGTCCTTCCAAGCCCTGAAAGAACGATTCAAAACGGAGGAACAAGCGTGGAGCACGGATAGGTGCAGGTCCACACAGACTGCCATCGCCGTTCGCTGATTACAGCCAGATCACTGCGAAGCCCCGACCGGAAAAGTTTGGAATTGTGGGTTTCCGTTCTCTCGCAACGCATCGAATCGCTCAGATCTGTGGCGTTCCTTGTAACCGAAACCTGCCTCACGCCACTAGAATCCAACCATGCCACGTCAATTCAACACCCGTCCCAGCCCTACAAACCCGCGCCACCACCCACTGGCGCTGAGCATAAGCGCGCTGCTGCTGAGCGCCGTGCTCAGCCACCAGGCGACTGCGCAAGCCTTCCCCGCCAGCCTCAACCTCGGCAGCCTCGATGGCAGCACCGGCTTTCGTCTTGATGGCGTAGCGGCATACGACGACTCCGGCCACTCGGTCAGCGCGGCAGGCGATATCAACGGCGATGGCATCGATGACCTGATCGTCGGCGCACATCGCGCAGACCCCAACGGCATCTACTCCGGCAGCAGCTATGTGGTATTCGGACGAAACACGCCGTTTGCCGCGGCGTTCGCGCTCAGCAGCCTCGATGGCAGCACCGGCTTTCGTCTCGATGGCGCAGCGGAGCGTGACCACTCCGGCGGCTCGGTCAGCGCCGCCGGCGATGTCAACGGCGATGGTATCGATGATCTGATCATCGGCGCATATCGCGCAGACCACAACGGCACCTCCACCGGCAGCAGCTATGTGGTGTTCGGGCGAGCCACGCCATTTCCTGCGGCATTCGCGCTCAGCAGCCTCGATGGCAGCACCGGCTTTCGTCTCGATGGCGTAGCGGCGCGTGACTACTCCGGTGGCTCGGTCAGCGCCGCCGGCGATATCAACGGCGATGGCATCGATGATCTGATCATCGGCGCACTTCGCGCAGACCCCAACGGCAGCATCTCCGGCAGCAGCTATGTGGTGTTTGGACGAATCGCGTCATTTCCCGCGGCGTTCGCGCTCAGCAGCCTCGATGGCAGCACCGGCTTTCGTCTCGATGGCGCGGCGGGGGGGGACTACTCAGGCTTCTCAGTCAGCGCCGCCGGCGATATCAACGGCGATGGCATCGATGATCTGATCGTCGGCGCATTTCGCGCAGACCCCAACGGCACCTACTCCGGCAGCAGCTATGTGGTGTTTGGACGAACGACGTCGTTTGCCGCCGCGCTCGCGCTCAGTGGCCTCAATGGCAGCACCGGCTTTCGTCTTGATGGCGTAGCGGCCCTTGACGTCTCCGGCCGCTCGGTCAGCGCCGCCGGCGATATCAACGGCGATGGTATCGATGATCTGATCATTGGCGCGCACTATGCAGACCCCAACGGCGGCAACTCCGGCAGCAGCTATGTGGTATTCGGGCGAAACACGCTGTTTACCGCGACATTCGCGCTCAGCAGCCTCGATGGCAGCTCCGGATTTCGTCTTGATGGTGCGGGCGGGGCGGATTACGCTGGCGACTCGGTCAGCGCCGCCGGCGATATCAACGGTGACGGCATCGATGATCTGATCGTCGGCGCACCTGGTGCAGACTTCAACGGCGACGGCTCCGGCAGCAGTTATGTGGTGTTCGGCCGCGACTCGCAATTGGTGTTCGGGGATGGCTTCGAGTAGTTATCGCGCGCGCCCGCGGCGAACGGCTGCAGCCGAGCCCGATCGGCGCTACGCGCGTTCAAATCTCTAAGAAATCTTGAGAAAAGTTCTCAGGAAAGTTCTGGAAAAAGTTCTGGACACCCAAAAGACCCATCCCCAACGGTCACACTCCAGCCAAATAACACGCTCGCCGTTCTCGGATTCTGGAGGCTAGATTCCCGGGACAGTTCGCAGAACTGGATGTCCCGTTCTGTCTGGGAACGTGTTGCAGCGCCACTGAAGCGCGTTGATCGATTGTTGAGCAACGTGCATCTCGCGGATGAGCGCGAATCCGTCTACGCGGCGATGGGCCGGTGGTATCTGTGCCAGCCGCAGGAACGTAGGGCGCAATAACCGAAGGGCATTGCGCCGCATTAAACGTTCGTCACGGCTTGGTTCTGCAGCAATTCGTTCTACAACCTATGGGATACGCGCTGCATTCACAGAATGCTACGCAGATAGACCTGACCCCTCCGCCCCGTGTTGGGAGATTTCGCATTTATTGGGTGTCCAGGCTTTCGCTGTCGTATCCTTGGCCAGTTCGTGAGTACGACCTGAAACCCGTCTCGCCCAGACGCCGAAGCAGCTTGGCCGGGGAGGCGCTGGCGCCCACCATCCATCAAGAGAGCTGAGTATGAAGGTCAAATGTTTCCTGTTCGCTGCCCCGCTATTGGCGCTCTTCCTGGCCTTGCCTGACGCGGCACTTGGCGCCAACCGCAGCCCCGACAAGCAAGTTGGCGAGCCGCGACCCGATCAAGCCCTGGTCTACCTGATACGTGAAAAGCGCTACGTTGGCAGTGGTCGCACGATGTTCGTTTTTTCGGATCAGGAGTTCCTGGGTGCACTGGACAACAACAGCTACACCTTCGCCTACCTGCCGCCGGGAAAACATCTGCTTTGGTTGAACTGGGCCAAGGTCAACGTCGAAATCGACGCGGAAGCCGGCAAGACCTACTACTTCGCGATCTCGACTGAGTTCGATGCGCTCGATGAGCAGTCCGGCAAGGCCTTCCTCGACGGTATTGCTGCCTACGCCACGCCCGAGCCACGTGAGATCGAGAAGGCGGCCGAGCATATTCGCAAGCGCCATGGCAAGGCAGTGGCGAGTTCGGCTGGCAAGCCCGACGAGGTCACCAAGGCAACCAGCCTCAAGCGCCGCGCCGCACATGTGGCGAAATGGCCAAAGGTGGATCTCGCCAGCTATCCAACCCTGTGCATCGAGCCGTTCATGATGACCGAAGCCAAGGCCGAAAAGGTCAAGCAGCAGTACCTGGTCGCCTCGGCGCCGCAACGCATCACCGAGCTGATGCTCGAGGAGCTCGGAACGACGAGCTTCACCGTTGTGCGCAAAGACACAAGTTGCGGTGATGCCACAGACACCGTCGTGCTGCGCGCGCGCATTACCCAATACAAGCCCGGCAGCGACGCCGCCCGCTTCATGTTGATCGGCGCCGGCAGCGCCCAGATCGAAATGATCGTCAGTCTGGTCTCGGCGCAATCCGGGCAAACCCTGGTGGAGTTCGAGCCCAAGGGCACTTGGGCCTGGGGTGGTGCGCTGGGTGCCGCCGTGGGGATATCCGACCTGGAAAAAAACGTGGCCTACGAAGTTGCCAGCTATCTCAAGTCCGCGCGCGGCCAGCCGTTGCCCGAATAGGCCGCTTGTGGGGCAGGCGCGATCGCGGGCGGAGCAATTTCCGGCCCGATGCCGACCACGCTGCGCCGCCTGGGCCGCAAACCCGAGAGATAACGGTGCCAGGGATAACGGTGCCAGGGACAATTTCCGCGATGAATTGTCCCTGGCACCAGGTCCTTGGTCGCCTTTTACAGACAAGCATCGTGGACCCCTGAAAGCCCTCAGATTGGTGCCGAGCAAGGGCTGGGAAATCTTTGAATCTTGGGTGTCCAGAATTCCCTGTCCACGGTGTGGCTGGGAATCTGAATGCGCGGCGCCGATCTTGCGGCGTTCAATCGAGTTGCGCAAGGGAACTGCCGATGTGACTACGGCATGCCATACAGACTGGCATCGCGGAATGCCGATTGCAGTCAGACCAGCGCCCAGCTCGAGCTTCGAAAAATCGGAAGAGTGGATGTCCTGGATTCCGACCAATGCCAGGCAGGATAGTGAGTGTCCAGAGTCGCCTCCAGAGTTGCCACGACCGTCTGGGGCTGCGCACAACACCCGCGCCCCGAAGGGGCAATTTACAACAGCCCAGGGCAACGCCCTGGGTACGGCGAAAGATCGTCCGAAAGCCCTGAAGGGGCGTTTCAAGACGGACGAACGAGCCTGGAGCGCGGTACAGATCATGCCGCACAGACCGCCATCGCGGTTCGCTGAAGACAGCCAGCGTCGTAGGGCGCAATAACCGAAGGGCATTGCGCCGGATGGCTTCCCGCACACAGACGCCTCAAGGCAAATTCAATGCGGCGCAATGCCCTTCGGTTATTGCGCCCTACGTTCCTCGCTCGGGGTTCCAGTGCATCGGCACCTCATGTCTCGACTGCAACGCGGTCTTCACCAAGACGGATGCGTCGCTTGCTACGCGTGCAGCGCCATCTGCTTCTATACTTCGCCCATGCACCGCGCCGTCTTTCCTCGCAGTTCCGCATCGGGTTCGTGCTCGCCTCGTCAGCGAGTCTGCGCGCCCAAGGTCGCGTTCAAGCCGACTGCCGTGGGAGTGTTTCGTTCAAACCTACCGCTGCTGCGCGGCGGCGGCTTCATGCGGCGTGGGGCAGACCAATGAAGCACGGCACCGCGCTTCGTCAGACCCTGTTTACTATCCTCACACGTAGCGCGTTGGTCCCGTTCGCCTTGACGCTGCTCGTCTTTGCCAGCGCGTGCGCCAAGCTAACGGGTGACACATCGGCCGTGATCAACAACGGCGTAACCCGACCCGATGCCGATGCACCCGCTCCGCCGCAGGGCGACCCGATCAGCCAGTTCGTACGCCGCATCCACGAGGACCGTCGCGGTCACATGTGGCTCGGCACCAATGGCGACGGTGTTGCGCGTTGGAATGGCAAGGACCTCGAGTACTTCTCGGTCCCTCAGGGCTTCGGTGGCGTTGCGGTGCGCGCGATCGTCGAGGGGAACGACGGCAGCGTCTGGTTCGGGACTGAAGGCGGTCTGACGAAGTTCGACGGCGCGTCGTTTACGAACTACACCGTGCGCGACGGACTGGTCAGCA
>JBBSLG010000037.1:0-47309 GCA_038255435.1 Lysobacterales bacterium
ATCGCCGCCAAGGCTGGTGGCCTTGGCAAGATGCGCAACGATGGCACAGGGGCGAAGACGCGATTTTATGTGTCGCATAGTGCGTAACACCACACTACGCTGCCAAGATTACGCCCATGCCCACGGCAAGCTCCATCCCCAGGTTATTATTCGGCAGCCTCATCCTGGTGATGACTGGCCCAGCGCTGGCGTGGAAGCTGGAAATCGGCAAGCTGCGCAGCGGCGATCATGTCGCTGAAGGGATCACTGTGGTCAAGGATATCGACCGGGTCCAGCTCCAGGTCCAAACACTGGACCTCGCCGGCCTGGATCTGCGTCAGACCGGGCTCCGTGTCGACTGCAGCCTGGGTAGGCAGGAGCCCGCCGGACGGAATTGTCGTGGAAGCCTACGCGTCCAGGAACCGGCATGGACCGGAACACTTCGCGTCCATCAGACCACGGATGAAAACTCACTCGGAATCGAAACCGCAGGGGCCAGCATCCTGCTGAGCGCCGCGCGCACGCCAGCTGGGGACATCAACATCAAGCTGCGCAGTCTGCCGCTGGCCTGGTTGCGCCCGCGTCTGCAAACAGCCTGGGCGGAGCTTGCTGCGCTGGCCGGGAAACTCGATGCCCAGCTGCGCTATGCACCGGCCACGGCGCGGGTGCAGGGCGAGCTCGCATTGCACGAGGTGGAGTTCGATTCGACCGATGCCGAGATTGCCGGTGCCGGACTGCAGTTGAAGGGAAAGCTGGACCTTCGACTGGCCAGCCTTCCCGAACTGCGCCTGGATTTTCAGGCCCCACGTGGGCAGTTGTTGTTCGGTCCGATCTATCTGGAGTTGCCGGAGGCGGCCAGCGCGCTCGGCATCTGGCTGCGTCAGGATCAGGCAGGCAGCTGGCAGCTGCCACTGATTTCCTGGAATGATCCGCTCGGATTGGCCTTCAGTGCCTCGGTGCAGCGTGATGCCGCCGACGGCCTCGACATCAGCCTGTCGGAATTCCACGCCGAGCTCGAGCAGAGCGCCGAGCGCTACCTCGGCAGCGCTCTGTCATCGGCGGGATTCCCAGGCCTGCTGCTGGCCGGCAAGGCGGATGGACGTGGCCGATTCATCGGTGGCCAGTGGACTTCCTTCGAGCTTGAACTCGCCGATCTGTCGATCAGGGATCCGCAGCAACGTATCGAAGTCGAACGGATCGACGGCAGCCTGCGAATGGATCCGGTCAGCGGCGACAATGCCCTGCGCTGGCGCGGCGCCCGGCTGTTCCAGATTCCACTCGGCGATGGCGGGGCACAGTGGCGGTGGACGCCCGAACAACTGCTGCTCAGCCAGCCTCTGCAGATTGCTCTGCTCGGCGGTGCGATGCGAATCCCCAGTCTTGTCCGCCGGCGCGGTGACGATGGCGCCGAGTGGCAGGTTGCAATCGAACTGGATCAACTCGACATGCTGAATCTGGCGACCGCACTCGATTGGCCAAAGTTTTCCGGCAGCCTCAGCGGCAGTTTGCCCGGGCTGGTCTTCAAGCAGGGCGGATTCAGCTCGGATGGCGATCTTGCGCTCAGCGTGTTCGGCGGGACCATGCGCGTATCAGGACTCGGCAGTGAACGCACCTTCGGCGTCGCCCCTACCTTGGGCGCCAATATCCAGTTCGACAATCTGGAACTCAAGCAACTCAGCGCTGTACTAGATTTTGGCGAGATCGATGGCTGGCTGGATGGGCGCGTGGAAAGCCTGCGCCTGCTCGACTGGGCGCCGGTTGCCTTCAACGCACAATTGCGCACCGATGCCGCTTTCCCAGGGAAGAAGCGCATCAGCCAGCGCGCCGTCGAAGGGCTGTCGGCAGTGGGCGGTGGCGGCAGTGCGGCAGGCAATCCGATCATGCGAATGTTCGATTCATTTCCCTATGCCGAGATTGGCCTGAGCTGTCGACTGGCCGAGGATGTCTGCGCGATGGCGGGGCTGGATGAAGCTGCGGGTGGCTACACTATCCTGCGTGGCGCCGGCATTCCGCGACTGACCGTGGTCGGACATCAACGCAAGGTGGACTGGCCGGTATTGCTTTCGCGGCTGCGCGCGGTGTCAGCGGGTCAGGCACCAGTCATCGGTGACGATCCATAGTCGGCACCATCCGAGTACCGCATCACCCATTGGAGACCCATCATGCGCAAGTGGCCGCTGAACAGGAAGACAGGAATCGTCGGATTGCTGGTCGGCATGCTGCTGACCGCCTGTGTGACGATCAATGTGTATTTTCCCGAAGCCGAGGTCGAGGAAGCGGCGGGTCAGTTCATTGATCGTGTGATCGGCAGCGAACCCGAAGCCGCCGCTGCACCGCAAGGCAAGCCGATGTCCTCGCGCTTTGATTTCTCACTGATCGGCACCGCCCACGCCGCTGCTGACCTCAGTATCGAGTCGCCCGCGATCAAGGCGATCCAGCAGCGCATGGCAGATCGTTTTGCGGCCACGCTCGCCGAGCATTTCGATAGCGGCGTGCTCGGACTCAAGCGCGATGGCCTGATCGAGATTCGCGATCCGGGCAAGGTGGGCCTGTCCGCGCGAGCCAGCCTCAAGCAGGCCGTGGCCGATGACAATCGCGACCGCGCCGCGGTCTATCGCGAGATCGCGGTCGCCAACGGACATCCCGAGTGGGAGGCCGAGATTCGCCAGACCTTTGCCGAGCAGTGGATCGGCAAGGCGCGCAAGGGCTGGTATTACGAAGATGGCAAGGGACAGTGGGTCCAGAAATAATCCGTCGCGAGCGCAGCGACCCGCTGCGCTGATCGCGGTTCGCGCGATCGCGGGCCTGCCCATGGCCAAGCTGTGAAACAATAGCCGGCCCATCCGGACGGAATGCATCGTGGGCCGAAGAAACCAGAAAGCGCGGGCTCCAGAACTCATCGAGATCGATATCCACGACCTGCTGCCCGATGGCCGCGGCGTGGGTCGGCGTGATGGCAAGGCCGTGTTCGTCGCCGGCGCGCTGTCCGGTGAACGGGTACGCGCCAATATCGTCGATCGCCATCGCCAGTACGACGAGGCGGTCACCCTTGAAGTATTGCTGCCGAGTGCCGAGCGCATTGCGCCGCGCTGTGCGCACTTCGGTGTCTGCGCCGGATGCGTGCTCCAGCATCTGGATCCCGGCACCCAGATCGCAGCCAAGCAGAAGACCCTGTTGGACAATCTCGAGCGCATCGGCAAGGTCGAGGCCGCTGCGCTGCTGCCGGCGCTGAGCGGAGATCCCTGGGGTTATCGACGGCGCGGCCGTTTGTCGGTGCGCCACGTCGAGAAGAAAGGCCGAACCCTGGTTGGCTTTCGTGAGACCAATGGCAAATATGTCGCCGACATCGAGCAGTGCCATGTGCTGGATCCGCAGATCGGCCAGCGCATCGATCGGATCGCCGGATTGATCTCGTCGCTGCATGCGCGCGCCAGCATCCCGCAGATCGAAATCGCCATCGGCGACGTCACCGTGGCCCTGGTGATCCGGCATCTGAATGATCTGTCGGCATCCGACCAGCAATTGCTGATCGAATTTGCCCAGCGCGAGAGCATCGCGATCTTCCTGCAGCCCGGCAACAATGACAGCGTGCATGCGCTATGGCCGGCGGAGATTCCGCTGTCGTTCCGGATTCCCGCGGCAGATGTGGAGCTCTCGTTCAAGCCACTCGATTTCATCCAGGTCAATGCCGGAATGAATCAGCGGATGATCGAGCATGCACTGAACCTGCTTGATCTGCAGCCCGACGACGACGTGCTCGATCTGTTTTGCGGGCTCGGCAATTTCACCCTTCCGATCGCGCGGCGGGTGCGCTCGGTCGTCGGCATTGAAGGCGAGCATGGCCTGGTCGAACGTGCCCGCGCCAATGCGCGCAGCAACCAGATCGACAACGCCGAATTTTTCGTCGCCGATCTCGCTACCGATCAGAGTGAGGCCGAATGGGCCCAGCGCAGCTTCAGCAAGCTGCTGATCGATCCGGCGCGCGCCGGTGCCGACCAGGTAATCGCCTGGCTCGGCAAGCGCGGCATCAAGCGGATCGTCTATGTCAGCTACCATCCCGGCTCATTGGCGCGTGATGCCGGTCTGCTGGTGCACGAACACGGCTACAAACTTGCCGCTGCCGGCGTCATGGATATGTTCCCGCACACTGCGCATGTCGAGTCGATCGCCTTGTTCGAGCGTTGAGGCGACACTCCGGGCAGGTAAATCGCCTGATTGATCGGCGGCGCCTGCCGCTGCATTCCCGCGATGAGGCCGGGCAGGTTGCGCAGGTGTTTTGCAGAACTGCCGACTCTCGCGCATGTCTTTCCCTGGCCATATCGCCTCCCGCAGGGATAGCGGATTCAGCCGATCAACACGCGGTCACGGCCACTTTCCTTGGCGCGGTAGAGGGCGGCATCGGCGCGCGCGATCCAGACTTCCAGAGGAAGCGCGGCGAGCTGATCGATCGCCACCAGGCCGATGCTGGCGGTTACCCGGATCTCGCAGTTGGGTCCGGCGATCTCGGATTCGCGGACGCGTTTGAGCAGGCTGTCACCCCAGCGTCTGGCCTGATCGATGTTGCGGTCGTAGAGCAGGCAGACAAACTCTTCGCCACCATAGCGACCGAGCACATCGCCGGGGCCGGCCTGGGCCCTGAGCCAGGCTGCGAAGTAGCGCAACACTTCGTCGCCCGCGATATGGCCAAAGCGATCGTTGATTGCCTTGAAATGATCGAGGTCAATCAGGGCGATGCAGATATCAGTCTGATCCGCCTGGCGCAGGATGCGCCGTGTTTCCTCGAGCAGGTGCCGGCGGTTGTAGATGCCGGTCAGACTGTCGCGGATCGACAATTCGTAGAGTTGCTGGTTGGCGATCGCGAGCTCCGACTTCTGTTGCTCGATCTCGCGCGTGCGCGCCTTGACCTCATTGCTCAGCCAGCGCTCACGATTGCGCAGTGAGCGGATCCGATTCTGATAGAGCAGCCAGGCCGAAAGCAGGATCAACAGGGCGCCGCCGATCTGCACGCTGCGCCGTTCCCACCAGAACGGCATCACTTCGACGCTGAGTGCCAGGCGTTCGCCACTGTGTCGGACATTGTCTTCGTTGGCGCGCAAATGGATATCGAAGGTTCCCGCGGGCAGGCTGATGAAGTTGCCCATCCCGGTATCGGCCGCCGGCAGCCAGTCCTGAAGCCCGTCGATGCGGAACTCGACCCGTTGCGACGAGCGATTGGCACCGAGCAGGCTGAAGCCGAGCATGAATTGTCGGGTGCCCGGTCGCAGCAGCAATCGATGTGCATACGGTGTCGCCGCATCCAGCTGCGCGCCGCCGCGCGACTTTCCTGCGCGCAAGGCAATGCCGCCGACGCGTACCTCGGTCACCAGGGGGCGCAGGCGTCCGCGCGGAGCGACCGCTGCGCGTGGATCGAAAACCTGCAAGCCGTAGGTGGTGCCGAAATAAAGACGACCCGAGCGGCCGGCATGGGACGCGCGTTGACCGAATTCATCGGCAATCAGACCATCGGCCGAGTAGAACGACTGGACGTCGCCACTCCCGGGCATCAATCGCCGCAAGCCATGCATGGAGCTCACCCAGACCGCGCCATCGGAACCGGTCTCGACGGCCTGGATGCCATCCTGGGGTATGCCGGATGCGCTGCCAAAACAATCGAGCACGGCATCATCCAACTGTTGCAGGGAGGAATCCACACGGCAAAGCTGGGTTGATGCGATCAGCAATTTGCCGTCGGGACCAGGATGCAGATCGCGCGCCAATCCTGGCGTGGTTTCCGATTCATGAAATACGCGCAGGCTCTGGAAATTCTGATCGAGTACCCGCACGCCATCGTAAGTGGCAAGCCAGAGTCGACCACGCTCGTCGCGGAACATCGCATTGAGCGTATGGGCCAGGGCCTGGCTGGGGCCTGGGCTGGCATAGGCAATGGCGCGCACGCTGTCGTCAGGCGCAATCGCAGCCAGGCCGCTTGAAGTCGCCACCAGCATTTCGCCCGAGGGGAGTTCGAGCAGATCGCGTACGCCCGGACCCGGCAGGCCATGGCCGTCACCGCGTACCGGAAAATTCGTCCAGCTGCCGGCGGCGGGATCGAGCCGATCCAGGCCCGCATCGCTGCCCACCCAGATTCGACCCTGGCTGTCTTCGCGCAGCGCCCATATCACCAGGGCACCATTGCGCGCATTGCTATCTATCGACACGGTTTCCAGTTCAACACGCCCAGCGCCGATCGGTCGCAGCGAGCGCTGCAGTCCGGCACCGAAACTACCCAGCCAGAGCACGCCACTGCTGTCCTCAAGCATGGCCTGGACGCGATCGGAAATGGTTTCAGCGGGCTCAACGCGCAGCGGTTGGATGCGCTGGAATACGCTGGCGTTCGCCGGCACATGGAAGGCGCCGTTCGCCCGTGTCCCGACCAGGATGCCGCCGTCATCGAGTGCGATGACGCTGTGCACGAAGGCCCGTTGCGAGAGTCCCTCGCGCGAAGACAGCAGGGGAATCGGGTGCAGACAGTCGCATTCGGCCTGATAGCGGGCGACGCCGACATCCGAGCCGATCACCGGATTGCCATCGACGATCGCCAGACTGCTGATGCGCTGACTGTCGACACCGGCAAGCAGCGGGATCTTGCGTACTTTGCCGCCCGAAATCCGGAACAATCCATCGTCCCAGGTGCCGACCCAGTAACCGCCATGTCCGTCTGCCGCAATCTCCTCGATATTGGCCTTGCCGGCGGCTGGGAATGGCGCCGGAATGATCATCGCCTCGAAGCGGTCGCTGCCGGGAATGAGCCGCGCCGCGCCCTCCTGCGTGCCGACCAGCACGGTGCTGCCGTCCAGGGAGACCGTCCAAACCCGCTCATGAGGGAGTCCACCCGCGCCGGGCAAGTACTGCTTGTACACGGGCACACCCGAATCCCAACGAACCCGGACCACGCCGGCGCCATCGGTACCGAGCCACAGGTCGCGGCGGGCGTCGACCACGATGGTCCTTATCGTGGCCTCGGGCAGGCCGTCGGCGCTCGGCGCCAGGCGGTCGACAGTTTCCTTTCGCAGATCGATGCGTCTGAGGCCGCTGCTACGGGTACCGACCCAGAGAATATGGCCATCACTGGCGAGTGCGGTGATGGCGTCGCCCTGCAACTTCGAGGCGATGGCGGGCGGCGGCGGCACGAAGTGGCGGCCATCGAAGCGGATCAGGCCGCTCTCGGCGGCGAGCCACAAAAAGCCGAGCTCATCGCGAACAATGCTGTCGGCCGAATCCTGCAGCAGGCCATCGCTGGTGCCGAATTGGCGCGCCGCCATCACCGAAGTGGTCGACAGCAGGGCCATCGCCAGCATGAGCCAGCGTTGTCGCAAACCATTGCGCGAGGCGCCCGCGCTCACCTTGGCAGCCACCTTGTCTCCCGGACTTGTACTTGGAGGGTAGCGCTACGCGCCCCGAATCCGAAGTGTCGAACCGGGATCAGATCCCGTTTGGCGTGCTGAATTACACGGTTTTCCAGCGATAGCAGCGTTGCTGCGCAAGCTCGAGCATCGCCAGGTCTTCGACGGTATCGCCGTAGGCATGTATCTGCGGATACTGGTCGAGGGGAAACCGGGCGCGGATGCGCTGCACCTTTTCGTCGCCGACGCATTGCGCGCCCGCGTAGCGGCCGGTGAGGCGCTCGGCCTTGGATTCAAGCGACGAGCACAGGCACTCTAGGCCTTGCTGCTGGCACCAGGCTTCCAGATAGACATCGAAGGCGCCGGATACGACCACGACCTGGTCACCGCGCGCGCGATGCCACGCGATCCGTTGCAGAGCTTCCGGCCGCAGCATGGCCGGAATCTGTTCGCGCGCAAACCTGCGCCCCGCTTCCCGATAATCCGCGGCGCAGGTGCTGCGAAAGGCGACGAGGACAATCGCAGCGCGGACGCGCACACCGCTCACCAGGCCAAGTCGGTAGCCGAGGATCAAGGGTGCCAGGATCAAACTGCCCAACCAGAGTCGACCGGCCGGCACGGCACTGCGGATGAAAGCAGGAAAAGACTCGCGATCGGTGATCGTTCCATCGAAATCAAACAGTGCAAGATCCATGCGGTGTGAGGTGGCGATGGGGCGCGCATTGTAGCCGGGCAGCCATGAGGCAAGACAGCCGCGACCAGCGAAGTCGCCAACTGCTCGTGCCGCTTCGCCGCATCGCTTCGGGACGCCAGTTCCGTCGCGACCTTGCCTTGGCGCAGACCAGAGATCGAGCGCTATCAGCTACCGCGAGTGATGCGCGGGTTCCAGCTGATTCAAGTTCAACGTCGTGCGGTCTTCACGGTTGGCACAAAGCGGATCGCCTGTCCGCCACCGGGTGCAAGTCGAAGCTGCAGGCTGTCGCTGCTGCGCAGTGCGCGTTGCTCGATGACAATCTCGAAAGGTGCCTCGCGCCAGTGTGCGCTATCGCCATCACGATAAATCTCGGCGGTATAGCGCTGCGCAGGATCGAGGAAGGACAGTGCAATGTTCAGTACGCGACCATGCTCGTCGGTGCCCGCGCCGAGATACCAGTCCTCGCTGCGGCGGTCCTTGCGGACGATGGTCACGTAGTCGCCGACTTCGCCGTTCAAGACATGGGTTTCGGACCAGTCGGTCGGCACATCCTTGATGAACTGGAACGCCGCGCTCTGTTTTTCATAGTGCTCGGGGAGGTCCGGCACCATCTGGATCGGGCTGTACAGCAAGATGTAGAGCGCGAGCTGTTTCGCCAGCGTAGTCTGGATCGCCTGACCACGACCCTGCAAGCTGAGGATGCCCGGCGTGTAGTCCATCGGCCCGCTCAACATGCGGGTGAATACCAGGTTGAGCTCGTGTTCGGGTGGATTGGGCGGGTTGCCCCAGGCGCCGTACTCCATGCCGCGCGCACCTTCTCGCGCAACCCAGTTTGGATAGGTGCGGCGCAGCCCGGTGTCCTTGATCGGTTCGTGCGGGTTGATTGCGATCTGGCGCTTTGCCGCTTCGCGGACGACGTGCAGGTGATGGCGCGCCATCCACTGACCATCATGCCATTCGCGACGCACTCGACCATCGCCGTCATTGCGCTCGATCTGTCCGGCATCGGCCACATAGCCGGTCTTGATCACATCCACGGCGAGTGACTGGTACAGGTCCAGCGCGGCGCCGAGCTGGCGCTCGTAGTGACTGACCGCGCCGCCGGTCTCGTGGTGGCCGACCAGATGCACACCCTTGGAACTTGCATATTTGGCGACCGCCTGCAGATCAAAATCGGAGGTGGCCTTGCTGAAGTCGAAGTCATTGCCATTGCCAAACCAGGCGCCATCCCATCCGACATTCCAGCCTTCGATCAGCACACCGCGAAATCCGTTTGCTGCAGCAAAATCGATATGCCGACGGGCATTTTCCCTCGTCGCGCCATGGCGCGGGCCGCTGGCCCAACTGCTGCGGTCGAGGTGCAACTCCCACCATATCCCCACGTACTTGGCCGGCTTGAACCAGCTGACATCACCGAGCACATTGGGTTCATTCAAATTGAGGATCAGATCGGATTCGTACAATCCGCCCGCGGTATCGGCGATTTGCAGCGTGCGCCATGGGGTGTGGAAGGGCGCTTTGCGGCGTACCTTCCAGCCCTCCGAGGCCGGCGCGAGCTGGGCACGGAAACGCTGGCCCTCGGTCCGCCGCAGCCACATTCCGGAATAGTCGATCAGGGCGGCCTCGTGAAACGCGATATGCAGTCCATCCTCGGTGCGGATGGTCATCGGCGTATGCGCCTGGGTCACTTCGGCCAGTGGCGTCTTCTGGTACAGGTACTCGTAGCGATTCCATTCGCCGGCTGGAATCCACCAGGCGGTGGCCGAATCGGCGACCACAAATTCGGTCAGCTCATCGTCAATGATGATGTCACTCAACTGTTCCTGCTCGGGGAATTCGTAACGAAAACCCAGCCCGTCGTCGTAGATCCGAAACACGACATCGAAGGCGCGCTTGAGCCTGATGTCCTCGGTCAGACGCACGCGGAGCTCGTTGTAGTGGTTACGTACGTAGCGACGCTCACCCCAGGGCAGCTCCCAACGCGCATCGAAACTGCTGCTGTGCTGACTGCTCAGCTCAAGATTGCGCTCCAGCTTCTCGGTATCGCGAAGCAGAAAGCCGAGCCGTGACGGCGCGATCACCGGCACGCCGAGGCGCTGCACGCTATAACTCGCCCGACCTTCGTCGATGCTGACTGCAACGGCCAGTACCTTGCCGGGTGACTGCGCCTGGGCGACGACTTCGGCCCGCATCGGGCTGCTGACCAGGGCGCAGAGCAGAACGAGGATCGCTGACGGACGCATGCTGGATCTCCCAATGTTTGCTATTCGGCGGCGGACCACATTGGACGGAGGACTGCGCCGAGCCCATATTGAAACACCCCTGAGCACCCAGAAATCGCCATGCCCGGACTATGCAAACGTATGCATCGCGGCAGACCGTCTCCGAGCGACTAACCTGCGGACTTTCCCCTGGGAACGCGAAATGCTGCAACGATCTGCCAATCTGCTGGTGATCTTCGGTGCCACTGGCGATCTCGCCCAGCGCATGCTGTGGCCCTCGCTGTTTGCGCTCGCGCGTGATGGCCTGCTGCCCGAGCGTTTGCGGATTCTTGGCAGCGCGCGCAGCGAACTGGATGTGGCGGGATTCCGTCAGCTGGTTGCCGAGTCTGTCGGGCAACGGGTGCCAGCGACCGAACAGAGTGCCGAGGCTCTGGCCGGCTTGCTGGAGCGCATCGACTACTTTCCCGCGGCGGTGGACGATGCCGCGGCCATGCGCAAGTTGACCGCGCGCGTGCACGAACTGCGCGGCAAGGCCGATGTAGTCTTTCATCTTTCGACAGCCCCGCGCTGGTACGCCCCGATATGTGCGGCGCTTGCTGCCGGCGGACTGAGTGGTGCAGGCACGCGCGTGCTGCTCGAGAAGCCGATCGGTCACGATCTGGCAAGTTCGATGGCGATCAATGTCGGCGTCAGCCAGGCCTTCGACGAGGAACGGGTATTCCGCATCGATCACTATCTCGGCAAGGAAGGCGTGCAGAACCTGATCGCGCTGCGGTTCGGCAATGCGCTATTCGAACCCTTGTGGAATGCCCAGCATATCGAGCAGGTACAGATCACGGTTGCGGAAACCGTCGGTGTCGAGGGTCGCGGCGACTACTACGATGACTCGGGCGCGCTGCGCGACATGATGCAGAATCATCTGCTCCAGCTGCTCTGTCTGACTGCGATGGAGCCGCCCTCGCACTTTGAGCCGACCGCGGTACGCAACGAGAAGATCAAGGTGCTGCGCTCATTGCGCATGATCGAACGCGATCAGGTCGCCACGCACACGGCGGTGGGTCAGTACGGGCCGGGCGCTGTGGACGGCGTCGCGGTGCCGGGCTATGCCCAGGAACTCGATCGCGACAGCGGCACCGAGACCTATGTGGCGCTGCGTGCCCATGTCGACAACTGGCGCTGGTCCGGTGTGCCGTTCTATCTGCGCACCGGCAAGCGTCTGCCGCGGCGCTGCACCGAAATCTATCTGCAGTTCCGCGCGGTTCCCCCTTCGATCTTTGCGCACGCCGGAGCAAGGGTCGAACCCAATGCACTGGTGATCCGCTTGCAACCTGAGGAACGCATCGAAATGATGCTGATGAACAAGACGCCAGGTCTTGATCGGGGCGGACTCAAGCTCGCCCAGGTTGCGCTTGATCTCGATCTGCACGAACGATTTTCTGCGCATTCACGTCGACTGGCCTACGAGCGGCTGTACTTGGATGCGATCGAAGGCAATGGCACGCTGTTCGTCCGCCGCGATGAGACCGAGGCTGCCTGGCAGTGGGTCGATTCGATCATCCAGGGTTGGCGCAGTGCGGGGATGGCACCGCGCAGCTACCCGGCCGGTAGCTGGGGTCCGAGCAGTGCCGTCAGTCTGACTGAGCGGCATGGTCACAGTTGGCGCGAATAAGGCGCGTATCATCAGCGAAGCGAGGTCAAGCATGAGCACGGTTTCAGAGGCTCCACAAGTTGGAGCCCAATTACAGGATGCTGGCAATATCGGACTGATCGCCGATATTGGTGGAACCAATGCGCGCTTTGCCCTGACCGACCTGGCCTCCGCCAAGCCCGGGATTTTGCAGGCGCAGACCTTGCCCTGTGCCGAGTTTGCCAGCTTGCAGCATGCAGCCCGGCACTATCTGCAATCGGTGGGCGCGCGTCCGCGCAGTGCGGCGATCGCGGTCGCCTCGCCGGTCGATGCCGACGAGGTTCGTCTGACCAATCGTGCCTGGTCGTTCAGTCGACGCGAACTGCAAAGCGTTCTGGGGCTTGAGCAGCTCTGTCTGCTCAACGATTTTGGTGCCGTCGCCTGGGCGGTCCCTTCAATCGGCAGTGAGGATCGGATCACCCTGTATGGCGATGCCAGCCTGCCATTGCGCGGACCGGTCAGCGTGCTCGGGCCGGGTACTGGGCTCGGCGTGGCAGTTCTGGTCGGAAGTGGACAACTCGGCTGGCAAGTGGTCGAGACCGAAGGCGGCCATATCAGCTTTGCGCCTCTGGGCGATGAAGAACAATGCATCGCCAGCTGGATGAGCGCGCGCTTTGGGCGTGCTTCCAACGAGCGTCTGTTGTGCGGGACGGGGCTCTCGCATATCCACGCGGCACTCGCCGGTGAGGAGCCCGGCTCGCCGCTCGATCGCAGCCTGCTGATCCGTGAGCCGAGTGCAATTGTTGCCGCCGCCCTGGAGGGAAACGACTTGCTCGCCAGACGCACGCTGGCGCGCTTCTGCGCCGTGCTCGGCAGTGTCGCCGGCGATGCCGCGCTGATCCACGGTGCGCGTACGGTGATGATTGCCGGCGGCATCGTGCCGCGCTTCATTCCCTTCCTGCGCAGCAGCGCATTTCGCGAGCGCTTCCTCGCCAAGGGCCGGTTTGCCGCCTATCTGGAGTCGGTGACGATCCATGTCGTGACGCATCCGCATCCGGGCTTGCTTGGCGCTGCGGTCGCACTGCGGCGGGACGCAATTTATGCCTGAGCCGAGCAATCTTCAGCGCGCGCGCAGGCACAGTGTCCGCGCAGCGCACAAGCTTCTGCTCGGCCTCATCGGATTGCCCGGACTGCTGATGCCGCTTGCCGCGCAGGAACCACCGGCAGCGACCCTGGCCGATTGCGATGCGGTGGGATTCCAGAGCGTACTGGTTGCCGCGCCCGGTGGTAGCGCACTCACGGCGCGGGCGGTCTGGCTCAATGGCCAGGTGCTGCGCTGGCCGCAGGTGCAAACGGCAGCGCGCTTCCGATTATTGCACTCGGCGCGCGGCGCGATCATTGCACGCAACGGCAGCGTCGCGAGCGGCGCCGATGGCGCACTGGATCTCACTGTCTCGACCGCCGCACTGCCGCCCGCAGTTGCCGAGCGATTCCGCTATGTACCGGCGGGCATCGAGCTTGCAGTCGCCGAATCAGATCTGACCCGCATGGCCAGTCTGCATCGGCAGCAGCTGGTTGTGGTTCGCGAGGATGCACAGGGCAGGGTGCTCGACGCCAGCCGTCTGCAGTCCGCTGGCGCACTCGATGCGCTGTTCGCGTCGGCGCAGCAAGCCACCCAGTTGGGCGTGCACAGCACGCGGAGACAAACCCAATTCCGCCTGTGGGCGCCAACAGCCCAGCGGGTTGCGCTGTGCGTCTACGAGCAGGCCGGATCGGCGGCGTCGGCCCTGGTTGCGATGGATGAGGATGTCGGCAGCGGTGTCTGGTTCGCGCGCATGAAACAGGATCGGCGCGGCCAGTACTATCGCTATCTCGTCGATGTATGGGCACCGGGTGTCGGAATGGTGCGCAATCCGGTGACCGATCCCTATTCGATCAGTCTGAGCGCCGATTCAATGCGCAGCTATATCGGCAATCTTGACGACGCCGCGCTGAAACCTGCCGCGTGGAATGCCAAGTACGCGCCGCGTCGTCTCGCTGCCAACACCGATATGGTGATATACGAGCTCCATGTTCGCGATTTTTCCATCAACGATGCCAGTGTCGATGCCGCGCAGCGCGGCAAGTACCTCGCCTTCAGCGACGCTGAAAGTGCCGGAATGCTTCATCTCAAGGCGTTGGCTGCTGCCGGCTTGAGCGATATCCATCTGTTGCCGGTATTCGATTTTGCCACGGTGCCCGAGCAGGGCTGTACCAGCCCGCAGCCGGCCGGGGCCGCGGACAGTGAATCGCAGCAGGCCGCTGTCGAGGCGATGAAATCTGCCGACTGCTTCAACTGGGGCTACGACCCGCTGCATTTCAATGCACCCGAAGGCAGCTATGCCAGCGCTGCCAATGATGGCGCGCTGCGCATTCTTGAATTCCGCAGCATGGTCGAATCTCTGCATCAGGCCGGCTTGCGCGTCGGCATGGATGTGGTCTACAACCACACCAGCGCCTCCGGCCAGAATGCGCGTTCGGTGCTCGATCGCATTGTTCCCGGCTATTACCACCGGCTCAACGCCAATGGCGATGTTGAGACCTCGACCTGCTGCGCCAATACCGCGACTGAGAACGCGATGATGGCCAAGCTGATGATCGACTCGGTAGTGCTCTGGGCCAGGAACTACCGGATTGATTCATTCCGCTTCGATCTGATGGGCCATCAGCCGCGCGCGGCAATGGAACGCTTGCGCGATCGGCTCAATGACGAAGTCGGCCGCGAGGTGCAGTTGCTCGGCGAGGGCTGGAACTTCGGCGAGATCGCCAATGGCGCCCGCTTTGTCCAGGCCTCGCAGCTCTCGCTCAATGGCAGCGGTATCGCGACCTTCAGTGACCGCGCGCGCGACGCAGTACGCGGTGGTGGTGCCGGCGATGGCGGTATCGACCAGATGCGCCGCCAGGGCTATATCAATGGGCTCTACTACGCAGCCAACGCAACCAGCAATGGCGTGCATCGCGCCAGCGATCTGCTGCAATCTGCGGACATGGTGCGCGTTGGTCTGGCCGGATCGCTGCGCGATTATCCGATGCGCAATTATCTTGGTGCCGAGGTCTTGCTCGAGCAGATCAGCTATGGCGGAAATCAGCCGGCAGGCTATGTCCGCGAGCCCGACGAAGTGGTCAACTACGTCGAGAACCACGACAACCAGACCCTGTTCGACATCAATGTATTCAAGCTGCCGACGACGACGTCGCGCGCCGATCGCGCCCGCGTGCAGATGCTCGGTGCCGCCATCAATGCGTTCAGTCAGGGTATCGCCTATTTTCATGCCGGCATCGATACCTTGCGCAGCAAGTCGATGGACCGCAACAGTTACGACTCTGGCGATTGGTTCAATCGGATCGACTGGACCGGTCAGGACAACTACTTCGGCACCGGGCTGCCGCCGCGCCAGGACAATGCTTCCAGCTGGTCACTGATGCGGCCCCTGCTTGCCGATCCGGCGATCAAGCCAGGGCCCGCTGAGATCACCTGGACGCGCGATGTGTTCCGCGACCTGCTGCGCATCCGCGCCAGCTCGAGTCTGCTGCGACTGCGCAGCGCTGCTGATATCAAGCAGCGCCTGCGCCTGTTGAATACCGGCCCCGACCAGGTCGCAACCGTCCTGGTCGGGCAACTCAATGGCCAGGGCTATGCGGATGCCGGCTTTGGCGAACTGATCTATCTGATCAATGTGGATACCGAGGCGCACGCTGTGGTGCTGCCGACCGAGCGCAACAAGGCCTATGTCCTGCACCCCGTGCAGGCCGCCGCCGACGCGGCCGATTCCAGGCCGCGGACAGCGGCACGCTATGAGGCGGACTCCGGCCGGTTCACGGTGCCGGCGCGCACCGCCGTGGTCTATGTGATCGACTGAGCGGATCGGGCACACTGCGGGCTCTGACCCCGCGTTGCAAACAGGAGTGTGGTGTGACTGAGCAAGGCATCAGGCGGATTGTCATCGTTGGCGGTGGTACGGCAGGTTGGATGTGCGCCGCTGCGCTGTCCAAATTGCTGGATCGGAAAATCGAAATTCGTCTGATCGAATCCGATGAAATCGGCATCGTCGGCGTTGGCGAGGCGACGATTCCGCAGATTCGCCTGTTCAATGCCACCCTGGGTCTGGATGAGAACGAGTTCGTCAGACAGACCCAGGCGACTTTCAAACTCGGCATTGAGTTTGCCGGTTGGTTGCAGCAGGGCGAATCCTATCTGCATGCCTTCGGCCCGGTTGGTGGGCGCGATCTGGGGCTGGTGCCGTTCTATCAATACTGGTTGAAGATGCGCCTGGCCGGTGCGGTGTCGCCGATCGGTGACTACATCTTCAACGCGATCGCAGCCCGTGGCAATCGCTTCATGCGCTCAGCCGACATCCAGAATTCGCCGCTGTCGAACATCGCCTATGCTTTCCATTTCGATGCCGGTCTGTATGCGCGCTTCCTGCGCAAGTTCGCCGAATCCCGTGGCGTGGTGCGCACTGAGGGCAAAGTGGTCGAAACGGTGCTCGCGGCAGAGAGCGGCTTTATCGACGCGGTCGTGCTGCAAGGCGGCGAGCGTATCGACGGCGATCTGTTCATCGATTGCTCCGGATTTCGCGGGCTGTTGATCGAGCAGGCGCTGCAGACCGGTTATCAGGACTGGTCGCATTGGCTGCCCTGCAATCGCGCGCTCGCAGTGCCCTGCGAATCGGCGCCGGTGCTGACGCCGTACACCCGCGCCATCGCGCGCGAAGCCGGCTGGCAATGGCGGATCCCGCTGCAGCACCGGATCGGCAATGGCTATGTCTATTGCAGCGACTACATCAGCGATGATGAGGCGACTGCCAACCTGCTCGCCAGACTCGACGGCAGGCCGCTCGCCGATCCGCGCCCGCTGCGTTTTGTCACTGGCATGCGCAGCAAATTCTGGAACCGCAACTGCGTAGCGATCGGCTTGGCCAGTGGATTCATGGAGCCGCTGGAATCGACCAGCATCCATTTCATCCAATCCAGCATTGCCAAACTGGTGGCGCTGTTCCCCGATCGCAGTTTCGATCCGGTCGATATCGCTGAATACAACCGTCAGGTGCAGTACGAGTTCGAACGCAGTCGCGATTTTCTGATTCTGCACTACCAGGCCAATCAGCGAATCGGCGAGCCGTTCTGGGATCGCTGCCGCGAGATGCCGATACCGGACACCTTGCAGCACAAGATCGATCTGTTCCGCAGCCATGCGCGTATTTTTCGTGAGCACGAGGAACTGTTCACCGAATCCAGTTGGGTGCAGGTGCTGCTCGGCCAGGGTGTTCTGCCGCGCGCCTATCATCCGATGGTCGATCTGCTCGGTGACACCGAGGTCCGCGACTTCGTTGCCAATGTACGTCGCGTACTCGAACGCTCCGCCGAGGCAATGCCCGAGCATGCCGCCTTCATCGCGCGCACTTGCAAGGCCGAGGCTCAGCTCCTGTCCCCTGGCGACTCCCTTCGGTCGTCCCCGGGGATTGCATAGAGCGTGGCCTGCCGCGCTGCATTTGATGTTTGTCAAACGAAAAGAACAAATCAAGAGCAGCGCGGCAAGCCACGCGCTACAGGAGCAAGGGCAAGGGCAGCGCGGCAAGCCACGCTCTATGCAATCCCCTCGGGGACAAGAGCAAAGGCAGCGCGGCGAGCGCCGCCCTGGCAACTGCGCGATCAGTGATCTCTGCCGATCAGGGCGCGCATCCGCGCGAGACGCGGTGACACGATCGGCACGGTGAGCATGGTGCTGGCGACCGCCATCAGCAGCAGGGCGGTGAAGGATTCGCTGGTGATGATCTGCTTGTCGAGCAATACATTGGCGAAGATGATCATGATCAGCGCCTTGGTCTGCAGCAACCAGCCGATCAGGCTGGCCTCACCCGGCTCCCATCGCAGAATCCTGCCTGCGATATGGGTACCGATCAGCTTGCCGGCGACCGAGGCGACCAGCAACAGCGCAGCGGCGACGAATACCAGCGTTCCACCCATCGCCCAGTTCGTGCGCAGGCCGGTGCTGAGAAAGAAAACCGGCATCGCCACCAGCAATACGTGATGACGCAGCAGGTCCATCTGCTTCTGGTCGAACCACTTGGCATCCATGATCACGCCAGCGAGAAATGCACCGACCATGAAATGCAGGCCGGACCAGTCCGCGCCGAAGCCGCACAGCGCCAGCCAGATCAGGCCTACGTACCAACGATCACGCGGCTGCAGCCAGACCATCAGACGGCGCAGTCCATAGCCGACCACGGCGTAGCCGACAAGGAATCCAACCTGCTTTCCGACGCGCTGCCAATCCATCAGAATCGCAGCCAGTACCCCCCAGATGGCAACGTCGTCGAGGCTGGCATAGCGCAGGATGCGCTGCCCGATCGGCTGCCTGAGGATTTCCAGTTTTTCCATGAACAGGATCAGGATCGGCAACGCGGTGACCGCGCAGGACATGCCGATGCCGAGCACGAATTGCCAGGGTATGGCGCGTGGTCCCATCCATCCCGCGTGTGGCAGCAGCAACAGAGCGGCCAACGCGCCGAACAGCAGCGGTACACCGAGTGCCAGCCCTGCGGATATTCCGCTTTCGCGCCGGTGCTTCCAGGCGCCATGGATATCCAACTCGATCCCGGCAATCCAGACGAACAGCATCACCGCCCACCAGGCAATGCCATTGAGTGCGGTGATCACGTCGGCATTGAAAACGAAGCGGTAGTACTCGGGCAACGCTGCCCCGAGTACGCCCGGACCGAGCAGGATGCCGGTGATGATCTGGACCACGACCAAGGGTGCATAGTACTCGGTACGACCGACGCGCCAGATCAGATAGGGAACGGTAAAGATGATCGTCATCGCGATCAGATAGATTTCTGTGGTGTTCATGCTGAGTTGATGGCAGGCGCGCGTTCGTCGCAAAAGAAGGCTCAGTGTGCCATGCCCGCGCAGCCTTGCGCGAGTTGCTCGTGGCGCGCGTGCTGGCCCGCGACGTGACTCGCTCAGGCCACCGACGCTACCGATCCGATTATGCTATGTGCACTGCAACGATGGCCGTCCTCTCGCAACTGGTCTGACATGTTCAACCCGCGTCCCGATATCGTCCGTTTGCCGATCGATGACGAGCATGGCTGCTACGTGATCGACAACGCCCTGCGCGAACCGCAGCGCTGGGTCGACTATGCCGCCAATGCGCACACGGGATTCCGGCGTGAAGACTTCAACGCCTATCCCGGCGTCGAGTTGCGCATGCCCGATGCGGTCTCGGCACGGCTCGACGAGTTTTTCATGGTGAATATCCGCCATCTGCTTGGTGCGCGGCGCACCTTGCGCATGTACAGCCGGCTGGCGATGGTGACCGATGCAGCCGAAAGTCTGGAGCCACGCCAGTGGATATGCCATCGCGACCGCATGGCCGTGCCGCCCGAACAGTGTGTCGCCGCCTCGGTGCTTTATCTGTTCAAGGATGGTGCCTATTCCGGTACCAGTTTCTTTCGTCCCATCCGCCCCACGCAGGACATCGACGTGCTGGTGCATGACTCGGGCACACTGCCGCGCGCAGAATTTTGCGCGCGCTATGGATTGACGCCGGGCTATCCGAACGGCTCGAACGCATGGTTTGAAAAATTGTGCACGGTGCCCGCGCGCTGGAATCGCCTGATCTTCTACGATGGCAGTCTTTTCCACTGTGCCGAAATCGGTGCCGACACAGCGCTGCCCGACGATCCGCGCACGGGCCGGCTGACGCTCAATGGTTTCTTCACCTGCAGGCGCAGCGTCGGCATCGGCTGAACAGGTACGGACTATCCGCGCGGCAGGCAGCCCGCATTGCTCAGTGCGCCGGCAGGACGAGCAGGGCATCGTCCATGATCAGCGGATCACGGAGACCATCACCACCGCCAAAACTGTGCGGGCCGGCTTCGCGAGCGAGCGTCTTGTAGCCACCGTCGTAATCCCAGGTTGTGACGTACAGTTTCAGCCCGCGCAGATCCGCTGGCGTGCCCAGTGCCGCCGCCGGCAGCGTGAAAACCACGCTCTTCTGCGCCTGATCCACTTCGACGTGCGCACCCGGTGTCACCGTCGTACCGTCCCGGATGGCGTCCGCACCCGCGGCCGCGTACATCGTGTTCGACCAGCCATGGCTGCGCAACCGGTATTGCCAGCGCAGATCGGTCGGCATCAGCGCGTTCTGCTGTGGCAGCGCACGTACGCCATCCGCGCGACCGGGCAGGGAGAAGAACAGCGAAAACGCGACATGATCGAATCCGAGCGGTGGATTCCAGACATCAGTGATGTCATGCATCTGCAGTTCAAGTCGAAGCGCGGCGTCCGAAGTCCAGACCCGAGCTCGGCGGATGTCGAGTTGCTTGTGCACGCCCCAGCCGGCGTCGGTCGGGTAGTTGTAGCGGCCATGAGGCCCGCGGTCGTCATCGCCGGGATCGCGCTGATCGAGCACCAGCTGCCAAGCACGACGCACCTTGAATGAGCGGCGCTGCGAAGCCAGTTGGCGCGATTCCGACCAGGCGACCAGATGATGCTCGATGTCCGGGTTGATCATATTGCCGGTGTCGACCTGTGCTCGCCATCGTCCATTTGCATCGGCCGTCAGCGTGCGCGCCCCGGCCAGATTGCCATCGACGACCAGTCGCAGAGTTTCGTTGGGCAGGGCGCTGCCCTCTACAGCGAAATCCGCACGATATTCCGTTGTCGCCAAGGCGAAGAGCTCAGGCGCAGCGGTAGTCTGGGCAGTGGCGCCCCGTTCTGCGTCCAGCATCCAGACCAGGCCCTCGCGCGCAGCCAGCGCCATGCTGAAGCTGCCATCGGCCTGCACGGACACATCCGCTGGCTGTGCCCCGATCCCGAATATGCCGCGCAGTCTGCTCCCAGGCGCCAGTCCGGTGTCGAGTCGATCGAGCAGGGCCGCGTGGTCGGCGCTGTTGAAAACCACCAGGGCGGTGCCCTCGGTCGATTGCATCCGGTAGGCCAGCACGCCGCTGGCGGCTGCGTTCTCGCTGAGCACGCTCGGCGTTCCGCGTGAGAACACCTTGTGCGCGCGACGCAGGGCGATGGCACGCTGCAGGTAACGGAACGGCGCGCTCTCGATGTCGAAGTGATCCTGACCGCCGGACTGATGGCCAGCGCTGAACATCGCCGCGCGCTGCCCGCTCAATCCCTGTTCGGTGCCGTAATAGATCGTGGGGATTCCCGGCAGCGTCAGCATGGCCAGCAGGGCCTGGCGCAGGCCCGCTTCGCTGCCGCCAGCGAGGAAACGATCAACATCATGATTGTCGACAAAGCTCGGCATCAGTTCTGGCGCGGCGTGTACCTGCATCATGCTGCGGATCCGGTAGCCGAGCTCAGCGGTGGGCCGGCCACGCGCAAACACATCGGTCAAGGTTCCGTAGAGCGGGAAATTGATCATGCCAGGCAGTAGCTGGCGCCCTTCATGCTGGCCCATATAGCTGTCGATCTTGCGCGCCTGGCTGTCCTCGTAGGCACGATCGATTCCAAATCCCTCGCCAAACAGATGGAACTGCTGACGCCCGGTCGCGGCTGCGGTACGCAGAACGCCGGGATGCTCCGGATCATCGGAGTGCAGAAAATCGTCGAAGTATTCCTGCGGAACATAAAACGCGGTATCGACACGATAGCCATCGACACCGACCTGCTCGATCCAGTGGTTGTAGCTTTGCCTGAGCGCGGCCCTGACCATGGGGTTCTCGGTATTGATGTCGTCGAGGTCGGCGAGTTGAAAGCGAAGCTCCTGTTCGCGCTCACGATGGTCGCGAATCGCTGGAGTCCAATGATAGATATCGGCAGCGCGATGCGCGCTGTTGCGCACATCGTTCTGGTTGAACGGTGCCTGGCTCGGTGCAGTCCGACCGAGATGATCGGCCTGCAGGGCAAAGCCTTGCACAGGATCGGCGGGATTCCAGGCATCGCCGTACATCAGATAATTTCCGGTGTGATTCACCACGATGTCCTGGACCAGGTACATGCCGCGCCCATGCAGTTGCCGCGACAACGCCTGATAGTCGGCGAGCGTGCCGAAGTGGCGATCGACTTCGGCGAAGTGTTCCGCCCAGTAGCCGTGGTAGCCGCCGTAACGTGCGGCCGGATCCCACCAGCGATGCGCGACCGGGGGCGTGATCCACAGGGTGGTGGCGCCGAGCGCCTGGATGTAGTCAAGTCGTCGCTGCAGGCCGGCCAGGTCGCCACCGCTGTAACGCGCGCCGTCGCTCGGATCGAATTCGCCTGCGCCCTGGTCGTTGTTGCTGGGGTCGCCATCATCGAAGCGATCGATCATCGCGAAGTACATCACCTGATCGCGCCAATCCGGAGATGCGACATGCAGGGGGCCGGGCTCGGGTCGCGGCGCTGCGGCCCGCTGCTCGGCGATGCGTGGCACGCAGCCACCGGCCAGTAGTGCACAGGCTGCCAGGACCGGGGCTTGCCATAGGATTCGGCGGGTCACTGCGGGTCGGATCATCGGAATTCCTTGCGGCGATGGTGGATTATTCGGTGCTTGCGTACCTGTCTGCCAGACATGCTGCGGTGCCACATGAAGCGCTACTGGCGGCGCGGCGTCAGCCGCACTATTTCACGGCAGGGTTGCCAGGACGGCAGGCGGGTAATGACTGGTTTGCATGAATACGTATGCAAGAAAAGCCCGCAATCAACCGCCGGGGATACCATCATCGAACGTAACGGGGGCGGGTTTACTCCGAACGCATCCGGCCCGGGGACGGTGAGGTTCAGCCGTTGGGTCAGCATTCAAGACCACTGAGTAACTGGAGGGGAGATGTTGCAACTTAAGCGCAATTCGCTGAGCGTGGCGCTGGCCTGCGCCCTGTTTGCGGTAGCGACCGGCGCGCAAGCGCAGTCGGACCAGTCGGCGGCACAGGCAAGCGATTCGACAAGCGCGGAAGAAAAAGCCAAGGCTGAGGCCAAGGCCAAAGCCGAGGCGAGCGAAGCACGCGAGATGGAAACCATCAGCGTGGTCGGCATCCGCCGCGGTATTGAAAGCGCCATCGCGCTCAAACAGCAATCGACCTCGATCGTCGAAGCCATCTCCTCTGAAGACATCGGCAAGCTGCCCGATTCCAGCATCGCCGAATCGATTGCGCGCCTTCCGGGCCTCGCCGCCCAGCGTGTGGCCGGTCGCGCCTCGACGATCAGTATTCGCGGTCTTGCCGGTGACTTCTCCACCACCTTGCTCAACGGTCGAGAACAGGTCAGCAGCGGTGACAACCGCGGCGTCGAGTTCGACCAGTATCCATCCGAGTTGCTCAGCTCCGTTCTGGTCTACAAGACGCCGGATGCCAGCCTGGTTGCGCAGGGCATTTCGGGTACGGTCGATCTGCGTACCGTGCGCCCGCTGTCGTTTCCGGACCGTGTGATCGCGGTCAGCGCGCGTGGCGAGCAGAACTCGCTGGGTGAACTCAACCCGGGCTACTCCGATCTCGGCAGCCGTTTCAGTGCTTCCTATATCGATCAGTTTGCCGATGGCACGGTCGGTCTCGCGATCGGCTTTGCCCGTCTCGACTCTCCGGGTCAGGCCAACCGCTGGAATGCCTGGGGCTATCCGACTGGCACGGTCAATGGCATCGACAATGTTCGCATCATCGGCGGCTCGGAGTCCTGGTCTTCTTCGACCGACAACGTACGCGACGGCATCATGGCCGTGCTGGAATTCCGTCCCAGTGACTTCTACTCGGGCGCAGTGGATGTCTACTACTCGCAATTCGAGCGCGCCGAAACCACACGCGCCTTGCAGCTCGGTCTGGGCTGGTCGGGCGCAACACTCAGTAATGCCGTAGTCGACGAGAACGGTGTGCTGGTTGCCGGGCGCTTCAGCGGCGTCAAGCCGATCCTGCGCAACGATCTGAACACCCGCGAAGACGAGATCTTCGCGATTGGCTTCAACAACGAATTCCAGTTCAATGAAGACTGGCGCGGTGTCGCCGATTTCAGCCTGTCCAGTGCTGATCGCAAGGAGTCCATTCTGGAAACCTACGCGGGCACCGTCGGCATCAACGATACGCTCGACTTCTCGCTCAATCCGAACACCGGTCTGCCCGATCTCACGTTCGGTTTGAACTACGCCGATCCTTCCCTGATCCGGCTCACCGACTCCGGTGGCTGGGGTCAGGATGGCTACATCAAGTATCCGAAGTTCGAGGATGAACTGCGCTCGGTCAAACTGGCTGCGGAACGCAGCTTCCAGTCCGGATTTGTCAGCAGCGTCGAGTTCGGCGTGAACCATTCGCACCGCGAGAAGAGTCGCAGCGTGGCCGAGTCGTTCCTCGATCTGATCGCCGGCGATTCGGCGGTGGTTCCGAGCGATCTGCTCAACAACCCCGCCAATCTCGGTTTCACCGGTATTCCCGGCGTGCTCAGCTACAACATTCCCGCGGTGTTCGACCAGTTTTACACCCTGCGCAGCAATATCCATCCGGATATTTTCAACAAGGACTGGCTGGTTGAAGAGACCGTCATCACCAGCTTCGTGAAAATGAGCATCGACACCGAGCTCGGCTCGGTGCCAGTGCGCGGCAATCTGGGCATCCAGCATGTCGGTGCCGACCAGGAATCGACCGGCTTTGCGATCCCCGGCGGTGTCGCCAGCGGTGCCTTGCCGTTCCAGGGTGGTGCGGATTACTCTGACGTACTGCCGAGTCTGAACCTGGCGTTCTCCCTGCCCGCGGATCAGACCGTGCGCTTTGGTGCCGCCAAGGAAATGGCGCGTCCACGCATGGACCAGATGCGTGCCAACAATGGCTTTGGCATTGACCAGACCCGCGGCGAGTGGTCGGGCGGCGGTGGCAATCCCGAACTCGAGCCCTGGCGCGCCACCGGCTATGACCTGTCGTACGAGAAGTATTTCGACAACAAGGGCTACATCAGTGCGGCGGCGTTCCACAAAGACTTGAAGTCGTACATCTACGATCAGACGGTTGAATTTGATTTCAGCGTCTTCGATCTGACCTCGGTGCCCGGCCCCTATCCGGCGTCGACGGTAGGGCGCTTCACGCGGCCGACCAATGGTGATGGCGGTTCGATGAACGGCTGGGAATTTGCGGTGTCGCTGCCGCTGGATATGGTGTGGTCGGCGCTGGATGGCTTTGGCATCCTGACCAACTACTCGGATACGCGCAGCTCCATCCTGCCCAATGGTCCGGGTAGCACCCAGCCCCTGCCGGGCCTGTCGCGCTACGCCTCCAACATCACCTTCTACTACGAGAAGCAGGGTTTCTCCGCGCGCGTCAGCCAGCGCAGCCGCTCGCGTTTCGTCGGTGAGGTTCAGGGCTTCGGAGCGGATCGCGATACGCGCTACATCGAAGGCGAGGAAATTGTCGACATGCAGATCGGCTACGCCTTCGGTGAGGGAACTCTGGAAGGTCTGTCCCTGCTGTTGCAGGTCAATAACCTGAACAATGAGCCGTATCAGGAACTGTTCCGCAACGACAACGGAAGCTTCGCTCCGCGCATGTACAACGAGTACGGACGCACGACGCTACTCGGCGCCAGCTACAAGTTCTGATTCTTGATGAGTCTCCATTGCCCTGCCGCTTCAACACCGGCAGGGCTCTTTTTTGTCTTGTGAATCCTGTCCGGTGAAGTCGCGGTGCTGGTGGCCGTGAGCATTCCCGTCCAGGCGTCCGCAGCCGCTGCCAGCCCGACTGACCTTGCCTCCGGCTCCGCTATGCTGGATCGGCATACGTCACCGACGCGCCAGCGAGGAGAGCACAATGAATTCAGCGCAGACCCGAGCCAAGCCGGTACTGACGTTCTGGCAAATCTGGAACATGTGTTTCGGTTTTCTCGGCATTCAGTTCGGCTTTGCTCTGCAGAACGCCAATGTCAGTCGCATCTTCCAGACCCTCGGCGCCGAGATCGACGATCTGCCTATCCTCTGGATCGCTGCTCCGTTGACCGGGCTGCTGGTACAGCCCATCGTCGGCTATTTCTCTGACCGTACCTGGACGCGTCTCGGTCGCCGCCGACCCTACTTCCTGATCGGCGCCATCCTGACCAGCGCGGCCCTGATCATCATGCCCAACTCGCCCACTTTGTGGATTGCGGCGGGTGTGCTGTGGATGCTGGATGCCTCGATCAATATTTCGATGGAGCCGTTCCGTGCCTTTGTCGGTGACCAACTCGGTCCCAAGCAGCGGCCGCGTGGCTACGCGATGCAGAGTTTTTTCATCGGGCTCGGCGCCGTCGTCGCCAGCGCCTTGCCCTGGCTGCTGACCCGTTACGGATTCAGTAACACCGCCGACGCCGGTGCGATACCCGAGACGGTGCGCTATTCGTTCTACTTCGGCGCCGTCGTCCTGCTCGCTGCGGTCGGCTGGACCGTAATGCGCACGCGCGAATATCCACCCGAGCAACTGGCGTCCTTCGACGATGCCGAACCGGCGTCGAGCACCCGCGTCCCCAGCCTGCCATCGGTGGGCCTGGGCGTGGCCTTGCTGGTAGTCGGTCTCGGTCTTGCCGCAGCGGTCTGGCATTGGGCCTGGGGCCAGACGCTCTACATTCTTGCCGGCGGAACAGGAGTCCTCGGAATCGCCATGCTGGTGCTGTCCGGATCAAAGGGATCGGCGCAAGCATCCGCCGAGGCGAACCCGTTCATCCAGATCATGTCGGATCTCTACAACATGCCCAATACCATGGCGCGTCTTGCCGTGGTCCAGTTTTTCTCCTGGTTCGCATTGTTCGCGATGTGGATCTACACCACGGGCGCCGTCACCTCGGTTCACTACGGCAGCAGCGATCCGGCGTCCGCCGCCTACAACGAAGGTGCCAACTGGGTTGGCATGCTGTTTGCCGGGTACAACGGTTTCGCCGCCCTGGCCGCCCTGGTCATTCCGCGAATGACGGTGTGGTTCGGCCTGCGCCAGACCCATCTGATCAATCTCTGGATAGGCGGCGCCGCGCTGATTTCGTTCCTGCTGATCAAGGACCCGCGCTGGCTGATGTTGTCGATGGTCGGTATTGGATTCGCCTGGGCATCGATCCTGTCGCTGCCCTATGCGCTGCTCTGCGACAGCCTGCCGGCGCGCAAGATGGGTGTCTACATGGGCATTTTCAATTTCTTCATTGTGCTGCCGCAACTGGTCGCTGCGATTCTGCTGGGCTTGCTGCTGAAGACGTTTTTTGGCAATCAGCCGATCTACGCCCTGGTCATTGGAGGCGCAAGTTTCGTTGTCGCCGGTCTTTGCGTGCTCTGGGTTGCCGAACCGGGTGGGCGCAGCGATTCTGGCTCAGCACCTGAGTCGTAATGCGTGCCGGAACCTGCGCACGTCTTGCGCAAGTGCCCGATTGCCGGTGGCTGCCCGTACGGGGCGCCGGTGCCACTGAAACAGGAGTCGCCATGTCTGTCCGTTATCCGCGTTCGCCACTACTGATCGTTCTGGTTCTACTCGCGGGCTGCCCTGGCAGCCAGCAGGCGCCCGAACCGGAGCCTGCATCTGCACCGGCAACCGGAGTTTCGAATTCGCAGGACTATTACGGCACCCTGCATCCATTTGCCGCCGACGCGGTCTACTTCGTGGTCACCGATCGTTTCGTCAATGGCGATCCCGGCAATGATTTTCGCGACCAGGGTGGTGCACTCAATACATTCGATCGGCCGATCCATTGTCCGGATGGCGTCATCGCCAACAGTGGCTATCTCGGTGGTGATTTCCGCGGTCTGCTCGACCACGCCGCCTATATCAGCGAGATGGGTTTCGGTGCGGTCTGGATCACACCGATCGTCGACAACCCGAATGAAGCTTTCAGTGGTGGCGATCCGATCACCTGCACATCGATCCTCACCGATCGTGGCAAGGCGGGTTATCACGGCTACTGGGGCACCAATTTCTATCAGGTCGACGAGCATCTGGTCAGCGAAGGTCTTGGATTCCCCGAGCTGACTGCGGGTCTGCGTGCGCATGGCCTGAAGACGGTGCTCGACATCGTGGCCAATCACGGATCGCCGGGGTGGTCGATGCCGACCGCGCAGACCGAGTTCGGGCGCATCTACGCGGCAGACGGCAGCCTGCTGGCCGATCATCAGAATCTGAAACCGGAGCAGCTCGATCCCGGGAAGCAGCCCCTGCATCGCTTCTTCAATCAGCACGGCGACCTCGCCCAGCTATCGGACCTCAACGAATCCAATCCTGTGGTCGTCGACTATCTGGTTGATGCCTACCTGCAATGGATCGATCAGGGCGCCGCTGCATTCCGCGTGGACACTGTGCCGTACTTGCCGACCACGTTCTGGGACACTTTCACTACCCGCATCCGCGCCAGGCACCCTGATTTTTTCCTGTTCGGCGAAGCTTTCAAGTTCAAGCCGGAAGAAATCGCGCTGTATACATGGCCCGGCAATGGCGCGATGAGCATGCTGGATTTTCCGCTGAAGGCGGCACTGGTCGACATCTTCCAGAATCCATCCAGCGACTATGCGCGCATCAGTGAGGCGCTTTTTCTGGAGAAGGGGCCGTACCAGAATCCCTATGAGCTGACGACCTTCTACGACAACCATGACATGGCGCGGATGCAGGCCAGCGATGAGGGTTTCATCGATGCGCACAACTGGCTGTTCACCGCGCGCGGTATTCCGGTGATCTATTACGGATCAGAAATTGGCTTCATGCGCGGCCGCGCCGAGCATCATGGCAACCGCAACTATTTCGGTGTCGAGCAGATCAAACAGGCGTCAGCGCATCCAATCCGGCAGCAACTCGCGCGCATCGCAAAATTGCGCGCGTCGACCCCGGCGCTGCAGCGCGGACTGCAACTGAATCTTGAGATCGCCGGTCAGCGTGCAGCCTTCCTGCGCGTGCTGCAGCACGAAGGCCGCAACCAGACCGCACTGGTTCTGCTCAACAAGGGCGACAACAGCGAACGCATGCAACTGTCGGGAATTCCGACTGGCAACTGGCGCCATGCCTTTGATGGCAGCAGTCTCGGCGTTTCCTACGGTGAGCCGGTGGTGCTCGAGGTGGCGCCACATGATGTATCGGTCTGGTTGCTTGATAGCGCGCTGACCGACCCGGCGGTGCTGCAGCAACTCGATCGCCTTATGGCACGGCCTGTGCACCGCACGAGCGGCGGATGACCAGTTGCGCCGGGAGCATCGCGCTCTCGACCTGCTCGCCGCGAATCTGTCGCAGAACTCGATCGACCAGCATCTCGCCAGCGAGCTTGGTGTCCTGCATCACCGTGGTCAGCCCGGGATTGACGAAGCTCGCCGTCGGGATATCGTCGAAACCAACCACGGAGACTTGCTCGGGCACACGCAAGCCTGCATTGGCCAGTGCCCGTAACGCGCCGATTGCGAGCAGATCGCTGGCCGCGAAGATGGCATCGAATTGCACACCCCGGCTGAGCAGCATCTGCACCGATTCGATGCCGAGACGCTCGATCGAATCGGAGGCATCGATCTGCAAGGCCGGATCGGGCTCCATCCCGGCAGCGCGCAATGCCTCGCAGTGGCCACGGTAACGTGCGCTGAATTCGGGGAAATGCGCCGAAGAATCACCGATGAAGGCAATCCGGCGACGCCCTAGGCCAAGCAAGTGATCGGTGATCAGGCGACCACCGAGCGCGTTGTCGCAGCCGATCGAAATATCCGGCTGGCCTTCAAGCACCGCACCCCAGCGGACAAAATGCGTACCCTGATCGACCAGTTTCTGCAGGCGACTGCGCGATACCAGATAGTCGCCATAGCCGAGCAGGATCAGACCGTCCGCCTTGTGACTGTCCTGATAATCGGCATGCCAGTCGTTGGACAATTGCTGGAATGAGACCAGCAGATCGTAACCCTGGCGCACGCAGGCCCGAGTGATCGATCCGAGCATGGACAGAAAAAACGGATTGATCAGCGAATCATCGGTGGTCGGGTCCTCGAACAGCAGCAGGGCCAACGTTACCGAATGCTGACGGCGCAAGTTGGACGCGTTCTTGTCGACCTTGTAATTGAGTTCACGGGCAATGATCTGGATGCGGTGACGGGTGTCGTCGCTGACCAGCGAACTGCCACGCAACGCACGCGAAACAGTCGACTGCGAGACTCCCGCTTTGTAGGCGATGTCGAAGGATGTCGCTTTGCCTTTAATTACCGTTGCCATCAGCACTCACCCGGCGCCCGATGCGCGATTCATTGGGCATCAACTCACTTGTGCAAGTTTTGGCCTACACAATCTTAACGTCATGTTCCGCGCGGGCCATGCCGCAATGCAGCATACGCAGCTGTCGTCATGGAGTAGGGTCGATCAGGTGCAGCGGATCTGCCGGGTCATCCGACGTCCAGCATGAAGTCTTTGCAGGGGCACGGCGTCCAGCAGATCGGAGACGCAACTGTGATCAATTCGGGCATGGTGATGAATACGTATGCAGGGGCATCGGAGCGCACGGGGGCAGGGCGCTAAGCTTCGGTTGGCTTATCCGCGCGTTGCGCTCACCGTCAATCAAGGAAGTTCATGAGTAAGACGTCGTGGTGGCGCGGAGCCATCATCTATCAGATTTACCCGCGCAGTTTTCGCGATTCCGATGGCGATGGCGTTGGCGATCTGCCGGGCATCACCGAGTTGCTCGACTACGTCGCTGATCTGGGCGTGGATGCAATCTGGGTATCGCCCTTTTTCACCTCGCCGATGGCGGATTTCGGCTACGACATCGCCGATTATCGGGATGTTGATCCCTTGTTCGGCACCCTGGCGGATTTCGATCTGCTGGTGGCCAAGGCGCATGCGCTCGGGCTCAAGGTGATGATCGATCAGGTGCTCAGCCACACTTCGATCGAACACGAATGGTTCAAGGAAAGCCGCGAAAGTCGCGACAATCCTAAGGCCGATTGGTACGTCTGGGCCGATGCCAAGCCCGATGGCTCGCCACCGAACAACTGGCTGTCGATTTTCGGAGGCGTCGCCTGGCAGTGGGAGCCGCGTCGTCGCCAGTACTTCCTGCACAATTTTCTCGCTTCGCAACCCGACCTGAACTACCACATTTCTGAAGTGCGCAAGGCCATGCTGGACAATGTCCGCTTCTGGCTCGATCGCGGTGTCGATGGGCTGCGCCTGGATGCGATCAACTTCTGTTTCCACGATCCGCTGCTGCGTGACAATCCCGCCAAGCCGGAAGCCCTGCGCGTGGGTCGCGGATTCAGTCCGGACAATCCGTACGCATACCAGTTTCACTACTACAACAATACCCAGCCAGAAAATCTTCAGCTGCTGCGGGAATTGCGCGCTCTGCTTGACGAGTACCCGGACATCGCCGCGCTGGGCGAGATATCGGCCGAAGATTCTCTGGCGACGATGGCTGAGTACACCGGTGCCGGCCTGCTGCACATGGGCTACAGCTTTGAGCTGTTGACTGACGATGTCTCGGCACACCACGTGCGCGAAACCGTGCGCAGATTGGAATCCTGCCTCAACGAAGGCTGGCCGTGCTGGGCCATCTCCAATCACGATGTGCGGCGTGTGGTCAGCCGCTGGGGTGGTGCCTCGCCGCCTGAACACATCGCCAGCCAATTGACGGCTCTGTTGTGTTCGCTGCGCGGCTCGGCCTGCATCTATCAAGGCGAAGAGTTGGGCCTGACCGAAGCCGATCTACCTTTCGAAATGTTGCAGGATCCCTACGGCATCACCTTCTGGCCAACCTTCAAGGGTCGCGATGGCTGTCGCACGCCGATGCCCTGGGACGACACAACACAGGGTGGGTTTACCACCGGTACGCCCTGGCTACCGATCCCCGACACACACCAGGCGCTGAGCGTTGCCCAACAATCCGCGCGTGCCGATTCGCCCTTGTCGCGCTTCCGCCGGTTTCTGCGCTGGCGCAAAACCCAGCCAGCTCTGATGTTCGGAGATGTCGAGTTGCATGGCGACGGCGAGCCGGTGCTGGTGTTGAGTCGGCGCCTGGACGGTCGCCGCATCTACGCTGCGTTCAACCTCTCGGCGGGTTCGGAGCGACTGCATCTGCCGCTGTTCCGGGATCTGCGTGTACTTGACGATCACGGCCTGGTATCCGGCAGCATCGAAGGCGACATTCTGATCCTGCCACCGCACGGTGTCGTGTTCGCCGAGTAGCGCCTACAGCGGTCACACCTATTCGACGTTCCCACGTAGGAGGCACGATGCGGGCCGACCGTGGCGTGGATCGATACCGCGGTCGCGCCCATTCGGCGCTCCCACATCAGGGCGCCAGGAAATCCGCCTTGCCGATCTCTACGCCGTTGTGGCGCAGAATGCCGTAGGCCGTGGTGACATGAAACAGGATGTTCGGGATCACGAACTTCAGCACGTAGTCCTTGCCCTTGAATTCGAACGTCACCGAGGGAAACTTCAGCAAGATATCGCGCGTTTCGCTGCCCTCGAATTGTTCGGGCTTGAAGCTCGCAACATACGCGCTGGTCTTGGCGATGCGTTCCTTCAGCTCGGCCAGCGTGGTCTCGTTGTCCTCGTACTTCGGTGCTTCGGCACCGGTCAGGCGGGCAACGCAGCCCTTGGCGTTGTCCGAGGCAATCTGCACCTGACGCGCCAAGTCCAGCATGTCGGGGGCCAGGCGGCTGCGCACCAGGACCGCACTGTCAAATTTCTTCGCATCGGCGTGCGCCTGCGCCTTGTCCAGCCAGCTATCGAGATTGCGCAGGAATCGCAGCAGAAACGGAACGGTGCTTTCATACATCGAGATGCTCATGGCGTTTCCTCCAGTCAGGGACGCGGATCATCGCATGCGCGCCCCGGCGCCTGCTTGCAGGTGGCGGATCCACCCACTCAATGCGTCCGAAGGTGCCCAGGGCGCGCACGTCATGCAGCACGCCATCGGCGGGCGTCCGCGATGCCGATGGATGTGCCTAGGAAGAAATCAGCACCCGGACGACCGATGATTTTCAGGTGACTCAGGCCAGCGGCGCGCCCCCGGGATCCCAGCGGAGAGAAACCTTATCGGCAATTTCTCGGATCGGCATGGTCGAATCCGCGGCCGCGCTGTCGATCAGCGCCCGTTGGGCGTCAGTTCTCGAAGCCGTCGGCAAATACCAGCTGAGCGATCTCGGTGACCTGGCGGCATTCCGAAAATTCCGACACGATCAGCGCAGCCGGCCCCGGTGCTGTGGCGAAGCGCCGGCTGATCGCCGACAGGAAGGTGTCTGCCGGCAGCCCGCTGGTTTGACGGACGAATGAGGCGTTGCCGCTTGCATCGGTGCTCAGGTTCACCGTGATCGGTGCCGGGCTGAGCGGGAAAAAAGTGCTGCCACCGCCGAACCCACTGGGGTCACAACTGCTGCTGATGTAGAAATGGATTTCATGTGTGCTGTTCGGTTCGGCATGCAGCGATCCGCTGATGGTCGCAGTCTGGGTGATGGCGTCATACGTCACCGACTCGAAATGCGGCTTGTTGAGTAGCTCATTCGGGCCGCCATCGCCATCGCCGGCATCGTTTGGCGTCACGCCGGCCGGAGCGAGATCGATGGCGAGTCCGGCATTTCCGCTGATCGATCCATTGATCACGTCGACCTGGGCGCTGCCGTCGATGAACAACCCGGCTCCGCCATTGTTGGCGATGCTGGCGCTGCCGAAGGGCGCGAACAGGAACCGCCTGCCTACGAAGACACCGCTGCCGCCGGCGATCAGGATGCCGTGGCCGCCATTGCCGAACGCGGTGGCACCCAGTCCGATTCCGATGCCGTTGCCGATCAACGAGGTCCCGGCAAACGGGCTGTCGAAGATGGCCACGCCATCGCCGGGATTGCCGGAAATCAGATTGTCGTGGATCGCGATGTTGGAGCTGTTGAAGTCGACGGTGATGCCGCGCCCGCCATTGGCTAGCGCAGCGTTGCCCTGTGCGTTGAGGCCGATGATGTTGTTGCGGATCTGGTGATTTTCGGAGCGTGAATTGACCTGTGTGGAGCCGATGTAGATGGCATCCCCGGCGCCTGCCGAAATCACGTTGCGGGTCTGCGGCAGCGGATCGCTCGGCCCACCCACCGAGGCGATCTGGTCGCCGACGATGTTCGCGTTGCTGCCACGTCCGAATACCAGGCTGGCGCGTGACGATCCAAAGCCATTGCCCAGGGCCACGCTGCCGCTGAGGTCGGTCCCGATAAAATTTCCCTGGATACGCACCCCGCCGACAGGACAGAATCCACCCACTGGACAGACCTGCTCGCCCATCGAAATCGCCGCGCCGGCAAAGCGATTGATGGCCAGTCCGCGGATCATGCTGCCGCCGCCAGCACACAGCGGCGAGCCCGGAATGGTTGCACCGATCACCAGCGCGTCGCTGGCGCCGGCGAGGCTGCCGTCCAGTTCAATCGCGATGACCGCATTGCTGCCCTGGAGTAGCGTGTTCTGCATCGCGCCCGGCTGTGTGTAGGCATTCAGATCGATGCCGATATCGAAGCGAGGCAACTGGCTCAGTGGCTGGATCGTATGCGGGCCGACACCAGGAATATTGAAAACGATCGCATGCGGTGCGCAGGCGGTGCCGCCGGTGACTTGCACTGCATTGGCATCCAGGATCGCCTGGCGCAAGCTTCCTGGTCCTGAGTCGGCGGTCGTGACCACGGTGTAGGTATTGGCCTGGGCGAGGCTGGTACAGCCCAACAGTAATGCGAGGCACAGCGGGTGGACGGCCTTGGCCTGAAGCACGCCGCGGAGAAATCCTGCGCGCCTTGTCGACGCATCCATTCGAATGTGCATTTCTTTGATCCTGGGCGTGGCGGTGAGCGTGTAAGTGCGGGGCTGCTCGGGACAGCAATGGCTGCAGCAAGCGCAATGCTGGGCCGATCCGTGCTGGTGCCGGTATCGCTGCTGCCCAGCGCCTGTTGGCCTGTGCCGGATCAGAAGTCGTTCTCGATCAGATCCATATTGACGGTGTCGCCGGTGTAGCTTGCGGCACTCGTTGGCGAGATCGAGAAATGGCCGCCACCGTTGGCGGCAACATCCGGCCACCAGAGCGGGTCGCCAGCGGCGAACCAGGTGAAGCCGGTGAAGACACCCGAGCCGGTATTTTCGTTTACATAGGCGATGAAGTCGGCCCAGGCCGCGGCTGCGTCAGGTGCGGCCGCGTACAGTCCGATTTCACCAAGGTAGATCCGGTAGCCCTGTGCCGCCGCTTCATTGACCGCCACCGAGAGATGCTCTCGTGCAGCGGTCACCGAGGTGATCTGAGTGCTGCCACCGCCCTGGTCGGCGTCCAGATAGGTGTGCACTTCGGCCACGAGATTGTCCAGCGGATCGGTCAGTGGCAGGCCCACGCCGTTGGCATTGAGCCAGCCATAGGCATTGGACCGTTGCGGATTGCCGGTGTCGTAGAACGTGGACGTCCAGGTGCTTGCGGCACTGTAACCATTGCCGGGAACGTAGATGCGCTGGCTGGCGCCGGTGTTGCGTATGGCATCGATGGCGGCCTGTGCCGAGGCGAACCAGGACATCGTCGACATGTCATTGGGTTCATTGACCAGGCCGAACTCGACGCGTGGATTGCCGGCGAAAATCGTTGCCATGCGCGACCAGAAGTCGGCGAATGCCGCCCTCGGCACGGCGGGCGAGCCGACCAGTTCGCCGCGATAGCGGGCGCCACCGGCACCGCCGCTGCTGTTGGAATTCCACGGCTCGACGATCACCCGCATGCCCTTGACGTTGCTCGCATAGTCGACGATGCGCTTGTAGTCATCGAAATAGACTTTGTACGGTCCACTGTTCGCGGCCGGGATCGGTCCATTGAGCACTTGCTGCATGCATTCCCAGGAAAACAGGAAGCGCAGCGTGGTCATCCGCTTGCTGGCGAAGTAGTCGACCAGGCGCTCATCGTGTCGCGGGTAGTTGGAGCCTTCGATCGGTCCGCCCGGCTGGTCGCAGTTCTGATAGGCCATCTCCATGCCCATCAGATTGGTGCCGCGCAGCGCCTGTACTGCGTCTCCTTCATAGCCGTCGGCGAAGACCGGATCGACGACGCCGACCGGTGCCGAATCCTCGATGAACTGCCATAGCGCCGGTGCCGCCTGTGACCAGATCGAGTGCCCCATGCCGGCAATTGGGCACCAGTTCAATGCGCGGGTACAGCCGTCATAGGCAACACAGGGCGGAAACCCCGTGGCCGTGGTTGTCGCGGCGCAGCCCTGGGTCGCGGCGTAGTTGTTGCGCACGTTTTGCCCGTCGGCAAACGAAACGCCGGGCGTATTGTCGGACTGCCCCCAGATAAAGACCGCGGCGGGAAGTGGACAGGACACACCACCATTGCCGGTGTAGGTAAAGTCCGGCTGCCCCATTCCATCGTTGATCGGATACAGCGTGCCCGAGTGAATGCCCAGCCCGCGAATCACGCCAGGTCCAAGTCGACAGCCGAGCGCATTGGTCATGGTCGCGCCGCCACTGAAGCCGATTACAAAAACCCGCATGGGGTCGATGCCGAACTCCGCCCCGAGCGCGGCGATCAGGTCGGTCACGAAAATGGCTTCGCGACTGCGTCCATCATAGGTGTAGTACTCGAAGGTGCCGCCGGGCGCGTTGGGGTAGACGAAAATGGCGCCAGAACCTGCCTGCGCCTCGAGCGGAAGTGCGTTGCGCATGCCGGTGCCATTGCCGCCGTCGCCGTGCAGGGAGAACACCAGAGGCAGTGCGCTGCCGGGAGGAATCGTCATCGGTCTGGCCAGCACGAAGCTGCGGGTCACGCCGCTGGATACGATGCTGCGATTCTCCGAAACGTAGGCGGCCTGCAGGGTGTTGCTGAGCAGCAGACAGCAGAGTGCACAGGGCGCGAGCCAGTTGCGTAGCAGACGAGCGCGGACAGCCGTCCAGGCTGCCATCGGGTTTGGATTGTGGCTTGCCGCGACGACGTCCATGCACTGTTCTCCGGGGGGGAAACAGCGTCCGGGCGTGATGCACGGCGCTGGCTCAATGTGGAAACAGCAAACAGGGACAAATCCGGCCAAGGCGAGCGCTATCATTCGACCATGGTGACCAGCGTGGGTGAACCGCTCGAAGAGAGCGATCGATCGTCGCAAGACTCAGCCGTGCGGGCGGTGCGCGTGCTGGCCGATCAGCTGTTGCCCTTGTTCTACGAGGAACTCAGGCGCCTGGCCCATCGCGAGCGCGGGCGCGTCGGCGCCGGTGCCACCCTGCAAACCACCGCCCTGGTCAACGAGGCCTATCTGAAACTGCGCGGTGCCAGCGACTGGAACAATGATGCGCATTTCATCCGCGCCGCTGCCTTGGCCATGCGCCACGCCCTGGTCAACCATGCCGTCGCGCGCCTTGCCAGCAAGCGTGGCGATGGCGTGATCCATCTGCCACTCAACGAAGCCCTGGATGTCGCGGGTGAGGATGATGCTTCGATCATCGCGCTGCACGATGCCCTTGGCCGGCTGGCGAAGGTCTCGACGCGACTGGCCGAGGTCGTCGACTGCCGCTTCTTTGCCGGGTTTGACGAGGTCGAGACCGCGCGCGCGCTCGGCGTATCCGAACGCACGGTGCGCCGCGACTGGACCCTGGCACGAGCATGGTTGCACCGCGAACTGGCAGATTCCGCCTAGCCGTTTCCGATCAAGTTCAGGGCGCCACCGGCAGATCGAACTCGGCCCGGGCGCGGTCGAGGCGCAGACGCTGGCGGTCAATATTGCGCGCGGAATCCCGCAAGGCCCGCTCACTGGCTTCGAGCAATACGCGTGCCGCATCGCGCTTTTGCAATACGAGCAGACAGTGTACGAGTTCGGCCGCGCTCTCGATGGAGCGGCGATCATCAGCGCCAAACTCATCCCTGAGCCGGCTGTGTGCCTCGGCAAGAGCGGGCTCGGCCTCACCGCAGCGACCCTGTGCGGATAGCGCCTTGCCCAGTCCCAGTCGCGCGGCCTCGGCATAGATGCGCCGGCCATCGCCGATGCGCTCGAAGGCATCAAGTGCTTCGCGGAAACCTGCCTCGGCAGCGACCGCGTCACCCGCCACCAGGCGAGCATCGGCAAGCGCGATAGCGCTGATTACTGTGTGCGTATGCAGTGGTCCCAGCGTCCCCGCGTAGATCGCCTGGGCGCGCAGCAAGGCCGCCGTCGCCTCAGCATGCTGTCCGGTGGTGATCAGAGATTGTCCGAGCCCGGTCAATGCCACCGCCGCGTAGCTGTGCTCGGCGCCGTAGTTGTGTTCGTAAAGAGTCAGCGATTCCTGGAACAGCGGCGCCGCTGCTGCAGAGTCGCCACTCTGGCGCAGCGCAGAAGCCAGCTGATGCAGGGCGTTGGCCAGTCGCGGGTGCTTGTCGCCATAGAGTCGGCGGACGGCATTGGCATTGGTTTGCAGCAGCGGCACAACCTCGTCAAAACGGCCGAGCGATGTGAGCACCGTGCCCAGTGTTTCGCGCACGCTGAGCAGGGCAGCGGTATTCTCGGCGGCGGCGGGGTCGAGCATCGCCAGGGCATCGCGCAATGGCTGCTCCGACTCGGCAATCCTGCCGGCACGGAAGGCATAGCTGCCACGCTCGGACAGCGCCTCCGCGATCTCGGTAGGGGCAGCGGAGCTCAGGCGCAGCAAGGCAATCGCCTGATCTACCCAGGCGATTGCCGCGACGTCGTTGTCACGCTCTCCTTCGAGCGAGCCATAGGCGCGCAGCAGGCGTATGCGCAGGCCGAGTAGGCCGGGCCGCTTGTTCGTGGTGGCGGCGAGCGCGCCATCAAGCAATTTCTGCGCGGCATCGAATTTCTGCGCGGAGATCTCGACGTGTGCCATATCAAGCTGCGCCTCGATCAGGCGCGGGTCGTCTTCGGTGTAGGTTTGGGACGCCAGTTCGAGCCGCCGCGCAAGCAGCGTCTCGCTGCCCGGATACTCGCCCAGTGCGCGATAGAGATTGCCACTGACGCCGAGCAGTTCGATATGGGTATCGCGGTCGTTGGCAAAGTCGAGTTCGATGCGGCGTACGCCGACGTCGACCAGATCACGCGCACTCATCCCACGACCATTGCCCGCTTCCGGATCGTTCTGCCGGAATAGATCGATCAGAAATCCGCGCACTGCATCGGCACGCGCCAACGCGCGGACGGTTTCGATTCGTGCCGCATTGGCGTACAGCGCGGCCGCGGCCATCGCCGTGACAAACGCGCCAAGCACGACCATCGGCAGCCAGTGGCGCCGCAAGAATCGCCGCGCGATGTAGGCGCGCGCGCCGCTGCGGGCCAGCACCGGTTGGTGGGCGAGATGACGTTGGATATCCCGTTGCAGCAGGTTCACCGTCTCGTAGCGGTCGCCGGCGCGCGTGCGCAGACACTTGGCGACGATTGCATCGAGATCACCTTGCAGCAGGCGGGCAGGTACCGGAGGATCGGCTCGTCCCGCCGCAATCCGACTCGGCGCGGGTGGATCGACATCAAGCAGCGACTTGATGATCTGGGTTGGCGGCAGGCCGAGGCTGCGTAGTGGACGCTCTCCGGTCAATAGCTCAAAGAGCAGGGCGCCCAGCCCATAGATGTCCGTCCCGGTAGTAACGGCGGCGCCAGTCAGTTGCTCCGGCGCAGCGTAGTCGGGTGTGAATGGCGCCAGCGTCTGCGCGTCATCATCTGGTTGCGCGGCCAGGTCGACCAGTTTGGCGATGCCGAAATCGAGCAGCTTTACCGTGCCCTCCGCGTCGACCAGGATATTGTCGGGCTTGAGGTCGCGATGGATGACCAGGTTGCGATGAGCAAAGGCAACGGCCTCACAAACCTGGTCGAACAGAGCCAGCCGGCGCGGCAACGGCAGGGCGTGCGCGCGGCAGTGCTCGGTCAGCGAGACTCCTTCGACATACTCCATCACCGTGTAATGACGACCGTCCGCGGTCACCCCGCCATCGAGCAGGCGAGCGATCCCGGGGTGTTCCAATTTCGCCAGTATGCGACGCTCTCCATGGAACCGATCAAGCTGAGCGCGCGCGTCAAAACGCAGCAGCTTGAGCGCGGCGCGTTGTTCGAAGCCGGCATCGGCGCGGATCGCTGCATAGACCTCACCCATGCCGCCGCGACCGAGCAGTTGCTGCAGACGCCATGCGCCGATCTGTGTTCCCGGCTCCAGCGAGGCTGTGCTCGTGGCTGACGGTAGGGCATGTGCCGCCGCCGCCCGATCGAGTCGGCCGGTCTCTTCATGGGCCTGCAGCAGCGCCGTGATCTCGTCGCGCAAGGCCTTATCGTCCGCGCAATGCGCCTGCAAAAAATCCGAACGCGCCGCCACCGGCAAAGCCAGTGCATCGGCAAACAGTTGCTCCAATCGCGCCCAGCGCTCACCGTCCACGGATTTCGCTCCCCAAGACACTGCTGCTGCGCAGTCTGCGCCATGGCGCCCAAGCTGTACATCGGGAGTTGCAGTTGCGTCGCTGCGACCCGAAGCCTCGTCGACCCCAATTGTGTTGAGTCTCAACAAGCCTCCGGGTCGTTGCCGTGATCCGCTCGCGACAACAGCGAATCGCTATTTGACCAGACCCTCTGCCTTGAGCGCGGCCTGCACCGCCGGCCGCTCGGCAACACGCTTCTGGAAATCGATCAGGTTGGGGAAATCGGAGAGGTCGAGCTTCACCATCCGGGCCCAGTTGGTGACTGTGAACAGGTAGGCATCCGCCACGCTGAACGTTTGACCCAGCAGGAAAGGCCGGCTAGCCAGGGTCTGCTCGATCAGGGCATAGCGCTTCTTGAGATACGACGCGCGTTCGGCGCGGGCTTCCGCCGGGGTTGCCGGATTGAATAGAGGGCTGTAGCTCTTGTGCAGTTCTGAATTGATGTAGCCGAGGATTTCCTGCAGGCGATAGCGCTCCAGACTGCCATTCTTCGGAGCCAGGCCGGCATCGGGTTTGCTGTCGGCCAGGTATTGCACGATCGCCGGACCCTCGGTCAGCAATGTGCCGTCGTCCAATGTGATGGCGGGTACATAGCCCTTGGGATTGATCTCGAGATAGTTGGCACCGGTCTCGGTCTGCTTGGATTGCAGGTCGACCTTTTCGAGTGTCAATTCGATGCCTAGTTCTTGCGCCACGATATGCGGTGATAGCGAACAGGCACCGGGTGAGTAGTAAAGTTTCATCTGGAACTCCTTTGCGGTTGGAATAGGCGACGTACGCCACCGGGGCGGCTGTACGTCGATGAAGAGCGTTGGATCATCCGTTCAGTAGTGCTGTCATCAACTGGGTGGCGTTGCGGTGTTCGAGGTTGGGCGCGATCTGCCCACTCCAAAGTGAAATCAAATCCGTGCGACCGGCCTCCAGTGCAGCCGGCCGCAGCTGCGAGGTGAACCAACTGGTGACCGGAAATGCCGGTAGCGATTTTCCGGCGAGCGATGCGTAGCCGTCTGTCCAACGATTGCTTAGTCCGCGGGCGAGGCGCCCAGAGAATGCACGCGTCAGCACGGTGCTCTGTGCGTTGGCACTGAACAGCTCTGCTCTATGTCGCTCGTGCGCGCCGGACTCCCGGCAGGCAAGAAACGCGGTGCCGAGTTGCGCTGCCGCAGCGCCGAGCATTTGCGCCGCACGCACGCCACGCGCGTCGACAATGCCGCCGGCCGCGATCACCGGTGCCTCTACGCGCGGGCTGATCAGTTGCGTCAGTGCAAAGGTGCCGGTCAGGGCTTCCTCGGCAACATGCAGAAACGACGGTCGGTGCCCGCCCGCCTCGGCACCGGTCGCGACAATCAAGTCGACGCCCGCTGAGTCGAGCGCCTGCGCTTCCGCAATCGAGGTGGCGGTGCCGATGGTGACGATCTCCCGGCGTCTGCACTCGGCAAGCACAGCAGGCGTGGGGATACCGAAGACGAAACTGAAAGCTGGTGGCCTGGCCTCCAGCAGCGCGTCGATCTGCGCGGCGCTATCGGGGTGGTAGTGCGCAGGGCGATCTGGTTTGTCCACTTCGAGCTCGCGATACCAGGGCTCGAAGACGCGGTAGGCCTCGTCGTACTCGTGCTGGGTGAGATCAACTCCGCCAGGATCGTGATCGGATATCCAGAGATTGATCGCAAATGGCTTGGCAGTGCGTTCGCGGATTTCACGGGTCACGCTTTCGATCCTATCCGGCTCGAGCACATGCGCGCCGTACGACCCAAGTCCGCCGAGGGTCGAAACTGTTGCGGCCAGCTCAACGGTTGACAGCCCGCCACCGAACGGACCCTGCACGATGGGATGTTCGATGCCGAGCACGGAGGTCGCTCTGTTGGTCGAGGTCATGATCGTTTGCCGCACACCGTGGATTCGGAGTGCCAATGCTAGCGTCAATGGTTACTGTTAGATACCTGCTAACTGGTAGATATCACAATTCTGTGGTATCCAGCTGGTTACCGGATTACCCGCTGGTTACCGCCATGTCACTGCCGCTCAGAAAGACCCGTGTCGCTGCGCCCCAGGGCTGCCCGCTCACCGAGTGCATGGCCATGCTGCGCGGAGCGTGGGCACCGAACGTGATCTGGTACCTCAGTGGCGGCCCGCGACGTTTTGGCGAACTTCGCCACGACATTCCACGGATCTCCGCTCGCGTGCTGAGCGCGCGATTGCGCGAATTGGAGACGCGCGGTGTGATCGAGCGCCGGCTGATCGATTCTTCACCGCCGTCTGCAGAGTACGATCTGACCACACTGGGCCACGAACTGGTGCCTGCCATCAAGGCCATCGTGCAAGTTGGCACCAAGCTGAAACACAGCACAGCAAAGCGACCGCGTTGATCTGCGGCCACTGGCGGCGACAGTCCGAGTTTGCAGAACTTCGAGCCAGCATTGGCAAAGCGAGTAGCCCGGATGAAATGAATTGGAATCCGGGACTCCGTCGCCGGATCCCGTGTCCTCTCCGCAGATTGGACTGCTTCGCAGCTTTATCCGGGCTCCGCCCTGTCAAGGACCTCACGATCGGATCGAGACATTGATATGGTCGGGATTTTGACGAAGGAGATTCATCCGTGATCCGGTGCCTGCTGCTGCTTTTGCTGTTGATTGCCTCTGGCTGCACTGCCTCGTCGGAGCCGATTTTTCGAGCCACCATTCCGCTCGCCGATTTGGTGCTTCTATTAGCCGTAGCGCAAAGCGAGCGTGATGGGGTGAAGTTTCGCTCGGTCTCGGTTCGCTGCAAGGGGCGCTGCGACGGCTTTGTTGCGTATGCCAGCGAGACGCTGGATCACATACTCTCGGTGCAGTTTGAATCGGACAACCGGGAGCTGATGCTGGTGACTTGGGTCTCGGGGAGCGCCTATCGAGCGCAGGTTTTTTCGGTCTCCAGTCAGGGATTGAAGCAACAACTCCAGGTCGGATCGCGGGCGCCACCGCTCATCGTCAACATGGCTGGCGAAGTATTTGTGCTCAGTTTCGATGTGCCTAAGGTCGGGTGCCTGCGGGCGATGAAATGGAACGGTACGAGTTTTTCCGAAGCCGAGTTTGCACCGCTTGGACCTTATCAGGCTTGTCCGCAGACCAACGGGTGATGGAGCGGGTAGCCCGGATGAAATGAAATGGAACCCGGGGTTCTACCGCTCGTTCCGGCACGCTTTCCCCGGATTGCGCCGCTTCGCAGCTTCATCCGGGCTAGGCGCTTCCCGTCTGTGGTTCAAGCGCTGGGCCAACATCTTCCAGAATGTGCGGGCTTTCGTGGCTTCGGCCGCAGTCCCACGTTCGAGCATGCAGAGCGTGAAATCTGGAAGCGGGGCTGGGCCCCGGGTGGGCTCGGCGTTGCGCTGTGGGCGGCCGAGGCGTGATGCAGTTTCCGGTGAGTGCGACATGCTCTTGGACCGGATTATTTGCTCGTCAGCGTTTGCGCGATTGCGCATACTGAGGCTTAATTGACCGCTAGCCATCTGAGCCATTCCATGACGTCGCGAAGTTTCAAGGTGCTCGCCTGGCACTCCATCAATGTCAATGAGAACAGCTACAACGGCAACGATCAGATTGCGTTTGCTGAGGATTTGCGCACATTGCATCGCTTCGGTGGGCGGATCTGGCCGCTGGCTGAGGCCCTGGCGGCGCTTGAGGACGGCACCTTGCCCGAGCGGGTGGTTGTGCTGACGTCTGACGACGGAGCGATTCTGGACTTCTTGCCCTTTGACCATCCGACCTGCGGTCCGCAACCCGGGCTGTACCAGATTCTCCGGGAGTTTGCGGACGAGGTTGGCACCGAAGCGGGGCACCGTCCGCACGCCTCCTGCTTCGCGATTGCGTCGCCAGAGGCGCGCGCCGAATTGGATCGGAAGGATTTTCTCGGCCTTGATCTATGGCACGACCGGTGGTGGGCGGGTGCGACTGCGTCGGGCCTGATCGCGGTGGAGAGCCATAGCTGGGACCACAATCATCCATCGCTGGATCGAAGTTGCCAGCGCGAAAATCGACGCGGGGACTTTCGACTTATCGACACCGAGGCCGAATGCCGCGCCGAGGTGGATCAGGCGAGCGACTACATCGAGCGAACAGCCGGGCGTCGGCCGCGGTTTCTGGCCTATCCCTGGGGTCATGCCAGCGACTTCATGGTCAGGGAGTATCTGCCGAGATTTGGTCCGGGGCTCGGACTATTGGCAGCGCTCGGATGTGATCCGGTTGCGGTCACCTCGGCGAGTGATCGCTGGATGCTGCCGAGATTCATGTTCAACCATGATTGGAAATCAGCAGACGACCTTTTGGCAATCCTGAGGTCATAGTAAGCAGCGCATTGCTCTGGTCGCGACTGGGCCTACTCGCATCTCTGGGTCAGAATGGTCCGATAGCCGCGGCTTTCGCAATCAAGGCGCGCTCCATGACCGGCGGCTGAGGCTTGTGGAAATTGACGAGCAGATGCGGATGCTCGGTCTTGCGGAAGCCGGCCTGCAGGTTTACCACTTCGGCGCGAGCGTCCCCGCAGTAGCCGAAGTAGGCTTCGCACTGATTGGCAAAGCGTGCGAAGCCGTATTTCAGGACATTGAAATAGACACCGCCGGAAGCGGTGATTGCCTCGCGCTGTTCGGGTCTCATGCAGTTGAACGCATTGCCATTGGTGCACACGCCGCCGACCAGGATGATGTCGCCGAATGGCAGAAAGTGGGCATAGCCGAGCAGATGCAGTTCGTTGGGAACCCGCTCGTACAGGGCGACCAGGTGGTGCGGGACGGCCGGTGGTTCCCCGCCAAATTTTCGGTGGAACAAGTCCCGCATGACGCGGCTGTGTGCATCGATTTCGCTGATGCAGATGAAATCGTCTATCGACTTCGACATGGGCTTTGCTGATCTTTCGTCCGGCACGCACGCCGTGGGAGAAAGCTAGCACATTGAATTGCGTTCAGCAGCGTGTGTGTGCGGCGTAGCGGAAGTCGGGGCAATCACCGCCGTAGGTTGTGCTGAGCGCAGCGAAGCGCATCGTTGGCGATGAGGATTGCGGCGAGGTTTGACGTTCCGGTTCGCAAAGATGATGCGCTTCGCTGCGCTCAGCACATCCTACGGTACGACCGCGACAGGGCGATTGATGCGCTTCGCTGCGCTCAGCACATCCTACGGTCAGCTCTTGAGCGTGCGCAATTTGGCGATATGCGGGGCGATGGTTTTGCGGAGGTCTTCGGCGATGTGCATGTTGCCGGCGACGATGTCGCCGCGGTCCATGAATTCGTTGCCGCCCTTGAAGTCGGTGCATTGGCCACCGGCTTCGCGGACGAGCAGGACGCCGGCGGCGATGTCCCAGGGTTTGAGGCCGGCTTCGAAATAGGCATCGAAGCGGCCGCAGGCGGTGTAGGCGAGGTCGAGTGCGGCCGAGCCGGTGCGGCGCAGGTCTTCGGCCTTGACCAGCAGGTCGCGGGTCATGGCGAGGTGGGCGTCGATGTTGTGGCGTTCGCGCGGTGCGAAACCGGTGGCGAGCAGGGCGCCGTCGAGATCCTTGCGCTGACCGACGCGCAGACGGCGGTCGTTGAGCAAGGCGCCGCGGCCTTTCTCGGCGGAGAAAATTTCGTCGCGTAGGGGATCGTAGACCACGCCAAGCAGGGGTTCGCCGCGCTCCAACAGGCCGATCGACACCGAAAAGTGCGGGAACCCGTGGATGAAATTGCTGGTGCCGTCGAGCGGATCGACCACCCAGACATAGCGCGAGTTGCCGTGCTGGCCGGTTTCTTCACCGAGGAAGGCGTGATCAGGGAAGGCGCGCTTGAGATCGCGCAGAATTTCCTGCTCGACGATGCGATCGACCTCGGTAGCGAAATCATGCTTGGCCTTCTCCATGACCGGAATGGAATCCCGGCGCGGCAATTGCCGCAGGATCAGTTGGCCGGCAGTACGCGCGGCCTTGATGGCGATATTAATGGCGCCGTTACGCATGATCGCTCCAATGTTTGAAAGAATCCGGTTCCGTCGAGCGGAAGGCCGGTCCGCGTACCCTGCGGGGCGGGAAGGGTAGCGCATGCGGCGCGGGCACTCCACCGCCGGCACAGCAAACCTGCGGTCAATACTGGGGCGAATGGCCAGAATTGGTGGGTCCCCCGGCGGCTGGCACTACAATCCTCGGGATGAGCCTTAGCCCCGAAACCCTGCTGCAACGCATTCAGATCGCCATGGTGGAAACCTCGCTGCCGGCCAATATCGGCTCGGCGGCGCGCGCGATGAAGACCATGGGCCTGTCGCGCTTGGTGCTGGTGGCACCTCAGATATTCCCGCATGCCCAGGCCTCCGCGTTGGCGGCGGGTGCCGATGATGTGCTGGCTGAAGCCCGCATTGCCGATACCGTTGCCGAAGGGCTTGGCGATTGTGGTCTGGTGCTCGGCTGCAGTGCCCGTGCGCGCTCGGTCGGCATGCCAACCCTTACGCCACGCGAGGCAGCCGAGCGTCTGCTTGAACATGCCCAGCGCGGACCGGTCGCCCTGATGTTCGGCTCCGAGCGGGTGGGCTTGAGCAATGCCGATATGAGTCGCTGCGATGCTGCCGTGCATATCCCGACCGATCCGGTATTTTCATCGCTGAATGTGGCGCAGGCGGTACAGGTGCTTTGCTACGAGATCCGTGTCGCCGCATTGGCTGGATCGGTGACCGCGAGCCCGCCAGCGGCGGCGCAGCACGATCCCGGTGATGAAGATGCCACGCTCGCGGAGATGGAGGGCTATTTTGGGCACCTCGAACAGACCTTGGGCGATATCGATTTCCTCAAGGGTCGTTCAGCGCGGGTGATCATGCAGCGGCTGCGTCGGATGTTTCTGCGCGCAAGCCTGAGCCAGCGCGAGGTGCAGATCCTGCGCGGTGTGCTCAGCGATGCCCAGCGCCAGGCACGGCTGGCCAAAGAGGCGTAGACGGGCGGCGGAATTGAGCTGCGGCCGCGCGAGCGATGTCTCGCTCTGTCCTCCTCATGGCGCAGGTCTGAGGGACGAATTTCCTAGCGCAACCCGCAAGTGGTGTCTCACTCTGTCCTCCTTATGGCGCAGGTCTGAGGGACGAATTTCCTAGCTCAACCCGCAAGTGGTGTCTCGCTCTGTCTTCCTCATGGCACAGGCCTGAGGG
>JBBSLG010000038.1:0-44857 GCA_038255435.1 Lysobacterales bacterium
CCAAGGCCACCAGCCTTGGCGGCGATGCGCGCCTCGCCACATGGCCGAATCCATCGATTTTATTTGTGCCGACAAGTGTGCAACACCACACTAGGGGTTAAGAAATGCTTCCGATGAGTCGACGGATCCTGCTGGCTGAAGACGATGCGGTCACCCGCGAGGTAGTCAGCACCCAGCTGCGCGGCCTGGACTTTGTCGTGGATGCCATCGCGAGCGTGCGCGAAGCGAGCGAACTCGGCGCACAACGACCCTACACGGCACTGATTTTCGACCGTCATCTGCTCGGCGGCGATGCGATCGGGTTGCTGCAATCGTTTCGCGCGCACGCCGACCACCCCAACCTCGACACGCCGGCCATTGCAATGAGCGCTGAGCTGCTCGATTCCGATGTCGACCTGCTGCTCGGCGCGGGCTTCGCCGATGCCATCGAGAAGCCCGCATCGCTGGCAAGGCTGCAGCGGGCGCTGATGCAATGTGGGCTGCACAGTGCAAGCATCGTCGATGCTGGCGCAGCGGCGTCCGAGCCCACCCGGAGCTACGATCGGTCAGAGTCGCTCGACGATGCCCTGGGGATCCAGGCCTGCGGCAGTCTTGAAGTCTTGCTGGGCCTGCGCGCCCTGCTCGCCGCCGAGCTGGCCGACTACCTTGCGGCCATCGAGGGCGGCATCGATCGTCAGGACGCCGTAGCAGTCAGCGAGGTGCTGCACCGGATGAAATCCGCGCTCGGCTTCTGCGGCGCCGGCGAAATGCTGTGCCTGCTCGCCGCCCTGCAGCAGGCGCCACTGGACCGCGAACGATTCGCCGGGTTTGCCGCTGGCGCAGAGAGACTCAACGATCAGCTGATTCGGAATCGTTGACCCGCGGCCCGGCCAGCACTCTCCAGGCGTCCAGTCCGCGGCCACCCAACTGGTGCCGGATGACCGCGCGCATCAAGGCCCGCAGCGAGACCAGGTCGGCCCGACCGGGTTCGCTGTCACAGGCCAGGCCGAGCAGGGCCGCGCCCGTGCAAACCGGCGCCTGGCGATGGCTGTCGCTCAGGGTCGGACCCTGCTCTGGCAGGTAGTGGTAATGCTCGCCGGGATCAAGCGCCGCGCGCTCATCCCAGGTGTGGGTCAGCAGCAGTCCATAGCCGAGCATGGCGAGCAGGTCACGCTCGAATCGGCGCAGGGTCCAGGCTAGCGACTGCGGTCCATCGAGCTCGGTCAGCAACAGCGCATAGCGCTCGAACAACTCGGGATGCGGATCGTGGCGCTCGGTCATCCGGGCAATCAGCTCGTTGACGTAGAGCCCCGCACGCAGCGCCTCCGCGCTCAGTTGCAAAGGCCGGCCGAGGGTTTCTACGTTCAGCAACTGCGCGAGCTCGCCGACCATCTTCAGATCAACGCTGAGGCATTGGAACGCGCGCAGGCTACCGCGCTGGAATCGTGGCTTGCTGGCGCGCAGGCCGCGCACGACCACGCCGATACGGCCATGGTCACGCGTCAGCACTTCAAGCAGGGCGCTGGTCTCCCGATAGGCCCGTTCGTGCAGAACAAAAAGCGGCTCGTGGTCGATGCGCACGCTCACACCTTGTGCAGTCGAGCCGGAGTCAGTCGCGCTTGGCAGCCGGGCTCGGTGGTGTTTCGGTCAAATCTGGTCGAGGCCGAAACGCTTGAGCGCGCGCTCATCGTCGCTCCAGTTTTCGCGCACTCGGACCCAGGTCTCCAGGTGCACTTTGCAGCCGAACAGGGATTCCAGAGATTGCCGGGCCTGGGTTCCGATGGTCTTCAACTGCGCTCCGCCCTTGCCGATGACGATGGCCTTCTGGCCCTCGCGCTCCACCCAGATGATGGCGCCGAGTCGCAATAGATTGCCGTCGCGCTGGAAGTTTTCGATCTCGACCGTGGTCGAGAACGGCAACTCATCGCGCAGCAGCCGAACAACCTGCTCGCGGACACGTTCGGCAGCAAGGAACTTCTCGCTGCGATCGGTGATGTCATCCTCGTCGAACTGCGCCTCGCCCTTGGGCGCCAACGCTAGCAGGGCATCGCGCAACTGATCGATCCCCCGGGTCTTCAGCGCAGACACCGGCACGATGGCGATCGGTTTGTAGCGCGCCTGTAGCGACGACAGCATCGGCAGCAGCGCACTCTTGTCGGGGAGGCGATCGATCTTGTTCAGGGCAATGACCAGCGGTTTGGTCTGGGTCTCCAGCCACTGGCCGACGGCCTCATCCTCCTCGTCCTGACGAAGTACATCGAGCACCCATAGCGAGACATCAGCCTCGTCGCCGGCCGCCTTGGCGGTCCGGTTGAGCACCCGGTTGAGCGCGCGGGTCTGACCACGATGTATGCCGGGTGTATCGAGAAATGCCAACTGGACGTTGGGCTGGCTGAGCACGCCGAGCAGGCGATGCCGCGTGGTCTGCGGCTTCGAGGCGGTGATGCAGAGCTTGTAGCCGATCAGGGCATTGAGCAGGGTCGACTTCCCGACATTGGGGCGGCCGAGCACGGCTATGGTTGCGAAACGCGGTGACGATTCGCCACTCATGACGTGATATCTCCATTGGATTGCAGAGCGGCATCGCGCTCGAGTATGGCCAGAAGTGCCTCGGCGGCGCGCGTCTCGGCGAGCTTTCGGCTCGGCCCCTCGGCGCAGGCCTCCAGTGACAGTGCCGGCGCGGCGCAACGCGCCCGGAATTCCTTGGCGTGATCGGGGCCGGTACTGTCGAGCAGTTGATACTCGGGCAAACCGAGCGAACGTGCCTGCAACCACTCTTGCAGCCGGGTCTTGCCGTCCTTGCTGAAGTGCTCCGGTCCGATATCGCTGAGGATGCCATCAAACCAGTCGCGGATGCGCGCGCGCGCCGCGACCCAACCATCCTCGAGATAATGCGCCGCGGCGAGTGCCTCAAGCGCATCGGCCAGGATCGAGTCGCGACGATGGCCGCCGCTCTTGAGCTCGCCCGGGCCCAGACGCAGGCGCTCGCCCAGGTCAAACTGCCGCGCCAGCGCGGCCAGCGAAGCCTCGCGTACCAGACTGGCCCGCATCCGGGTCATCGCGCCTTCGTCCGACTTCGGAAAACGCTCGAACAGCATTTCCGCGACCACCAGATTGACCAGAGCATCGCCGAGAAACTCCAGTCGCTCATTGTTGTGAGCGCCGACACTGCGATGGGTCAGCGCCTGCTCCAGCAGTGATCGTGGCAAGGGTCGAGCGCTCACGGGAACCTGCTAATTGAGCTTGCCGCTGTGAGTGAGCTTGATCGTCTTGTCAAAGGTCGCAACATAATCCAGGTTATAGAACAGGTCCTCGCGCACTTCATAAAACACGCGCAGCGTCTGTTCGCCACCCACTTTCTTCACCTCGAAATTTTTCAGAGTGACGTGCTTGTCATTGATGTAGTTGATGAAAAGGCGCTTATTCAATGACGACTTTATGTCCGCGACCGACCAGCCGCCAACACCAGGCTCGGCGGCGACACCCTTCATCGCGGTCCAGACATTGTAGTACTCGAGATAGGCCGGACCGATTTTCATGCCGAGGAAGGCAAAGAACCCGACGACAGCCAACACAATAATGAAGCCCAGAAGCGTGAGACCACGCTGACGACGATACGAAAACATGACTACTGACCTCCTCTGATGATCGTGCCGATGCGGTTGAACTCGAAGCCGCCGTATTCAAAGTCGAAGTTCATCCAGATGAAGAATGCCCTGCCGACCAGATTGGCTTCCGGCACCATACCCCAAAAGCGGCTGTCCTCGCTGTTGTCACGGTTGTCGCCCATCACAAAATACTCAGCCGGGCCAACTTCCCAGCGATTCCTGGTCCAGGTCACATGCGGCGGGCCGGGCCGCTGCAGGAGGTCGTGCTCCCTTCCCGGAAGATCCTCGACGCGAAGGTCCCAGCCGACCATGTCGGGCCGTGCTCCGACCCCCGCATAGCTGCCATTGGGACGTTGAGCCACGGCCATGCCGTTGACGAAGATCGTATTGTCGCGAAACTCGATGGTGTCTCCTGGAAGGCCAATGACGCGCTTGATGTAGTCGGTTCCAGCCTTGGGGTCGTTCGGGCCATTGCCGGGGTATTTGAACACCACCACGTCGCCACGTTTGGGCGACCCGACTTCAATCACGGTCTTGTTCAGCACCGGAAGCCGAATTCCGTAGGCGAATTTATTGACCAGGATGAAGTCACCGATCAGCAGGGTGGGCATCATCGAACTGGAAGGAATCCGGAACGGCTCGGCCAGGAACGAGCGGATCAGCAGCACGAACAGGATCACCGGAAAAAACGATCGGCAATATTCGACGAGCGTCGGCTCGGTCGCATTCAATCCGCGTCGCGCCCGCCGTTTGGCGAAGAAAAAATGATCTATCCCGTAAACCAGACCGGTGAACGCGGTCAGGATCACCAGCAGCAGGGCAAAATCGAACTTGATGGTTTCCATGTCTGATCCGGATTGTGAAGGGCGACAGCGGCGCAGCTGTGCTCCTACTTGTTGTCAGTTTGCAGCACGGCCAGGAAGGCCTCCTGCGGAATCTCGACGCGACCTACCTGCTTCATGCGCTTCTTGCCTTCTTTCTGCTTGTCGAGCAGTTTGCGCTTGCGGCTGACATCGCCACCGTAGCACTTGGCCAGTACGTTCTTGCGCATCGCCTTGATCGAAGAACGCGCGATGATCTGCGCGCCGATCGCGGCCTGGATTGCCACGTCGAACATCTGGCGTGGAATCAATTCTTTCATCTTTTCACACAGATCACGGCCGCGTCGGTCAGCCTGGGCCCGGTGAACGATGGTGGAGAGTGCATCCACCTTGTCGCCATTGATCAGCACATCGAGCCGCACGAAACTTCCCGCCTCGAAACGCACGAAGTGGTAGTCGAGCGAGGCGTAACCCCGACTGACCGACTTCAGGCGATCGAAGAAATCGAGTACCACTTCCGACAACGGCAGTTCGTAGACGATCTGGACCTGACTGCCCATGTAGTTGATGGACACCTGGCGACCGCGCTTTTCCTCGCACAGCGAGATGACATTGCCGACGTAGTCGGGCGGCGTCAGTATGCTGGCCTGGATGATCGGTTCGCGAATTTCCTCGATCAGATTGACGGGCGGCAACTTGGACGGATTGTCCAGATCAAACACGGTGCCGTCGGTCTTGAGCAACTGGTAGACCACGGTCGGTGCCGTGGTGATCAGATCGATGTTGTACTCGCGCTCCAGGCGTTCCTGCACGATTTCCATGTGCAGCATGCCCAGGAAGCCGCAACGGAAACCGAAGCCCAGCGCCTCCGAACTCTCCGGTTCGAAATACAGCGAGGAGTCGTTGAGGGTGAGTTTTTCCAGCGCCTCGCGCATATCCGGGAAATCATCTGCATCGGTCGGGAACAGACCCGCGAATACACGCGGCTGCACCTTCTGAAAGCCCGGCAAAGCCGACGGCGCCGGATCATTGGCCATGGTCAGGGTATCGCCGACCGGCGCACCATGAACTTCCTTGATCGAAGCGCAGATGAAGCCGACTTCGCCCGGCCCAAGGCGATCCTGCAGTTTGCGTTTCGGGGTGAAAATTCCGACCTGATCGACCTCGTGGGTGCGGCCGGTCGACATCACCAGAATCTTGTCGCGGGGTTTTATCGAGCCCTGCATCACCCGGACCAGGGAGACCACGCCGAGATAATTATCGAACCAGGAATCGATGATCAGTGCTTGCAGTTGCGTGCAATCGCGCGGCTGGGGTGGCGGAATGCGTTCGACGATCGCCTCGAGCACTTCGCGCACATTCAATCCGGTTTTTGCGCTGACCTCAAGCGCATCGCTGGCATCGATGCCGATGATAGCTTCGATTTCAGCCTTTACTTTCTCGATGTCAGCGGTCGGCAGATCGATCTTGTTGAGGATCGGCAATACCTCCAGCCCCTGCTCTACCGCGGTGTAGCAGTTGGCCACGCTCTGCGCCTCGACGCCTTGCGCCGCATCGACTACCAGCAGGGCGCCCTCACAGGCCGCCAGTGAACGCGAGACCTCGTAGGAGAAATCGACGTGGCCTGGGGTATCGATGAAGTTGAGCAGGTAGGTCTCGCCGTCGCGTGCCTTGAACGGCAAGGAGACACTTTGCGCCTTGATCGTGATACCGCGTTCGCGCTCGATCGGATTGGAATCGAGCACCTGGGCTTCCATCTCGCGGTCCTGCAGCCCTCCACAGATCTGGATGAAGCGATCCGCGAGGGTCGACTTGCCATGGTCGACATGGGCGATGATGGAGAAATTTCTGATGTGTTTCATGCCAAACCAAAGCCCCGACCGGATGGCCAGGGCGCCTTGTGTTCTAGGGAATGAAGGATTATGGCATGAAGCGGCCTGTGGCGGCCCTCCAATTCCCCGATAGGCCGCCGCCCGATCCGGACGGCGGCCCAATCCCTGGACAGGGTGCCGCGCGCGTTGCGCGCCGACCTACTCGTCCGGGCTGAGGGTAATGAAGCGCTGGCCATCGCCACGACGGACCAGCAGCATCACCGGCCTGCCCTTGGCGATCTTGTTGACTGCGCTGCGGAACTGGCTGACGCTGCCAACCTGGGTACGTCCGACCATCAGAATGACGTCACGCGGCTGCAATCCGGCACGCCGGGCGGCACTGCCGGTAACCCGTTCAACCAGAACGCCGGCGCCGGCATCCAGGGCCAGTTGCTCACGCTGTGCCGCGCTCAGATCGCTGACGCTCAGGCCAAGCGCATCGGCGGAATCCGCTGAAGCTTCTACGGGCTCGGCAGAACTACCACCTGCGGAGATCGGCAGCTCACCGACCACGAGCGGGATGTTCACGCGCTTGCGATCGCGGATGACACCGAGGTTGACCCGGGTTCCTGGTGGCGTCGAACCGACCAGGGGCGGCAGATCGCCGGAGCGCACGATTTCCTGATCCTCGAACGAGACGATCACGTCCTGCAGCTTGAGCCCTGCCTTCGCAGCCGGGGTATCCTTGTCGACCTGGGTGACCAGGGCGCCGGCAATGCTCGGCAATTCAAGCGCGCTGGCGATATCCGCGCTGACCGTGTCCAGGCGCACACCCAGATAGCCGCGCGATACCCGGCCCTTGCTGCGCAACTGGCTCACGACTTTGTTTGCGTAGTCGATCGGAATCGCGAAGCTCAGTCCAATCGAGCCGCCGGTGTTGGAGAATATCTGCGAGTTGATGCCGACCACTTCGCCAGCCAGATTGAACAGCGGACCGCCCGAATTGCCACGGTTGATCGCGACGTCATTCTGGATGAACGGCACGTAGCGCTGCTGATCACCGAGATTGCGCCCGACAGCGCTGACGATGCCGGCGGTGACCGAGTAATCGAGATTGAACGGCGATCCGATCGCCACCACCCACTGCCCCGGCTTGAGCTTGCTGGAATCGCCCAGGGTTGCCGCCGGCAAGCCGGTGGCAGCGATCTTGAGCAGGGCGACGTCGCTCTGTTGATCACTGCCGATCAGCTTGGCCTTGAATTCACGACGATCCTCTAGCCGCACCTTGATCTCGTCTGCTCCGTCGATCACATGGTGGTTGGTCAGCAGATAACCATCGGCCGAGATGATGAATCCCGAGCCGCCCGATATCCGTTCCTGGGGCTGCTGCGGCTGCGGCATCTGGCGCGGATCGCCGAAGAAACGTCGGAAAATCTCTGGCACTTCTTCATCACCAAACGCCGACGGATCATTGCTGCTCGCACCGGCGGTCTTGGTCGCCGTGATATTGACTACCGTTGGCGCATTGCGCTCGACCAGGCCGGTGAAATCGGGGAGCGATTGGGCCTGGGCATTACCGAGGCTCAACGCGAGCATCAGCAGGACTGCCGACGCGGATGTGCTTGGACGACTGAACATGGACGACATCTCTCCTCTGGATGATGAGTTGCGTATCTGGCAGTGGTCGCCGTCGAGCGCCGAGCATCTGAACCCGACGCAGTTGAACAGCATCGCGCCGGATCCAGGCGCGGGTTCGCGGCCATCGCCACTACCGCCTTGGTGTATATGCCCGCGGCCATAGTTCCCGCCGCGAGCCCCATCCTATGACACGGTACCCGCTGCCGCGCCGCGGGCGCTTTGCAGGGCACCCGATCCGCTCGTGGAGTTGCAGTCGATCGAACCGATTCCGTGCGCGGCAGCAGATCCAAGCTGGGGACTATTGTGCGGGCTTCAATCCCGCGGCCGTGACTTCAACGAATCGGCGCGCAGATTCGGGTGGCACGGCACCGACAGCGACGATGCGACTGCCGCCGAGTTGGCGGCCATATAACTGGACTGCGCCGCGACGGGTTGAGAATTCGCCGGCGGGCACGCCCTCGCGGTGCTCGATATAGACCGAAACCGTGGCCAGCCCATCGCTGTAAACACGCTGCTCCAGGCCGCGCGAGGTGTCGGTGCGCGCACTGACCAGGACGAAGCCTGGCAACAAGGGAGCCGATGCTTCCGGCGCATCGGCACGTGCAGCAGTCGCGGCAGCGGGGGCAATCGTGCCATCGAATGCCAGCTGCGCAAACATCACCTGTTCCAGCATCTGCTTGCGCGGGCCGATCAGTGCCGCACCGAGCAGCATGCCCGACTCCTGATCGATCCAGAGGCGCTGGCCATAGCGCAGGCCATCCTGCGGTTCGGCTTCGAGCATGCGGGCTGAAAAGCCAGCCACCCGATCAGTCCCGGTCAGTTGCACATTATAGAGGCGCGCGATCTGCTCCAGATCGAGCGGAGCGAGCGCGGCAGCCATTGCCGGCCAGGCCATCGGCGGCCGGCTGGGACTGAGCGCACGCACCTCACCACCGGCCCGCTGCAATTCGCGCTGGTTGCCGGTCAGGCTGGCAAAACGCTGGAAGGCCTCGATGCCAGCCCGACTGACCACGCGAATCTGGTCTATCCGACCGTCGTGCACATAGATCACAACACCTTCGTAACTGCGCTGGGCCTGCGCCTGCTGCAGCCGCCTGAGCCAGTCGCCGGCGTCCTGCGCCGAGACCGGCACAAAGGCCAGCAGACCCGCGAGCATTGCGATCAGCCGATGCCAGCAGTACACGCCATCATTCTCCTTGAGCGGGTTCGGCCGCTGCACTGGCCACGGTCTGCACCGATGGCAGTGGGCCGAGCAGACTGATTCCGCCGGCGGCCTCGCCGTGGCGCAAGAAATAGCTTTCGAGCTCGGCCGGCATCGGCTGCTGTACCAGCACAAAGCGTTCGCGCTCGGCAACCGGGGCAACCCGCCAGGGCGGCACCAGATCGCTGGTGGTCATCGCGGCGACCTGCTCGACATTGGTACCGGAAAGTCCGTTCTGCGCGGTGTCCAGTTCGGCCGGATCGACTGCGGGCCGAAGTACAAACAAGGCCATCGCAGCCACGCCTGCGGCAATCGCGCCACCGGCAAAACCGCGCCAGACATGGCGCTGTGCAGGACGGGCCTCAGCGGCGCTGTCGGCATCGATCAGCGCCGACACGCCAGCACAAAAATCCACGGGTGCCATGCTGCCCTGATGGCGCAGACAGTCGCGGATCAGGTGATAGCGCTCCCAGACGCCACGGAATTCGGGGTCATGATCGAGTCGCTTCAGCAGGAAACGGGTTCCCTCGGCTTCGATCTCACCGTCGGCCATGGCCGATAGCTGCTCTCGTATCGAGTCGTTCATACGACCTCCATCTGCTCAGTCTCATTGCCCAGCAAGGGGCGCAGTTTTACGTCTATGGCTTCGCGTGCCCGGAATATCCGTGAGCGCACTGTGCCGATCGGGCAGTTCATGGACTGGGCTATTTCTTCGTAGCTCAGACCGTCCACTTCGCGCAGGGTGATCGCCATACGCAACTCTTCGGGCAGGGCATCGACGGCCGCCGTCACGGCACGCTCGATCTCCTGGCGCATCAACTCACGTTCCGGCGTCGAGGTTTCCTTCAGACGCAGGGCACCCTCGAAATACTCGGCATCCTCGATCTGGATGTCATCACTCGGTGGCCGGCGGCCCTGCGCCACCAGGTGATTCTTGGCGGTATTGGTCGCAATCGTGTACAGCCAGGTGTAGAACGCGCTTTCACCGCGGAAATTAGCGATTGCCCGGTATGCGCGCAGGAAAGTGTCCTGGGCGACGTCCTGGCATTCGGCGTGGTTGGAGATATAGCGCGAGATGATGCCGAAGACCTTGTGCTGATACTTGCGCACCAGCAGATCGAAGGCCCCACGCTCGCCGTTCTGGACACGCTTGACCAGAGTGATATCGGCATCCTGCTCGCTCAAACCATTCTCCTGACGCGCTACCCGGGGTGCCGTTTGGGCCGGAAACAGACTTTTACCGATCCTTGCGACGCCTGGCAATGCAGCAAGGGAAATAGTCATGGGCAGCGTCTCCGTGGGGAACGACACTAAGACAAGCCGACGACGGGAAAGTTCAGTTCGATGATAGCGCCCGGCCTGCACGCCACGGCCTCGACCTGGCTGTCCGGCAGGGCGTGGCTCAGTTTGTCGCGGCCTTTCCGTTCAGCATTTTGTCGCGCTCGGACATCATGCTCTCGAACGTGGCGGCAGGCAGGGGACGGCTGAACAGGTATCCCTGCAGCTCCTCACAGCCATTGTCGCGCAGGAATTCCAGGTGCTCCTCGTACTCGACGCCCTCGGCAATGACCCCGCGATTGAGGCTCTGGGCCATATTGATGGTTGCCCGGACGATCGCCTCGTCATCCGGATCAACGCCGATATTGCGTACAAAGACCTGGTCGATCTTGATCCGGTCAGCCGGAAAGCGCCGGATATAGTCCAGCGAACTCTGACCAGTGCCAAAATCGTCGATTGCGATCGAGCAGCCCAGGTCGCGCAAACCCTGCAGGGTCTCGATCAGGTTGGGAATCGTTTTGACATTGATGCTCTCGGTGACCTCGAGCTCCAGGTACTCGGCTTCCAATGCTGTTTCGCGCAGGATGTTGCGCACCATCTCGACCATATTGGTCTGCCGCAACTGCAGCGCCGACAGGTTCACGCTGATCCGCAGCGGATGGCCGAAGCGCTCATGCCAGCGCTTGGTGTCGGCACAGGCCGTGCGCAGCATCCATTCGCCAATCGGCATGATCAGGCCGGTTTCCTCGGCGAGGGGAATGAAGAAGCCCGGTGAGATCATGCCGAGCTCGGGATGCTCCCAGCGGATCAGTGCTTCCATGCCTATGATGTCTTCGGTTTGCGCCGATACCTGGGGCTGATAGTAGGCGCGCAGCTCGCCATTTTTCTCGGCCTGGCGCAGCTTGGCTTCCAGCGCCAGCCGCTGCTGATGCGATTCCTCAGGTACCGCAACATAGGCCTGGTAGTTGTTCCGACCCATGCCCTTGGCGTTGTACATCGCCACGTCGGCATGTTGCAGGAGCTTCTCGGCGGAGTCGGCGTCGTCGGGGTAGAAGCTGATGCCGATACTGGCGGTGATGTGCAGCTCGCGACTGTCGCTGATGGTCAGTGGGGATTCCAGCACCCGACAGATTTTCTCGGCGATGCGGATGACATCATCACGCTGGACGATGTGACGCAGAATCAAGGTGAACTCATCGCCTGCATAGCGCGCCACCGTATCGCTACCACGGATGGCAGCGCGCAGGCGCTTGGCCACGGCCAGCAGCAATTCATCACCCACGCCATGTCCGAGGCTGTCGTTGACGGTCTTGAAGCGATCAAGATCGACAAAGAGCACAGCGAACATTTCGCCGGTCCGATGCGCTTCCCGGATCGTGGTCTCGAGACGATCGTTGAACAGCAGCCGGTTGGGCAGCCCGGTCAGTGAATCCTGCAGACCCTTGGCGCGACCCTGGTCCAGGGCATGTTCCAGATCGAGCTCCACCGCGATGCGAGCGGCGAAGGCGCGCGCAGCCACCGGAAGATTAGTGCCGTCGCCGAGCGCCTCGTGGCCACTGGCGAGCAGACCACCGATCAGCTCGTCATTGACATCGCGCAACGGCACCCCGATCAGGAATTCAAGGCGTTGCCCAGGCTGCTGGGCTTCACTGCCCAATGCCTTCCATGCGCCCTGCGGGACGACGAAGGCATCGCCGCCGAGCACCTTGCGCATCACCACCTGGGTCAATTGATCGACGATCGATTTGGCCAAACCGGGCCGCGCGAAATTCATCGAGAGCTCGCCGATGTCCGAGTGCTCGCCGCGCTGGGAAATCAGCGAGAGAAAATCCAGTTTGCCTAGTTCGATCATCTTCTGACCAAGCTGGCGGGCCAGCAGGGTGGCGCCACGCGCCTTCCACAACTGCTCGACGAACTCCGCAAACGGACGCCCCGGCTCTTCGACCGGCGTCGGTCGCATCGCGGTCAGCCAACGGACGTCGGCGCCGACGCGAACCATGCGTGTCACCACATCGACGAGCATGCGGCGTCCGTCCGATCGCGAGGTCAGACCCCGGTAGCGCACCGAGCCGGACTTGCTCACGCCAGCCATCAACTCGCGGCGGGCATCTTCGCGGTGACTCAGATCAAGCTCGTCGAGTTGGGTACCGACCACATCCTGCAACTGGTAACCCGCCTGGCTGAGGAAGGTCAGATTGGCATCGACGATATACCCCGATCCCGGATCCGACAGGATCAACTCGTCGAGCGAATGATCAAAGGCGAATCGGAAATTGTCGCCCTTGTCGGCGACTTCGATCTTCTGCTCCACCGGCGCGAACATGCGCTCGACCTTGCTGCGCATCAATTCGACATCGACCGGGATGGTTACCCAGTCGGAAACCGCTGCAGGAATCTTGCCGGCCGGCCAGATCAGGGCGGGTTCGGCGCCGAGGATCGCGAGCAGGGGAATTTTTGCGGTTCGTGCCTGGGCGCGGATGTCAGTACAAAAATTGAGCGCTTCGGCATCGCCTGCGGCGAACTCCAGCACGATCAACTCGACGCCGGATTCCTGGCCAAGCATGCTGCGCGCCTGGGCGGCATCCTTGGCCGCGTAGATGGCCTCGAACTCCATCGAATCGAGCAACTCGAACAGACGCCGGCGTTCGGCGCGGTCATTGAGCAGGATCAGTACCGAGCCACGGACGGTAGCCATCAGACGATCCAACGCCCGTCGCGCAGACGTGGCGGCTTGCGCTCTTCAATATCGTGGACGATCCGATGCACGAAGGCGTCGACACCCTCGGTAAGCTTTACCTTGGTGTCGAGAAAGACGATCTTGCGACCCGCGATGGCGCTGCCGGGACGCGCGAACTGGCGAACAACGCCTGTTGCGGGGGGCCGCAGGTCCTTGCTTGCTCCGACGAACAGGTAGATGCCCAGATGCATCGTGCTCGCAACATGGCGCAGCGCATCATGTAGTCGCTGGCTGCCGGGAACGACAAAATCCATTTCGCGGAGGCTGACAATGCCTTCGTCCGCCGTCCACTGATAGATCGGCGTGCCACTGCGCATCGCGAACTGGCGAAACTGCGACATCAGATCGGCAACGCGCGGCGATTCGATCGCGATGACGTTGCGCTCGCTGTTCGACACTGAATCGACCAGTTGCTGAGTCACGAAAACTGACGTGTTCTCTGAACTGGTTACGTAATTGGATCCGCTGGCCATGGTGTCCACCATAGCCGCTTGCAACGAAGATTTCACCGGTTCGAAGCTGTCCATGACAGGCCTCCAGGCCCGCGGAAGGGTTCGCTGTGCTTGACCTCTCGAGTCAATGCCCCTGAAGATGACCCGACCTGCAGGGCGATGCAATGAAGTACGTCGGCCGATACTAGCAAGCGTCAGACACCAATTATTTGCGTTGTTCGACACATTGGGCCCGGCCCAGCCTGCTGCGCGGCCACGCCGGATTCGCCGAGCGGCCCGAGTGGCACCACTTCCGTAAGCTGCAAGCCATTGATGGAGCGACACATGTTTGAAGGTCTGCGTTTTTCCCACTGGAAGACCGAACTGGGCGCCGATCGCGTCCTCGTACTCAGCCTCGACCGGGCCGGGGAGTCAGTCAACGCACTGGGCAGGGAGGTGCTGACCGAACTCGAGAGCATACTCGAGCGCATCCGGATCGAGCCGCCGGTGGGAATGATCCTGCGTTCGGCCAAATCCGCAGGATTCATTGCCGGCGCGGATATCCGTGAGTTCCGCAGCTTTGCAGAACGCGGCGAGACCATGGATGCGATCCGCCGTGGTCACCGCGTGTTCGCCAAGCTCGCCGCACTCGGAATTCCCACGGTTGCTGCGATCCATGGCCATTGCATGGGTGGTGGACTGGAGATCGCGCTCGCCTGCCGTCAGCGGATCGCCTCCGACGATGTGCGCACCCGGATCGGCCTGCCCGAGGTAAAACTCGGCATCCAGCCAGGCTGGGGTGGCAGCGCCCGCCTGCCTCATCTGATTGGCGCCCCGGCCGCAATGGATCTGATGTTGACCGGCCGCAGCCTGAGCGCCGGCGCGGCGCGCGCGCTCGGACTTGTCGACAAGGTGGTACCCGCCGAAATACTGCTCGATGAAGCTCGCAAATTGCTTGGCCGTCGCGGCCGCAAGCCGCTGCTGCAGCGCTGGAAGGTCGCCGCCAGCAACCTCTGGATCAGCCGCCAGATTCTGGCCTATATCCTGCGCAAGCAGGTAAGGCGCAAGGCCGATCCGAAGCAGTATCCGGCACCGTTCGCGATTGTCGAGTTCTGGCGTCGATTTGGCGGCAGTGTCGCCAGCGGCCTGGCCGCCGAGCCGCGTTCGGTGGTCCGGCTGGCCGAGACGCCGACGGCGCGCAACCTGGTCCGCGTTTATTTTCTGCAGGAAGCGCTCAAGAGCCTGGGCAATGCGCAGCCACATGCGATCAGCCACGTCCACGTGGTCGGTGCTGGCGTGATGGGCGGCGATATCGCGGCCTGGTGTGCGGCCCAAGGGTTCACCGTGACCCTGCAGGATCGCGAACTCAAGTACATCGAGCCCGCGCTCGAACGCGCGCGCGCAATGTTCGCCAAGAAGCTGAAGACCGAGGAGCGAATTGCCTCCGCGCTGGCCCGGCTCAGCGCCGATGTCGAAGGTACCGGTGTGGCGCGTGCCGATCTGGTGATCGAAGCCATCTTCGAGAACCGCGAGGCCAAGCAGGCGCTCTACGCCAGCATCGAGCCGCAATTGAAATCGAGCGCGATCCTCGCCACCAATACATCGAGCATTCCCTTGCCCGAGCTCGGCTCGGCGCTCCAGCATCCAGAGCGATTTGTCGGGATCCACTACTTCAATCCGGTTGCGCTGATGCCCCTGGTCGAGATTGTCCAGCACGCGAAACTCGATCCCGGCATTGGTGCGCGCGCCGCGGCTTTCGTCAAGGCCATCGACAAGTTGCCGGTTCCGGTATCGACGTCGCCAGGTTTCCTGGTCAATCGCATCCTGGTGCCCTATCTGATCGAGGCCGCGACGATTTATAGCGAGGGCGTGCCAGGACCGGTGATCGACCGCGTCGCCAAGAAATTCGGCATGCCGATGGGCCCGATCGAACTGGCCGATGTCGTCGGGCTGGATGTCGCGGCATCGGTAGGCAAGGTCGTCGGGCCGGTCGTCGGCATGACCGTTCCGGCCCAGCTCGAATCATTGCTGGCTGCGGGCAAGCGCGGCAAGAAGGACGGCGAGGGACTGTATGTCTGGAAAGATGGTCGCGCGGTGAAGCCCGCAGTCGACAAGGACTACCGCGCTCCGGATGACCTGGAAGACCGGATGATCCTGCCCTTCCTCAATGAAGCTGTCGCCTGTCTGCATGAGGGCGTGGTCGAAAGCGAGGAGCATCTGGACGCCGGCGTGATCTTCGCGACCGGGTTTGCGCCGTTCCGTGGCGGCCCGATTCAATACATTCGCGACACTGGCGGTAGTGTACTCAAGGCCAAGCTTGAGGCCCTCGCTGCCAAGTACGGCCCACGCTTCAATCCCAAACCGGGATGGGACCGCTTCTGCTGAGCGCTCCATGCTCGAGCGCGGCCGACGCAGTGCCGGCCGCCAATCCCACAAGTTGAAAACATTTCCAGCGTACCCAGCCGTCAGTGGCGTGCTGGGCACGCCGGGCTCAAGGCCGCGCCGACTGCTTGCGCGGGTTCAGTCCTTGCGTGGAAGCGCGCGTCGGCTCTGCACACTGTCCATGAAGCGCCGCGAGTCCGCCGTGGCGCGCTCGCGCTCGGCCAGGGTCATGCAACTCTTCACCGGACGATGACTTCCGGTCGGCGTGTGACGCTCGCAGATCAGGCGCCGACCATCATGCTGGGTAAGGATGGCATTGGCGTGTTCCTGAGCATTGAACAGACGGATACGATCATCATCGGACAGCTCATCGATCGAGCTACGGCCATCGATGGCGCGCTCCATCTCAGCCAGTTTTGCCTCCAGCTTCGGGCGATCGCGCTGGGGAACATATTCCCAACGCCCGCCCGGCTGGATTTCGAATCGGATCATCTCGATCAACTGCGGAAGATCGCTCGGCGCGACCTTCTCGCCAAACACTGGCTTGGGCTGTGACTCGCCTGCGGCGACGCCTGTCGCCATGAAAAATGATGCCAGGATTACCGCTAACTTCATGCGCATATCGCGCCTCCTTTGTCCGGGGTCAGTACTGCCTCGGGATCATAGACCAGGCCTTCACGTGCCCGTCAAGGGCCGAAAGACGTCCTCGCTGGGCGCCGTGATCCCGCACCGACCAAGGCCGTTCAGCGCTCGTCTTCCTCGTCGTCCGGGCTTCGCTCGGCCGGCATGCCGACGTCCTCATCCTCGGCAGGTTCTTCGGCTCCGCCATTACCCGCCTGAGCGGCAGCGCGCGCAGCCTCTTCGGCCATGCGTTGCTCGCTGGTCTCGACGCCGAGGTGATAGACGGCAAAGCCGGGCAGCACGATCTGATTCAGTGCCATGCCGAGCACCTTGCCACGCACCGGCGAAACGATGGATGTTTCGAGGTTCTGTACCGGATCGATGACTTTGCCAAGGCGCTGCCCTGCGCGCACCCGGTCACCCAGCTTGACCTCGGAAAAAAGCATCCCGCCGGTATCGACACGCACCCACTTGGCTGCGTAAAACAGGGCCTGCGGTTCGGCCCACATACGAAAACTGCGGGTCATCCCCATCTTGTGCATCAGGGTGTGCATCGCCTGCACACCGAAATCGATCTCACTGGGCTCAAGCCGAAGCGGAGATCCGACCTCGAAGGTAATCGCCGGGATCCCGACATTGGTCAGCGCGCGCCGCAACATGCCATTGCTGCCTGGCGAATGCAGGACTGCGGTCGCGCCGAAATCGCGGGTGAACGCCAGCACCGCATCCATTCGAAGATCGCCGCGTACCTGCGGAAGATTGCTGCGGTCGAACGAGCCGGTATGAAAATCCACCAGTGCGTGGCAGTGACGCGCCACATCGTTGAAGAAACTGTAGGCGATGCGCGAGGCCGAGCTACCACCGCGCGAGCCGGGAAAATAGCGATTCAGATCGCGGCGATCGGGCAGATAGCGCGATGCCCGCGAATAGCCAAGATAATTGACGATCGGCACCGCGATCACGGTGCCCGTCAGTTCGGCGACATCGATTTCATTGGTCACTCGCCGGATGATTTCAATGCCATTGAGCTCGTCGCCATGAACCGCCGCGGTCATGCATAGCCGAGGCCCCGGCTTGACCCCGTGCAGCACGATGACCGGGGTAGTGACAACCGCGCCATCAAAACTCTGACTCAGGGCCCAGCGCAGTTCATGGCGGCTGCCAGGCTCGATACTTTCACCCAGCATCAACAGCGGGCCCGACTGGGTCGGAACTTCGTCGAGTCCGCCGACAAAGGACTCGTCTGGCGGCCCCTCGACCATTGCGGCCGGCATTGCCCCGGTCACTTCAGGAGGCTGGACGGCTGCACCCTCGGTTTTCGAAATCGAAGCGGCCGCAGCAGGCGTGGGGCCGGTGCCCACCGGCGCGGGAGGTGGCACCGCCACGGCCCGGCCAGGCGCAGCCGATTTGACCGGGGCCGGTTTCGGCTTTGCCGGCACCGGGCGACTCGGCTTCGCTGCCTTGGTCGCTGTCGGCGCGGGCACTGCTTTCTTGACCGGCGCCTGCGCAGGCACGGAAGCCTTCGCGGGCTGTGCCGCGGCCGGCTTCCGGGCGGGCTCGATCGGAAAATCCTGCGCCGAAACCGCACCCGAAAAAATTACCAGACTGGCACTGACCAAGTACAACACCGACTTCAGCCAACGATGATCAACCACGTCGGCACCGGGCACAGATTCCGTGCACTTCAAGGGTCTGCTCCTGCGCGGCAAAGCCAAGTTCGTGGGCGTGACGCAGGAGCAGGTCGGCAACCTCGCTATTGCAAAACTCGGTCGCATGTCCGCACTGTTTGCAGATGAAGAAAGGCGGTGAATGGCGTTCACTCGGATGGTGACAGCCAGTGTACGCGTTGATCGACTCCAGCTTGTGGATGAAGCCATGCTCAAGCAGGAAATCAAGAGCGCGATAAATGGTCGGCGGTGCCGATTTTCCAGTCTCCAGGCGCAGTCGATCGAGCAGATCATAGGCCTTGACCGGCCGCTCATCCGCGGCGATCAGTTCCAGCACCCGACGGCGCAGTGGAGTGAGCCGAAGTCCGCGCCGTTCGCAGGTCGTCTCAACTTCCTGGACGAAGCGATTGGGTGCATGGGCATGATGATGGTGGGCGCCCGACGTTGTCATGATCGTTCCTGGGTTCAACGCCAATCGGCTCGGGCCGCGCGCTGTTCGGCGCTGCTGGCACGTTTGAGGGCACGCTGCAGATCGCACTGACAGGCCGGACAACGAGCCCAGCGCGGATGCGCCAGCGCGTTGCACTGTGGACAGGGTACATAGGCCGGCTGAATCAGGAACAACAGCAGCCAACCGACCGGCCCGAGCAAGCCGCCGAGCAGGCCACCGAGCAATCTTCGATTGCGGAACGAACCGAGAAAGATGCCGATCAGGGCAAACAACAGGACCAAGCCGGCCACGGCGGTCAATCGCCAGGTCATGTCCAGCTTGAGCAGTGCATCGATCATGCTGCAACGGCCTCGATATGCCGGAGCGCGGCATCGATTCGACTGATCGCACGCGCCTGACCCACCAGGAACACCGTGTGGTCGATCGACGGGGACACCTGGCTGCCTGTCATCGCCACGCGCAGGGGCTGGGCCACCTTGCCCAGTCCGAGGCCGGTCGCCTCTGCCGCTGCGCGCAATGCGGCGTCGACCTGTGCCGGCGCCCAATCTGCTGGCGCTATCGCAACGAGCTGTTCACGCGCAGCCGTCAATCCCGCAACCGCTGCGGGCTGCAGATGCTTGCTGGCCGACTCCGCGTCAAAGCCATCCAGATCCAGATACCAGCAGCGAGCGCGCTCGGCCATTTCTTTCAGCGTCTTGACCCGGTCGCGCAGGGCGACGACGACGTCCGCGACCTTGGGTCCGCGCGCCAGATCGTAATCCTGTTCGCGCAGATGGAACATCAGATGAGCGGCCACTGACTCCGGCGAATCATTTTTCATGTAGTGCTGATTGAGCCAGGCGAGCTTGTCGAAATCGAAGCGCGATGGTGCCCGATTGACATCCTCGACATCGAACAGCTGCTGCAGTTGCTCTCGCGAGAAAATTTCCTGATCGCCATGTGACCAACCCAGGCGCGCGATGTAGTTGATCAAGGCATGCGGCAGGTAGCCATCGTCGCGATACTGCATCACGTTGACCGCGCCATGGCGTTTGGACAGCTTGGCGCCATCCGGACCATGGATCATCGGCAAATGGGCGAACTCGGGCGGCACTGCGTCCAGCGCCTGATAAATATTGATCTGTCTGGGCGTATTGTTGATGTGATCCTCGCCACGAATCACCTCGGTAATCTTCATGTCGATGTCATCAACGACGACGGCAAAGTTGTAGGTCGGGAAATCATCCGAGCGCCAGATGATCAGGTCATCCATTTCGCTGTTGGCGATTTCGATGCGGCCGCGCACCTTGTCGACGAAGACCACACTGCCCTGTTGCGGATTGCGGAACCGGATGACCGGAGTCACGCCATCGATGGCAATCGGCTGCTCACGGCAACGGCCGTCATAACGCGGCTTTTCGCCTGCGGCCATCTGCGCCTCACGCATCTCGTCGAGCCGCTCGCGACTGCACCAGCAGCGATAGGCCTTGCCCTGGCGGACCAGATCGTTGGCCACGTGTCGATATCGGTCCAGCCGCTGCGTCTGATAATAGGGGCCCTCGTCATAGTCGAGCCCGAGCCAGTCCATGCCGTCCAGAATGGCGTCGACCGAGGCCTGGCTGCTGCGCTCGTGGTCGGTGTCCTCGATCCGGAGGACAAATTCGCCGCCGCGACGACGGGCCTCCAGGTAGCAATACAATGCGGTTCGGGCGCCGCCAATGTGCAGAAAACCAGTGGGACTTGGAGCAAAACGGGTACGGATGGTCATGAGCGGATGCCGTTGGATTGTCGGCAATCTTAACAAAGGCGCCAGTGGCGCAGGTCGGGGATCAGCATGAGCACACCAATTTCTGCCCGATTCGACGAATCAGCCAGTTCCGGCAAGGCGCGCCTGGTCGTTGAAGGCCTGCCCGCCAATGCCGTCGGCCGCAAGGCCCGGCTCGAGCTGAGGCTGCACGTCAAAACCAAGCGCAGCCGCGGAATCGACGAGAACCGGAGCATCCAGTCCGAGGAGTTCCGGATCACCGGCAGCCACTACGAGATTCCGCTCAATGAGTCCCTGCACCGACTCTACAGTCACACCGGCAAGCACATCGACATGGATCTGCAGGTCCATATCGAGATTGATGACGGGCTGATCTTCGATACCAAGCTGCATACCGAGGTCGAGCGCCAGTTGGCGCGATCACCGGCGTCCAAGGACGACGCCGGCAAATTGATCGAGCCGCCGGATGCCTACAGCTTTCGGGCCAACCTGCGTGCCATTCCAGCGCGCAACCGGATGATCGTGATGGTGCTGTCGATCGCCGGCTCGGTGCTGATTGGCATCAATTCCCTGCTCGGACTGCACGATGAATTCGTACCCGAGGCGGGCACCTATTTCTATGACCATTCCGGTAGCGATGGCTCGGAATCACCGATGATGAAGTCATTGTTCGGCAGCGGCGGCGCCGGCATCGCCATCTGGATCGCGATCCGCGCGCAATTGCGCCGTTACATGACGTTCGAACTCGGACCGCACAAACCCTTTCCGCGGCGAGGAGAACGCAGGCTCGCACGTGACCTGATCCGTGGCCGGGCCCGGGTCGCCCTGGAGAAAGCCCGTCTACGCGTCGTCGCGGTCAATGACGAGAAAGGCCAGTACGAGGAAGGATCAGGCACCAAACGGCGTACCGTTTCGTTCGCCACACCATTTCGCGGCGTGGTGATTTACGACCAGTACCTGCCGCATATCCCGGCCAATACGCCGGTCGAGAGTTATCTCGATGGCGAACTCGATTTCGAGGAGATGTTCGAGGTGCTCTATCCACCCTTGCAGACCAGTTCCAGCCATGGCATCGATCTGCGCTGGGAAATCCAGTTGCTGCACCCGCTGTTCGTCGACCAGGAACTCAAATGCGCCTGTGATGGGCTGGTATTTGAAGACTTTCTGCCCAAATCGAGATGATCCGCGACTTTGACGATGCGCTCGGCCTGGCCGCGTTCGAACTGCGCGGCATCCGCGTGGTCGTGCTCTGCGGCGAAAGCGGCAGCGGCAAGTCCAGCGCGATCCAGTACTTGCTGCACACGCATCCGGAACTCGCCACGGACCCTGAGCTTCGAATCATCGAAGAACTGCGCCGATGGCCTGATCTCAAAGTGTTCTTCGCGCAGTGGTGGGCTGGTCATCGGCTGCTGATCGCGAGCCACTTGCCGCCGTTCTGGCATCGCCTGCTGGCCGTGCTGGCGCCCACCCTGGTGATCGCCCTCGATCAGCATCCGATCAAGATGTCGCGCTGGCTGAGCGCCCGCGGCGTGCCCTATAGCGATGAGTCCGTGGCAGCGTTCTGCGCCCGCTTCGGCCCCAACTACAGCGATGCCGCGCTGATCCTGCGGCACACCGAGAGCAGTTCGTTCGACCAGGCGCTCGGCCGCTTCCTGCGCCAATGCAGCCTTCAGCGCAGCGATCCAGAACCCGGACAAGCTGTACTGGTACTCGATGTCGCCGCAGCCCAGGCGCATTACAGGGCACAGATCGATGCGGTTTGAAGCAGAGCGCATGTCGGCAATGGCTTTCGCGATAACATCCGCGCCCGTCTGTCACCGCTGAGGCCGCCGATGTTCGGCACCGTCATTCTTTCCCATGGACTCGAGTCCGGACCCGATGCCAGCAAGGTCAGCGCCATGGCAGCGGCCGCCGATGCCCTGGGTTGGCGCAGTCTGCGGCCCGACTATCGCGATCTGGATGCCGCCAATGGTCTCGCCGGCGCCGAGCAAAGATTGCAAAGACTGGTCGATCTCTGCGGCCAGCAGAGTGGAACCCTGGTGCTCGCCGGATCGAGCTTTGGCGCCTACATTTCGGCGCTGGCCTCGTTGCAGGTCAAAGTACGCGGCCTGTTTCTGCTCGCCTTGCCCCTGCAAATGCCCGGATCCGAGCGCCTGCTGGAACTCGCCCCGGTTCCCACCTACGTGCTGCATGGCTGGCACGATGAACTGATTCCGGCGCGCGTCGTCTACGACTTCTGTGCGGCGCGCAGCCTGGAATTGCATCTGGTCAATGACAGTCATCGTCTGAGCAATCACGTCGACTGCAGCGCTGACCGGCTCGCCGGATTCCTCACCAGGCTGAGCACCCCATGAGATTTTTCGCCGCCTGTCCGAAAAGTCTGGAGGAACTGCTCGCCGCCGAACTGCTCGCGCTAGGTGCTACCAGCGTCAAGCAGACCATTGCCGGCGTGCATTTCGAGGGAGAGATCGAACTCGCCTATCGCGCCTGCCTGTGGTCGCGCCTGGCCAGCCGCGTGCTGTTGCCGATCGTGAAGATTGATGATGCCGACAGCGAGTCCCTGTACCGGGGCGCGCTCGATTTCGCCTGGGAAGACCACATCGATCCACGCGGCACGCTCGCTATCGATGCCCATGGCACCAATGAAGCGCTGCGCAATTCGCAGTTTGCGGCGCAGCGACTGAAGGATGCGATCTGTGATCGCCTGCGCGAACGCTGCGGCGCGCGTCCCGATATCGAGACCCGCGATCCGGATGTCCGCGTGCACCTGTTCGTGCGCGGCTCAATCGCACAGATCAGCCTGGACCTCAGCGGTTCGTCCCTGCACCAGCGCGGCTATCGGCGCGGCAGCAACGAGGCACCACTGAAAGAAAATCTCTCAGCCGCGCTGCTGCTGCGTGCCGGCTGGCCGGCGGTTGCGGCGGCTGGCGGCGCGCTGATGGATCCGTTCGCTGGCTCGGGCACCCTGCTGATCGAGGGTGCGGCGATGGCGGCGGATATCGCCCCCGGATTGCAACGCGACTACTTCGGTTTCCTCGGCTGGAAACAGTTCGATCCCGAACTCTGGCGTCGCCTGCGCGAGGAGGCCAGCGCCCGCGCAGACGCCGGTCGCGCGCGCGAGCCGGCGCGCTATTTTGGATCCGATCGTGATGCCGCCATCGTCGGCGCCGCTCGAACCAATGCGACAGCGGCCGGTGTCGGCGAGCTGATTGTTTTCTCGCACGCCTCGGTCGATGCGCTCGAGCGTCCGGCCGGCTTCGATACCGGCCTGGTGCTGAGCAACCCGCCCTATGGCGAACGCATGGGCGACAACAGCCTGCTGGTCGATACCTATCGCGCCTTCGGCAGTCGCCTGCACCCTGCCTTCGCTGGCTGGAAAGCCGCATTCATCACCAGCGAACCCGAACTCGCGCGCGCCACCGGCATCCGCTCGAGCAAAAGTTATGCGTTCTACAACGGCGCCATCGAATGCCGACTGTATTGCTTCGAGCCCGGCAGTTCCGGTGCCGAGTGGCGGGCCGTGGATCCTGATCGCCCCTTGTCCGAGGGTGCTATTGGGCTGAAGAATCGCCTGCAGAAAAATCTCAAGCATCTGCGTCCGCGTCTGGCCCGCGAAGGCATCACTTGCTACCGCGCCTATGACGCCGACCTGCCCGACTACGCCGCCGCCATCGATGTCTACGAAGGCTGGTTGCATGTGCAGGAATACGCTGCGCCCAAGGATATTCCCGAAGCCATCGCGCGGCGTCGCTTCAACGAACTGCTGCGCGTTGCCGTCGATGTATTCGAGGTGCCACGCGAGCGCGTCGCCGAGAAGACCCGGCTCAAGCGTGGGCGCCTTGAGCAATACACACGCCAGGACGAGCAGAACCGCTTCTTCAATGTCAGCGAGGGCGGCCTGAAATTTCGCGTCAACCTGTTCGATTATCTGGATACCGGACTGTTTCTGGATCATCGGCCGCTGCGTCAGCGCGTGCGCGAACTCGCCCACGGCAAACGCTTTCTGAATCTGTTCTGCTACACCGGCGCCGTCACCGTCTATGCCGCCGCCGGTGGCACCGCAGCCACGGTCAGTGTGGACCTGAGCAACACCTATCTGGATTGGGCCGAGGCCAATCTCGCGCTCAATGATCTGGCCAAGCCGACACAGCGACTGGTCCAGGGCGACGCCATGCGCTTCATCGAGACCGATGGCGGAACCTATGATCTGATCTATGTCGATCCGCCGACCTTTTCCAACTCGAAGAGCGCCGACGATTTTGATGTGCAGCGCGACCATGTGCGCCTGCTCAAGGCCTGCGTCGAACGCCTCGCACCGGGCGGCCTGATCCTGTTCTCCAACAACAATCGCCGCTTCAAGATCGATCGCGACGCGCTTGCCGGACTCGACATCATCGATACCAGCCGACGCACGATTCCATTCGATTTCGCACGCAACGAACGCATCCACCACTGCTTCGAAATTCGCCGCGCCACTGCCGAGCCCGCTGAATCCTGAGCAGCGATCATCATCCGCTCCGCTCTTGCTTCGTCGTTGCCGTTGGCATTGCCGTTGTCCCCTGGCGACTCCGTTCGGTCGTCCCCGGGGATTGCATAGAGCGTGGCTTGCCGCGCTGCTCTTGATCTTCATCAATGCGAGAAGAAAATCAAATGCAGCGCGGCAAGCCAGGCTCTACAAGAGAGACTTCATCGCACCCTGCGACCGCCAGGGCGACGGATCAACCTCGATCTACGCGCTCAACACGGTCTGCAGCCTTTCCTGCAATTGGAGTAGCGACCGCACCTGATAGTGCGGCGCAATTCCGTCAGCCTCCGCGAGGCCTGCAGGGTTGAACCAGCAGGTATCAAATCCGGCATTGATGCCGCCGAGAATATCGGTCTCGAGCTTGTCGCCGACAATCAACACGCAGCCGGGATCGGGCTTTCCCATCAGGCCATGCGCATGATCGAAAATTCCGCGATGGGGCTTGGCATAGCCCACTTCCTCCGAGATCACCAGCACCTCGAAATGGGCATGCAAACCGGTGCGCTGCAGACGTGCGCGCTGCAACTCGGTGAACCCGTTGGTGATGAGGCCAAGTCGTACCCGGCCCTTGAGCATTTCCAACAGATCAACGGCGCCATCGATCGGTTTGCAGATGTCCGCCATCGCCGCCAGAAATTCGCTGTTCAAGCGCGCCGCCGACACCTGCAGGCGTTCGGCCCAGGCGTTGAAGCGCCGCTGCTGCAACTGCTCCGCACTGATCCGACCATCCTGATAATCCACCCACAACGGCCGGTTCAATTCATTGTAGGTCGCATAGTCGTCCGCGCCGAAGTCCACGCCATAAGCGCCTATCATATTGCGCAGCCCGCTGTAGGCATCGAAGTGAAACAGCGTCTCGTCGGCGTCAAACAGTATCCATTGGTAAGGCTTCATAGGCAGCGCGATCCAATCCAGCCGGGCAATCCTGCCGATGATACTTGCTCGATTCAATCGGGTGCGTTGCCGCAGAGAGCGCCAGCGATCAGTTGAGGCGGTTTGGGTCAATGCGCCGATCACCAGCTGGCCCCCGATCGCTGGGGGCTGAGCCGCAACAAGTGCAGCGCGAAGCCCCCGGTGTCCGTTGGAGAAAGACGCCGCCAAGCCTTTCTGGCAGTAGCGGCTATCGCTGCGGCAGCTAGTGTGGTGTTGCACACTTGCACGCAATATGGCCGATCCCCGCGACTGTCTTGAGGGCCTCTCTGTATTGGATGGGCGTAGACTCGGGCCGATCAGCAGCAGTGCCGGCTACGCGCGCGGCTTCGCTTCACGGCTGGCCTATGCGGCAACGCGCCGCTGTTGGCGACGCGCCCAATCCGTCTCCTTCTGCTGGTTCGTTCGGCGTCGCCGAAACTCAATCCGCCAAAGCCGCCGCGATGCGCTCCTGCTCTCCGTGCAATGCGATCGGCAGACGGCTGCCGAAGCTGTCGAAGTATTCGCCGATGGCGGCGAGTTCGAGTTTCCAGCCTTCGACGTCGACGTGCAGCAGTTCATGCATGGCGTCGGCGCTGATATCCAGACCCTCGGTATTGATCGCGTCATCGGTGGGCAGCATGCCGATTGGCGTTGCGACGGCGTCGGCGTGACCGGCGCAGCGATTGCATATCCATTCAAGTACGCGCAGGTTGTCGCCGAATCCGGGCCAAAGAAATTTGCCCTCGGCATTCTTGCGGAACCAGTTGACGTGGAAAATGCGCGGCAGTTTGGAGCCGTCCTTTTCGAAACTGAGCCAGTGCGCAAAGTAGTCGGCGAAGTTGTAACCACAGAACGGCTTCATCGCCATCGAATCGCGGCGCACCACGCCGACCGCGCCCGTCGCAGCGGCCGTCGTCTCCGATGCCATTGCGGCACCGACCAGGACACCGTGGGTCCAGTCGCGCGCCTCGAACACCAGAGGGATCAGCGACTCGCGCCGACCACCGAAGATGATCGCCGAGATCGGCACGCCGCCGGCATCTTCAGCGCGCTCGGTCCAGCTCGGACACTGGCGGGCGGACACGGTGAAACGCGAGTTCGGATGCGCGGCCGGTCCGTTCGCCGGATCGTAGGCGCGGCCCTGCCAGTCCTTCGCCGGCATGCGCTGATCGAGACCTTCCCACCAGGGCTGGTTGTCGGCAGTCACCGCGACATTGGTAAAGATCGCATCGCGATTGAGCATCGCCAGGGCATTGGCATTGGTCTTGGCACTGGTGCCCGGCGCCACACCAAAGAATCCGGCCTCGGGATTGATCGCCCAGAGCTGGCCATCCGGACCCGGCTGCATCCAGCAGATGTCGTCGCCAACGGTCCAGATCTTCCAGCCGGCTTCCTTGTAGGCATCGGGCGGAATCAGCATGGCAAGATTGGTCTTGCCGCAGGCCGATGGAAACGCCGCCGCGATGTAGTGGGTTTCACCCTGTGGATTCTCGATGCCGACAATCAGCATGTGTTCGGCCAACCAGCCCTCGCGCTGCGCCTGGTAGGAACCAATCCGCAGGGCATGGCATTTCTTGCCGAGCAGGGCATTGCCGCCGTAACCCGAGCCGACCGACTTGATCATCAGTTCTTCAGGGAAGTGCATGATAAAGCGGCGTTCGGGATCGAGATCGCCGATCGAGTGCAGACCTTTGACGAACTTGCCCTCGCGCTCGATCCGGGCCAGGGCAGGGGCGCCCATTCGGGTCATCAGGCGCATGTTGGCAACGACATACGGCGAGTCGGTGATCTCGACCCCGCAGCGCGCGATCGGCGAATTGATCGGGCCCATGCAATAGGGCACGACATACAGGGTGCGCCCGCTCATGCAGCCTTCGAACAAGGCATCCATCCGGGCGTGGCCATCGGCCGGCGCCATCCAGTGGTTGTTCGGGCCGACGGTCTCGCGGTCTTCGCTGCAGACAAAGGTCAGATGTTCAACCCGGGCCACGTCCGAGGGGCTAGACCGGTGCAGGTAGCAGTTCGGATGGGTATGCCCATTGAGCGCAATCAGATCGCCGGTTTCCAGCATCAACTGGGTCAGCGCCTGCAGTTCGGCCTCGCTGCCATCGCACCAGTGGATGCGGTCGGGTCGGGTCAGTCGGGCAACGCTGTGCACCCACTCATTGAGAGCGGCGAGTTCTGAGGTCATAGGGGCTCCGGGCTCGCGGGAGCCGGTATCGAAAAGGAAGCTGAGGCTACTGAGCGCTGGCGGCTCAGGCAAGCCGCTGAATCCACTTGTTAGCGCGAGTGATTCGCATTAAGCTACTTATCCATTCACCCCAACTTGATTAAATCCAAGGAAATCAACATGAAGGTCAAGCTCATCGTGCTTGCGGTCACTGCGGCGCTCTGCCAAACCAGCCTGGCAGATGATGCCGCGGGCGGGCGTTCTGCCCCGACCAGGCTGGATCGCCAGGATGTCACCGCCGAAGCGCTGGCCGATCCGCGCTTCACCCAGATCGCCAGCGAGATCGAAGACGGCAAGGTGCTGACCGGCAAGAAGAGCACAGTGGTCGCCCTTGATGATCAGCCCGAGGTGGTCAACAACGAGCTGCGTCAGGCGTTTTCCCGTCTGCCCGGTGTGCTGCTCTCGGAGCAGCAGATTCCCGGCTACTACAACGTGAACTACCGCGGGCTGGGCGATCCGCATGAATCCGAATTCGTCAGCTTCTTCGAAAACGGCATTCCGCTCGGCAGCGACTGGTTCGGCTACTCGACCATCTATTACCTGCCGCCGATCGACCGGGTCGAGCGCATCGCCTTTGTGCGCGGGGGTTCGTCCCTGCTCTACGGACCGCAGCCGGGCCCGTCGATCGACTTCATCACCAGGGCGCCCGCAACCGGGCAGGATTTCGGCTTGCTGACCCGTCATAGCGGCGGCAAGGACGGCATGTACGCCACCTACAACGAAATCAGCGGCGGCAGCGAGAACTTTGGCTGGCTGATCAGCTACGACCATCGTCAGTTCGATGGTCTGCGCCCGAACGCCGACTCGGAAGTCGATGGCCTCGGCGCCTCCATGTTCTGGCGTCAGAGTGATGACGCAAGCTGGCGCCTGGACCTGTACAGCTACGAGTCGGAAAGCGGTGAAGCCGGCCGCCTGCCCGATAACGTGTATGCCAGCCAGCCGGAGTGGTCATCGACGCCGAACAATCGCATCTGGATCGACCGTGATATCGCGGTACTCAGCCATCAGCGCAGTCTCGGCGAGAACGGCGCACTCGATATCAAACTCTGGTACGCCAGCCAGGATCGCTACAGCGAGCGGCAGCCGCGCATCCTGCCCGGTAACCTGCCGATCAATGTCAGCACCGCCTTTGATCTTCAGCAGTTCGACAGCAACGGGCTGGATGTGCGGGTCAGCCAGGATTGGGGCAGCAACAACACGCTGACCTTTGGCCTCACCCACTATCGCGATGACAGCCCGCGTACACAGCTCAACGTGCCGGCCAATGGTGTCGTCGCTCCGACCAGTTACGCACAGGAGCGCGAGACCAAGTACACCGCCATCTTCGCCGAGAATGTGTTCCGCTTCGATCGCCTGAGCCTGATCCCGGCGGCGCGCTTCGAGTGGCTGGAGTACGACATTTTCGAGCCGGAAACTCTGCGCGGTCTGCCGCGCGATCCGATCGATCGCACGTTCAAGCAGAACGTGCCCCTGTTCGGCTTCGGCGCCACCTACGACTGGCCCGAGCAACAGTTGCAGGCCTATGCCAATGTCTCGCAGGGTTACCGCCCGATGCGGTTCGATGATGTCGCCAATCCGACCTCGAATCTCTCGCTCGACAATGATCCGGATGTCGCCGATGCGATGAACTTCGAACTCGGCCTGCGCGGCGCTCCGATGCTCGGCTTGTTTTTCGACATCAGCCTGTTCCGCATCGATTTCGAGGACAAGATCGAATCCCAGATCGTCGTCGTCAATGGGCTGAACGAAGTGCTCCGCGTCAATTCCGGCGATTCGCGTCATCAGGGCATCGAGCTCTCCGGCGAGTATGATTTCCTTGCCGCGGCTGATGGTGACAGCCATCTCGCCGTGTTCGCCAGCGCCTCCTTTCTCGATGCCGAAATCGTGCGCAGCAGCAATGCCACCCTGGTCGGCAATACACCAGCGTTCGCTCCGGATCACGTCGCCAAGGCTGGCCTGATCTACCGAAACGGCGATTGGCTGAAACTTGCGCTGACCGGAACCCGGGTCGACGATCACTACTGGCAGGACTCCAATCGCAGCGGCGGCATCGCGCCCTACACAATCGCTGCGGTGATCCCGGGCTATGAAGTGTTTGATCTGAACGCCGAATGGGCGCTGAGCAAACACATCAAGCTGCTCGGCGGCGTCAACAATCTGCTCGACGAGTCGTACTACTCGCGCGTACGCAGCGACGGTATCGAACCAACCGCCGGGCGCACGCCCTATCTCGGCGTCGAGTTCGGGTTCTGAGTACGGGTCCGCTCCGGGTGGAAGGTGCGCAAGCTCCACCCGGATCGCTCGCCGGCTCCGTTTGCCGTGCGCAGTCTGCGATAATGCGGCGATGAACGCCGCCCTCTCTGAATCCTCAATCGCCTCCATCGACGATCCGCTGATCATTGCGGGACGCCGATTCCGCTCGCGCCTTCTGACCGGAACGGGCAAGTTCATCGATCTCGAACAGACCCGATTGGCCACTGAAGCAGCCGGGTCGGAGATCATTACCGTCGCCATCCGCCGCACCAATATCGGTCAGAACGCTGGCGAACCTAGCCTGCTCGACGTGCTGCCGGCATCGAAGTACACCTATCTGCCCAACACCGCCGGTTGCTACAGCGCCGAGGATGCCATCCGCACCTGCCGACTGGCGCGCGAACTGCTCGATGGTCATGCGCTGACCAAACTCGAAGTGCTCGGTGATCCGGTTACGCTTTTCCCCGACATAGTGCAGACCATCAAGGCCGCCGAGGTGCTGATCCACGAAGGCTTCGAAGTCATGGTCTACACCAATGACGATCCGATCGTCGCGCGCACCTTCGAATCGATGGGCTGCGTTGCGGTGATGCCGCTGGCCGCACCGATCGGCTCCGGGCTCGGCATCCGCAATCCGTACAACATCCTGACCATCGTCGAAAACGCCAAGGTGCCAGTGCTGGTCGATGCCGGCGTCGGCACTGCATCCGACGCCGCCATTGCGATGGAACTCGGCTGCGATGGCGTGCTGATGAATACCGCGATTGCCGGTGCACGCAATCCGGTGTTGATGGCGAGCGCGATGCGCAAGGCGGTCGAGGCCGGCCGCGAAGCCTTCCTTGCCGGTCGCATACCGCGCAAGCGCTACGCCAGCGCGTCCAGCCCGATCGACGGCAGTTTCATCTGACTCTACGACGCAGCAGGCGCCTGCCCCGAACGGCCGTCCAACCCATGAATGAACCCACTGAAAGCGGCCATCGCGCCATCAAGAGTTATGTGCTGCGCCAGGGCCGGCTGACGCCGGGACAGGAGCGCGCGCTGGCCGAAAGCTGGCCGCGCTATGGTCTGGACTATGCTGGACAGCCGCGCGATCTCGATCTGACTTTTGGCCGCAACGCGCCGAAAATTCTCGAGATCGGATTCGGCAATGGCGAGGCCCTGCTCGCTGCCGCGCAGTCCGATCCGGATCGTGATTATCTCGGCATCGAAGTCCATCGTCCCGGCGTCGGTCGACTTCTGCTGAATGCGGCCAAGGCTGGCCTCGCCAACCTGCGCGTCTACCACCACGATGCGGTCGAAGTACTCGATCACGAAATTGCCGATGCATCCCTGGCCGAACTGCGCCTGTATTTTCCTGACCCCTGGCACAAGGCACGCCACAACAAGCGGCGCATCGTACAGCCGGCGTTTGTCGAACGGCTGGCCCGCAAACTAGTGCCGGGTGGCATGTTCCATCTGGCGACCGACTGGGCAGCCTATGCCGGGCATATGCTGGACGTGATGGAAGCAGCACCGGGTTTCCGCAATCGACTTGGTCCGCGCGAGGTCGCGCCGCGTCCGGCCTGGCGCATCGAAACGCACTTCCAGAAGCGCGGTGAGCGCCTGGGCCACGGCGTGTTCGATCTGATCTACGATCGCGTTTCGTAGCCGCCTTCCCCGCCGCAGCCACTCGCTTGCGAGAAGGATGCGGCCACCATCAGCACGGACTCCCGTTCCTCATAGCGTGCATCACGGCGCCGGCTGGAGTGACAGTTTCCGGCCTCGGGACGCGTACTGAATGCTGAGGCTGCCGATCGGCACCTCCAATTCATTCGCTGAGGACCCGCCATGTTCGCCAAACGATTTCGAAATTGCTGCTTAGTATTGATGCTGTTGAGCGGACTCGCCGCGAACGCTGACCCTGCCAAGGATCACGACCGCGTCCATGTCGGCGTGCGTGTAGGCAACGAAATGACCAATCGCTTCGACGGCGAATGGGATTTTTTCGATACCAAGGCACCCAGAGCGGCCTACGCAGGCTGGAACTTCAACAGTCACTGGGCCATCGAACTTGGCTACACCGATCTTGGCCAGACGCGCACGCGCTTCAACGTCGTCCAGGATTATTTCATCGCCGATGGGAACCTGCGGACAGTGGGCCTGAGCTACCGGCGTGCCGTCGCCGAGCGTTTCGACCTCTTCGCCGGCCTCGGCGCATTCAATCTTCGCGAAGCGGGTCGCCTCTCCAGTGTCATTCTCGACCCGCCACCGATTGGTTACGGCCCGTTCGCAGTTGATGATACTGGCGCCTATCTCGAGCTGGGCGCGCGTTACCACTTCGATGGCCCGCTCGCCCTGCGTGCGTCCTACCAGTGGTTCGATTTTGACGGCGGCGGCGATGGTACGCCTTGGCTCGGATTCGAATTCGGATTCTGATCAAGGCCGCCACGGCAGCCGGGCTGCCGTGGCGTGCTGCGTCGGGCTCAGGCGCCTGCCCAGGCAGCATCGAAAATCGAACGCGTGGCCTGTACATCGAGCGGCACCGGATTGCCGCCCGCAGATGGGTCGGCAACCGCCATCTCCGCGACCAACGCAGCGCGATCCGCAGCCACGCCAAGTTCGCGCAGCGTATGCGGCACGCCGATCTGTGCGCGCAGATCGAGGATAAATTGCAAGAAGCCCTTGAAACTCGGCTGCGCCAATCCGAGATAGGCGGCCAGGCGTGCGATCCGCGCATCGATCGCAGTGCGGTTGAAATTCAACACGTAGGGCATCAGGGTTGCATTGGTCATGCCGTGGTGGGTATCGCAGAGCGCCCCGATCGGATGCGCGAGTGCGTGCATGCCACCCAATCCTTTCTGGAATGCGGTCGCGCCCATCGCGGCAGCCGCCATCATCTGCGCACGCGCTTCGAGGTCCTGCGGATTGGCGACCACGCGCGGCAGCGCCTCGGCGACCAGACGCATGCCCTCCACCGCGATGCCATCGGCGAGTGGATGAAAGCCCGGCGCGCAGTAGGCTTCCAGGCAATGCGAGAGTGCGTCCATGCCGGTCCCCGCCGTGATTTTCGCTGGCATGCCGACCGTCAACTCGGGATCGCAGATCACCACCACCGGCATCATGCGCGGATGGAAGATGATCTTCTTGGTATGCGTTGCCTCATCGGTCACCACGCCGGCGCGACCGACTTCCGATCCGGTGCCCGCGGTCGTCGGCACGGCGATCACCGGCGCGATGCCGGCAGGATCGGCGCGGGTCCACCAGTCGCCGATGTCCTCATAGTCCCAGACCGGGCGCGTCTGCCCACTCATGAACGCAATCAGCTTGCCCATGTCGAGGCCGCTGCCGCCGCCGAAGGCAACCACGCCGTCATGGCCGCCCTGACGATAGGCAGCGACGCCAGCATCGAGATTGGCGCCGATCGGATTGGGCCGGATGTCGGCGAACAGGTCGGCGCCCAGCTGCGCGGAACGCAGCGCAGCGAGTGATGCCTGGGTGATGCCGGCATTGGCGAGACCGGCATCGGTAACCAGCAGCGGCCTGAGTATGCCGTGCTGTCGGCACTGCTCGGCCAACTCACTGATCCGACCTGCGCCGAACCTGATCGCGGTCGGATAATTCCAGTTGGAGAAATATTTCATGCAGAACTCCGGCGTGATCGGCGCATTGCGCGACCTCACCCAGCGTGTTTGAGATGGAAGGATTTGGGACGGGTCAGGCATTCGTAGCCGATCCGGGAAAGCGTCGCGCCGCGGCCAGTATCCTTGACTCCGGTCCAGGCCAGGGCCGGGTCGAGATAGTCGCAGCGATTCATGAATACCGTACCGGTTTCGATCTCATTGCCGATTCGCTGCGCGCGCTCGAGATCGCCAGTCCAGATCGAGGCGGTCAGTCCGTAGTCACTGTCGTTCATCAGTGCGATCGCTTCTTCGTCGGAGGCGACCGCCATTACTCCAACCACCGGACCGAAGTTTTCCTCGCGCATCAGCGACATGCTGTGATTGACGTCGACCAACAGTTGCGGTGCCAGATAACTGGAGCCGACCGCATCACGCTCGAAGCGCGCAGGATCGATCAGGGCGCGAGCGCCCTGGGCGACCGCCCGCCTGACTTCGTTGCGGACATGGGCCGCAGCCTTGGCATTGATCATCGGACCCAGGGTGGTCGCGGATTCCAGTGGTGAACCCAGCACATAGGTATAGGCCAGCGCCTCGAAGCGCTCGACAAACTCGGCGTGAATGCGCTGATCGACATAGATGCGCTCGATGCCGCAGCAACTCTGACCGGAATTGAAATAGCTGCCATCGACCAGGTTGGCGACCGTATCTTCCAGATCGGCATCGGCGCAAACATAGGCGGGATCCTTGCCGCCGAGTTCCAACCCGACGCCGAGGAAGCGTTCGGCCGCGAGTTGCGAGATCGCCCGACCACCACTGACCGAGCCGGTAAAGTTGACCTGATGCACCCGCCCCGAGCGAATGATCTCGGCCGACTGGGCATGATCGATCACCAGATGCTGGAACAGGCCGGGCGGCGCGCCGGCGCGATCAAGCGCCTGCTGAAAACGATCGCCGACAAGAAGCGTCTGACTGGCGTGTTTGAGCAGCACGGCATTGCCTGCCATCAGCGCCGGGATCACGGCATTGACGGCGGTCAGGTAGGGGTAGTTCCAGGGTGCGATGACAAACACCACACCGACGGGCTCACGACGGATGTATCGGCGAAATCCGCTGCGCGGTTCCGGCACCACATCGGCCAGCGCCTGCGGCGCGATCGCAATCATGTGTCGCGCGCGATCGGCGAACCCACGCAATTCGCCGGCACCGTAGCGGATGGGCCGTCCCATCTGCCAGGCGAGTTCGGGCACGATTTCGGATTCCATCGCCAGCATGGCGTCGACCACGCCCAGGCAGAGCGTCGCGCGATCCTCGATTGTCGTGGTGCGCCAGGCGCGCTGAGCGGACCCGGCCTGTTCGAGCGCGCGATGCAAATCGGTGGCGCCAAGATATTCACGCTCGGCGTAGACGCTGCCATCGACCGGAGAAATGATCTGCGTCTTTCTGTTCATCGTCTTGCCTGCCTACCTGCGTTTGCCTGGTGCCAATTTGCTTCGTGCCAAGTTGCCGGGGTTCCTCGCTTGCGGTCGATGTCGCTCAGTAGCGCTCGAAGCCGCGCTGCAGCTCCCAATCGGTGACGCGGCGGTCGTACTCCGATTGTTCCCACTGCGCGGTGTGATGATAGTGATCCACCACCTCGTTGCCGAGCGCCTTGCGCAACATCTTCGATCCGCTCAGCGCCTCGGCCGCTGCGCGTAGCGTCTTGGGTACTTCCGGCAGCGCACTGCCCTGGTAGGCGTCACCGGAGAAAGGCTCGGCCAGCTTGAGCTTTTCGTCGATGCCAGCGAGCCCGGCGGCGATCAGGCCGGTATAGGCGAGATAGGGATTGAGATCGGCGCCGCCGATACGGCACTCGATACGGATGCCCTTGCCGCCATCGCCGCAGAGGCGAAAGCCGGCGGTGCGGTTGTCGCGACTCCAGACCGCGCGCGTCGGCGCAAATGTGCCGACCTGGAAACGCTTGTACGAGTTGATGTACGGAGCCAGAAACCAGGTGATGTCGCGTGCATACTTGACCTGACCGGCAACCCAGGACTGCATCAGCGCCGACATGCCGTGGCGCCCCTTGGGATCATGGAACAAGGCGGTACGCCCCTTGAGATCCCAGAGCGAATTATGGATATGGCTGCTTGAACCGGCGAGGTCGTTGCGCCACTTGGCCATGAAGGTGATCGACTTGCCTTGCTGGATGGCGATTTCCTTGCAGGCATTCTTCATGATCGCGTGGCGATCGGCCATGGTCAGCGCATCGGCATAGCGGATGTTGAGTTCTTCCTGACCGGGTCCCCACTCGCCCTTGGAATTCTCGACCGGTATGCCGGCTGCCTGCAGTCCCTTGCGCATCGCGCGGATGACCGGCTCCTCGCGACTGGTCTGCAGGATGTTGTAGTCCTCGATGTAGTAACCCGCGGTCTTGGGGTCCCGGTAGTTGCGCGCGTGGATGGCCTCGTAGGACTCGTCGAACAGATAGAACTCGAGTTCGGAGGCGAACATGCCGAGATAGCCGCGTTCAGTCAGGCGTGCAATCTGGCGCTTGAGCATCGCGCGCGGGCTATGCGCAAGATCCTTGTGGCTGTGATGATCGAGCACGTCGCAGAGCACCAGTGCGGTGCCTTCGAGCCAGGGGGTAAGGCGCAGCGTCGACAGATCCGGCTTGAGCAGGAAGTCGCCATAACCCTGACCCCAACTCGCGGCCTTGTAGCCCGGCACCGGCTCCATGTCGATGTCATTGGCGAGCAGGTAATTGCAGCAATGGGTTTCTTCGAATGCACTGTCGACGAAGAATTCGGCCTGGAATCGCTTGCCGATCAGGCGACCCTGCATATCGACCAGACAGGCGAGCACGGTGTCGATCGTGCCGGCCTTTACCGCCTTCTTCAATGCATCGAAACTCAACGCTGCCGTCATTGGCCTACTCCTGAATACGCTTCCCTATGGTAAAAAAATCGAGCCGCGGCGGATCAGGCCGCGGCTCCTTCGATCACTGCCTGCGCGGGCGACGGGGAGTTCGCCGGGCAGGGGGGGAGTTAGTGACCGGATCCACTCTTGTCCAGAGCGAATTCTTCTTCCGGCGACAGAATCAACTTGTGCCGGCCAACAAACAGGAAATACAGAATGCACAGTACGAACCAGCCCGCTACATAGATCACGCCCAGTCGATAGGTCGGGTCACCGGTCACCTGGATGTACAGGGTGACCAGGGCGATGATCATCGTCAGGAACGCACCGAGTACACCGAAGGGGCTCCGGTAAGGACGCTCCATGTTTGGCCGGCTGCGTCGCAGCAACACGAAGGACAGGCCCTGCATGAAGTAGGAGAACATCGCGCCGAACACCGCCATATTGAGCAGCACGCCGCCGATTACCTTGCCGCCATTCTCGGCACCGAGTCCGAACCAGAGCGTGAACATCACCGCCAGCGCGACCACACTGCCAGTGATCATCGCCACATGCGGTGTCTTGCGGGTGCCGTGGGTGACCGACAGTCCGGAGGGAAAATAACCGGCGCGACTCAGCGAATAGATCTGCCGGCCCTTGGCAAAAATGATCGTATGGAAACTCGCAACCAGGCCAAGCACAGCGACCGAAGCCAGGATCTGGACCATGCCGGTGCGCTCACCGAAGATCCCGCGCAGGCCATCGAGCAGGGGTTCGCCCGAGGTTCCAAGCTTGAACGAGCCGACACCGGTCACCGAAGGATTGAGCCAGAGAATCATGAAGGCCGAAACGATCAGGGTGAAGATGCCGGCGAGGATGCCCTTGGGCATATCGCGTTTGGGATCGACCGATTCTTCCGCGGCGAGTGGCAGCTGTTCGATGGCGAGGAACAACCAGACCGCGAACGGCAGGCAGAGCAACACACCATGCCAGCCATTGGGCAGAAACGGCCCACCGCCCTCGGGCAATTCGACGCCGCCAGGGCCGACATTCATCGCCCAGCGATTGAAATCGATATGGCCGATGGACAGGAACCAGAACGCGACCAGGCAGCCCAGGGCGAGCAGGGTAACCACCAGTCCAACACGGAAGGTGAGTTCCACACCGATCACGTTCAACCCGACAAAGAACACGTAGAACCCGACCCACCACAGCGGCTGCATCTCGGCCGAGGTGCCGACGATTTGTTCCATGTAGCTGCCGATGAAAAATACGATGACGGCAGGCGTCAGCACATATTCGACGTTCTCCGACAGTCCGGTGAGAAATCCGCCCCAAGGACCCATCGCAGTGCGTGCAAACGAATACGCACCTCCGGTGTGCGGCAAGGCTGGCGACATTTCGGCAAGACTGTAAGTGAGACCCAGATACATCACGGCGATGATGCCGGTCGCGACCAGCATGCTGCCCCAGCCCTGCGCCAGACCAAGGTTCCATCCGGAAAAATGACCCGAGATCACCGCACCCACGCCAAGCGCCCACAAAGACCACACGCCTGCGTAGCGACGCAGTCCGCGCTTCTCGAAATAACTCCGGTCGACCTTGGTATAAGTGACGCCCGCTGCCTCTGACATGCCCTTCCCCCAGCTAGTTGATGGCTGCTCCCAACGGTGATTGCCGCATCCCCGATACGGCAACATCTGCAAAAACTTCCAGCGATGATTTCAGATCTCTGGCAAGCCGTCCCGCCCATTGGGTCTGGCCCAGGCAGCTGCTGATCAGATCGTTGCGCACCTCGATCATCAGGCCGGGCAATCCGCGCCGTTCGGCATGGCGTTCGATGCTGTGGTAGACGCCATGCTCAGGCGAATAAGGTTCGTTGTCGCCGACGACCAGATTGGAATCGCGGCCGACAGCATCAAGCAGGCGATCGGCCAGGCGACGATCACGCCGACTGATCACACCCATATGCCAGGGCCGCGCGACACCATGGAGCTGCGCTGTAAAGGAATGGATCGAGATCACCGCCGTGGCCAATCCCGCAGCCAGGCGCTCATCGATCAGATTCTCGACCGCCGCGTGAAATGGCGCATACAGCCAGTCGCAACGCCATCTGCGCTCGGTCTGGCTGATGATCATGTTGCCCGGCACCAGGCGGTCCTCACTCTCCGATACGATGGAATCCGGCGCCGCGATATCGCGGTTCAGATCCATCAGCAGGCGCGAATGAGTAGCGAACACCAACGGCGCATCGAGCAGGGCGGACAACTGCTCGGCCAGTGCGAGCGCGCCGATGTCCCAGGCGATGTGCGTGTGCAGATCGGCGGCGGACAGGCCCAGTCGATCATAGCCCTGGGGCACGTAATTGCTGGCGTGTTCGCAGATCAGCACGGCGGCGCCCCGGCCCTGTCGATTGAGGGTCGCAACCGGTGCAGCAGCCGAAGATCGAACGAATCCGTGCATGTCCACAAAGCCTGTTGGTTGATGTAACGAAAATTACAACACCAAACCCATTGCGCCCGCCAGTAAAAAATCGTACAAAACGACACCGCTGTCAACTGCTTTCGACAGCCAACCGGAAAAATAGCGACCGATGGCCCAGACCGTGGTCGACCAACTACGTGAAAGCCTTGGCAATTTCCCGGCTACCGAGCGCCGGGTGGCACACCGCTTGCTCGCCGAGTACCCGATGGCCGGGCTGCAGAGCGCAACCGACCTGGCCAGGGCGGTCGGCGTCAGCACCCCGACCGTCCTGCGCATGGTTGCCCGCCTCGGTTTCGAGTCCTACGTCGATTTCCAGCGCCGCCTGCGCGATGAACTGACTGCCCAGCTCAGCTCGCCGCTCAGCAAGGCGCAGCGCCCGGCTTTGAGCGGAGCGGCCGGCGCTGCCGCGGCACCACCGGCGTTTTCAGCAGCGGTAGCGCGCAATATCGAAGAAACCTTCGCAAACCTCTCGGCCCACGAAGTCGATCAGGTCGTGTCCCTGCTCGGCGACCGGCGCAATCGCATCCACCTGGTGGGTGGCCGATTCACCGATGCGCTGGCGCGCTACCTGTCGGTGCAGCTGCGTGTGATTCGTCCCGGGGTTTCCCATCTGCAGGACCAGGAGGCCAACTGGCAGGATCAGCTGCTCGATCTGAACCAGCGTGATGTCCTGCTGATCTTCGATATCCGGCGCTACCAGGTCTCCCTGCAACGACTCGCCGAAGCCGCCGCGGCGCAACGCGTCTGCGTGCTCCTGATCACCGATCAATGGCTGTCACCGATCGCCAAGGTCGCCCGTCATGTGCTGCCCGCACGCGTCGTCGTACCCTCGGTCTGGGATTCCAATGCGGCGTTGATGGCCATCTGCGAGTCCCTGCTCGCCGCCGTCACCAGCAATACCTGGGACTACGCCAACAAGCGCATGCGTGCACTGGAAAAACTCCGCAGCAGCGTCTGAGTTCAATCAATGCACCTGCACGCGGGACCCGTTCAACGCGGCGAATTCCATCGCAAAGCGCCGGTTCGAAAATTCGTAGCGAACCGTTTCGCCGTCGATGCTCGACTCGAAATGTCGCGGAAACATATCCGGCAGAATCATCAAGCCGAGAACAAAGCCCAGCCCCAGACCGCCGATCAGCCAGGCGCGCGCCGCTTCGGACCAGCCAGCATCAGCGAGCACACCCGCAAGCACGAACATTCCGGCCACGGCGAACACGAAATATCCCCATTCCCGCATCCAACGCTGCGTCCAGAATTTCCAGACGCAGGAGCGACAGAGCGGCACATCGGCGTGGCCTTCGCCGAACAATTGCGACAACGGGAACCAGTAGCCGAGCGACGTCGAGCTATTGTCGTGCGAAATCCCGGCGAATGTGGTCGACCGCTTCGAACACACCACACAGCGCTCCGGAAAAATCGGAACCCGATTCTTGGCAAGCGTCACTATGAAACTACGCGCCATGCGGACTCATTGCCAGTTAGGTATGAAGGTAGGATGAGCTGAGCGTAGCGAAGCGCATCGCCCTACGCACACCCCGATCGTAGAATGTGGTGAACGCAGTGAACCGCATCGTCCTACGCCAACCCCGATCGTAGGATGTGGTGAACGCAGTGAACCGCATCGCCCTACGTCAACCCCGCACCGCCACGCAAAAAAGTGCCGAACGCGGAGCACCGCAGCCTCGCCACCGGAACTATTCTGCCCCGGATCCAGCCTCCTTGGCGAGTTGCGCATCCAGCCGCTCCGCCGCACCCTTGGCATAAACGCGACAGGCATCGCGATCGATCAAGGCCTTCGCATCCCCGCCGTCGCGACGCGCAATCCGATCGAGAAATCCACTGGCCTCGGGATGCGGCGTAATTAGCACATCGCAATCCAATGCCGCTACAGACTTCAAGCCCGCCCGAAAATCGACAACGCGTTCGGGATGCGCCGGATCGCTGTAGCGATACTTGCCCGCGACCATCGCGGTCAGACTGTCAGCGTAGACCATGCTGACGCACCGACCCTTCTCACAGCTGCGCCAGGTCCAGGTCGTGCTGCCCGGCGTATGTCCTGGCGTCAGATGCGCGGTCAACTCGATGTCGCCAAGCCGCAGCGTCGCGCCATCGTCGAAGCGCTTCACCTTCGCTATCGCCACAAACTTCGCCGCCGACCCGTGCTGGGGGTCCTCCGCGTCGTCGCCACCGGCGCGCAATGCACGGGCGCTGGCCGCACTTGCATGTACCTTCGCCCCACTGCGCTGCGCCATCCTGGCAATCCCGCCGGCATGATCATGATGCGCATGCGAGTTGAGAATCATCTGGACATCCTCAGGCCGAAACCCGAGTGCGCGGATGTTGGCCTCGATCATCTCCACGTTCTCCTCCAGCGGCACGTCGATCAATACATGGCCCGCAGCGGATGTGATCAACAACGCCGTCAATCCGCGACTACCGACGTAGTACGTGTTGCCGTGGACCCGAAACGGCGACTGCGGCGCAGTCCACTGCGACGCCATCGATGAACCCCCGACCACCAGCCCCGCCAACAAAAACCCCCATCGCATAGCGCTCATCCTGCTCCTTCGTCCAATGCCAAGTGGATCGACCAACCGATCGATCCGTCGGGCTGGATGTTGGCGAACCGAACGGCGCAATCGCGGGCGAGATAATGGCGAACCGGAGATGACGTGCCGCGAGTAGCCCGGATGAAGTTGCAGAGCAACGCAATCCGGGGCAGTGGCGCCTCACGGAAGACCAGAGCCCCGGATTCCATTGCATTCCATCCGGGCTACCCGCTGCCGCTCACCGTAGGATGAGTTGAGCGCAGCGAAACGCATCGCCTGTGGGACAGTCGCGATGGGCGCAATAACCGCAAGGGATTGCGCCGGATAGGTCCCCGCACACTCACGCTTGGAGACGAATTCAATGCGGCGCAATGCACTGCGGTTATTGCGCCCTGCGTCCCTCAGCTTGTCGCGCGCCGTGCCGGCTGCGAAAGTAGCGCCATCCGGATCAACACCAGCCACCAACGCACGGCACTCATGGCAATCGAATTCACCACCGTCACGCGGGCGCACGAAGTCGAGCTTATTCTCGCGCTGCAGGCCCAGAACCACCGCGATCATGTCGATCCCATCACCGCCGCGCGCGACGGCTTCACCAGCGTACGCCACGATCGCGATGTGCTGCAGGCCATGAACCGACAATATCCTTCGGCCATCGCCCTGGCCGGCGGAACACTGGCTGGCTACTGTCTGATGATGCCCCAGGATTTCCGCGATCAGGTACCGATCCTGCAGCCGATGTTTGCCATGCTCGATCATCTGCAATGGCGCAAAGAGCCGCTTGCCGGCAACCCACGCTGGTTCGTGATGGGCCAGGTCTGCGTCGCGCAGGACTTCCGCGGCATGGGTGTATTCGATGGCCTCTACCATCACCTGCGCGACACGTACGCGCCGCAGTTCGACTTCACCGTCACCGAGATTTCTCAACGCAACGCGCGCTCGCTGCGCGCCCACCGCCGCGTCGGCTTCGAAACCCTGCACGTCTACCCCGACCCTGCCGCCGACGAACTATGGGAAGTCGTGGTGTGGGATTGGCGTTGACAAGCGGCCTGCCCGACACCGTGGGATGCGTTGAGCGCAGCGATACGCATCGTCTGCGGAGCAACGAGTAGGGCGCAGCGAGTAGGGCACAATAACCGCAGGGCATTGCGCCGCATGGATTCCAGCACAACCACACCGCGCGGGGCATTCAATGCGGCGCAATGTTATTGCGCCCTGCTGTCCTCAGTACGTCGCGCTGGCATGCCGGACACGGCGACTACGCAGACCGAAGCCGAGCGCCAGAAAGGTCAGCGCGAGCAGGCCAAACGAATTCAGGCTGGGAATACTGTTGACGCCCAGTGGCGCGAGGACGGCGATGACCAGCGTGCTGCTGTTGTTGGCAGGATTGCTGTCGCCGCCGCTTTGGCCATCGTCGCTGATGCTGGCGCTGTTGCTGATCGTGGTCACGCCCAGGGGCAACGCGGCATCGACCAACAATGCGAATGTGGCGCTGGCGGTTTGGCCGTCAGCCAGCGTGCCCACGGCAAAGGTGCAGGCGGCGCCAGGATTGCCGTCCGGTACGCAGCTCCAACCCGGACTGCTGCTCGCACTGGCAAATTGCGTGTTCGCGGGCACGCTGCCGGTGAGCACCACGCCGCTGGCGCAGTTACCCGACCCAGACCCAGCCAGGTTCGAGCGCGTCGGCGGATTGACTGCAGTGCAGGCATAGTCCAGCGCGTAACTCAGTGTGGCACCGGGCGCGACGCTGCTGGCTGCGCTACTCATGCTCAGGCTGAGATCGGGCACGCTCGCCGCCGGTTCGGACCAGCCGATGTGGTCGATCTCGTAGCCGCCCGACGTGTGTGAGATGCGTACCCGCGAAATACCACCCACATCGCTGACACCAAAAAAGCGATCTTCCGCAGTGGTACCGAAATTGCTGGCATCACCGAGTGTCACCTGGCCAATGGTGCCCAAGCTGACATTTGCTGGATCGAAGGCCTCGAAGGTGACGCTGGCATTGGTACCGCCGTCGGTCCAGACCAAGCTCACTGCGGTCGGGAACGGAGTCATAAAGCTCACTTCCACCGGCGAACCGGAAAATACGCTGCGGCCATTGCTACCCGAGCCATCGATCGCGCCGTCATCGCCATCAACCGAGTCGGTAAGACCGCCAGGGCCAATCACGGCGGCGTTGATGGTGAGTCGAGGATCAATCAGCCCGTCCTCAAAGTTCTCCAGCACAAACGGGCCATTGGCAAATCCAGCCGGACGATCGGCCTCGCTCAAGTAGGGCGTGTCGGCGAAGAAGAAAACAGCCTGGGCGTACGCCGCCGGCACGTTGATGGCTGTCAAACACAGGACGCATGCCAGTTGGCGCAGTCGGGTTGAGCGAAAACTTGCAAACATGAGAAACACTCCAGTCGATACGATGGCAGGCTGCCGATAGCTCCAAACCCGGTTTGGCCGGAAGTCCCGCCAACAATCGACCATCGCTGCGCGCGATGGAATGCGCGCGATGGAACGTGGTGAGTGCAAGAGCGGGCAGCCCACTTCGGGCCTCGTACGCAAGCGCGCCTCGCTCCGCTGTCGTAGGATGCGCCGAGCGCATGGTCCGTGGATATCCCGAAGATGCTCGCTTATCGGATTGTGATCGTGATCCGCTTGGCGTTGCTCAGCGTATCCTGCGCGGGATCGCCGGATCGCGCCCACAAGGGCCCGGCATGGGTCTTTCTGGCCTTGACCGCGGCGGCTAGGAGTCCTAGCGTCGGGGTCCACTTCTGGGGGCTTTCATGCGCTGGATCGGTACGAGTCTTGTCGTGTTGTGCGTTGGTCTGTTGCCGGTCAGCGCGGCCGAGGTGGCAACGAAAGATCCGCCCTAGAAACAGGGTCAGAGAACCATTTCCGCGATGGATATCCAAAGAAATACTACACTGACCCGAATGGCACTTACTTAAGGCTTGGCGCGCCCCGAAGGGGCAATTCAACTCAGCCCAGGGCAACGCCCTGGGAAGTCGGCGAGCGACGTTTTGAGCCCTGAAGGGGCGAGTCAATGCCTCGGTCGGCGTTGATACAGCCCG